>CAZFRO010000009.1:0-86175 GCA_964521425.1 uncultured bacterium
CTGGTAGCGGGGACAGGATTTGAACCTGCGACCTTTGGGTTATGAGCCCAACGAGCTACCGGACTGCTCCACCCCGCATCATGTACGACCCCTACCTATATAGCACGGTGGCAGTTACGGGTCAAGGTGTTTCGCTAAAACTCGCTTTCAAGTGCCTGAACGAGCTCTTCCTCGATCTCAGCCGGCTCACCGAGCATCCCAGTGGCTCGGAAGAGCATGCGTCCGGTCCTCCCGTCGATCCAGATACTCACCCTGTAGCTCGGCCAGTAGGTCCGGATCGAGAGCCCTATGATGAAGAGCGTGATGGCGATGTAGAGAGGCGTTACGCCCGGATCGTGTCTGTATGAGAGGACGCTGGCCTCGTACGGGTTCTCGAGCATCAACGTCACGCCATCGATATCGAGCGGCTCCTCGGCCGAAAGATCTCCGATCTCGATCGGCTCCTCGGACGTTTCATCTTCCTCTCCGGCCCCATCGTCTCCGTAGCCACCCGCATCCGCGACAACGTCGTCCGTCTCAGTCGAGGCGACGTCTTCGCCCTCGGGTTCCTCAGCCGGTGGCTGCCACTTGAGCGGAACGTGCGGCACGACCGGAACGGGCTCGTGGTACTTCTGAAAGAGCGTCCCGACATAGAGCGCGCCAGGGAAGAACATCCCGTCGACGGATTCGAGCGAGAACGGCACGTAGGCATCTGCTGTGATGCGCTCGATCTCCTCGCCGTCGCTCAGAACGACGACATCGTACTCCTGCTCGTACGCCATCTGATAGAACGTAAGCCCCGAGACACGGAGCGGCCGGTTCACCTCCACGATCAGCGACTTCGGCGCGTCAGTCGGCGATGCGCCGTCTTCGCGCGCAGAGAGATTGCTCAACCAGTCCTTGGGGTAGTATTTCCCTTCGTGAAGTTCCCACTCGGTAACGAACTCGGCGAGTGTGATCTCGACGTAGCGCTCCTCCCAACCCACGGTATCGCGCCTCACACCGGCGAAAGGATGAAGACTCCCGATGCCCCAATCGGCCAGCCTGTTGCTGAATCTGAAGATGCCGGTGTCGCTGCTCACGGTCGCCACCGTCTCCGGCTCTCCCGGCCACAGCGTGACATCGCCTTCGAAGGAGAGAAGGGCAGAGAGAAGGAAACCGACGATGGCGATTGCCAGTGCCAGGTGGTAGAGCAGACTCACTCCCTCCGGCCACGGCCCACGCCGTGCGGTGATTGCATCTCCCGTATCCGATAGGACCTTGTAACCCTTCGTGGCGAGAACCTCGCGAGCATGCTTGGCGCCCCCGGTGTCGCCGCCCGCCAGGCCGACAGCCCTGGCGTGGCTCGGGATCCGAGTGCGCGACCCAGCCCCCTTGCGTCCCGACAGCCTCACGACGCTGCAGACGATGAGGTTGAGAAGGAGGATGAGCCCGAGAATCAGGAAGTACTTGGTGTGGAAGAGGTTCAGTAGCCCTATCTTCGAGAAGGCGAGGTATCTGGCCTCACCCCAGGATTCGATGTAGGTCTCCGCCCCGTACCCTTGAGGGAAGACCGAGCCGACCACCATCGTGATACCCATGATGATCAGGAGCCAGACCGCGAGTCGCATCCTCGACAGCTCACGGAACAGCCACTGGCAGGGCCTGACCCAGGCCGAACGTGTCTCTTTCTTCTGTCCAGTCATGAGGTCTCCCTGTTATCCGTAGACGTGAAGGCTCGGAATGCCAAAGAGCTTGGCAAGCCACGAGACGCCCACGAAGGTGGTTATCATACACAGAAACGCGACGATCATGATCACGGAGGATGGTGCGCCCCTCCAGGTCGGCCGCACTCTCGCGTGAAGATAGAGGGCGAATGCGAACCACGTGATGAGGGACCATGTCTCCTTCGGATCCCACTGCCAGTAGACACCCCAGGCCTCGTTCGCCCATGCCGCGCCCGACATTATGCCGAATGTCAGCATGGGGAAGCCGAAGAGCACCAATTGGTGCACGGAGCGGTGGAATTTGGGCAGGTTCTCCTGTGTGATCCCGTAGTCGCCGTTAACCCTGAACGGCCAGACCAGGAGTCTGAGGGGCCACCAGAGGATGGCAGGGAACTCACGCCGCCCGAGCTTCCACAACAGGATCTGGAGCAGATAGGATATCTCGACCGCGAATGCGACGATGAAGATCGCGTACGACGCAAAGGCGATCGCGACATGCCAGGCGAACCAACTGCTCTGCAGCGCGGGGTAGAGCGGCCTGATTGCCGAGCTTTGCCCCAGGAGTGCATAGGCGACTGCGCCTCCTGCGACAAGAGCGACGAAGAAACCTGGAAGGCGGACCTTCCTGCGCCACTCGGTGATCAGGTATGCGAGGACGGCCGTCCAGGCGAAGAACGAGAGGCTCTCATAGAGCGTCTGAAACGGGGGTCGGCCGAGTACTATGCCACGAACGACTATCATCACGGTCTGACAGCTCGCAGCCCCCGCGAGGGCCATTGTAGCACCTCCTCGCACGACGCGAATCTTCGGGAACGCCAAGTGCGCAATGTAGAGGAGCACTGCTGCGGCATAGAACCACAGCGACGCCCACAGAAAGCCGTGCTCGATCGCCAGGCGTGCGACGTCTGCCTGTACCAGAATTTCAGGATCCACGATGCCTCCATTTATCGCAGGACTACTGCCTTCCTCTGATCGCTTGCGCGACCGTCCGAGAGCACAACAAGATAGACACCGGACGCGACACGCACGCCGGCGTCATCCTTCATGTCCCATGTCTCCTCGTGCTCTCCGGGGCCCCCGGTCCAGAGTCTCCGGACCAGTCTTCCCACTGTATTATAGATGCTGATCTGTCCCGCCGGTCTCCCTGCCATCGAGAAACTCAGCCGCAGTTCCGACGAACATGGCTGCGGCCACGCGGAGTGAAGCGCCAGTACTCCGATCTGCCCATCGTTCGCGATCCCCGTTCCTGAGGCCACTATCGCCGGCGCGGTCTCGACTGTGAGAGCCCCATCGCTGAACGAGAAGTAGTACTCGTGATCTCCCGGTTCGAGACTCACTTCCAGCTCAAACGGAACGCCCGCCGCATAGTCCCGATCCGGTCCGGGGCAATCCATCACGTGGGCCTCTCCATCGATCACGACATCTCTCGTCACAGCAAGATGGCCGTCTCCATCGGTGTACGTGACCTCGAAGCGTATCAGTGTGTCGGGGAAGACTCCGACCACCGGCTCAGCAAGTACGTTCGTCAGCGCCGGAGCAGTGTTCACTCCCGGTGACAGCCCGTCGGAGCGCTGGTAGAAGGCGTACACGTTCGTCTGGTCGTTCGTCCATCGTTCTGTCGTAATCAATGATGTTGCCGTGCCGGCGCCCGCGCCGTAGTAACCGCTTGGATTGTCCGGACCGAAGCCCGGGTCCGCAATCAGATCGGCGATGCTGCACCGCATGTGCAGCTCACCGCCGATGATGTTGGCTTCTATGTCACCGACGCGGACCAAGCTCGTGTCGCGGGCGTCGATGGCGTAGAGGCCGGTCGAGACCAGAACAGGCACGTCAGCGTAGACCATGGCGAGCGCGATACTGTCGACCTGAGCGTCCGGGTTCCCGACCACGGCCGAGTAGATATACCAGGGTCCGAACAGCCCACCCGTTGTGGGCCAGGTCCCCGTGGCGTTCGAAAGAGACGCATAGATGTAGTCGTCGGAGTATCCGAATCGCGCGCCCGTAAGATCGAGTGCGTAAGTGTAGATCTCGACGGCATCTCCGGCCGGCTCATCAGCGGGGTCGACCATGAGGTTCAGCGGTGGAGGAAAGACGTCGGCGTAGTTCTTGGGAGCGGTGAAGGCCGCCGCGGAATCGCTAGCGACCAGAAAACGATAGAGGAGTTCCCCGTCCGGCATTGGATAGGCTGCCTCCCATGTGTCCGGACTGCCCGGGACGGCATCGAGCAGGAAGCTCGTCCACGTCCCCTGGGCGTCGGTAGAGAAGAGCACCGACGCATCGCCCGCTGCCACGGGTGGCAGATCATCCGTGATATCGACGTTGATGATGACATCGGCGAAAGGAACCGGAGCGCTGGTCGCGATGTCGTCGATGAATGGGGGAGTGGTGTCGCGTGTCACTGTTATTGCCGGGAGTGCGGATGCAATGGCCAGAACAGATGCGGCAACAAGCGCGCACAGGATCACGGATCTCAAGACGTCCTCCCCTTGTTGGATAGCTCCACTTCGCGTGACCGCGCCAGTACCCTGCCGTGCCCGCCGGTTGGTCCGGTGGTCCCTACTCTCCGTCGGTAGTCTCTTCGCTCAGTCTGTACACGATCTCCCCGTCCTTGATCATGCCGCACTCCTCGCGTGCGACCTTCTCAATGGTCCAGGGGTCGTGCTCGAGATCATCCCGGCGCTTCGTCGCCTCCGCCTTCGCGTCCTCAAGAACCCCGATCTCATCTTCTAGATCGGATCGCATGCCCCTGAGTCCGAATATGGAGAAGAAGCCGGTGTCTCCCATGATCACCACCGCAACGAACCAGAGCGCAATCGCCCATGCGAGGATGCCGAGCACCTTCGCGGGCGCACCGCTCCCGTAATCGGTGATGACCTTGCGCAAGAACGGAGGGGCCTTCTTCGATCCGGCCCTCGGTCGCGCCGGCCTCTTGCGTCTGTTCACTCCAGAGGGATTGGGCACGCCTCGACATCCTCTCCGGTTCTCAATAACGCCGCTAGTCGCGGCCGTAGACTGCCTTGCCCGGGAACTGGGCCGTGTCGCCAAGCTCCTCCTCAATGCGCAGGAGCTGGTTGTACTTGCAGAGGCGATCGGTTCTCGATGCGGAACCGGTCTTTATCTGTCCGGCGTTCACGGCGACGGCGAAGTCGGCGATCATCGTGTCCTCTGTCTCGCCCGAGCGGTGCGAGATGACGCTCGTGAAGCCGTTTCGGTGCGCAATCTCCACCGTGTCGAGCGTCTCGGTTATCGTCCCTATCTGATTGAGCTTGATGAGAATCGAGTTGGCACTGCCTTCCTCAATCCCGCGAGACAGCCGCTCAGGATTCGTGACGAAGATATCATCTCCGACTATCTGGATCTTGTCGCCCAGGCGCTCGGTCATTTTCGCCCAGCCCTCCCAATCGTCCTCGCCGAGCCCGTCCTCGATCGAGATGATTGGGTGCTTGCCGACGAGCATCTCGTAGAACTCGATCATTTCATCGCTCGACTTCGTGGCGCCCTCGGCCGCAAGGACGTACTTCCCGTCCTTCATGAACTCGCTGGCGGCGGCGTCGAGCGCGATGAAGACGTCGTCGCCCGGTGCGTATCCGGCGTTTCCGATGGCCTCTACGATGACCTCGATGGCCTCTTCATTCGAGCCGAGATTTGGGGCGAATCCGCCCTCGTCACCGACTGATACGGAGAGCCCCTTCTTCTTCAGAACGGCCTTGAGTGCGTGGAAGACCTCAGTGCCCGCCCGGAGCGCCTCGGCGAAGTTCTCAGCACCTGCGGGAACTATCATGAACTCCTGGATGTCCACGTTGTTGTCCGCGTGCTTGCCGCCGTTAAGAACGTTCATCATCGGAACGGGGAGAAGGCACGCGCTGATGCCGCCGATGTGGCGATAGAGAGGCACCTCGAGGACGTCCGCCGCCGCTCTGGCACAGGCCATCGAGACGCCGAGCATGGCGTTGGCGCCGAGAGTCGCCTTGTTATCTGTTCCGTCGAGAGCGAGGAGCATCTCGTCGATCGCAATCTGCTCGTCGGCATCGAAGCCCACGATCTCCGGGGCGATGATCTCGTTCACGTTCTGCACTGCCTTGAGGACACCCTTCCCGAGATAGCGACTCTTGTCACCGTCTCTGAGTTCGACGGCCTCGTGCGTACCGGTCGACGCGCCCGACGGGACGGCCGCTCTCCCCAGGATGCCGGAATCGAGCAGTACGTCTACCTCTACTGTGGGGTTTCCTCGGGAGTCGAGGATCTCTCGCGCGAATACATCGGTGATCGTGGTCATTGTCACTCCAGTTGGTAGGCCTCTTGATCCATCAGTCGGTGGGAACAACGATTCTCGGTCGGAATGTCCGAGCGTTCCGAAATCATATTGACCGTCTACGCCGGGTGTCAAGCGGAAAGGGCCACCAAGCGCAGTCTTAGCGCCCAGAGAGCGTATCACTTCCCGACTGCTGACGAGGGGTCAGGAATTATTTTGACACGACTGGTGGGGGGTGGTAGTATTGCGCTGGAAAGCTGGACTATTGCATTGAACTAGGCGTCCCGGGCTTGCCGCCCATCCCCAGGGAGGAACCTACAAGCCCGGGCTCGCCCCGCACGATACCGCGCTCCCACTTACGAGAGGATGCTGCAAAGTGGAGCAGGATGGTCTCCAGAGACAGCCAGTAGACGAGAGATCGCCGGAGCGCGATCTCACTGTCGTTGAGAAGCAAGGCCAGATCAAAGCCCTCTCCAACCCGGAGAGGGTTCGCATTCTCACGCTACTGATCGAACGCCCAGGTACGGCCAAGCAGGTGGCCGACTGGATCGGTGGGACGCGCGGCCGCGTTCACTATCATGTGAAGGAGCTTGAGAAAGCTGGACTCGTGCAGATAGTGGCGAAGGTCGAGAAGGGCGGCGTGCTTGAGAAATACTACCGGGCGGTTGCCCGGAACTTCTATGTGGCACGCGGCATTGGGGAGCACGTCGGACTCGCGGGTGATGTCCGGCGGATGATCTCGGAGAGTATGCTCGACTGGAGACGGAAGCAGATCCTCGAGGTTGACCAGGACGAGATCGCGGTCAAGGTCGCGCGAGATTGCCTTCAGATCAAGGTCGACGATGTCGTACTGATCAAAGGCGAGTTCGTTCACCGCAGCATCATTGAGCCTCTGAGCAGAGCGCTCGAGTCGCTGGGGGCACACTGCCTCGTCGCATTCTCGGACTGTTCGGACAACGGGTTCATTCTGAAGTGGAAGGACGACCTCGCGGCCGTCATCGTGATCGAGGAGCCGATTCACTATCTGGGAGAAGAGAGCGGGACGATCGACCAGCAGCTTCACGGCTCGAAGCGTCTCGAGTTCATGAAGGAACTCGTCGCCAGTGGCATGGAGCATCTGTATGCCGGAGTCCCGGGGTACCCACTGGAGAATCCGGTCTGTCGCGCGCTCATTGATGCAGGGAAGCGTGTCATCTATATGGGGTATCCCACTCCCGAGAAGGCCGAGGTCATGGGGTTGGACTACAGGCATCTCCACGATGCCTGGTGGACTGCGCTCGATGTTGACTATCACGCACTCGCGGAGCGCTGCCGTGTGTTGGGAGATCGGATAGGCGAGAGCCGTGAAGTCAGGATGACGTCACCGGGTGGTGGCGATCTCACGTTCCTTGTCGAGGGGCGCGAGATATTCCTCGACGATGGCATCATCTCCGATTGGGAAGTGGGGCGCGGGCGAGGTTGGGGACACCTTCCTGCCGGGAAGGTGATCGTCGCTCCCATCGCAGGGACGGCGAACGGCACGATGCACTCGGAGATGACCGACTACTTCGGCGTCGCGATCCGCGACATCCGCATCGAGTTCAGAAACGGTGAGATCGTCTCCGCGACGGCCGGTGAGAACGAGGAGCTTCTCTCTCTGGTGTTGTCGGAGAGCAGTGGTGATAGCGGGAAGGTCGGTGGTTTTGAAATTGGAGCCAATCCAGAGGTTCGGAATCCGATCGGCTACACTGTCTGGGACAGTAAGTCGTACGGTGACGCCGCGCTCTGGATCGGTGACAACAGACTGATCGGCGGGGAGAATGAGGCCACGCTGTCGTGGGGCTTCATGATCGTCAGACCGACGGTCTATCTGGACGGAAAGAAGATACTGGAGGAACGCGAGTTCGATATCTGACGTAGTACTGGCACCTATTGCCCGAAGAGGTCGATTCGGGTAGATGCCCGGGGCCCCGGTCGCGGGAGTCCGGCGCCCCAGATTGCCTGGCACAGAGAACAGGGGCTTGTACTTCGTAAACATGAGTTCCGATGACAGGAACGACTGCCACAAGGAGGTGCAGAAAATCGTGCTATTGAAGTAGGGGCGGCCCGTGGAGGAGTCACAGTGCGGGAAGAGCCCGATAGCTGTAGCACAGGCAGCATTCCTGACTTACGCTTGGGGGGCACACGTTGTGCCCCTCAGTCGTTTAGGAGAGGATTCGTTTGAACAAGCGGTCCGACATAGAGCGCTGGATCTTAGGCAACCTGTCGCCGCGGCGGACGACCACGGCCGAGCTTGCGTACGAGCGGATGGAGTCGCAGTCCGGCGAGTGCCTGGCTGTCTTGTACCAGCCGCTCGATCACACAAGGCGGATGCACTGGCACGATGTGGCGATCGTGAGCGCATTCGCACGGGCGATGGGAGATGCCGGGAGCGTTCTCGATATCGGGCCCGGCGATGGATGGCCGTCACTTCGGATGGCGGATCGCTTCTCCCGGATCGTCGGCATCGATCCTTCCCCGAAGCGTGTGCGTGTCCAGCAGGAGAACGCGGCGCGGCTTGGGATTCTGAATGTCGAGTTCCTGGTGATGGACGCCGAAGCGATGTCGTTTGAGGATGCGTCGTTCGACGGCGTGTGTGCCGCCTCCTCGATCGAGCAGTGCGACGATCCGGCCGCAGCGCTTGCCGAGGTGCACCGAGTGCTCAGGCCGGGCGGGACGCTCGACGAGCTTCTTGGATCCACAGGCTTCGGCGAGATCAAGCATCTGGATCATCGCATACCGCTCGTGCACGAGGCCTTCGACGCGGCCGAGAGCGACGGGCGGCTGGATGAGTACGCCTCCACCTTCGTTCAGGTCTGTGAAGAGATCGGGGCTCGGGTGGTGGACGATGCAACACCGGGTCAGGGCAGCTTCGTGATTGCACGAAAACCACCCCGCTGATTCCAGGAGGGACCATTGCCGCGCCACGAGAGACCCGCAACACACGTGTTCTGGGAGCGGTGTATCCGCGAGACGATTGAGGGTGGGATTCCCGAGAAGTGGGGGAGGTCCATCTTTGATGGCGAGAGCGATATCGCGCTCGAGTTCCTTGAGCTTCTGCCAGGCGGTGGCGTCGTGCTCGATTTCGGATGTGGCATCGGCAGGAATGCGCTTGCGCTCGCAAGACGCGACCACGAGGTTCTGCTGTGCGATGTTGTCGAAGAGGGAATCAAGTACTGCGAGGCGCGGGCTGGTGATGAGGGTCTCCAAGGGCTCAGTTCCATCGGCTTCGACGGAGACCACCTGGAGCTTGACGATGCGAGTGTGGACGGGGTGCTCGCGTGGAGCTGTCTCGATCATGTGACACTTGAACACGCAACGGAGCTGGCCGGGGAACTCAAGCGCGTTGCGCGCCCGGGGACTCCGCTGCTCGTTGCGTTCGATGAAGACAAGAGCGATGACCCGGACTCCGAATGCCGCATTCTTGAGGACGGTACACATCAGTATGTCGGGGGCAGGCGGGAGGGGATGCTGTTTCGCCCATACACCAACAACGAGATACGGGGGCTGTTCGCGGACGGCTGGGAGACCACGCGATTCGTCGGAAAGAACTCGCTGGTCCCAAGGCGCGTGCTATTTAGGCGAACCGGGTAGCTGTTTTTCCGAATCCGATTTTGCCCCATGGCATCAGAATTGCATAAGACCTGAAGAACAGGCCCTATGGTTCGGGCGATGCCAACAGGGAACTTGCCACTGCTTCATGGAGGACTGATGCCGATCTTCGAGTATATGTGTGACAACTGCGGGCTGGTCTTCGAGGAACTCGAGTCCGTCACCAACCGGGACAAGCCTCACGAATGTCCGGAGTGTGAGAAGAAGACGGGTCGGAGGATCGTGTCGCGGTTTGCGACATCGGGTGGTGGTCTGGAGTCGTCGTGCGGAAGCGGGGGGTTCACCTGAGGCTAGCCTAGGGCGCCCGGTTCGGGCGGCCTGCTGCTACATCAGAATAGAGTATCTCAAACGCCCTGGGTAACGAGCCCAGGGCGTTTCTCGTGGTGCGCCGGGCATGGCGCACATGCAGAAGGAGGCACTGGTAATCCCCGCGCCTGTGGTAGGATGATCTTGCCTTCCGCGGCCGTCCATCGCGGCGGCCGCCGATCGGGTTCGCACGCCCCGAAAGGAGGTCGCAATGCGACACAGCTATCGATCTATCCTCAGTCTTGCCGCGCTCGTCCTCGCGCTGACGCTCGCCTCGCACTGCGGCGCCAACCCGGGATCGTACGAAATAGTCTGGTACGACGACATGGAAGGCGATGTAAGCGGCTGGAGCCACGAGGATCTGACGGCGGGGTTGGAAACGAAGTTCCACATCGACTCCTATCTTGCATTCGACGACCCGCTCCACGAGACCGACTACTCCTGGTGGTGCGGCACCTTTGACTATGACGCTGACGGTGGCTATGGGAACGGCTGGAACCAGATGTTGAACCTTCCGCCGGTCGTGGTCAGCCAGACCACAGTAGAGAACATCTCCTGGGGCGTCATCAAGGCGCTCTACCGCGCGTCGGATGAGGGAGAACCGCCTGGGAAGGGGCGAGGCGGAAGGCCGGGCGTGCATCCCGTGCTCACGTTCGCTTACAGGTATGATTCTGAGCCTGACTACGACTACACCTATGTCCAGGCGGAGAGTCTGGGAGTGTTCGTGGACCTCAATAGCGGCTACGATGGATCGAGCAACGGGTGGCAGGACTACGGTGCCTACGGATTCGTACTTGCGGAGTACGATGACCCGGTCATGCTGCGCTTCCGATTCGTTTCGGACGGGGCATGGTCTGACGAGGATCAGCTCTACAACTCAGTCGGCGGCGCCTTCCACGTCGACAACATCAAGGTCTACGACTTCTACGGCGGCGCCGTCTACTTCTTCGATGATGTTCAGGATGGAAGTCTCTGTTTGCCTGGTGTGCCGTAGGCCGCCGGTGACTACTGGCACCTCGTCGATCGGAAGTGCCCCGCCTACAGTGACCCGCACAGCTGGTGGTGTGGCGACGATGCGGACACGAGCCTGATTCCGCCGAACCTCAAGAATGCGCTCTACTCTCCGCTCGTGACCGACCCCGGTGGTGGTGGACCGTATACTCTCCGTTTCATGCTTCATGCCGAGGTCCCGACGGTGGACAACGACTACTGGACAGAGTGGGCCCGGTTCAGCGCTACCGGCACGTGGTATCAGCTCAGTGCTTGGTGGGGTGACTTCGGGCAGTGTGACGGTTGGGGTTCCTCGGGGCAGAACGGCCAAGATCTGAGCTCTCTCTACTGGGGTGTGTTTCAGATGAAGATCGTGTTCCACACGACCGACAACGGTTGTGGCCCCGGAGCAGCCGGCGGGGCCGGGATCTTCCTCGACGATTGCTGGCTTGGGGCGATCGCCTATTCGCGCGACGGCATGGGTGGATCGAGGACGGAGAACCTCGCGGCAGGGCAGGAGCGTCTTCGCGCCCTCCGTGCGCGTCGGCAGACGACCCTCTCGATCCCGGCGTCGCCGTACAGGAGGTTCTAGCGCAGCACACGACACACGAAACGAAACGCCCGGGGCGTCATGCCCCGGGCGTTTCTCTTGTGCGCCGGCCTTAGCAGAGGCCGGCGCGGGGGGGACTCTGATCTCGTACGACGTTAGTCGGGTGTCGCTTCTTCATCGGCAGACGCCGGGCCCGAATGCCCAGGCCGTGATGGCGGGGCCGGCGGCTCAGGTGGCGACGGCGGCGCAGGCCGCTCGGGCGCGGCCCCAGAAGCCCCCTGGTGCCGTCGTCCGTCCTGCACGATGTGATCGCCCATGATTCGTGCCTTGGGGTCGACCCATGTCGTGCCACCATCCTCGATGAGATCCCCCTTGATTATGCCGTACACCTTGAGATTGCCTCCGCAGTTCTGCACATCACAGGCAACGGCTCCCTGGATGGTTGTCTCTCCGCTCTCGATCAGGAGATCGCCGCTTATGGCTCCACCTACCGTGAGAACCCCGGCCAGCTGAGTGGCATCACCCGCGAGCGCTCCACGGAGTATCGTCTCTCCGCTCTCCATGATCAGGTCACCCGAGCAGGCGCCATTGAGCATGAGCTTGCCGCCCTCGATCACGGCGATGTCTCCAACGCACGATCCATTCATCGCCTGGTCACTATCAACGACCATGCCGCCTCGTATTACGCCTCCGTGCATGTGTCTCATCCTGTCGACTCCTGTTTCAATGCGTCCAACACCGGTGCTTCTGAAGGGCGTGTTCACGATCCAGGCTGCGGACTCTCCGCTACTCCAGAGTGATGGTGACGTGCTCACCGTCCTCATTGTCGCGCACCTCGAGGATCGTCCCGTCGAACTCCGGATCCTGCGCCATCTTCAGGATCTTCTCGATGTCGATGTTGAGGTTGTCATCGAGCACTTCCTTCACCTCACCCAGCGACCCGTGCGGCGCATCAGAGACGGTTGCCTCAACACGGGCACCGAACTCGTCACCCATATCGAGACCGTCCATCGCGACGTCGAACTCCCGCATCCCGTCACGGAACTCCCGCCGTGCGCGCGACTTGGCGGCACGGGCCTTCGCCTTTGCTTCCCTCAGTCTCGTGCGAACTTCCGCACGATGGCCGCGATGACCGTTCGACATGCGGAGTCCCGCCGCGTGCGGCGCGAACTTGAACCCGAACTTGAGGAGAGCCAGGGGGATCTTGACGTCCACCTTCTTCTCTCCGTCCTCCTCGACTCTGATGTGAAGCCACTTGCGTCTTGTCTGTCGCTCGTTCGGCTTCGACTCGGCCCTGCCGAGTGCGGCAATCAGTGAATTCGCCTCGTCAGCCGTGATCTTCCCTTCCTCGAGAAGCTTGAGAATTCTGAGTGTTTCTTCTTTCATACCGTGCATCTCCTTTACTGATGTCCGTTTCCTGATCCTCGTCAGTGGAGCAACGTTCGGCCACAGGTCCGGGGTAGGGCAGACGCCGACGCTAAGCGGCCGCATCATCCAATTTCCGTATGAACTCGTCTGCATCGATCTCTCCTCTCTCGAGCTTCGCCAGAAGCTCCTCCCTGAAAGTCGGGTCCACGTCCGGCTCAGGTGTGAAGCCCAGCTTCCTGACAATCTCATCGAGCCTGCTTCGAACCGTGGGATAGGAGATCCCGAATTCGCGCTCGAGTTCCTTGAGGTTGCCGCGCGACTTGAGGAAGATCTTGACCATCTGAAGCTGCGGTCCGGTGAGAACCGAGAAGGCGCAGGTCTCGAATCTGCCGCGAACAGTGACCTCGCAGGACGGGCACTCGAGTTCCCGGATGACAAGCTCCCCTCCACAGACTGGGCAGGCTTCTGGTGATCGATGAATCATATTCACCTCCTGTGGGTTGTCACACATTGATGAAGTGAAGTCCTATATCACCAATACTAACATACGCCTTAAGAATATCAAGGTGTATGTTGACATTTCTTAAGATTAGGCTTCGGATTGTTGAAAATACCCTAGAGGAGGGGCATTTCGGTCCAGTGAAGCAGGATGGTCGGGCAGTAATGAGCAGAGTGAGGGCATGGGCTAGATCGAGGGTCGGGTGCCGCTACTTGTCGCGAGAGCTTCCGGTCCTGCCTGCCTCCCAGGGACGCCAGAGATCACGCCAGCCGCGCTGCTCCAGAGGGGCTGGGGTGTAATCGGGGGCGTACCTCAAGAGGATGGAGCGATGGCCGGCGGTGAGGAGGACGGCGGTCAGGGCGCCGGCAAGAGCGAAGAGGCCGACCCCGGTCATGGCAGAGATCACGGTGACGGAGATGTTCTGGACCGTGATGCCGATCGTGAAAGCGGGGTTGTGGAGCGTCAGGAGAGCCGACTTCCTGAAGAGGGACCGGACCCCTTTCTGTCCACTGATCAGGAGCGGGAAGAGGTGAGCGTGGATGAGAACCCAGAAAGCAGTGGCCCATATGATGAGTCCGGCGAACAGCATCCCGGGAATGGACGCTCGTCCCCCAAGGTGGCTGTAGAAGTCGACGTTAACCCAGAGGATGACGGCAATGACTGCATCCACGAGGCCGATCATGAGGGCGGGTTTGAAGAAGAGGCGGAAGCCGATCAAGAGATCGCGAAGGGAGGCGTCCTCTCGCCGGGCGATCTTGGCCGTGAGGTGAAAGAGCCCGGCGGTGGCTGCGGGCGCCGTGACAAGAGGGAGCGAGAGCAGGATCCACAGCAGGTTGGCGAGGATCAGGAGGCCGATGTGATCGTAGCTCAGCCAGAAGAACTGCCTGAACGCCGTGCGGAGGAGGCTATGGGCCGTGGGCGCAGGTGTTGGGCTGCCGTTGCCGGTGGGCTCTGGCGTTGGGCCGCCATTGTCGTTGGGCTCAGGCGCTGGGCCGCGATTGCTGGTGGATGATTCAGTGGGCATCACAGCGTTCCTCATTCCGGCAGCAGCAGATTCCAGGCAGACATTCAAGGCTACCTGGCGGATGATAGCCCTGTGGCGGCAGATCCGCAAGTGCGGGGGAGAGGAAGAGCGCCGTGGGCCGGTCGAGGGTCAGAACGGCGTCGTGGCGCCGTCGGGCGGCACAGTGGTTGTCACCGCGGAATAATGGGAGTAGGATTGTATTGACGGTTGCTGATGCGGCGGTTCCCACCACTACACCTATCGCCGCCGAACTCCAAGAGGGAGGTGGTCATGCGAAGAACTGCTACTGCTGTTCTCTCCACGATGATCGTCGTTCTGTGCTCGTCGGCCGCGCTTGCGGTCACACACGTCGTTGACGGCACAGGTGGTGGTGAATACCTGACAGTACAGGAGGGCGTCGATGCTGCGGCGAACGGCGACACAGTCCTCGTCATGCCTGGCATGTACTGGGCCCCGGTCGTCGTCGACGGCAAGTGCCTGACCTTTGAAGGTCAGGGTCCGTCGGTGACCCAGATCTTCTGGGACGGGCTTGAGCCTACGATGGAGTTCCTGAACACGCCCTCTCCACTGGAGTCACGGATAGAGAACATCTCTGTCGCTCACTCGTTCGATCTGAGACAGGTGCACACCGTCGTATGGAGCGGAAGCACAGTGGTCTTTGACGGAGCCGTCATCGGTGGAGGCGCCATCGGCGAGGGAGATCCATTTGCATCCCCGCCGACCGTCCACACCGGGATCGAGGCGTACGGCTCGATGTTCGACTGGATAATCGTGACCGGAGACAGGGCATGCACGATTCAAGGTTGCACGGTCAGCACTCAGGCCGTCCTGTCCGGCTGGTACGAGGACGCAATGACGATGGGGGAGCTTCCGGTAACGAGTTCCGGATCGTCATATGAGTATCTTGAGATCGCCGGGCTCTGCAGCTTCGATAGCAGTGGTGACACGGCGGGCGAGATGTGGATATTCGGCGGGTTGGCCACTTCCTCAACAGTTGTGATCGACGGTGGCGATCTCGGCGCCGTCGTCATGCGATACGACAACGACGTCACGCTCACGAACTGCGTCATCGAGGATGTCAGTCGCCACTGGAGCGAGTACCCCGGTTTTCCGCTACGGATGACCGGATGTCTCGTCACGGACGAGGTCGATATGTTTGGCGACGCCGCCGGCTGCCGCCTGATCCACAACACGTTCCTCGGCTGGTTCTACTACGAGGCCGAGGACGCTTCGCCCTACAGCGCGATTCGGAGCAACATCTTCGACTGGTACACAACGATCGTGGGGCCGATGGATAACAGCAATCTGGCGATAACCCACAACGACTTCGCGTACGAGCCGTGGACGCACGTCGGAGCGGGGCCCGATTCGTTCTTCGCCAACATCTGGTATGAGGATCCGCGCTTCTGTGGACCCGAATACACGATCGAGGACTGCTCGCCGTGTGTTCTGGCGGCTCATGACGGGGGCGACATCGGAGCCTTCGGTGTGGACTGTGATTGCACACTCCCGAGCGCGGTCGAGACGATGTCGTGGGGAAGGATCAAGGGGTTGTACAGGTAGTCACGTGTGTGAGACAGCAACAGCCCCTCCCGATCTGGGAGGGGCTGTTGTATTCCTACACTGACGTGCCTTTCTTCGGGCATCGGTCCCAGCGGCTACTGCACAAACTCCGAAGTGGCCATCCTGAACTGCACCATTTCGGACAGGCTGTCGCCGCCAAGGTCCAGGAGTTTCCAGAGCCCCAGCTTGACCGAGACCCCTTCCATGATCTGATCCATGAAGTCCTTGCGAGTCCGGTAGAGGACGAGCGTCGCATCCTCGGGTGTCGTCCCGATTGACTCGCACGCGTAGGCGACGGCGTCGCTGAGTCCACCGAGTTCATCTATGAGATTGAGTTCGAGCGCCTGGTTGCCGGTGTAGACGCGTCCCTCCGCTATCTTGCGAAGCTCCTCTTCGTCGATCCCGCGTCCCTCTACAATCCTGTCCAGAAACTCGTCATACACCCACTGGATGTGCTCGTTTGCGACCTCGACCTCCTCGTCCGTGAGCCTGCGCGTTGAGGAGAAGACGTCGGCGTACTCGCTGCTCTTGAACGTCTCGTGCGTCGCATCGATCTTCTCATACAATCCCGCAAGCGACGGCTTCGCCATAACGACACCGATGCTGCCCGTGATCGTGAGCGGGTCGGCGAAGATTCTCTCCGCCGCGCATGCGATGTAGTAGCCGCCGGAGCCGGCGACATCGCCCATTGAAACGATGAGCGGCTTCTTCTCCGCGAGCTTCTTCGTCTCGGTCCAGATGATGTCTGATGCCAGCGCGCTTCCACCACCGCTGTCGACGCGGAACACGACCGCCTCGACCGAGTCGTCATTGCGCGCCCGGCGGAGCTGCTTCACCAGCGTCTCCGAGCCAATCGACTCGCCGCCCCGGAGCGGGTCATTCGCACTCTTGCCGACGTCGATTCCGCCGTACGCTCCGACGACCACGACCTTCGGCCCAAAGTTCCAGTCGTAGGCCTTCTTCGTCCAGCCTGAGACGTTGACGGTCGAAATCGTCTCCGGTTCGTCGGGCACGTCGCCACCGGCGAGTTCAAGTGCGGCGGCCTTCGCATCGAAGTAGAAGCCCAGTACGTCAACGAGGCCCTCGTCGAGCGCGTCCGGCGGAGTATAGGGGCGTCCGTCAGCAAGCGCTTCCATCTCGGCGTAGGTCATGTCGCGCCCGTCGGCCATCGCGCTCACTGTCTCCCGGAAGTCGTCGTCGATCATCGACTGGACCTCCTCGCGCTGCGCGTCGGTCAGGGGACCCGCACCTATGGAGTGGAAGGTGCTCTTGTACTTCCCGGCCGTGATGTAGTCCCACTCGATGCCGAGCTTCTCAGTGGTCCCGGTGTAGCGCATGATGTTGACGTACTGCCCGAGCCCCTCGATCGCTGCGATCCTCGGCATGACTATCACGTCGGCCGCCGAAGCCAGGTAGTACTCGGATGTCCCGGCGCCGTACTCGAGGAATGCTACGAAGCGCGTTCCGTGCTTCTCGGCCGCAGCGACGATTGCGTCACGGATCTCCTGGACGAGCGCACTGGGCCCGCCCATGAACCCCGAGCCGAGCGGCCTGATATTGAGAAGAACACACTCGACCGACGAATCCTCCGAGGCTCTCCGTATGTCGCGTATCACCCACTGGGCGCCCTCATGCGGTGTGCCGAAGAGGCTCCAGGGCGACCCGAAGTCGTTCAGGGGGCCTGAAATCTCGATCTCAGCCACCTGTTCTCCAGGCTTCAGGATCGTGCGAAGCCGCTCGTCGGAGCTTCCCATCTCGACCGTGTAGATGCTCTCCGACGCGTCACTGTGACTTCTGGTCGAGGCCCCGGCGCCGAAATGCGTCCCGGTGAACCACAAGCCGAAGCTGGTCTCCTGCTCCCGGTCGTCACCGGACGTGAACGACTGGACAGAGCCTCTGAGTGTTATGCCGTCCATGATCTCAGCTTCGAGTCCACCCGTATAGACAGCGTCCTCCAGGTCCTGCTCGTTTGCGATACTCGCGTCGGCCATGAGCGTGAGGCGGTTGCCGATCGGGCGAACGGCCAGCCCCGCGGTGTATGTGATGGGAGCGGCGATCTCGCCGAAGATCACGGGCTCTGAGAGGTTGGTGACCGTGCCTCCGAAGGAGAGGAAGTCGACGGGACGATACATGATGCCGACATCCCATGTGCCCGTCTTGGGCGCGTCTCCGAAGCTGGGACGGAACCAGCGATAGTCAAATCCTATCGTGAATTTACGGAAGTCGCCCAACGCCATTCCGACGATGACTGTGTCGAGGGCATCGTCGCCGGGGAGGAAGATCGAACCGCCCCCTCCGTCAGTTGTCTCCCACAGTTGGCTCCGCGAGTATCCGAAGCCTATGCCGGGACCCTTCATAGCGAGCTTGTAGTCGGAGAACTGCTCACCTGCCACTGTGTACGACGAGTAGTAGCCGGACTCCTCGTACATACCAAGCCCCGCCGGGTTCACAAAGATGGCAGTAGCATCATCGTTCAGGGCGACTGAACTCGCTCCCCTCAACCAGCTGTCGGAGAGTAGTGTCCCCGATGCCGTGACAGAGAGAAGAACAACAAGCAACACAACCAGCAGAGAACGCATCGCTGCCTCCATGGATTGTCGCCGCGCATGGCTTTGGGTTGATGCGGGTTGCCGCGTGCGGTACAGCTTTCCCCCAACTGCACGCGCTTCCGCTCTAGAAGGCCGTCTCCAGACGTAGGATGACTCTGATGTCTGCATCCTCAGTCGTGGCCGGCCTTGCCACATCTACTCTCACATCACCGACGCCGGGTGCGCCCAGTCTGAGACCGATACCGATGTCGTAATTCATCTCATCGGAATCGTACGTTGTGGGCGCCGTGCCGAACCACGCACGGCCCGCATCGGCGAAGTAGATGAGTTCAAGATCTTCGATCACGTGGACTCCGTACTCCACGGACGCGAAGAATAGGTGTTTTCCCTCGAATTCGTTGTAGTCGTAACCTCTGAGATTCCCCATGCCGCCAAGGTGGAAGAGCTTGTGCGATGGGAAGTCGGTTCCGTTCGCAACTCCCCATGCGACTCTCAGGTTCAGGGTCTGCGTGGGGGAGAGCCTGAAGTAGCGGCGCGTCTTGAGGAGGGTCTTGCGGTAGTCGTAGTCTCCTCCGGTTGCGCTGCCGGCGTACTCGGCACTGAGCGTCACGTCCCAGCCGGTGCTCTCTATGGGGTCGTGGTTGTCGAATGTGAATGTGCCCGTGAAGCTCTTGAGGACGCCTTCGTACTCCTCCGCCCCGTCAAGGATGCCGCGTTCGAGGGGCGGGTTCTCCTCCCAGTCGGACTTCGCGCGGAAGGCGCTCCAGACATGCTGTCTGGTGTCGAGCGACGACAGCTCATCGCTCGCGTACTCTGCGCGGATCGATGCCCCTGTCGTGAACTCGTGCTCGGCGAATACCGTGAAGCCCTCGCGCCGGAAGTAGTTGCGGAACTCCTGACGGAAGAAGAGGGCCAGAAGGTTGTTCTCGATGTCGGTGATCATCTCCTCGTCTTCGCGGCTCCAGGCGGACCTGTTGTAGAGCGAAACGCCAAGTGAGAACGAGTCGGAAGAAAAGAGGGGCTGCTCGACCAGGATGAAGTAGTAGTTGTCTGCTCTTGCCGAAGCCCATCCTCGACGCACCTCCAGCCGCGGGTGCATGGTCGTGTAGCGTTCGTATTCCACTCCAGCATAGAAGAGCAGGCCATCCACACGGTTGTAGTAGGTATCGACCGTCGGCCGGAAGCCCTTGCCATCCTCCCACCCGACGAGTTCCGCCGTGTTTATGCTAATGAAGGCGCCTTCGTCGTCGGCCGCTTCAGCCACTCCGTTCGGAATCCCGGTGAAGGCGAAGAGAACCAGTGTCAGTGTGATCAGTATCGAGCGTGGCATGGCGCATCCTTAGTCGCGAGTAACGATTGTATCGGTGAAAGCGTCGCTGTTGCATCGACGGACGTAGAGAGACTCGATCTCAGGGAATGTGGAGAACACATCGCTGGCGAGGCGTTGAGTCAATGACGCCAGCCTACTCTCTTCCTCCATTTCCACTTCCCCTGTGAAGACGTACTCCATATAGAGACTTGGTCCGTCACCCGTGAGGCCGATGATGCGCTGGGGGTGCAGGACGATACTCGCTCCGGCCTTCTCCTCCAGGTTCTTGAGTCGCGTCCGCAGTCGCTGATCGAACTCAAGATCGACGACGCGGCGTGAGAGATCCGTGAGGCAGATTCTGTTGAGACCGAGCGCGTTGCAGAGTTCGCGCGGCCCGCGCTCCCAGACATTTCCGCCGGCCGAGTGGTAGAAGGCCGCGCAGTCGTCGCTCATTCCCAAGAGATAGGCCGGGGTGCTGTCTGAGATGTATGGAGTAAGTCTCATCTCACCCTCCCAGTCGGGAGGCATGAGCCAGATCCGGTAGAACGAGTAGTAGTGGAATCCGTCGGGGTGGTAGAAGCGAGTCGACGTGTCCTCGGCCATCACGTAGATGCCGCCGCTCTCCCCGGACCAGCCGATCGGAGCCGCAGCCGTGTCGGCCTCGATTACGCGCCAGGTCGCAGGGATGATATCCTCAATCTGCGCAACGAGGTTCTGCAGATCGCCGTCGAACGGGGCCGCCGCCCCAGCCACAGCCACAGCAGTAGCGAGCATAACAACCGCTAGTATCGTCGCTTCGAGTCTTCTCATCTAGTGTCCGGAAGTACACACAGTTGCCCGCAGCCCGCCGAGATGTCACTCCCACGGCTTATCCTGCGGACAACCGTGGGGCACTGCTGCCGCAGGCTCGTAATGAAATCCGTGAACGTCTCATTGTCAGGGGCCTTATACCGCGCACCCTTCACCTCATTGTAGCAAATGACGTTGATCTTTGCCAGCATGCCGCTCACGAGCCTGCCCAACATAATAGCCATCTCCGGTGAATCATTGACGCCCCTCATAAGCACATACTCGAACGTGACCAGTCTCCCGACAGTCTTAGCGTAGTGCCTGAGCGCATCCATCAGCTCGTCCAGGGGGTACTTCCTGGCGATCGGCATGAGATGCGCACGGAGTTCCTGGGTTGGTGCATTGAGCGAGACCGCGAGGTTGATCTGGAGGCCCTCATCGGCGAGCCGTCTGATGCCCGGTACGATCCCCGCCGTCGAGACCGTCATCTTGCGCGCTCCGATTGAGAGTCCCCACGGTGCGTTGGCGATCCTGATTGCCTTCAGAAGGGCGTCGTAGTTGTCGAGCGGTTCGCCCATCCCCATGAAGACGAGGTTGTTGAGTCTCACAGGATCCAGGCGCTTCTGCAGCTGGATGATCTGCTCGACTATCTCGCCGGGGGAGAGGTTGCGCTTGAACCCCATCGCACCCGTTGCACAGAACCGACACCGGAAGCGGCAGCCGACCTGGGTCGAGATGCATCCCGTGTGCCGCTCGTCATCCGTCAGAATGACCGCCTCGATCCGCGAGCCGTCAGTGTATTGGAGCACGAGCTTCTCCGTGTCGTCCACGCGGGAGCGCACCGCAGACACGAGCTTCGAGCGTGCTATGGATGTCTTGGAGGCGAGGGACTCCTTCAGCGCCTTTGACAGGTTCTTCATCTGAGCGATGTCCTGGATGCCCCTCGTGAAGAGCCAGTTGGCCATCTGATCTGCGCGATAGCGTGGCTGCCCCAGTTCAGAGACCAGCTCCTCGAGTTCCGATAGAAGCATGCCCTTGAGGTCGGGAGTGCGATTTGTCACCGATAGAGTCCTTGTGGTTGTGTCTCGCTCTTGAGCGCCTTGGCGCCGCTCAAGCTCGCCGGCGCCGATTCTCATATTCCACCTTCAATCATACACTGTGATGCGTGTTTGTGGAAGCAGCCACGGGCCTTGACTACCGGGGCGCTCTGATGTTAGTTCTTGTGACGATGGTGTGAGGGATCGTGCCCACCGGCGCAGGGGACCGCATGACACGACTTGGCGAGATGATATGTGAGCTGGGAGACGCGACACGGTTGCGTGTCCTTTTCGCGATTCTGGATGCGCGGAAGAACGTCTCGCAGATCGTTGCCGAGCTTGAACTCGCGCAGCCGCAGGTCTCGTACCATCTCCGGAAACTGAAGAATGCCGGGCTCGCCGTCGAGGAGAAGGACGGACGCTGGGTCTGGTACCAGGTCGATTGGGACTCGCCGGATGCCCGTGTGCGGGAGCTTCTGGACCTCCTGGCCAGATGGTCCGGCGACATGCACGGCATGGGCCCTGTCGTCATGCGCGAGCGAATCCGCCCCTCGGGCGGGCGTACCGACGCGGCATCGCCCGAGCGGGAACGTGATGAGCTGGAGGATTTTCTGCTCTAGAGCGTGTGGCACGACCCCAGGCAATGGTCTGTTCCTGAATGGGGTTCGCCAGAAACAGGATTCCCATTGACAGTATGGTATCTCAGACGCTACAATGTAGTTGGACTCGTTAAATCTGTACAGGATCCCCCCATGTAGCGTCAACCCGCCGCCGGCGGGGCACGTCGACGCATACCCCTAGGCGGCGAACAACGCTGTACAGGGACACGGCTACTCCTCAGAAACCACAGGGAGGTACCTATGCACATGAAGAGGGTGCTCATCCTGCTCGTGGTCCTCGCACTGGGCTCTTTGCTCATTGCGGGAGCGGCGAACTCAGCGATTCGGACGGATAGTCCGTCCAGCAACTCTCAGGTGGGCTCTTCGATCACGTACATGGACGATGATGGGGAACTCGGTGGTGACGATGATCGTTGGGGCGACGCGACACCAGGTGACCCGGACGGCATTCCGGATCCGGACGTTCCTGGTGATGGCGGCGACGGAGAGGGTGACGACGGACAGACTGCAAAGCAGTTCGCACCAAAGGGCGGACTGTGGAGCGTGCGGATGCGGATGGTTCTGAACTGGATGTTCTGGATCCTCTGAGTGTTCTGATGTTCGTCCGGATTTCCTGACCTCAGCGCAGGGACAGGACCATGAGCGACAAGGGAAAAGACGAAGCGCCGGAACGCGAGATGTTGAAAGCGTTCGAGAAGGTGCTGAAGTCGCAAAGCGGCAGAGATGCTGCAGTCGCGGCGATGCGCTTGGGCGATGTCTATCTCGAATCCGATAGCTACACTGATGCGCTGAGCTATTTCGAACAGGCCGAGGCCGGTGAGCTTCGCCAGAAGCTCACCGACCCTGAGGCCGCCGCCCTTCTGGTGAGGATCGCGAAGTGCCACCTCGGTCTCGGCAGTTATGATGACGCCAGGCGCAAGTGCGCGAAACTGGACGACCTCGATCTCAGTGAAGATAATGGGTCAGCGTGGGCCGATGCGAACGTCGTGCTCGCCCGCGTTGAGATCGAGAGCGGACGCTACGATGAGGCGCTGCGTGCAGGACGGAAGGCCTACGAGATCCTGAGAACAAGACCTGACAGCCGCCTTCTGGCTGAGGCAGGCAAGGTTCTAGGTATCGCGAACGCCGAACTGGGCAACATCAAGGCGGCGCGCGACTACTTCACCGACTACCTCGTAACACAGAAGCGCCTCGGCGATGAGGCCGGACTCGCGGCCGCCTACAACAACCTGGGCGTGTTGGCGAAGCGGTCGGGCGACTTCCACGGCGCGCTCGAGTACATAGACAGTGCTCTCACCATCGACCGGAGACTCGGTCACGCGGTGGCAATCGCGGACCGTCTCACCAACCTCGGCATCATCCTCTACAAGCTCTCCCGCTGGGGTGAGGCGGAAGAGAAGCTCAACGAAGCTCGCTCGCTCTACGGGCAGATCGGCGCGACTCGTGGCCTCGTGGCCGCGGAGTCGGCGCTCGGAAACGTCTTCCGCATGCGGCGCGAGTGGGGAGAGGCACAGAGGCTTTTCCAGAACGCTCTCTCGACAAGCCAGGAGAACGGGTACTTGAGGGCCGAGGCTCTGGCTCTCGAGTTCATCGGTCATCTGGAGATGGATCGTGGCGAGTATGAGGAGGCGCTTAGGAAATTCAATCGAGCGCTGGGATGCGCGTACAGGCTTTCCTCAAACAGTGATGTTGTGGGCGAGGTCCTGAGGAGGCGCGCCGAGGTCTACATGGAACTCGGCAGGCTCGACGAGGCGGAGCGTGACTGCTCCGACGGCATCAAGCTCACGCGCGAGATCAACGACAGCCTCGAAGAGGGTGCGACCCTGCGCGTTTTGGCCAGTGTCTGCTACGCCAAGGGGGAACGGACCGCTGCCGAGGTTCTCATCCACAGAGCAGAGGAGATACTGCGTCGCATCGGCGAGTCGTTCGAACTCGCGAGGGCGGCGCTCACGGATGGTATCGGCCTCAGGGAGTCATCGGTCGGGGACGAACCGCCGATCGATCTGATCGAAGCCCGGCTCTCGTCTGCGTCCGCCATCTTTGTGCGCATCGGCCTGCCGAACTGGGTGGCGCAATGTGAGTTTGAACGCGGCAAGGCGCTCAAGGCGAGCGGACTGCCCGACCGTGCGCGCAGGTGGTTTGAGAGCGCGCGGCTCAGGTTTGAGGCGGCGCACGACAGCCACGGTCTAGCCAAGATCGACGCCGCACTTATGGAACTAGATGCAATTCTGGCAGACGCGGGAATCGTTCGCCGGGGTCGGTACGCACTGATTGCCAAAGGCTACAGGTTCCTTGAGACGACGGAGCCAAGTCCCGACGATCTCCATCGCTTCGCCGGGGAGTTGGCGAGCGCTCTGTCGGCGGACCGGCTGGTTCTCTTCCAGGTCGCCGACGGAGGCGCCACGTCGGTGACGACTTCGGTCGATACGACGGGAAGAGGCGTGTCGGATGTGAGCCGGTTCGTGCGGACGACGGTTTCGAAACGTGGTCATTCGCGTCCTCTCGTCGTCAGCAACGGGCATTCCCACGGTGCCTTCACCCAACCCGAAGTGGGCGCGCTCGCGCTCCTGCCGGTGGAAGTCGGGTTCGACCGCGAGCGGGTCTACCTCGTGTACGCGGATCGCTCTCGAGGTGACAGGTCGGTTGCGTTTACGCAGAGCGACGTGGAATTCCTGAGTGCATCAGGCCGGGTGCTTGGCCTCACCCACTCACGCGTCGGTGGGACCATGGTCTTGCGCTCGACCGGTGAGGAGGCCGATAAGCTGCTGGACTCGGCTGAGACGGTTGGGCTCATCACCCGAAGCCCCGAGATGGTCCAGATCCTGGCTACGATCGAACAGCTGGAGGACAGTCGTGTGCCGGTTCTCATACGCGGAGAATCTGGCGTCGGCAAGGAGTTGGTCGCCAAGGCCATCCACTACAGCAGCAGTACGGCCACTGGAAGGTTCGTGGCCCTGAACTCCGGCGCCATCGCTCCAAACCTCCAGGAGAGCGAGCTCTTCGGGCACGTCCGGGGCGCTTTCACGGATGCAGACCGCGATCGACAGGGCCTGGTCGAGACCGCGGCGGATGGAACGCTTTTCCTCGACGAGATAGGTGAGATGAGTCCCGGGCTCCAGGTGAAGCTCCTGAGGTTCCTCCAGAGTGGCGAGTTCCGGAGAGTGGGAGAGAGCGTCACGAGGACGAGCAATGCCCGCGTCGTCTCCGCCACGAACAGGGACCTGCGAAAGGACGTCGAGAGCGGCGAGTTCAGACGGGACCTGTTCTACAGGCTCTGCGCCATCACGATAGAAGTGCCTCCGCTCAGGGAGCGTCCGGAGGACATCCCGGGGCTGATGGACCACTTCCTTGAGCTCTACGCGAAGCGAGAGGGAAAGACGATCCCCGGGTTCACGCGGGAAGTGAGAGAGCTCTTCCTGAGGCACGGATGGTGTGGAAACAACGTGCGGGAGCTGGAGAACGAGGTTCGTCGCGGTGTTGCCTTGACCAAGAGCGGCGAGACCATCGGCATGGACAAAGTAGGTCCCGAGATCAGGACTCGTGTCGATGTGGGTACGGGCGCCGAGTCCGATGAGGGTGGCCCCCGGTCGCTCAGAGATGAAGTAGACGCGCTGGAGCGGAGCCGGATCCTCGAGGCGCTCGACCGCACGGCGTGGAACAAACAGCAGGCAGCCGGGATCCTAGGCATATCGCGCACGGGTCTGCATGCGAAAATGAAGAAGCACGGAATAGGGTAACCCTGGTGTGAGCGACTACGCATGCCGCCGTCGATCTCACCACAAGTCAACCACCGAACTCCATCCGTATCGGGCCGAAGCCGGCCCGTTTTTCATTGCCGCTCCGGGCCACCCGGGAGGCGTCCCTCCGGCTCTCCAGAAGCGTCCAATCTCTGACACAGCGTCGTAAACGTGACGGTCGCGTAACTGCTGTTACTTGGCCAAGTTAGCGGCAATCCCCTTCAAGAGCTTCCGATCTGCGGTCAAAACCTGCCACCGTTCACTGAACTGAGGTTCGGTCACCCAAATGGTCAATGCCGTAACTTGCAGAGGGTAGGTGGTTTAGCTCTGCTGATCGGGAGCACGATTAGGAGTCCGATTGGCCCAAATTGGCACGATGTCTGCCCTTAATAGGGTTAGAACTTTGACAACAGGACTTGGAAGGGGGTGTGGCCGTGAGTGAAATTATCAGGGGGGCGAGTCCGGTCGCTCTATGGCCTTCCTCCCTTCCAGGAACCACAGGCTCTCCGGATCCATCGGAGAGATGATATAGAAGAGAGAGAGTAGCCATGCCGAGCGCGGCGAGAGTTAAGATAATAATCGTGATCCTGCTCATCGGAATAGCCTCGCCGTTCCTCGGCTGAACTTGAACAGCTGCTACACCTCCTGGCACCTGCCGGCAGCTGCAGACGATAGAGAAGAAACACTGGGTGACAGCAAGGAGTGACACCAACGAGGCAACACCCAACAGCTCTCCACATGGACTTCATCCGTCCGGCACCACTGGTCAGCTGCACTCTCCTCCCAGGATGGGGTCCAGCCCACGAAGCCGGCAGGCGCGAGCGTCCTTCCACAATTCGCCTGCCGGCTCTCCGCATTCAAGGGCGATGTAGCGTGTAATCCAAGTAGACAGTTCAAGCAGTGCGCGGCGTGGCCATGAGGCCACGCCGTTCTCTATATTCGCGTCCCTCTGCGCTGCCTGCAATGGCATCGACCCTGCTCAGCCTCAGTCCGTCTGAGCTGGTCGGCAACTTGCTTCCCGCAGTACCTACCCCCGAATCCACGGATGCTCCCCAACGGGTCAAACCTAATGGTGACAGCAGTACCGGCACCAGCCAACAGACGAAGCCGATTCGACATGCAGGAGGAACTGCGCCTCGTCGCGTCCAGCTTCGAGTCGTCCGTCAGTCGTCTCCGTTCGGAGAACACGATGTCGGACAGGGGCATCAGACCGACCAACATCGCCGTCGCGCTTCCGTTCCTTCTGATCGAGGGCATACGGTTTGAGGGCGACCGTGATGCCGCCAGAGCGATGTCTCTGGGGAACGCATTCGCCACAGCGCACTTCCTTTCCCAGGATGGATTCCTGGACGGCACAACCGAAGCCGGCCCGAGAGCGTTGGGCTTCTGTGACAGATGTCTGTCCGAGTTCGTTCGCCTGTACGGCGAGCTCTTGCCCAGGGAGAGCGAGTTCTGGCAGCACTACGACCGATTCATGGATGAGTATTTCTCAAGCCTCGAGTGGGAGCTGTCGATCCACCACGGTGACGGAGGTGTCAGGGGCGTCGGAGATGATGAACTCGATCACACGCTTCTCCATCTGGGAAGGAAGATGTCGCCGCTCAAGGTAACGGCGGCTGCCGTGGCCACTCTCGGCGGGCGTCCAGATCTTCTTCCAGTCATGGAACGGCTGATAGAGGAGTACCACGCCGGTTACCAGCTGGCCGATGATCTGGTCGATCTTCGCGAGGATCTGGAAGCGCATCGGCCGTCGGCGACAGTGTGGATGCTCCTTCGGTGGAGCGGCCGCACCGAACTCCCGGAGGGGCTGTCGGCGAGAGGTCTCATCAGGATGGCGGTCGAGTCCGGCGCACTGAAGAGAGTCACAGGAACGATGGAGGCGTGCTACGCGCGCGCACTCGCTACGGCAGAGGATCTCCCATGCCCAGAGCTCGCGGAATTCCTGGGCACCGTGCTTCGCGACGCCGCCCGCGGTAACGCCCGAATGACCCGCCGTCTCTCACTTGAGGCGCGAGCCGCCCGAACCGATCCGGAGCACTGCTCGATTCCGAATGCGCCCGATCCGCACGACTCCGACCCATGCGGCTCCGTCTCGCACGGCCTCGATCCGCACGACTCCGTCGCGCGCGCAATCGTGGCGGCGCGTGAGCTGCACACGTTCAGCGTGGCAGGGAAGGAGTTCGCATTCGATCCCGCGTCCGGGTTCTTCTTCGAGGCAGACACCGTCGCTCGGGACACCATCAGGTGGCTCAGGAAACGGGCGCCCGAGGCTGAGCGGGCCGTACTCGAACTCAACCACGGCGCGGCCTCCGTACGAACCGGCATATCCGAGGTGGCGGGATTCGCGCCGGATGGGGAGCCCTGTCAAGACGGACGGCAGACTGGGGCGATCGAGATATCCATCAAGTCGCTCGCGCTCAACGTGAGCAATATCTGCAATCTCTCGTGCACCTACTGCTATCTCGGAGCTGCGCCGGCCTCTCGGGTGGGTGGCGGACATCATGAGGAGAGCATGGCCGGTGATACCATGACCGAGGATGTCGCCTTCAAGGCCGTCGACGTCCTGATGCGCGAGTCGTTCGGCGAGCCGGAGGTGTCGATCGTGTTCTTCGGCGGAGAGCCTCTCCTTGCGACGGAGCTGCTCCGCCCGGTCGTCCGATACGCGAGGGAGCGGGCCAAGGAGGTGGGGCGGGAGATCCACTTCCACATGACAACGAACGGAACACTGCTTGAGCCCGGCGCCGCGGAGGTTCTCGCCGAACTCGGGATCGATTGTCTCATCAGCATGGACGGCAGCGAGGAGGATCACGATGCCAATCGCCGCTTCCTGAACGGCGATGGATCCTACGCGCATATCATCCGCAATCTGGAAGAGTTGCCTCCTGGCTTCAATGTGGGTGTTCGGGCGACCGTGACCGAGTCATCGGGATCACTGACCGCCCTTGTGGAGCATCTCACGGGGCTCGGTTTCTCCATGGTGCACCTGGCGCCGGTGAGTGGGACGAGCATGAGAACGGAGTTCGCTCGGAGGCTCTGCTCTGAGTTCGAGGCGCTTGCCGAAGCGGAACTCGACGCGCTCTTGAGCGGCTCGCGCCCGTCGGTGAGTAGCTTCACCGAGCCCATGGCGCTCCTGGCCAGCGGGTCTCGCCGCGACTCTCCGTGTGGTGCCGGGGCGCGCTATCTCTGTGTTGCGACGGACGGGACGCTCTATCTCTGTCACAGATTCGCCGGCGACGGCCCTTTCGCCGTGGGACACGTGGCTGGTGGCATCGACCGCGGGGCGATCGCGTCACTGCTTGGGAGACTGCGGGCAGCGTCGTCCGACTGTCTCAACTGTTGGGCACGTGACCTGTGCGGTGGCCCCTGCTATCACGATCTGGAGACGATGCCGCACGAATCCGTGGGGCACGATGCTGTGCGGTGCTCGGTACGGAGGAGGATCATCGAACTCTCGATGTGGCTGTATGCGGAGCTTCCGGAGGAGCGGCGGAGGCGCCTGCGTGGACGGGCGCGAGGCAAAGCCCACCGCGAGGCAAACGTGAGGGATCGTCCGCGGGTGGAGGTGAGTGGTGAGGCAAGGGAGAGGGAGAGGGGGTGATGGGGTTGAAGCACATGAAGCTGGCGAACGGCATCAGAGGGACGGCCGAGGTAGCGGCGCAAACGGAGAACAGTGAGATATGTTTCGTCGATTACTCACAGTGTCCGTCGTCGGATCTCTGCTGGATCCTGGATGCCGGGTGCGGGTGTGAGCAGCATGACAACTGCTTCATTGATACGGGGTAGGTGCAGGGGAAGGTGGTGTTTGGGAAGGGGGTCAAACGATGAATCATCTCAGGTTGGCGAACGGCGGTCCGGACTCGTCAGGCGCGGTGCCGGACTCGCTCCTGTGCTACATCTTCATTGACTGGGGAGACTGCGGCTCTGTCGATCAGTGCGGGTTCGACTTCGGAAGCTGCGGCAACAGAGACGTCTGTCTCGTCGATTACTAGGGGGAAGAGATGAGAGCCGCGTGTGGGTGTTCTGTGGGCGCCATGGCGACGCGATCGATAGGGGTCATCACAGTCGCAGCGATCCTGTGTGCAGGGGCACTCACCGCGGCGCATGCCGGCGCCGGCGTGGAGGCGTCCTCGATGTCGGACGTCGCTTCACCGGTGGTCGCCGGCTCAGTGAGGCTGAACGAACTGTGGGCGATGAACCTCGGCGTCGCGGGTGCGAATGTCGCCGAGGCGCTTCTTGCGGACCTCGATGGGGATGGGACTCGCGAAGCCATCGTGACAATGGGTAAGGGAAGGGGATCCTCCACGGTGATCGCGCTCGAACTTGAGGAAGGCCTTGAGATCTGGCGCGCCGATTACGCAGGTGCGGTCCATGTGCTCGCGGTCGACCTCCCGGGCTCTCCGGGGGAGGAGGTAGTGACGTGTTTCGCGTGCAGTGTTCTGATTCAGAGCGGCGCCACCGGCAAGACCCTCTCGGAGTACGGGCTGTCAGGAAGGGTCCGTGGTGTCGGCGTTGCGCGAACGACATCCGGAGAGCAACTCATAATCGTGACTGTTCAAGGCGACAAGAGCGATTACATGGTGGCCCTGGAACTTCCCGGCCTGGTCGAACGCTGGAGAAGGATCGCTACGCATGACGAGAGCGTGTTCGGGGACGGGTTGTCGAAGCTCAAGTGCGCCGATATCGACGGGGACGGTGCGTCGGAGATCCTGGTCGTGGAGAACGCGAACGTCCTCAAATGTGTCTCATCGGCCGGCGATGATCTCTGGAGCTTGAAGCTGGGTGAGAAGGGCCGCCTGAACCCCGAGGGTGTCGCCAGCAATGTGCCCGTCGTCGCAGATCTGACCGGCGATGGGTACAACGAGGTCGCCGTCGGTTGCTTCGCCGGCGCACTCATCGTTCTGGATGGAGCGACAGGCGATGAACTGGTTCGCGTGCTGTTCGGCAACGAGTCTCACAGGGAAGTGCTAGCCAGCAAGCGACTGCCGCGCTTCATCAGAGACGCGATCGCAGGGACCGGGGAACCGATAGGCGAGATGGCGCCGGTCGATGTGGATGGCTCAGCCGGCTGTGAGCTTGTCTTTGGCTGTAGTGACGGCATGCTGTACGCGGCAGTGCCCAAGTGGGAGAGGCGCGTCTGGGAAATCGACCTCGGAGGTGATGTCTACGACGCGCCCGTGCCGGTCGCGCTCGGGAACGCAGGATCAGGTGGAGCCGCCGTATCGTGTCTCGTGGCGTGGCATGAGCGAGGCGGCCAGGTGCTCAGGCGGGGAGCAGGCGAGGAGATCGTCGCTCTCCCAGATGGCATCGCGGTGTCGGACGTGCTCGTGTGTGATGTGAACGGCGACGGCGGGGATGATCTCATCGTGATAAGCGCGCGCACCCAGAGCATCAAGGCGTTCGAGTTCCGCGCGGTAGTCGAATGAAGGCCGTGGAATTCTCAGGCGTCGGCAAGCACTTCCTGCGCCGCGGGCAGAGACTGGACGCGCTGAGAGATCTCAGCTTCAGTGTGGCGCCGGGCGAGGCGGCCGCTCTCATCGGTCCGAACGGCGCCGGGAAGAGCACGGCACTCCGCATTGCCGCCGGACTCCTCAAGCCATCGCTCGGGCGCGCCGTCGTCTGTGGCTTCAACGTGACTCACCGGGCGGCGCATGTTCGACGCCGCGTCGGGGTCTCCCTCGGCGCCGAGCGCTCGTTCTACGTGAGGTTGACAACCAGGATGAACCTCGCGTTCTTCGGGCGCCTCGCGGGTCTCAGTGGCAGGGGACTGTCTTCGGCCATCGATCGCGTTGCGGAGGAGCTTCGTCTGGAGCCGTGGCTGAACGTGCGCGCCGGTCGGCTTTCCAGGGGAACCGGCTCGCGACTGGCTGTGGCGAGGGCCTTTCTTGGTGGGCCGGAGCTCCTTCTTCTGGATGAGCCGTTTGCCTCTCTGGACGTCGTCGGTTGCGCTCTCGTGTGTTCCGCGATCGAGCGGAGGCTCAAGGGCGGGTGCGCCCTCGTGATGGCGACTCACAGGATGGGGGAGTCCCGATTCTGCGAGCAGGTCGTGGAATTGGAGTGTGAATGATGTCAGGGGACGTCATGAATCTCGCCTGGGCCTTCGTTGTGAGGAGCGCACTGACGTACGCGAGCTACCGGTCGAAGCTGCTCCTGGGGTTCGCGTCACTTATCCTGTCCGCGATCACCTTTCTGTTTGTAGGGAAGGTCGTGGAACTGGCGGGGCCCGGCTTCGAGGATGAAGTGGGGATGACCTACACGGCCTTCGCGCTCATCGGTGTAGCCGTTCACGGTGTCGCCGCCTCCGGGCTTCACGCCTTCCGCAAGGCCGTCAGGCGGGAGCAACTCCAGGGTACCTTCGAGCAACTCGTGTCGAGCGGCAGGTCCATCACGTTGCTCGTGTTCCTGGCGGGGCTATCGGAGACCATCATCGGACAGGGCGCAGTGCTCGGGCTGGCAGTGATCGTCCTGATCCTGCTCAATGTGACGATCCCGGTCACACTCACTGCGCTTACGGCAGTGATCCTCTACTCCCTGACAGTGAGTGGAATCGGGCTTGTCTCGGCCGGCCTCATCATGATCTTCAAGGAGGGGGAGCCCGTGTCATGGGCGTTCGGAACGCTCTCAGGACTGCTCGGCGGTGTCTACTTCCCGGTCTCGCTCATGCCCGTCTGGCTGCAGAGGGCGGCCTGGGTGTTTCCCACATCGCACGTTCTCCCTGTGGTCCGAGCCGGGTTTCGCGGGTCGACGCAGTACGCGTCCACCGCCATTGCCGGCGACGCGTCCACCTCCACACACCTCACCTTCCTCTTGGTATCCGCCGTTGTCTCCGTCGTAGTTGGCCTCATCGTTCTCGGACGAGCGTGCGACCATGTCCGGGTCACCGGAACACTTCGTGAGTACTGAAGCACCATCTCCCAAGAGCCGCACCTGTCTTCCGTACAGTGCACTCTCCGCGATTGTCCTTGCCCTCCTCGTCTCTCCTGGTGTCTAATCAGAAACTGCTGTATTCCGACTTGCGCACGCGTCCGCGTCGCGACCCGGCACAGCCACGCCGGTACGGCCGCCGTGGACGGCCGTCGTGGACGGCGGCGAGAGTGTCGATAGAGGCCTCCCTGGGAGTCCGGCTTGAGAAGATTCCGGGTCACATACATCCCCATTACGTCGATCATCGTCGGCGTCTTCGTCATCGCGGCCGTGGTCGTGCTCACATCGATGCGCGACATCGAAAGAGGGCGGCTGCACGTGGCTGACGGCATGGAGCGCAAGGCCGGCGCGATGCTCATGTTTCTAAGTACCGATCTCAGAACCGAGCTTGTCTCTCCCAGGTGGCAGCTGTCACGTCTCGAGTTCTTCCTCTCCGAAGCTGCCAACCGCAGCCAGGCTGAGTATCTTGCCCTTCTCGATTCCGATGGGACCGTTGTCGCGCACAGCGACACTGCGATGGTAGGGGAGCCTCACATCGGCTGGCTGCCGGCGGAGGACAGACCGGACGCGTCACCCATCCACAGGAAGCGCGTTACCATCGAGGGGCACACCTTTCAGCAGTACGTGACGGCCATCGACATACATCCCGCGATGCTCTGCGAGCCGCCCCCACGACAGTTCGGGCGCAGAATGAGGCCGCGCTGTGACATGCAGGCGGTGGCAGTACGCCTGTCCGAGCTTCTGGGAAGGCCGATCGACCTGTCGCACCCAACACGCCTCTACGGCGTAGTGGCGCTCGATCCCACTGAGATCGAGGCGACGTTCGCTCTCTCGCGTAATCGCACCATTCTCCTCGCCGCCGTCCTGATCCTGGTCGGTGGAGCTGCTATCTACTTCCTCTTCGTGACGTCTGCGTATCGTTCGACGCAGACGGCGCTCGCCAACATGCGTACGTATACGGAGAACGTCATTGAGAGCATGGCGAACGGGCTGATATCCGTCGACGCCGATGGGCACATCGTGACCGTGAACTCGCGGGCGCGCACTCTGTTTGGACTGGGTAATGCCGACGTTGTTGGACGAGGTCTCGACGATGTGGCCGGTCTCGATCCCGGTCCGGAGAGGGTGGGGGTGGACCTCGTGCTGCGCGGTGAAAAGGACATAGTGGAAGTGGAAGCGACAGCCGTCGTCGAGGGGGAGAAGATCCCTGTCTCGGTTAGCGCATCGCTGCTCCGGGGCGAGGACGGGGAGCGAGCGGGAGCGGTCCTGCTCTACCAGGACCTGCGCGAGATCGAGGAGCTGAAGGGTGAGTTGGAGCGAGGACGTCAGCTTGCCTCACTCGGCAGACTTGCGGCCGGCGTGGCTCACGAGGTGCGCAATCCCCTGAGCTCGATCAAGGGGTTTGCACAGTTCCTCCGCAGCAAGTTCAGTCCGGGGTCCGAGGAGGAGCGATACTCCGATATCATGATCGAAGAGGTTGAGCGACTTGATCGAGTCGTGCAAGAGCTGCTTGATTTCGCGAAGCCTGTCATCGCAGAGATCCGTCCGAGCGACACGAACGCCATCGTCGAGGACGCGCTCTCGCTCGTTTCGGAGGACGCGGATTTCAAGAACGTCAAGATCGTCACCGAGCTGGCCGAGAAGCTGCCGCACATCCTCGTGGATGCGAGACAGGTGCGCCAGGCGCTTCTCAATGTGCTTCTGAACGGAATGGAAGCGATGGGGGACGGCGGGACGCTCAAGGTGACAACGACGATGGTTGCTCCCGAAGGTGGCGCGATCCCGGCGAGCGGAGACGAGCGACCGCGGCACGTCGCTATTGAAGTCACAGACACTGGTGATGGTATGAGTGAGCAGGAGCAGGCGAAGCTGTTCGAACCGTTCTACACGACGAAGCCGACAGGAACGGGGCTGGGATTGACGATAGTATCGCGGCTCGTGGAACAGAACGGCGGCCACATCCATGTCACGAGCACGAAGGGGACGGGGACGACGTTCTCGATGATGTTTGCGGCATCACCAACGTAAGCAAGACGAGCATTCGAGCGTATCGGGGAGCATGTCCGGATGGCGGAGAACCACCTCAGAATCCTGGTCGTTGATGACCAGTCGAGTGTGCGCGAGCTTCTCAAGGCCGTGCTTGGGAGCGACGGTCACGCCGTGGAGGTCGCACCCGACGGCGAGAGCGGCATCGAGACGCTGGCCGAGGGATTCCACGACCTGGTCATAATGGACATCCGGATGCCGGGCATCGACGGTGTTGAGGCACTGAGACGGATGAAGAAGGCAAGCCCCGACTGCGGCATCATCATGATGACGGCCTACGCGTCGGTGGGGACCGCGGTCGAAGCGATGAAGCTCGGGGCATTCGACTACATCACGAAGCCGATAGACATCGATGAGGTTCGTTCGATCATATCAAGATTCACGGACGAGTCGTCGGGGGCGCCCGAGGAGAGGCCACTCGAGATTGAGCCGTCGAGTGAGATCATCGGGGCGAGCCTCGCGATGCGAGAGGTGTTGGAGATGGCGCGTCGCGTCGCCGCGAGCGATGCCTCGGTCCTCATCCTGGGGGAGAGCGGAACAGGCAAGGAACTCATCGCGCACGAGGTGCACGGGGCGAGCCCGCGCGGACACAAGCCGTTTGTGGCGGTGAACTGCTCGGCTATTCCTGGAGGGCTTCTCGAGAGCGAGCTGTTTGGCCACGAGAAGGGCGCTTTCACGGGCGCCGGTCGGCAGAAGCGGGGGAGGTTCGAACTCGCGGCAGGCGGGACCATCTTCCTGGATGAGATCGGCGACATGTCGTCCGAACTGCAGGCCAAGCTGCTCCGATTCCTGCAGGATCATACCCTTCAGCGCGTGGGCGGATCGAACGACATCACGGTCGACGTCCGCATCGTAGCTGCGACCAATCGGGATCTGGACGCGGCTGTTGCTGAGGGGAGCTTCCGCGAGGATCTGTACTTCAGGCTCAATGTCGTGAACATCATGATACCGCCGCTCAGGGACCGCAAGGAGGACATACCGCTCCTTGTCGGGCACTTCCTCAAGAAGCACGCCGATAGAGGCTCGAAGCCAAAGAGAATGTCACCCAAGGCGATGCGCGTCATGATGAACTACGACTGGCCCGGGAACGTCCGCGAACTCGAGAACGCCATACACCGCGCCACGATTCTCTCTCGTGGCGAGACGGTTTTCCCTGAGCAACTTCCGGCGAAGCTACAGGCGGTTCCGGACTCCGATGTCGACGGAGAGAAGATCGGTGTAACGATCCGCGAAATGGAGCGCGGCATCATCATCAAGACCCTCGCGCAGACCGAGGGCAACAGGACTCACGCGGCGAAGACCCTGGGCATCTCACGCAGAACCCTCCAGAACAAGATCAAAGAGTACGAGATCGAATCCTGACCGCGCAGATTCTGCGCACCTCCAGTCGGTCTATCCTCCCAAATGGGCAGTTCCTTCACGCCGGGGCTTCCGCGAAGCTCTGAGTGCGTGTCTCATCTGAGAAAATCAACCGTGTAACATTCAGTTCTATCAGATGTTATGTAACCTGGACGATAGCCCCGCACGGTTCTGGCACGGTTGGCATCTCGGTTGCTGTAAGAGGGGTGCATGGAAATTCCTCCGGCCGGCAACACGAAGCAGCATGCGGCTGACGGTGCTGGCCGGATGGGGACACAGGGAGCAGACAAACCAGGGAGGGAACACCTCCCACTTTCGAAGGGAGAAGACGATGAGCGGGAAGAAAGGCCTCATAGTAGTAGTGCTGGCTCTGGTGATGGCAACGATGGCTGTCGTTCCGGCGGTCGCGGGCAGAGGTGGGCACTGTGGATCAAAGGGTGGTGGCATGCGTGGGGGGCCGGGAATGGGTCCGGGTGCGATGCCGGCGTTCACCGAGCAGCAGCAGGAGAAGATGCAGGAGATCCGGAGCAGCTTCGATGAAGAGCGTGTTGAACTGGTCAACAGGATGAAGGTCATGCATCTTGAGATGCGCGACCTGGTCACCGGCGACAACCCCGACTTCGGGAAGCTCGAGCGCATGATCGATGACATCTCAAGCCAGCGCGCCGAGATGATGAAGATGAGAATCCGGCAGCACGTTGCGGTCCGGAAGATCCTGACGGATGACCAGAAGGTGCTGTTTGACCAGGGCTTCGGTATGCAGATGGGCCAGGGCATGTGTGGTCATCCCGGGGCAATGGGTGGCAAGCCGGGTGGCGGTATGATGGGTGGACGTCGTGGAATGAACTGTGGTCCGGGTGGCGGCATGATGGGCGGACGTGGTGGAATGAACTGCGGTCCAGGTGGTGGGATGATGGGAAGACCCGGCGGCGGCATGCCTCCGTCAGGTGCTCCCGGCGGAGCGGGAATCTAGGAAGTCATTCGCTCGGGCGAGTGAACCGGGGCGAGTCGCACTGCAAGGGTTATGAGCGGCTCGCACCCCCCCCCAACAGCGGGCGGTCTCCACGCGAGAGGCCGCCCGCTTCCCTTACCATGATCATCATGCCACTGGCTGGTTTATCTTCTTGCCGCCCTCTTTGTCCTGCGCTATATACTTATCTAGGGAGGTGCGCCCAATAGGACTGTGGGCGCATGTGTGCGCCCAATAGGACTGTGGGCGCATGGCGAATCTCGTCTGTCAACCAAGGGGCGGGCCGGTGCGCCCGCCATTTTCTTCAGCCCTTCACCGAGGAGGCGTCCACTGAGGCGGCGTCCGCCTCAGTTTCGGGGTCAGGGAGTCAGGCAACATGCGGATTCGGACTGTCACAGACGCAGAGTGTGCAGCGGGACGACCGGCACTGGCTATCGTCCTGGCGCTCACGCTTGCTATTCTCGCCACCGTGCCCGGGACGGTTCACGCTCGTCTCAGAGGCTTCGTGCCTTCCTCACGGCGGGGCGCGGCTGAGGTGTGGGTCGACGTTCCCCGGTTCGCCGTGCCGTTCGGTGACGATTACGTGGGGGACTATGCCATCACAGACGGCTGGGGTTTCGGGTTGGGCGTCTCCTTCGGACTCGCCGACAAGATCTGTCTCGAGGGGCGCTCCCTTCAGACCAATCACACCATCGACGGCGCCGAGTGGGATCTCGATCTGGCCCACATCGGTCTCAAGTACTGCATGGTTGGGGATAGCCCCTTCCAGCCCTTCCTGAGTCTTGGCTACATCCGCCAGAACCTCGAGACCGACGCATCCTATGGACAGCATGGCGAGTATGTCCGACTGACCGGCCACGGAATCCTCGCCTGCGCCGGAATGGACTACTTCCGAACTGACAAGTTCTTCGTCACGCTTCGAGTCGAATACGCGTTTGTCGACTACACGTATGCGATCCTCGGAACAGATGAGCAGAATCTGCCCGAATCGCTGGATGGGCGCGTGCTTTCGGCCTCCATCGGCATCGGGTACAGAGCGCCGGTCTGGTAGGATAGAGCGCGCGGGTGCCGGAGTCTCTCCGGGACGCGATCTGGTGTCCATGGGTCCCCTGCATTACGATTCCTGTTAAAGACAGATGTTTGCACTACGTGGGTTCTCTACGGTGGAGGTGGCGGATGTACGAGGTCAAGGCAACTTGGGGCGGTGGCTTCAAGTTTCTCGGTATCGACGGAGATGGCCGCGAGCTTAAGATGGATGCAAGCGTGGGAGCCGGTGGAGAGGGCGATGGCTACCGCCCATCGGAACTCCCGCTCATGGGGTTGGCCGGCTGCACAGGGATCGACACCCTGGAGATCCTCCAGAAGATGCGTCAGCCTGTTGAGGGACTAGAGGTGCGGGTGGTGGCGACACCGAAGGATGGGTATCCGGCGGGCTACGCGCGGATCGAGGTGCAGTACACTGTGGTCGGCAAAGGGCTCTCTATGGAGAAGGTCGAGCGGGCCGTCAAGCTTTCCGAAGAGAAGTACTGCACGGTCGGGCAGACGCTTGCCAATGGAACGGAGATGACCCACACGATCGAACTGGTTGAGGGATAGATTCTATTGACAGACGCCGTCAGGAGCGATGTATGAAATCGCGCATCGAGCATGTGATGAAGAAGTTCGCCGACAGATGCGACTACCTTGAGGTTCATTTAGAGGAGACTGAGGAATCCAGCGTAGGCTTCACCGGTCCGCGATTGTCGGATCTCGGCCGCAAGATGAATTTCGGCGGCAACGTCCGCGCTCTTCACAAGGGCGGGTGGGGTTTCGCGTCCTTCAACAGTGTCGAGCGTCTCGACGAGTTCGCGCAGTACGCGATCGATCAGGCCAAGACCGTCGGGAAAGCAACAAGTCAACTTGCCGAGGTTGAACCGGTAGTGGCTGACGTACCTGTTGATCTTGAGAATGACCCGCGCGACGTGTCCCTCGAAGAGAAGGTCGAGACAATGCGGGCGTACAGTGAGCGCGCAGTAGGCTTCAATGACGCCATCACGAGTTCGCTGGTCACGTACTTCGATCGCTTCCACAAGTTCTGGTTCGGTAACAGCGAAGGCGGCCTCGTCTACCAGGAGCGCGTCGACATCGGAGGGCGTGTGACACCGGTGGCGACACGCGATGGTGACACTCAAGGCTACAGCGTCGGTTTCGGTGGGAGCGACGACTTCAGTGTGGTCAGGGGACTCGACAAAGAGATTGACAGAGCCTGTGGAGTAGCTTCGGGCAAGCTGGACGCGTCCAAGATAGAGGGTGGAGAGTACACGGTGATCCTCGACCCGCGACTCGCCGGCGTCTTCATCCACGAGGCCTTCGGGCACCTGTCTGAGGGTGACAACGTGTATGAGGATGAAAATCTTCAGAAGGTCATGAAGCTCGGGAGGAGATTCGGTCGACGCTTCCTCAACGTCTACGATACCGGGTTGGACAGAGGCTTACGTGGCCACCTCGTCTACGACGATGAGGGCGTGCCGACTGAGAAGACGTACCTGATCCGGGACGGCGAGTTGGTCGGGAGGCTCCACTCGCGCGAGACCGCAGGCAAGATGGGGGAGAAGCCGACAGGCAGTGCGCGTTGTCTCGATTACCGCTTCCCGCCGATCCCGCGGATGCGCAACACGTGCATCGCCGCAGGAGAGGCCACGTTCGATGAGATGATTGCGGGCGTCGACTACGGCGTCTACTGCATCTCCGCATCAGGTGGGCAGACGAACGGCGAGATGTTCACGTTCACGGCCGCCAACGCCCGGATGATCCGCGATGGGAAGCTGGCGGAGCAGGTTCGAGACGTGACGCTCACCGGAAATGTCTTCACCACTCTCGACAACATCGATCTCCTGGCAAATGACTTGGCTGCGCACGACGGGGGTGGAGGATGTGGCAAGGCGGGACAGTTTCCACTGCCTGTCACCCACGGCTCCCCACACGTCAGGATTCAGAACGTCGTGATTGGAGGTGAGTAGGGTGAAGACGATCATTGAGACAGCTCTCCGCAGAGGGGCCGCAAGGGCCGAGGTCTTCTACCTGAATTCGCTCCAGACAGAAGTGAACTACGAGGCCGGTCGACTCAAGGAGCTGGCCAACACTGAAGAGACGGGTGTCGCTCTGAGGCTGGTCAAGGATGGGAAGCTGGGCTTCGCTACGACAACGAAGCTCACCCAGCTGGACCGGCTTGTGGACGATGCGCTCGCCACGGCGTCATGCGGCGATGACATGGAGTTTGATTTCGCTGTTGCCGGGGGGCTGCCCGACTTCACGTGTTCCGACAAGACCGTCGCGGAACTCTCCGTCGATGAGATGATGAAGCATTCGGAGGCAGGCGTCGCACGCCTGCTCGACTATGAGAAGGACATCCAGGCGGAGTCGGGAACCACACGCGACATGCAGACCATCCATGTCATGAACTCGGACGGCGTGGATGCGAAGTTCGAGCGAACTCAGTATCAGTTCTACGTCCATGGGCGGCTGATTGAGGGTACGAACATGCTCGATGGCGGCGCCTACTTCGGCGGCACGGCGCTGGACGTCGATTTCGACCAGTTGTACGAGAACGCTGTGAACGAATTCAGACGCGCGCGGACGAACGTGGATCTGGCTACGGGACGGACGACAGTTGTTCTCACTCCCAGAGCCGTGGCCGACATTATGCTGACCCTCAATCTCGGTGTCAGCGGAGCCCACATCGAGCAGGGCATATCTCCTCTGGTCGGGAAACTGGGGAAGCACATCTTCGATGAGAGGATAACGATTCGCGACGACGGCCTGAGGCCCGGCGGGTATAGGTCGGCTCCTTTCGACGACGAGGGTGTTCCGATGCAGACGACAACGGTCGTGGAGTCGGGCGTGCTCAAGAGCTATCTGACCGATCTCAGAACGGCGCGCAAGCTGAACCACGCCGACACGGGTAACGGTCTCAAGGCGAAACGTCTCGTCGGCACGAAGGAGCTGGGCAAGTCTCCGACGCCCGAGATCACGAACTGGGTGATGGAGGGTGGGGAGAAGCCGTACGAGGAACTCCTCTCCGATGTGGGAAGCGGCGTGCTTGTAGACAGCATCATGGGTCTTCTGATGTCCAATCTCATCGCCGGCGAGTTCGGCGGCAATCTGGCGTACGGACTCAGGATCGAGGACGGCAAGACGACCGGACGAGTGAAGGACGCCATGATCTCCGGCAACATCTACAAGCTGTTCAAGTCCAACATCATCGCGCTGTCCAAGGACGTGGAACTGACGGGGCTCCTCGGCGGCATCGGAACTCACTGGTACCCGTACGTGATCCTGAAGGACGTAACGATCGCGACGAAGTCATAGGCTGTGGGCGCATGAGGTGCGCCCGATAGGGTCGTGGGCGCATGAAGGGGAGGTAGATATGCGGCGAGGAGTGATGGTCTTCTTCCTGGCGCTTGTCTTCCTGGCGACCATTATGCATGGTCCGGCCGGGGCCAAGAGCTACCACATCTCGGACGTGGACATAGACATCACCGTCAGGTCGGATGGAAGCTTCGAGTTTCGCGAGGCGCGCACCTTCGATTTCAACGGCGATTTCACCTACGCCTTCTTCCAGGTCGAGAAGACATCGTCGTCAGGGGACGGCGTCGAGATCACCGATATCGTCGTGGGTGAGAACGGGATCGCGTACACCCCGGGCTCCCCTCGAGACCTCGATGATGAGCGTCCTCCTGGTACCTGCTACGTCTACTACGACTACAAGTCCCGCTATGCCTACGCGAAGTGGTTCTACCGCGCTGATGATGAACGGCGCACCTTCGATATCTCATACACGGTTCACGATGCGGTCGTCGTCCACGATGATTTCGCCGTCCTCTACTGGAAGTTCATCGGCGAGACCTGGGACATCCGGACAGATCGTGTCACCGGGCGCATCCACTTCCCACCCGGCGGGGACAAGGACCGTCTTCGGGCGTGGCTTCACGCGAACCTGACCAGCAAGTACACGATCGAGGATGAGAGAACCGTCAGCTTCTGGGTCGACAACTTGAGACCGGGCAGATTCGTGGAGCTCCGCATTCTCTTCCCGCCCGAGCTTGTTCCGGATGCGACCCGGCATGAGCGTGGCCTGATATGGGATACGACCCTGGCCGAAGAGAAGATCCTCGTCGATGAGGCCAATCGCAGGAGGGTGGAGGCGCAGGAGTACGTTACCGGTCGAGCAGCCCGGGCGCGCACCGGGCTCGTCGCTGCGATCATCGTTTCCCTTCTCGCGCTTGGTGCGTGGACCGTGCTCTTCCTGAAGTACGGCCGCGAGCACAACGTGGAGTTCGAAGGCGACTACTTCCGGGAACTCCCGTCCGACCGCCCACCGGCGGAGGTCGGCTACCTCTTCCGTTCCGGCGTGGTCGGCGCCGGCGACATGGTCGCGACCATACTCGACCTGGCGCAGGGCGGGTACATCACCATCACTGAAACGATCGAGGAGAAACACGGACCCCTCAATCTTCTCGGTGGTGGCAAAGACTACGTCCTCGAGTGGGTGAACAAGGATGTCTCATCTCTGAACTCGTACGAGTCGAACCTGGTGCTCTTCCTCTTCAGCGCGGCGTGCGTCACCGGTGACAAACTGTCGCTCAATGCGTTCAAGAAAGAGGCGCAGAAGCACTCGACCAAGTTCCAGAAGTGGTTCAGTAAGTGGAAGAAGCGCATCGTCAAGAAGTCAGAAGCGGAGGGGCTCCTCGAACGGAAGAGCACCATCATGTCATATGTCTGTATCGCGATCGGCGTCGTTACGATGTTTGTGGGTTTCGCGATCGCGGTATTTGCAGAGACCCCGTACGCACTTATCTGTTTCGTTGCCGGATTCACGATCCTGCTTCTCTCAATGCTCGTCAAGCGCAGGTCGTTCGAGGCGGGACTGGAGTTCAAGAAATGGCAGGCGCTCAAGCGGTATCTGCTTCACTTCTCCACACTGGATGAAGCGCCTCCGCAGGCGCTCACGCTCTGGGAGCACTTCCTCGTCTACGCAACAACTCTCGGTGTGGCCAAGGAGGTTCTGAAACAGCTCGAGCCGCTCCTTCCCGATATGGAGGCGGCTGCCGGTCGGACCTTCGCACACGGATGGTACTACGGCGCCGCAGTCGGGAACCTTGGGGACAGCATGAGCGGGATCTCTGGTCTGGCTGAGGGGCTCTCGAGCATGGTCTCGGTTGCAGGAAGCGCGATGAGTTCGGCGAGCGGCACGGGTGGCGGCGGAACCGGCGGCGGTGGTGGAGGCGGTGGTGGCGGTGGCGGTGGCGCCGGCTAGCAGCCCGAGTGCGTGGGTCACTCCGTGCCGGAGGAGGACCGATTCAGTGGCAGAGCGCCCTCACTACACCGAGATTGACCACACGGCCGACGTGGGAGTGGAGCTTCGGGCGCATGATCTTGTGTCTGCGTTTGAGCGCACCGCAGCATGCATGTTCGATCTCATCTGTCATCTCGACGAGATCGGCTGCGCGTGGTCGCGCCGCGTGACGGTGCGGGGACGGCCCGGGGATGTCGAACATCTGATGGTCAGATGGCTCTCCGAGTTGCTCTACCTGTCTACTTCCTCGCGAATCCTCCTCTCTCAATTCAAGATCGAGGAGTTCGACCTCGAAGGGCGTGGAGCAGGCGGTGAGTCCTCCATCGTGGCAGAGGTCCATGGCGAGAGAATGGACGCGGTCCGCCACAGCTTGCGTGTGGAGATCAAGGCTCCCACGTATCATTCCCTTCGCATCGAGGAGACGCCTGAGGGTTGGGCAGTGCGCGTCATCTTCGACACGTGATTGGAGCGGACATGTCTTCCGGTAAGAGCGACGAGAATCATTCGACCTCACGCGGCGATCTGACAGAGGTCGCCGAGTGCGTGTGGGAGATCGCCCGAACGGGTGGGATGCGTGTCCCGGGCCGCATCTACGCAGACGAGCGGCTTCTTCCACAGATCCTGAGTGACAAGGGTCTCGAGCAGGTTGTGAACGTCGCGCACCTTCCCGGTGTGGTCCGTTACTCTCTGGCGATGCCCGATATCCACTGGGGTTACGGTTTCCCCATAGGCGGTGTCGCGGCCACCGATCCATCCGAGGACGGTGTTGTATCGCCGGGCGGTGTCGGCTACGACATCAACTGCGGCGTCCGCCTCGTGGCGAGCAGGATGAGGCGAGAGGACGTAGCTGATCGCATCCCCGATCTCATCAGTGCGCTCTTTCGGGACGTGCCTTGCGGCCTGGGTTCCAGCGGAGCCATCGGCAATCTCTCGCGAAGAGACGTCCAGGACGTGATGGCGGAGGGCGCGCGCTGGGCGGTGACACGGGGCTACGGCACTGAGGCAGATCTGGATCGCACCGAGGATGGCGGCTGTCTCTCATTGGCCGATCCTGGGGCGGTAAGCAAGCGCGCGGTCGAGCGCGGGAGGCCGCAAGTGGGGACGCTTGGGTCCGGCAATCACTTCATCGAAGTGGGCTTCGTCGACGAAATCTACGACGAGGCGCGAGCTGCCGCCTTCGGGCTCGAACTCGGAAGAGTGACTCTGATGATTCACTCGGGGTCCCGCGGACTCGGGTACCAGGTCTGCGACGACTACCTCAATGTAATGCAGGACGCGGTTCCGAAGTACGGGATCGATCTCCCGGATCGTCAACTCGCCTGCGCTCCGGTCGAATCTCCCGAGGGCAAGCGCTATCTCTCGGCCATGGCCTCCGCGGCCAACTACGCCTGGGCGAATCGGCAGGTGATGATGGTCCTCGCGAAGCGATCGATCGCGGGAGTGATGAAGGCAAGCGAGGCGGAGCTGGGGCTCAGGCTCGTCTATGATGTCTGCCACAATATCGCCAAGATGGAACGTCACAAGGTGGGGGACAAGGAGAAGCTTCTCTGCATCCACCGTAAGGGTGCGACACGAGCTTTTCCCGGGAGCCACGATGACGTGCCGGACTGCTACCGGTCGGCGGGGCAGCCGGTGCTCATTCCGGGAGACATGGGAACCCACTCATTCGTCTCAGCCGGAACCCTCGCGGCGCTCGAGGAGACCTTCGGCAGCTCCTGTCACGGAGCAGGCCGGGTGATGTCGAGGACCAAGGCACGGAAGATGGCGCGCGGGAGGAATCTCGCCGATGAACTCAGGGGGATGGGCGTCTACGTGACGGCCAAGGGGAAGGCAACGCTCGCCGAGGAGATGCCGTCCGCTTACAAGGATGTCTCCGACGTCGTGGATGTCATGGACCGGACCGGCATCGCGCGGAAGGTCGTCAGACTGAAGCCGCTCGGCGTTGCCAAGGGTTGATTACTGATGAAGAACCGAGAGATCGCACACCTGTTTGAATCCCTTGCGAGCATACTCGAGATCCAGGACGCGAATCCGTTTCGTGTGAACGCATACCGCCGCGTGGCCCGTGCTCTCGAGGAACTCACGGTCGACGTGGCAGGTCTTATCGAATCCGGTGAGGTCATGGATATCCCCGGCATCGGCAAGGGTACTGCGGCGGCGATCTCCGAGTATCTCGAGACAGGAACGATTCAGAGCTACGAGCAGGCGAGGGCGGAGATCCCTGGTGGGCTTCTGGAACTCCTATCCATATCCGGACTCGGCCCCAAGACGGTCGGTCTCCTCTGGCGCGAGTTGAACATCAGATCCCTCAAGGAACTCAAGCGACGACTCAAGAGCGAGAAGCTGCTGGCGCTTCCCGGCATGGGCGAGAAGAAGATAGAGAGGATTCAATCGGGGATCCGCGCGTATGAGTCCGGTGCGGGGAGGATGCTCCTCGGTACGGCTCTCTCGCTCGCCGATATGGTGACCACCGAGATGAGGAAGGTCCCCGGCGTGACTGAGGTCAGCGTGGCCGGCTCGACGCGGCGCTGGAGGGAAACCATCGGGGATGTCGATGTCCTTGTAACAGGGGGAACCCCTGGAAACGTCATCGAGGCCTTCACCTCGATGGCCGCCGTCGAGGAGGTGCTGGCATCCGGGTCGACCAAGGCGAGCGTCAGGATAGAGGAGGCGCTTCAGGTCGACCTCCGCGTCGTGCAGAAGAGCGAGTGGGGGGCCGCCCTCATGTACTTCACCGGCTCAAAGGAGCACAACGTCCGGCTGCGGACGCTCGCCAGGGAACGGGGTCTCAAACTCAGCGAGTACGGTCTCTTTCGTGACGACGAGAGACTGTCCTCGCGCACCGAGAAGGCCGTCTATCGCAAGCTCGGGATGGCGTGGGTGCCGCCGGAACTCCGGGAGGACCGCGGAGAAGTCGAGGCGGCGCTCGATGGAAAGCTGCCGCGCCTCGTCGAGATGGAGGACATCCGAGGGGACCTGCACATGCATTCCGTATGGAGCGATGGTGGCTCCACGATCGAGGATGTAGCACGTGCGGCGAAGGCGCGGGGGTACGAGTACGTCATCATTAGCGATCACTCCAGGTCTCTGAAGATAGCCAACGGGCTGTCGATCGAGAGACTCGAACAGCAGGCTCTGGAGATCGACGATGTCAACCGCCGGGTCAAGGGCATCACGGTTCTTAAGGGAACAGAGGCCGACATCCTCTCGGATGGATCCGTGGACTACCCCGACGAGGTGCTCGAGCGCCTGGACGTTGTCATCGCATCCATTCACTCCGGCTTCCAGCAGACGAGTGACAGGATCACGGGGCGGATCGTCGCGGCAATGGAGAACCCGCATGTCGACATCATCGGGCACCCTACCGGGCGGCTGATCGGCAGACGAGAGGCCTATCGTGTGGATATGGAGCAGGTGATGGAAGCTGCAGCGAGGACGGGTACCGCCCTCGAGATCAACTGCTACGGTGAGCGTATCGATCTGAACGACGTGCACGCAAGGCGGGCCGCCGAGATGGGGGTGAAGCTCTCGCTCGGCACGGATTCGCACGATGTCAGCCAGATGTGGGCGATCGCCATAGGCGTCCACACCGCTCGCCGGGGCTGGCTTCCCCCGGAATCACTCCTCAACACCCTCACACTCAAGGCCCTGCTATCGGCCCTTTCCTCATCCTGAGGGCTCGGGCGCCGGTCCCGCGCATCTCCCCCGATGCCCCGGGTAGGGCTTGGGCAGGAATCTTGCAGTCAAAGCACAACTGTAACACTGGATCTCAAGTGTCAAAATGGCCTCCGTGTGCGCCATATGCCTCCCTGTGGGGAGAAGCGGACAGGAAGTGACTATTGACACACATTGTTTCCTATGTTATTCTTGTACTAAGGTCGAGAAAATACGCGGCCATTGTACGCAGTTGTCCTGAACCTAGAGGTGCGTCATGAAAATACTCCAACGGTCGCTTATTGCAGTCACGGTGCTTCTGCTCGGAGCGGGACTCGTGGCTCCGGCACTCGCTGCCATTGGGTGCGGCGCCGTGGGTGAAGCCTATGAGAACGACGACGGTACGTACACGTACACGGTCGTGCTCTCGTGGGATTTCGGTCAGGCTGCGAGGCCGGATCGGATCAACCTGAGTATCGAGCATCTGATGGGTTGCGGCTTCTACGACCCCGAGGACCCCGTGCAGCAGGACTATGTCATTGCTCACGAGGGCTACTCAGCACCTGATGGCGAGTGCTTCAATCTCATAGGCGAGCCAATGGAAGAGATCGTGTGGGTGGGTGGGATTGCCATGAGTGACCCTGACTGCTGGATGCCGGTACTGCATCTCTTCTGGGAGAACAGCGGACCGACCATCGAGTGTCTGCCGCTGGGCACTGGGTCAGCCACCTTCTCATTCACATCGTACGGTCTTCCGGTCGACACGCAGATCTACTACGGGGCGATCCTCATCAAGGCCGGCGACTACTGCATCGTGTGTGACTATGAAGGACCGCTTCCCGACTGCAACCCCTGGGCGCCCGTCGAGGATCATCACTGGGGTGTGATCAAGGCGTTGTACAGGTAGCGCGAGGGGGGAGACGCCTGGGTGCGGCCTAGGGATGGAGTCGCTGGAGCACAGGCTTCCACTTGAGAATCGATTTCAGGAGAGGGGGTGTCCCGCTGGGGATACCCCTTCTTTTCGTTGCCGGTGTGGTGTGGAAGTGTGTGGCTACATCTCTCTCAGGAGCGCGACCCGCTGTTCCATTGGAGGGTGGGTTGAGAAGAGCTTGTTGAAGGCGCCCTTCTGCCCCTTGAGCGGGTTCGAGATGTAGAGGTGGGCGGTCGCCTTGTTCGCGACCTCGAGCGGTTCCCGATCGGACGAGATCGTCTCGAGTGCACTCGCAAGTCCCTCGGGGTAACGCGTCAGGAGCGCACCGTTGGCGTCCGCCAGGAACTCGCGCCTCCTCGATATGGCGAGCTTGATCAACTGAGCGATGAGCGGTGAGAGAATCGCAAGCACAAGCGCGACGACCAGAAGGACTATACCCGCCTGACCGCCTCCCGATGAGCTTTTCCTCCTGCGTCCGCCCCACAAGAAGCTTCTCAGCATCCAGTCGCTCACGAGCGCGACGGTGCCGACCATGACAACGGTGAGTGTCATGAGAAGGGTGTCGTAGTTCGCGATGTGAGACATCTCGTGACCGATGACTCCCTCGAGTTCGACGCGGTTCAGCTTCTGCAGAAGCCCAGTCGTGACGGCTATCGCGGCGTGCTCGGGGTTTCGCCCGGTTGCGAACGCATTCGGGGCAGTGTCATCTATGATGTAGAGCTTGGGTGTGGGGAGCCCGGCTGCGATAGCGAGTCCCTCTACAGAGTGGTAGAGATGAGGATGGTCTCTCTTCTCCGCGGGCTTGGCCCGGCTGATGGCAAGGACCATCCTGTCACTGTTATAGTAGCTGCCCCATGCCGCGCCGCCTGCGATGACGGCCGCTAGTATTGGCGCGGCAGGACCCCAGACGGTCGTCCTGCCGAAGAGCCAGCCAAGAAACACCACGAAGAGGATGAAGAACCCGACCAGGAAGCCCGACTTCACCTTGTTGCTGCTTATCTGCTCCCACATCTATGGCTACTCCATGGAGGGTGGTCCCCTGCTGGAGGCAACGGAGGGCGGTCCCCTGCCGGAGGCAATGGAGGGCGGTCACCTGCTGTAGGCAACCGCCCTCACTGTCCTCCTACCAGAGAGGGAAGAACGTCGTGATGCAAGCGAGTATCAGGAGCACCGCAGGGATGATCAGATTGGGCGGACGACCACCCTCGACCAGTCTCTTCCTTCCCCAGAAGAGCGCAAGTCCGGCGAGGAGGTAGACGATCCCAAGAATGCTCTTGATGATGACGAAGAGCCCCATACCAACCTCCGATCTAGAACTGGACCTTGACGGGCCCCTTCTCTGCTTCCCCGATCTCGAAGTACTCCCGCTCCTTGAAGTTGAACATCCCGGCGATGACATTCGACGGGAACATCTCGCGCTTATTGTCGTACTTCAGAACCGTGTCGTTGTAGAACTGCCGCGAGTACGCGATCTTGCTCTCAACCCCCGAGAGTTCCTCCTGGAGCATCATGAAATTCTCGTTGGCCTTAAGCTCCGGATAGGCTTCCGCGACGGCGAAGAGCGTCTTCAAGGCGCCGGTCAACATGTTGTTCGCTTCGGCATTGGCACCGACCGATTTCGCATTCTGGAGCGCCGAGCGCGCCTCGGTCACCTTCTGGAAGACCTCTTTCTCGTGACCGGCGTAGCCCTTCACGGTCTCGATGAGATTCGGGATGAGATCGACACGCCGCTTGAGCTGTACGTCGATCTGCGACCAGGCGTTCTCAATCCGGTTCCTGAACTGGATGAGTGAGTTGTATGTGATGACGACCCAGGCGATGATGACGACGATGAGGGCAAGAACGATAATCATGCGTATCTCCCTTCAGGACTGCTGCTCCCAAGCGTAGCTGTAGGGCATTTATAGCTCCGGGCGTCCTCATACGTCAAGGGATTACAGACGGGAACGCCTGAGCCTGAGCGAGTTCGTGACGACTGAGACTGAGGAGAACGCCATCGCGGTGGCGGCGTAGATGGGCCTCAGCAGGATGCCGAAGGCCGGGTAGAGGGCCCCCGCCGCCAATGGGATACCGACGGTGTTGTAGAAGAAGGCCCAGAACAGATTCTGCCTGATGGTTCGCATCGTCATCCGCGAGAGCTGGATGGCGACCACGATATCCAGAAGGTCGTCGCGCATGAGCGTGATGTCCGATGCTTCTATTGCCACATCGGTGCCCGTTCCTATCGCAATGCCGACGTCGGCCTGCGCGAGGGCCGGGGCGTCGTTGATGCCGTCGCCGACCATGGCGACCGTCTCGCCGTCCTCCTGAAGTCTCGCGATCTCCGCCGCCTTGTCCTCAGGAAGCACCTCGGCGATGACTCGATCCGCTCCCGTCTCACGGCCAACGCTCCTCGCGATACGCTCGCGGTCCCCACTCAGGATGACGACTTTGATTCCCATGCCCTGGAGCTTCCCGACAAGGTCTCTTGCCTCGGGCTTCAGACGATCGGACACTCCTATGACGCCGAGCCCGTGACTCTCTGAGGAGATGAAGAGGGGCATGAGACCGCCATCGAGCATGCGGTGAGATACATCTCCCGCGCGCTCATCGAAGAGACCCTCCTCGCGTATGAGCGCCTCGCTTCCGATCAGGACGCGCTTCCCGTTTACGATGGCGCGAATGCCCTTTCCGGGGAGAGCCTCGAATCGCTCGGGCTCCTCAGCTTGAGCTCCATGCTCTCGCGCGTGTGCGACCACGGCGCGGGCAATTGGGTGCTCGGAGCGAAGCTCCGCTGATGCGGCCACGCTCATGAAGGAGGCCTCTTCGCCTCCGGAAGGAGGTGATACTTCTGCCACCGAGAGCTTCCCGACAGTCAGAGTCCCGGTCTTGTCGAGCACGACCGTTGAGATCTTGTGGGCGGTCTCGAGTGGTTCACCACCCTTGATGAGTATTCCCATCTCCGCGCCGCGGCCGGTCCCGACCATGATGGCCGTCGGTGTGGCGAGACCCATGGCGCACGGACACGATATCACGAGCACCGCCACGAAACGCAGAAGGGCTCTCGTGAGAGTCGGGTTCGGATCCAGAACAAGCCAGAGGACGAACGTGAGAACGGCGATGCCGATCACGATCGGGACGAAGACCGATGCGACACGATCTGCGAGCCGCTGGATGGGGGCCTTCGATCCCTGAGCCTCCTCAACAAGGCGGACTATGTGTGCGAGCACGGTGTCGCTTCCGGTGCGTGTCGCCTCGAACCGGAACCCCCCGGTCGTATTGATCGTGGCACCTGTGACATCGTCGCCGACGCCCTTGTCGACAGGCAGGCTCTCGCCTGTGATCATCGATTCGTCGAGCGCCGACGCTCCCTCGGTGATGACTCCGTCGACGGGGACCTTACCGCCGGGTCGCACGACGACGATATCGCCGACAGAGACTTCACCGACCGGCACCTCGACTTCGATGCTGTCTCGCACAATCACCGCAGTTATCGGCGCCAGCTCCGCCAGTCGTTTGACGGCTGCTGAAGCGCGGCCTCTGGCTCGCGCCTCAAGGTAGCGACCCATGAGAACGAGCGTGACGATCATGGCGCTCGTGTCGAAGTAGACGTGGATGCTCTGATCAGTCGCGGCGAACGCGTGAGGGGCAAAGGTAACGATGGAACTGTAGACATAGGCGGTCATCGTTCCAACAACGACGAGCGTGTTCATGTCTGATGTGCCGTGGCGTGCGGCGGCCCAGGCTCCCCGGAAGAAGCGTCCCCCTGCCCAGAACATGACCGGCGTCGTCAGTACGAACAGCAAAAGGCTCCGCAGCCGAAACGGCACGCCCTCCACGAACGGGAAGAGCCCCGGCATGCTCCCGACGAAGATGAGGATAGAGAGAACAAGAGCAGTCACGAGGCTCTGCCGGAGCCGGGCGAACTCGATCTCCTCGGCCGGGGAGTCCGGGGCGCCCACCGCATAGCCCGTGTCGCGAATGACGTCCTCGATTGCGGAAATGGCTGTGACGGAGGGGTCAAAGACCACGCGCGCGGAGTTCGTCGCCAGGTTGACGGCGGCGGAATCCACTCCAGGAAGCCCGCCCAAGGCCTTCTCGACCCTTCCCACGCAGACCGCACACGTCATTCCTTCAATCGGGATCGTCCTGTCGCTTCGTTCGGTCATCTTCCCACCTGTCGGTCGCGAGGGGTTCACACTCATCCTCCTACCCGCCGGTCGGGATGGGTCCACACCGTTGACACGCGCCTGCTCATCTCCTACGATGCCATCAGGCAGGCGGCGATGCACAGACGAAGCCCTGCCGACCGCGAATGGAGAACCTCGTGATCAAGAGCCTCTCAGTACGAACACCCAAGCGCACGTGTTTCATCGACATCACTGCCGAGGTCGCCCGCGCCGTTCACGATCTCGGTGTCGTCGACGGAAGCGTCACTGTATACATACCACACACTACTGCAGCTGTGACCATCAATGAGAGCGCCGACCCTGACGTGATGCGAGACATCGATGTTGGTCTCTCCAATCTCATTCCGCACGTCGGTGACTATCGTCATGCGGAGGGGAACTCCGATGCTCACATCAAGTCGTCGCTTCTGGGCTCATCAGAAAAAGTGTTTGTTGTTGACGGAGAGCTTGTGCTGGGTACGTGGCAGGGTGTATTCTTCTGTGAGTTCGATGGACCGAGAACGCGAACTGTGTTGGTGGGAGGTTCGGACTCGGCATCGTGATCGAGACGAGGAGGTGGTCAATAAGGTATGTGCGGATAGCCATCATTGGGCTGACGGCACTGGTCTTCGCGGCGACACTGGCGCAGGCTGACGGTGTTACAGACGCCATGGACAATGCCCAGGATGCGTACGGGAATGAAGACTACAAGGAAGCGAGCACGCAGCTTCAGACGGCCCTCGTCGGCGTCAATCAGAAGCTCATCGACATGATAATCGGCTACCTTCCCGCCGCACCGGCCGGATGGACCGCAGAGGATCCTGAGGGAATGGACGCCTCGGCCATGGGTGCGGGTTTCTTCGCGTCCCTTGTCGTCTCGCGGGACTACTTCCCTCCAAACGGGTCAAACATCGAGGTCACGATCGCTGCAAACTCTCCGCTCCTGGCGACGTACACCATGTTCCTCTCCAATCCGATGATGGCGGCGATGGCTGGAATGAGCGGAATGGAGCAGACCAGCGCATGCGGGAACGATGCAATGGAGCAGTTCGGCGACGGAACCTACGATCTGAGTATCCTGCCAGGCAACACGACACTGATCGTCGTGAGCGGCAATACGGAAGACGACATCGACTACATCCGTCAGATTGGGAACCTCATCGACTGTGACGGGATCGTAAGTGTAGTAGAATAGCGCGCGAGGGGTCGGCAGCATGAGAGCCTAAGCGCAATACGGTATGCTGTGATCGCATCGCAGCAGAGACGGGCAGCCACGACATTACATTCAGCCGAGCTGCCCGTTTCAGTATCAGGACCAGAAGCCCCGCTACTGTCGGCGGGGCTTCGTCCTTTTCCAGATGAGCCACGCGGCCAGCAGAGCCAGGCCAATGAGTAGTGCGAACCCGCCTTCGGGACCGTAGATCCCGCCGGCGAGACGCGACTCCGGCTCCAGCTCGACGACCTCGAGGATTCCGTGAAAGGGAAGGCCGCTTACGGGAAGCGAGTAGGCGAACCCGAGAAGGAAATTCCATCCGAAATGGAATCCTATGGGTAGCCAGAGCGAACGGCTTCTGAAGTAGAGGGAGCAGAGAAGCGCACCGATGAGCCAGGTGTTGATGAGACCGACGAAGTTGGCCCCGGGGTTCGTTACATGGAGGAGCGCGAAGATGAGCGATGAGACGATGACGGCCACGAACGGTCCGGTCTTCTCATTCAGTCTCTGGAGTATGTAGCCGCGGAACATCAGCTCTTCGTATACGCCTACTGCGATGAGCGCGGCGATGGCCAAGAGAAGGTAGGGGACCAAGGCCTGATCGGGTGGCGCCGGTCGCTGGAACCCGACGACGGCGATACCACCGGAAGCGAGCGAGATCAGGAACACGACCGCCAGAAGCAGAGCCGCAAGGCCGATGCCTCTGCCGAAGTCGAGACGCCAACCCGGAACGAATCCGATCCCGAGGCTCGAGAACGGGCGCCGATCGAAGAGACGCACAAAGCCCCACGTGTAGGCGATGCTGTAGATTCCGACGATGATCATCAGGGGGAAGAAGAGGGGACCAAGAAGCTCAAGGATCTTCGCCGTATCCATCCCCGCGTCCGCAAGATCCATCGAGGGCGCCTCGACAAGCCCCGCTTCAATGAGAATCGCAAACAGGATGCTTGCGAACACCGTGATCACGAGGCCCACAACAAGGTAGCCTACCAGATAGAGGATGATGCTCGTCACCGGGCCGAATCGGGGAGGAGGAGCCGATCGCGTCTCCTGGATCGCCTCGCCGGGCGCATTGCTCATGTTATCACCCGTTGTCCATGTCTCTGGGTTCATGCCCTGCCTCCATAGGGGTGGGTGCGAGAATGCGCAGATTATTGCACGCGGCGGGCGGATGGTCAAACCCCGCGCGCCGGGTGTGGTTGTGTACGAAGTTGACACTCGATCGTCGCGAGCCTTGACCCGCGGCCGGTATCTGGATCGGGCTGTGGCGGGATTGCCCAAGAGGCGCGCCGTCGGCCGTCATCACGTCTTCATTTGGTGCATCGGCATCTGTTGGCACGTCCCTTGTTACATAAGTCCATCAAGCGCTTGTGTCTTGTACGAGACGGGGCTAGGAGCTGGGCGGGGTTGATCTGAATAGGGGCAGAGCCTCCCCGTCCCAGCGCCTGCCGAATGGCCGCCGATGGCGGCGAAGTGGCTGATCATCTGGGCGCTCTGGCGGGCTATATGGAGAGCGTGCCGTCAACAGGCAGAAGCGCCTTGCGTCGTGCGAAGGCGTTGAGTAAACTGGCCACAGTGTCGTCATACGATACTGCGGTTTATTGCGTCCATTCACTGTAGTGAGCCCGCTTGGAGAGAGCAATCCACGCGGGGCTTCCTGCCCAGGAGGAGTACATGAAGCGCTTCCTCATCGTTCTGTTTGCGGTCAGTTGCCTGGCGCTATCGACATCGGCGCTTGCCGAGGATGGCTCTGCAGGGCTGGCCTTTCTGAAACTGGGCGTCGGCGCGCGGGCCATCGCAATGGGCGATGCCTACACAGCCGTGGGTGGGGATGCGGCGTCGATCTATTGGAACCCGGCAGGCACGGTGTCCGTCGATGGAATGGACGTCGGTCTCATGCACGCCAAGTGGTTCCAGGGCATCCGATACGAGTTTCTGGGTGCGGTGATGTCGAACGGTTCCCAGGCGTTCGGCCTGAGCGTGGTCGGACTCTACATGGACGATCTAGAACGCAGGGAGGGGCCGACATCGGACCCGATCGGCCACTTCGGGGTCTTTGATTTCGCGTTCACCGGCAACTACTCCAGACGATTGACCGAGTCGTTCGACGTCGGCGGATCAGTCAAGTACCTGCACCAGAAGATAGACAGCGAGCTTGCTCGCGGTGTGGCGGTCGATCTCGGTGCGATCTACCGTGTCCCGGCGGTGACGGGTCTCAGCGCCGGCGTGAGCGTTCAGAATCTCGGTCCCCAGATGAGTTTCATCGAGGACAAATTCGACCTGCCGGTTCTCTTCAAGATGGGAGCGGCGTATGAGACGCCGGTGTCCGCGTTGAACGGGGACCTGCTCCTCTCAGGTGACGCGGTTGTGCCGAACGACGGGGATGTGAAGACCCACCTGGGCATCGAGTTCGAATACGCCGACATGTTTGCGCTCAGGGCCGGCTACCGTGTGGGGTGGGACAACCAGAATGTCACAGTCGGCTTCGGGGCCAAGATTCGCGGCATCCGCATCGACTATGCCTACGTTCCGTACTACAGTGACCTCGGTGACACACACCGCGTCTCGGTGGGGTTCTCGCTCTAGCGCGAGGCCCGAACCGAGACGAGCTGGAACCGGGACAAGCTGGAACCGGGAGAAGCCGGAACCGAGACAATCCGATGATAACGCGAGGGCCCCTTGCACAGGGGCCCTTGTTTTGTTCCTTGGTTCGGAGTTGTGTCGCAGGGTCTTCTCTTGCGGTCTTTCCGGGCTAGGGTGCGTCCGGATCTGTAGGCATGAGACCGTCCTCGACCCACTTGAGCATGTGAAAACCGGATGCGTCGAGCTCGACGACGGCGCGATTCGCCATCCAATCGCCAACGATGATGGCGGTTCCGCCATTTCGTTCCCACAGCCGCGGCGTGTGGATGTGTCCCACGATGACTGCGTCGAATCCCTCATCGAGCTTGTCAAACAGGAACCTCCGCATCGGCCCAACGGCGCGTTCGATCCGGGCAGTGTCGATTGTCGAGAGGCCGGACGCCCAGCGTGCGATGGCAGAGCCTAGCGTTGGGGGAAGGATGCGGAACGCTGCGATCGCCGGCCCGCTCCTGATGACGGCCTTGAGCATGCGGTAGCCCCAGTCCCCGTCGGGGAGCCCGTCACCGTGCGCGATGAAGAGCCTGTTCCCGAAATGCGTCACCGTGACCGGGTCCCGTGAGACGGCGGCGTGCGAGCGGCGCTTGAAGACATCCCCGGCCCAGTAGTCGTGGTTGCCTCCAAGGAACGTGATGGATGTGCCGGATTCAGCCAGCGTGGAGAGTGCATTCAGAACGGCGACATGCTCGGGAGGAGCGGCCGTCCGGAACTCGAACCAGAAATCGAAGAGGTCTCCGGCGAGATAGAGATTGCAGGCCCGGCCACGAAGGTAGCCGAGAAGATCACAGAGAGCCTTCACCTTCGCGGCTTCAGCTGTCTCATCCTCGATTCCGAGGTGCGCATCTGCGATGAAGAATACGCTCCCCTGGGGCGTCTGAAGCTGTGAAGATGGCATGTCGCTTGCTTTTTTCATGACAACTTATCTTATTGTTGCAGAAGATGGCTGCAGGACCGCCATTCAGACCGAGTCCCGCAGGATGAAACCGCTTGACCGAGAACGACCGAGTACTTAGAATCGCATCCAATTCACTGAGAGTAGGCAGTGATTTCGGGGTTTCCTCCCTGAAACACGCCTGAAAGCCGCTCGTTTGAGAGCCTGCAACCGCAAATATAGCGTGCGGGCCCGAAACCGGCAAGCAAGAACCGAGAGGTTCGGAGGACGTGCACATGTCGAAGTTTTGGGATGATGTCAAGGAAGCGATCGTCGATGGCTACATCTACGCGGCGGACAAGGCTGAGGAGATGACTCAGATAGGCCGTGCGAAAGTGGACATCCTGAGTACGAATCGGAGAATCGCCAGTGCCATGTCGGATCTCGGCGGCAGGGTGTTCGAACTCTACGACGACGACAAGGCGAGCGAGATGCTCGACGATGCGAACATCCTGGGCACGATCGAACGGATAAGAGACGAGCGTCGGGAGCTGGACCGACTCCGGGCGGAGATTGCAGAGGTGAAGGCGGCTCGTGAGGAGGCGGCGGGTGAGAAGCCTGAGGGCGTGGAGCCTGCGGATGTGAAGCCTGCGGCTGCGGCGTCGACGGACGAAACCGGCTCCTAGGGGCGAGGACTAATCCGGCGCATCACCTAAACGACTGGTATCTGCGACTGTCTAACACGGAAACGTGTGGGACGAAGACCGACAACGGGCGCGCGGCAGAAAAGGGTGGCAGGGTATGAGAGGATTCAGCACGTGGATCGTGGGAGGCGTCTCCCTAATTCTCGTGGGTGTGCTCGGCGGAGTGATCATCACGACGAGCTCAAACCTGGCGCCGGTATCCAGTGCACAGGACGTGACGTCGAGCGGCGTCAATGTCAGCGGTTTGGCTGCCGCTGCATTCGGCGAGAGTCCATTCGTGGCGGTTGCCGATGAGGTCATGCCGGCCGTGGTCAGTGTCGACACCAGGAGGACGATCAGGCGGGGCGTTGACCCCTTCAACGACATGTTCCGCAGGTTCTTCGGAGACACGCCGGATGGGGACTCGGAGCCCCGGTACCGAGAGTATGAGGTCCCGGGATCGGCATCCGGGTTCATATTCGACCGGAGTGGATACATTCTGACGAACAACCACGTTGTGGCGGGAGCTGACGACGTGACGGTGACTCTTCACGACGGGCGGGAGTTCTCCGCCGTGGTCGTGGGAGAGGACCCGAGTACGGACATCGCGGTCATCAAGATAGACGGAGACGATCTGCCGTTCGTGAGGCTGGGTGACTCAGACAAGATCAGGGTCGGAAGCTGGGCGATCGCAATCGGAAACCCGCTCGACCTCGAGGGTACTGTCACAGTTGGCGTCGTGAGCGCGGTGGGAAGGGTCGACCTCCGGATCAGTGGAGGCGCACCCATCTACCAGGACTTCATCCAGACCGATGCCTCAATCAACTTCGGCAACAGCGGAGGACCGCTCTGCAATGTCAAGGGTGAGGTGATAGGCATCAACGCGGCGACCAATGCGGCCGCAGAGGGGATCGGGTTCGCGATTCCGATCAACCTGGCGAGCGAGGTCGCGAACGCGCTCATGGCAGGGGGGAAGGTCGTCCGCGGGTACCTGGGCATTGTCCCGCAGGACATAACAAATGATCTTGCTGAGGCGACCGGGCTCGAGAGCACGGACGGAGTTCTCGTCGCCAGCGTGGAACCTGGTACGCCGGCGGCTGACGCCGGGCTTCTGGCGGGCGATGTGGTGAAGAGCTTCGCCGGTGTCGCGATCGATGGCGCCGCGCAGTTCAGACGCGTCGTTGCCGCTGTGGAGCCGGGAAAGCGCGTGGACGTCGAGATCATCCGGGCCGGGCGCACGAAGACGCTGACGGCGGAGTTGGCGGAGAGACCCGGCGAGGACACGGTTTCGATCGAGGAGCCGGTTCCTGAAGAGACGTGGTTTGGTCTGGATGTCGTGGATCTGGACAATCCTGCTGCAAGGCAGCTCGAGATCGGGATCGACCACGGGGCGCTCATCATCGGTGTCGAGAGGGGAAGCGCGGGCGACCGCGCTGGCCTCGAGGCTGGTGACATCGTCGTCCGCATAGGCAACACGGATATCAAGGACGTGGAGGAATACCGCGAGGCCATGGCGAAGTACGAGGGAGTTGAGAAGGCCCTTGCTCTCATGGTACAGCGCGGCGCACACACCTACTTCGTGGCTGTGAAGCCGGGATAGTGGGGCTCTGGTGGAGAGCCGGACGGACATCCGCTATCCGCCGGGAATCCACTGTCTCCACAAAGCATCAGAATATGGGAGTCGATGGACCGGGGCGTGTCCAAACGGGACCAGGACCCCGGTGAGTAATCAAAGGGAATTCGGAGGTAGTAGAACAAGATGCCGTATTACGGAGAACCAGCAGAGGAAGACAAGAGTCTGGAGCTCTATCTTCGAGAGATCGCCAGGACCCCGCTTCTGACCCGTGAAGAGGAGCAGGAGCTTGGGAGACTGATCCTCAAGGGTGACCAGAGTGCTCGCGACGCGCTCGTGCAGGCGAACCTGCGCTTCGTCGTGAGTGTAGCGAAGGGGTACGCCCGGAAGACGGACGCTCCGATCATGGATGTCATAAACCAGGGCAACCTTGGGCTGATAGAAGCGGCGAATCGCTTCGATGCCGAGCGTGGACGCAAGTTCATTACGTACGCGGTCTGGTGGATCCGGCACGCCATCCTCAAGGGTATGGCTGAGCAGTCTGGGGCCATGAGACTTCCGCTCAACAAGACGGGGGCCATACGCAGAATGTGGCGGACGCTCGAGCGCCTGCGCCAGGAGACCGGGCGGGAGCCGAGCGACAAGGAGATCGGGGACGAGATGAGCCTTGCGCCTCATGTCATCGCGGATCTCAAGAAGCTGTCGGTCAGTAGTCTGTCGCTGGACGCACCGCTCACTCTCGATGAGGATCTGAACCTCGGCGATATGGTTGCCGATCCCGCGGATGACCCAGCGGAGTACCTGCTTCACTACGAGTCGCTTGGGCAGGAGGTAGACTTCGCCCTCGACGTGCTGACCGAGAGGGAGTCGCTGATCGTGAAGCACTACTTCGGACTCGAGGAAGAGGACAAGAAGACGCTTGAGCAGATCGGCGCGATGATAGGTCTGACTCGCGAGCGGGTCAGGCAGATCAAAGAAGAGGCGCTCACGAAACTGAGGAGTGCACCAAGGGCCGAGGAGCTTCTGGTCTATCTGCACTAGAAACCAGGCAGCATGAGCTTCGTTGTACATGCACCCACCGTCCGGAAGGATGGTGGGTGTACGTCATTCTCAAGGCACTCGCACAAGCAATCTGCTTGACTGGGGGCCGGATTTCTCCATACCATCACCGATAGGCCCTGCTGGCAGGGGTGCGCCCAATGAGACTGTGGGCGCAGGGGTGCGCCCAATGAGACTGTGGGCGCAGGGGTGCGCCCAATGAGACTGTGGGCGCATGACGTGTGGCGTTCTCAGGACGCAGCAAACCCCGAGCGGTCTTCGTTGTCTATATACATGCAGATGGAGACGGCAAGCAGTGCCGGACAGGCACGGCCGCTAGGCCGAGACAAAAAGCAGTGCCGGACAAGCCCGGCCGTGAGGCCGAGACGGAGCCCCCATTATGATACGCGCCCACCATTTCATGGTGATTGCAACCATGCTTACTCTGATCCTCGTCGCGGGGTGCGCCGACGTGGAGCGAGCGGTGCATGTGACCCGGACTCTCCCGAACGGCGTTACCATAATAGCCAAGGAGAATCGTGGGTCCGACATGGTCTCAGCGCATCTCTGGGTCCGTGACGGGGCTCTGTACGAATCAGCCGATGAGGCCGGAACGGCTGCTCTTCTTCGAAGCGTGATGGTGTCCGCCGAGCGGGACCCGATCCTTGAGGAGAGGGCGCAGGAGTTTGCGGGCAACGGTGGCGTCGTCATGGCGAGCCCCTCACATGATTTCGTCTACTACGTCACGACCTGTCTTGCCAAGCACTTCGAGAAAGCCGCGGAACTTCTCTACATGGGTACGACCAACACCGTCTTCAGCGACGAGGATGTTGAGAGCGCCAAGCAGGGGCTCCTCATCTCACTCGGCAAGTACGGCTCGAATCCAAGGGAACAAGCGTACCTCGCCTGCATGAAGAACATGATGGGCGAGCATCCCTACACGCGGTTTTCGTACGGATCCGCGGATGTCGTCACGGGACTTACGTCTGACGATCTGCGTGAGAGACATCGCAACATGTACGTCGGCAGGAATATGATCATCTCGGTCGTCGGGAATATCGACGCCATGCGCGCGGCCGACGTTATCGAGTCGCTCTTCGGTGACGTGCCGGAGGGTGAGTTGGCTCAGCCGGTGGCCCAGGGCGTTGTCTGGCGCAGCGAGAACAGTGACGAGGTTCTTCACGGGGAGGGGTTTCCTCCATACATCATCGTCGGTTTCCCCGCACCGAGCGGTTCCGATGAGGATGTGGCGGCGATGGATCTCCTCCTGATGCTACTGGGGAGGGGAAGGGCATCGCGACTTGAGCGTGGCCTTATCCTGGATGAGCAGCTCGCGGTCAGTGTCAGCGCAGGATGGGGGACGAAGCGGCAGCCAAACCCCATCATGGCGTGGGTCGATGTGGGCGACCATGACGTGGATAGAGCCAGAGAGGCCACCATCGAAGCGTTCCTGTCGCTTGCTGACGATCCAATAGACGAAGATGACGTGGCCCGTGCGCGGATCGCTATGTTGACCGAAGTGGCGGAGGCCAGATGCACAATGGCTGAGCGAGCTTCCTACGAGTCCTACTACGCGACCGTGAGCGGTACGAACTTCATAGATGAGTACATGGCCCGGATCGATGAGCTGACCGCGGAGGATCTTGAACGCGTGGCGAAGAAGTACTTCCGCCGTGACAGCTACTCGGTCGCCATGGCCTTGCCGTAGAGACCGGGCTCCGTGCGGTGCTTCAGAGACAGGGATGTGAAGATGGTACGACAGAGCATACGTGGAACGAGATTCGCCGTCCCGGTGATTGCGACCCTTGTGGCAATGAGTGCCATTGCCGCGGCAGGCATGCGCCAAGTCCAGCTTGACAGCGGCTTGACTCTCATCGCCGTTCATGACGGTTGGTGCGATATCAGCGCCGTCTCCGTCATGGTCGACGCCGGATCGAGATACGATCCGGACGAGCGTGGTGGTCTTGCCCAGCTCACGAACGGGATGGTGTTCGAGGGAACACGCGATGCAACGCGGGAGGAGATCGCGGACGAGCTGGACAGGCTGTCTATCAAGTACGCCGCCCTGACATCAGAGGACTTCGCTGAAGTCTACATTGCTTCACACAAGACCGAGTTCAACACTGCCCTCGAGTGGCTGAGCGAGTTCATGCTGCGACCCGTCTTTGACGGAGAGCGTCTGGATTGGGAGAAGGAGTTCGCGATCGGCTCCTTCGAGAGCGATATGGACGATGCGTTCACACGGAACTACCGGAGGTTGAGCGGACTTCTCTTCCCCGGACATCCCTACTCCCACCCTGTGTTGGGTACACCCGAGAGCATTCCGGCGGCCACGCGGGATGATATCATCTCGTTCCACGAGCAACACTACGGGGCGAGCAACACCGTCGTTGTTGCCGTGGGCGATTTCGATGCGGACGAGATGATTGCCGGACTTGAGGTTCTCTTCGCAGGCTACCCCGCCCGCGATGTGGAGCGTCGAGGGAGTTCTCAAGTCGTTCGGGAGGGCCCGTCCGAACTCAATGCCTACCACGAGGGCGAGCAGGGATTCGTCGAGATCGGCTTCCTTGGTCCTGAGATCGGGAGCGATGACTACGCGGCGGTGCAGGTGATGATCAGTGCCCTCGGGGACGGCTCCGGCTCTCGGTTGTCCGGATGCTTCGGGGACAGTGATCCTGCGGAGCTGTGTGTGGCCGGAGCATTCGTCAGCGTCAGGTCCGAGGGCGTTCGGCTTGTCGCATATGCGTCTTCCGACGACGTCGATAGAACACTCCGGACTCTCAACGAAGAGATCGAGGGAATGAGAACCGTGGCAGTGAGTGCGGTCGAGCTTGAGCAGGCCAAGAGCAGAATCGAAACCCGGTTCGCAACGCATACCGAGACAAACAGGGACAAGGCGGGCGCGATCGCACGACGCCACCTGCTCGGTCTCCCACAGGATTACCGCAGGGTGTATCTCGATCAACTGGAGTCCGTCACGGCAGATGATGTGGAGCGCGTCGCACGCACGTACCTCGTCAATCCCGCAACGGTCGTCGAGAGGCCCGGCGAACCTCCGAGGCGCGGCATCTAGCGTCGGTCTTCAGACTCAAACCTTGAGGTGTTGCTTGATCATCGTAAGCGCGTGTCTCGTGGGACTGAAGACGCGGCATGATGGTGATGACAATCTGGTCGAGGCAATCCGTGAGCTGGTCGCGCGGGGGGAAGCGATCCCCATCTGTCCTGAACAGCTCGGCGGACTCCCGACGCCACGAACACCGGCCGACTTCTCAGGCGGTGACGGGAAGGCCGTGCTTGATGGCGCCGCAAGCGTAGTCGACCGAAACGGAACCGACGTGACCGAGGCGTTCAGACGAGGTGCGGAGGAATCACTGTCCGTCGCCCGCATGACCGGAGCGACCGTGGCTATCCTGAAGGAGCGAAGCCCCTCGTGTGGTGTGAGGCGCGTCTGGATTGACGGTGAACTTGCGGATGGTAGAGGGGTTACGGCCGCTCTCCTCGAGCGGCACGGCGTCCGCATTGAATCAGAAGAAGACTGGCTCGACAAATCCTGATGAGACGTGTACCCTGTCTGACAGTCCGCGCGATGAGTTGGTGCGGGGGGTGCATTCGTGTATCCAGGCCACGGAGGTACGTTGCTGAGCGCAGGGGGAAATATCCGGACGCCGATAGCCACCATTCTCGTGGCGCTTGTACTCGTGACGTTCGCCGGCTCAGTGGTGGCGGGTGAGAGTCTTACGAGTCTGCGTTACTGGACGGCGCCCGATCACACACGCGTTGTCGTCGACCTCACCGGATACGCCACCTACTCGACACGCGTTCTCAAGAACCCAGACAGAGTCGTCGTCCTCGTAGAGGGCGCCGACGCCGGTCAGGTACCTCGCGTGACGGCCGTCGACGATGGGGTCATACAATGTGTCCGCGTCAATCAGCTTGGGAATGGCGCACAGGTAGTACTCGACCTTGACGGCATATCCGGACACAACGTCTTTTCGCTCAAGCCGTATCTGGGCAAGCCACACAGAATCGTCATCGATGTCTTGAGCGACACAGACCCGCGGGTATCAGAACCTGCGGGGGGAGACGGCGGACCGCTCGCGACCCGCGTTGTCGTCATCGATCCGGGGCACGGTGGTGAGGACCCGGGAACGCTTGGCAACGGGGTTCTGGTTGAGAAGGACGTCGTGCTCAACATAGGACACCGCGTCGCCCGGCTCCTGAGCGCAAGACCCGGGTACGAGGTGCGGATGACGAGAGACGGTGATTACTTCGTCAGCCTGAGGAAGCGGAAGCAGCTGGCCCAGACGTGGGGCGGCGACATCTTCATCAGCATTCACGGGAACTCTGCTCCCAATCGCCGCGCATCCGGAACGGAGATCTTCTTCGTTTCACCCGGCGGTGCGAGCGACCAGGCCGCGCGGGAGCTGGCGGACCGGGAGAATGCGGCGGATCTGGTCGGTGGTGTCTCGCCGGATGCCGCACACGATGTTCTGTCCATCCTTGTCGATCTCAAGATGGGCGGCAACGTTCAGAAGAGCAGTCATCTCGCGACGATGATATCGAGTCAGGTCGCGAGCAGGGATCTGGGGCGGTGCGCCACAAAGCAGGCGGGCTTCGTCGTTCTGAAATCGCTCTCGATGCCGTCCGTTCTTGTCGAAGTGGGGTTTCTGTCGAACAGTCAGGACGTCGACAAACTGAAGCGTTCTGAGTACAGACAGAAGTATGCAGAGTGCCTGGCTCAGGCCATCGACGACTACTTCGGTTGCTATGTGCCGGCGCCGACGCCGGCGCTGAGCAGCGATACACACGTCGTCGCGGTCGGCGAGACGCTCTGGAGTATTGCGCGGCGCTACGACATCTCTGTTGAGAATTTGAGAAGCATGAACGGGCTTCCCGACGACGGCACGATCAGGATAGGACAGGTGCTATCCGTGGAGAAATCGTAGAGTAGCAGCACCCGGGCAGAGCGGTCGGGCGAGTGGGGAATCACCAGGAGGGTGAAGGTGTCCGTAGGCAGGGCGATAACCAACAACATTGCACTCAAGATAGCCGCAGTCGTCCTGGCTCTGGCGCTCTGGGCATTTGCGAAGGGCGAGCAACGCGGAGACCGTCTCATGTCGGTGCCGCTCGTCGTCCGCAATCTTCCGGAGGGCGTGACGACGGTTGAGAAGGTACCGGAGACACTCGACGTAGTGCTCGCCGGAGCGAACAAGGAACTCGTCAGCCTCACACTCTGGGGAGACGTCTACGCATTCGTCGATATGACGGACGCCCACCCGGGCCGCTCGCTGAGGGTGAGTCTTTCTCCTGCGAATGTCGTTCTTCCACGCAACGCAGATGTCCTGGCGCTTGAGGTCAGGAACCCAAAGAGCCTGGACCTCGATATCGATCGGCTGGTCACCAGGAGAATGAGGGTCGATCCCGTGACGGTGGGCGAACTCGCCGAAGGCTTCTTCACTCTCGGTCGCGCCATCAGTGTTCCTGATTCGGTGACCATCCACGGTCCCGCGAGCGTTGTTGACTACCTGGAGAGCATACAGACGGAGAGTCTGGACATCTCCGGGAGGAGAGCGAGGGTCGAGGCCAGCCGGAGCGTTATCTTCGATGGGCCATGGAGCCTCAACTCTGTGCCTCGGGATGTGCGCGTCGTCGTCGAGGTTGAGGGAACGCGCACCGTTACTCTTGCAGGTGTCGCGGTCGTGTTTGAGCATGAGTCCGGCTTCCGGTCTGCCACGGTACGTCCGCTCGCGGCGGAAGTTGTCCTGAGTGGAGCCGAGCATCAGGTGAGTACGCTCGACGCCACCGATATCGCGATCGTCGTGGACGCACGTGGACTCCCCAAGGGTACGCACGAGCTGGTCCCCGTCATCGAGACTCCGGAGGGCGTCGATGCGGAGCAAGTAACTCCGCTTCGGTTCACCGTGACTCTCGAGTAGGTCTGTGCAGGATTTCCGAAGGGCAGAAGCCCGTCCAAGTTCCCGGTCTGGAAAACTCAACATGCTGGTCCTCGGAGTAGACACATCGTGTGACGAGACCTCTGCGGCCGTTCTCTCGGATGGCCGCACGATTTTCTCGAGCATCGTCGCGTCACAGGCAGTCCACGCGCAGTTCGGAGGCGTGGTGCCGGAGTATGCCTCCCGGGCGCATATGCAGCTGATCGTGCCGATCGTCAGACAGGCGCTCGAGACCGCTCAAGTCGAACACGGGCAGATCGATGCGATCGCAGTCACGAATCGGCCAGGGCTTGTTGGGTGCCTCCTGGTGGGAGTCTCGTTTGCGAAAGCGCTTGCGTACTCCCTCGACATCCCCGTCGTCGGCGTTGATCACATCGAGGGACATGTCTTCGCGTCGCGTCTGGCAGAGCCGGATCTTCGTCTGCCTGCCGTCTGCCTGATAGCGTCGGGCGGGCATACAGAGCTGATCCGTGTGGACGCCTGGGGTGAGTACGAGGCGCTGGGGCGGACGCGCGACGATGCGGCGGGCGAGGCCTTCGACAAGGTCGGGAAGATGCTCGGAATGACCTATCCGGCCGGCCCCGAGATCGAACGGAAGGCACGTGGTGGAGACCCCACGGCCTTCGACTTCCCACGCGCCATGATGCAGCGGGGCAATACCGACTTCAGCTTCTCGGGCCTCAAGACCGCTATCAGGTACAAGCTCGAGGACATGGGGTCGCTTCCCGAGGGCGATGAGCTTCGAGATTTCCTGGCGAGTTTCCAGGCGGCGGTCGTCGATGCGCTCGTCGTGAAGACGATGTGGGCGGCGGAGGAAAACGGCGTTCCCACCGTTACTCTCGGTGGCGGAGTCGCCGCGAACGGAGCCCTGAGGGAGCGCCTGGTGGAAGATGCTGCAAGGCTGGGCGTGAGCGTTGTCATCCCACCCCGTGAGTTATGTACCGACAACGGCGCCATCATTGCAGCGGTAGGTGATGCGCTTCTCGCGCGCGGGCAGCGAGACGGACCTGCGCTGGGCGTCAGCGCGTCCCGCGAGATCGTCGCGCGTTCGTTGTGAAGAGCCCCGAGAGCCTTGCCCCGAGAGGGACCTCGTAGAAATGCCTGATACGTATGTAAGCGTGGCCGTTCCGCTTCCCGTGACCGGGACCTTCACATACCTTGTGCCTGAGGAGTTCGCCTCGGTCGTGGCGGTCGGTGTTCGCGTGCTCGTGCCGTTCGGTCGGAGGAAGCTCACCGGCTTCGTCGTCGCGAAGGAGGACACCTCCGACATCGCGCAGGTCAAGGCGATCCTCGATGTGCTCGATGTCGATCCGGTCGTCGGTCCGCGCATGATCGAACTCACACGCTGGATCGCTGACTATTATATGGCCCCATGGGGCGAGGTTCTGCGCGCAGCACTCCCACCCGGCATCAACATGGAGAGTAGGCGTTTCGTTCGCATCACAGACGAGGGCCGAGAAGCTCTGGATGAGGGGGACTCCTCGCTTCCGGAGAGACGACGGCTTCTCCTCGAGGCTGCAGCCAAGCGTGAGAAGGTGACCCTCGGACTGGCCAACCGGGAGGCAGGTGTCCCGAGGGGACAGAGTACCGATGTGCTGGCGCTTGCGAGTGCGGGTCTCGTGGAGTTCTTCGAGGAGGTTCTTCCTCCGAGTGTCGCGGCGGGAACGGAAGCCGTGATTCGACTTATTGGCACCTCCAACTCGGCGCAGGATGCGGCCGACAAGCTCGCGAGGCGCGCTCCGAAGCAGGCGAGCGTCCTCAAGCTCCTCGCTGACTCGGAGAGCGGCACGGTTCCTGTTGCTGATCTATCTCAAGCGGGGATCAGCTCGGCGACCGTGACGAGGCTCGCCGAACGAGGTCTCGTCGAGAGAACAGAGCGGAGTCGTCCGAGGCTCTCCGTAGGCATGGAGGGTTGGGATCTTGGGGAGGAGGGGCCGCTCAAGCCACAACAGGAGGAAGCACTCACGGCCATTCGCGCGAAGATGGATGCCCAGGTGCCTGCGGTGTTTCTTCTTCACGGCGTGACCGGTAGCGGCAAGACACGTGTCTACAGCGAGACCATCAGAGCGGCACTTGAGCTAGGGAAGAGCGCCATCATACTCGTCCCGGAGATATCACTCACGCCGCAGATGGTTCAGCGGATGAAACTGGAGTTCGGAGAGCGTGTAGCCGTCATCCACAGCGGGCTCTCCCTCGGCGAACGGTACGACACATGGAGCGCCATCAGGAAAGGGCAGTTCCCGGTCGTCATCGGGCCGCGGTCGGCGGTGTTCGCGCCGGTCAGAGATCTCGGGGTCATCATAGTCGATGAAGAGCACGAGCAGACGTACAAGCAGAGCGAGTCTCCTCGGTATCACGCCCGCGATGTGGCGGCAATGCGCGCACGACTCGAGGGCGCTCTGGTCATCCTCGGTACGGCAACGCCGAGCCTCGAAAGCTATCTCAATGCCAGAGACGGCAAGTACGAGCTTGTCGAACTCCCCGAGCGCATAGACGCGGGACCACTTCCCGAGGTCGAGATCGTTGACATGCGCGAGATCGAGACAGTGGATTCCGATGGGATCTTCTCGGCTGCGCTCAGGGACGCCATCTCTGAGACGCTCGACAGCGGGCGGCAGGTAATCCTCTTTCTGAACAGGCGGGGGTTTGCGTCGTTCGTGCAGTGCATGGACTGCGGCCACTCGGTCCGCTGCGATGACTGCAATGTATCGATGACGTATCACTCGACCGGGAAGCTGATGCGCTGCCACTACTGTGGAAGGACCGGGGCGGCGCCGGACAGCTGTTCAGAGTGTGGAAGCATCAACCTCAGGTTCGGTGCGCCGGGGACACAGCGAGTCGAACCCGCACTGGCCGAGCTCTTTCCCGACGCTGTTGTTCAGAGGATGGATCAGGACACGACATCGCGCCACGGTTCGCACTGGCGGATCCTGAAGGAGTTCGCATCGGGAAAGACCGATATCCTGCTGGGCACACAGATGATCGCCAAGGGGCTCGATTTTCCCGGCGTCGGACTGGTCGGCGTCGTGGCTGCTGACGTCGGCCTGAACCTCCCGGACTTCCGGGCAGGTGAGAGGACGTTCCAGCTCCTGACGCAGGTGGCCGGGCGAACTGGCCGGGGTGGAACACGCGGCAAGGTTATCGTCCAGACATATCTGCCCGATCACTACACGATCTCGCTGGCGCAGACCCAGCGCTTTGAGTCGTTCTTCAAGCGGGAGATCACGGAGCGCCAGGGACTCGGCCTCGGGTATCCTCCGCACAGCCGCCTCGTCTCGGTTGTGATCAGGGGACGGGACGAACAGCAGGTGATGAAGGCGTCGGCGAGGCTTGCCGACTTCCTCGAGAAGGGCGCCGAGCAGATGCCGGAGCCACAGCCGGAGGTTCTCGGGCCTGCCCCGGCTCCGCTCGAGCGGATCAAGGGGACCTACCGCTGGCTGGTGGTGGTGCGCGGACTCGGGGGAAGCGCCAGGACCCTCATCTCCGCTGCGATGGAGCAGAAGGCGGCTCTCAAGCTTCCGAGCGGGGTTCAGCTTGTCGTCGATGTGGACCCGCTGGACCTCTTGTAGGTCCGAGCCACTGGGCTGTGCGCGCATACGCGCATCCGATGCTTGACGGCGGCAGCGGCTTCGGGTAAATTAGATAGTACCTGCCCCCTTTGTGGGCAGGCGTGTTTTTCAAGCATACATTGAGATGGAGAGTACGCAGTATGACGCAAGTGACATTCAACAAGATTCAGAAGGACGCCGAGATAACGACCATGCTCAAGACCGCGAACGATCAGCTCGGGGTCATCGGGTATACAGAGCACGGCGTGAGGCACGGCAAGTGGGTCGGCCGCACGGCGCAGAAACTCCTGAAGCAGCTCGGCATCGATGGGCGGCAGGCGGATCTGGCTGGTCTCGCCGGCTACATGCATGATATCGGGAACATCATCAACCGGGAGGACCACGCTCAGTCAGGCGCTCTTCTCGCGTACCGGCTCCTCATGAACCGGGAGATGCCTCTCGACGAGATCATGATGGTGATGTCGGCAATCGGCAACCACCACGAAGAGCACGCCGACCCGGTGAACAACGTATCGGCCGCGCTGATCCTCGCCGACAAGGCAGACGTTCATCGCTCGCGCGTAAGGAACCCCTCAACGCTCAAGTTCGATATTCACGATCGTGTCAACTATGCGGTGCGGAAATCGAATCTGATCGTCGATCCGGAGAACAAGCACATCACGCTCAATCTGACCATTAACACGAAGATCTCGCAGGTTATGGAGTATTTCGAGATATTCATGTCACGGATGGTTGTGTCTCGCAGGGCGGCTGACTTCCTCGGATGCAAGTACGGGCTCTTTGTCAACGACAACCGATTGCTGTAGCACCTGGCTGCGTGCGTGCAACACGCCCTCGCGGGCGTAGAACTTGACACCTCTGCGAGTCGGCGTATATACTGTGCGGACTGAAATCACATACGGGGATCGTCAATTGAAGGGGAGGCACTAATGAGCATCGCGAGAACGGCTGCCGTCATCCTGGCGCTGGCTGCCATCGTGTTTCTGGCCGGATGTGCTGCGGATCCCGCATTCACAAGCGGCAAGGTGTATCTTCAGCAGGAGAACTACGATAACGCGATCGAGCAGTTCGGGATCGCCATTCGCAACGACGCGACAGCTTGGCAGCCTCACATGTGGCTGGGCAGAGCCTATGCCGACACTGATGAACTCCAGATGGCGCACGACGAGTTCTTCATTGCGCTGGACCTCGCGCCTGACCAGAAGGCCATTGACGCCATCGACAATACGATCATCTTCTACTGGCAGGAGTATCAGCAGGAGGGGAACCTCCTGAACTCAGCGTCGAAGTTCATGGACGCCGTCCTGGAGTTCGAGAAGGCCATCTTGATCGACCCTCGCAAGCCGGATGCCTACGCCAATCTCGGATACTCCTACCACATGAGCATGGACTACGATAAGGCCATCGAAGCATTCGAGATGGCGCTCGAAGTGGCGCCCGACAACGAGGACCTCCTGACGAATCTCGTGTCGGTCTACGACAGTAAGGCTGGAAACCTGGCCGCTCTGGGCGATTGGGCCAGCGCGCTTCTCTACTACGAGAAGATGGAGGGCATTGCGCCCGACACCAAGGACATTCAGTACAACATCGCGGAAGCGCACTACAATCTCAAGAACTACCGTGCGGCCATCGTCGCCTATGAGCGCTCCCTCGTCGATGAAGAGGATGAATATGTCCTCTACAGGGTGTTCCTGTGCTATTGGGGTATCACGAAGCAATTCGAGGCGGACGGCGTGCCGGAACTGGCGCTTCCCGAACTCGAGAGCGCACTTGTGCCCCTGGAGAGGCTCTCCGAGCTCAATCCTGAGGAGCTTAGCACCCACAGAGCGCTTGCCAGGGTCTACCACAAGCTCGGCAGGACCGAGGAGGCCATGCTCGAACTGGGGATTATCGAGGAACTGCTGAAGCAGGATTAGCAGTCAGCGGCCATTCCCCGGGAAGCACCCCTTCTTCTCCATCCCAGATCGATATCCGGTGGCGATGAGGGCGGCGGCATTAGACCGCCGTCCTCACGCCTCCGGCGACCACTTCCCTCCGATAACTTCATACTATCTCTACATGCTACGACCGGGATCGGTGCAAATGCAGATCATCACCGAACAGGATATCCGGGACAAACCCCTGGTCGGGCAGACCGTCGCCGTCATCGGTTTCGGGAGCCAGGGCAGCGCGCACGCGTTGAACCTCCTGGACTCCGGCATCGACGTGGTCGTGGGCTTGCGTCCCGATAGCCTGTCGCGTTCGCGGGCGGAGCTTGGTGGAGTGCGTGTTCTGGATATTCCTGCCGCAGTTGAATCGAGCGATATCGTAGCGCTCATGGTCCCCGACGAGCGCATGTCGGAGGTCTTCACGAGTGCGATCGGTCCTTTCCTCCGTCAGGGAGCGGCGCTCCTCTTCGCACACGGGTTCGCCATCCGTTATCGCACGATCGTGCCACCCGACGGAGTGGACATCGTGATGGTGGCGCCGATGGGGCCGGGGATGAGGCTTCGCGAGCGATTCCTTGATGGGAGCGGACTTCCGGGGCTTTTCGCCATCGAGCGGGATGCGACGGGGCACGCGCGGCGGACGGCTCTCGAGTACGCCAAGGCGGTCGGATGTGGAAAGGTGGCGCTCTTCGAGACGACGTTCACGGATGAGACAGAGATAGATCTCTTCGCCGAACAGGCCGTGCTTGTCGGGGGCGTGACTGAGCTCATCGAAGCAGGCTACGAGACCTTGGTCGAGGCCGGGTACAGTCCCGAGTTGGCATACATGGAGTGTCTGTACGAGCTTGACCTGACTGTCAATCTGATTCGGCGATTCGGCTTGAGCGGGATGCGCGATCGCGTGAGCAAGACGGCCCTCTACGGTGGCCTCACCCGTGGGGGCCGCGTGGTAGGGCCATCCGTGCGCGAAGGCATGCGCGCCATCCTCGCTGAGATCAGGGACGGCAGCTTCGCGGAGGAGCTTCTGAGGGACGATCGGGACGGCGGTCCGGAGCTTGAGAGAAGGCTCAAGGAGAAGGAGGAGGCGTCGATCGAGCGGACCCGGGATGTGCTCAGGCCGCACGCGCACGAGGAATAGGGGGACGTGCGCCGCATGACGGGCCGCATGTAGTGCGGGGGCCGCGCAGGTCGCGGCGGGTCCCACAACGTGGGACCGTGCAAAACGGCTTGACAGTACGAGGGGACTGGGCTAGAATCTAGCCTGACCAACAATTCTCAGCGCAACGGCTTCCCAGTACCCCATCCGAAGCACACCAACCTGATCCTGTTGCCCGACAGAGGATTCCAAGTGTAACTTCGCCGTAGGGGCATCCGAACGCAGTCAGCGATCACCGTGGTCGCGGTCGATCGGTTAGCGCTAAACCCTCTCTCTGAGGTATGTGATGACAGAAAAGGCCCGAAGCAAGACCAACGGGACGAAGAGGAAGACAGCATCGACGAGGACGGCGCGAGTCGCAAACGGCAACAAAGCGGTCTCCAAGAGTGCCTCTACACGCTCTGGGAACGAACGTCCGGCTACAGCAGCGACACGGACCGTGAGAAAGAAGCCGGCGGTCCCGGCCGCGCGGAAGCCGGAGTCCACGACCGAGGCGAAGCCCATGGCTGCGACCGAGGCGAAGCCCGCGGCTGTGACCGAGGCGAAGCCTGCGGCTGCGACCCAGCGTAAGGACCCGGCCGTTCCCGGCACGGGTGACAACCTGAACATCGGCGAGATGAAACAACAGACGATCCGCGAACTCGTTGACTATGCTGAGTCGCTCGGTCTTGATGGCGTGGGCGGGCTCAGGAAGCAGGACCTCATCTTCAAGATCCTTGAGGGGCAGACGAAGCGCAACGGTCTCATTTTCAGCGAGGGCGTGCTGGAGATACTGCCTGACGGATACGGGTTCCTGCGATCGGTGGACTACAACTATCTGCCGGGTCCGGACGACATCTACGTCTCGCCATCACAGATCAAGCGCTTCGATCTTCGAAAGGGCGACATGGTCTCCGGACAAGTGCGCCCACCAAAGGAGAACGAGCGCTACTTCGCGCTTCTCCGCGTTGAGGCCGTCAACTTCGAGAACCCGGAGATGGCGAAGAAGAAGATCCTCTTCGAGAATCTGACGCCACTCTACCCTGAGGACAGGCTCGTTCTCGAGGTTGATCCTACTGACATGACCACGCGAGTTATCGACCTTCTCTGTCCGATCGGCAAGGGGCAGCGCGGACTCATCGTGTCGCCTCCCCGGACGGGCAAGACCGTCATACTGCAGAAGATCGCCAACAGCATCACGGCAAACCACCCTGAGGTGGTGTTGATGGTGCTTCTGATCGATGAGCGGCCCGAGGAAGTCACGGACATGCAGCGATCGGTCAACGGCGAGGTCATAAGCTCGACCTTCGACGAGCCGCCGGACCGCCACGTTCAGGTCGCGGACATGGTCATAGAGAAGGCCAAGAGGCTTGTCGAGCACAAGAAGGACGTTGTCATTCTGCTCGATTCGATTACGCGGCTGGCGCGCGCTCACAACACGGTCGTTCCGCACAGTGGCAAGATCCTCTCTGGCGGCGTCGACTCGAACGCGCTTCAGAAGCCGAAGCGCTTCTTCGGCGCGGCGCGTAATGCCGAGGGCGGCGGGAGTCTCACCATCGTGGCGACGGCTCTCATCGAGACCGGGTCGCGCATGGACGACGTTATCTTCGAGGAGTTCAAGGGCACCGGCAATATGGAGTTGGTCCTGGACCGCAGGCTCACGGACCGCAGGATATACCCATCGATCGATATCCTGAAGTCGGGTACGAGGAAGGAAGAGCTGCTTCTGCCTCAAGATACTATCAGCAGGCTGTGGGTTCTCAGGAAGTTCCTGAGTGAGCAGACCCCAGTCGGGGCGATGGAGTTCCTTCTGGGCAAGATGAGGCAGACGAAGACAAACGACGAGTTCCTGGCCTCGATGAATTGATCCAACTTAAGAATCGCTGGAGGTTGCAGTATGAAGAAGGACATCCACCCCAAGTACCACGAGTGCAGCGTCAAGTGCGTATGCGGGAACGAGTTCACGACACGCTCGACCCTGGACGAAATCAGCGTCGAGATCTGTTCGGCCTGCCATCCATTCTTCACCGGCCAGCAGAAGCTCGTTGATAGTGCGGGTCGCGTTGACCGCTTCCTGAAGAAGTATGGAAGTGAGTTCGGCGGAGCGCTGGTCGAGGGAAGCGCCATGGACATGGAGAAGCGTGAGGCGGACGAGTCACCCTCCGACGCCGCTACGGCAGACGAGAAGCCTTCGGCCGATAACTAGTCAGGGTCCCTTTTTCAGGTGAGGCGGATCCCGGCGCACCGACGGTCTGCCCTCGTTGGTTGACGATGACAGAGACGGGCAGCCCACTCAGGGTCTACACATTGAACGGCCTCCCGCCGGAGGTCGTCGCGGTCACATTCGCGAAGACGTCACGCGTACCCGACTCGTTTGAGGAGATTGCCCGCGAGCTCTCCGAGAGCGAGTCGTCGCGTTTCCACGAGAAGTGGGTGATAGGGTACGGGCACTCGTCCGTCGCCGAGCACGCGGTGCTCTCGATAGCCATCGAGAACATCTCCATCCTGGGCGCCAAACTCGTGGAGGAGAGCCGGCTTTCCTCGTTCACAGAGAAATCCACGCGCTACCAGGTGATGTCCCCCGACAACTACTACACTCCGCCCGTATTCGCGTCAGGCGAGGCAGGTGACGTCTACCGGGAAGCAATCGCCCGGCTCTACGCTGCCTATGACGAGCTGATGCCGGAGGCCAGGGCATACTGCGATGAGGCCTACGGCGGTCCGGAATGGAGAGAGCGCGGCTACACCCCGAAGGGGAAGGCGTGTGACTCCATCCGCGGACTCCTGCCGGCCGCCGCCAAGACGAACATGGGTTGGACGGTCAACGCGAGGAGCCTGAAGCACGGGCTTGTCAGGATGGCCTCAAGTCCGCTCGATGAGATGCGTGGCCTGGCCGCGGAACTCAGGAGGATCGGGGAGGTGCAGATTCCAACGCTGCTCAAGTACACCGATGCATCCCCCTACCAGGAGGGCTGGGAAGAGCGGATGGCCGCCGCGTTCTCGTCGCGCTCGCCGGCCGCTCGAGGGGCCGAGGCGGGGGCGCGAGGCGTAGCTGGATTCAGAGCGGCTACGGGCGCTCGAGGAGAACAGGCGTCCGGAGACGCGCGCATCGTTCACTACGACGAGGATGGAGAGGTATCCGTGCTCGCATCGCTTCTCTTCCGAGCCGGCGGGCGGTCGTACGATGAGGCGCGGGCGATCGTCGCAGGTATGAACAAGGACGAGCGGAGTTCAATGCTCGACGTAGCACTTGCGGGGATGACGGAGCATGAGGCGCCGGTCCGTGAGTTTGAGAACACAAGCTACACGTTTGAAATCACGTGTGACTTCGGCGCGTACCGCGACATTCAGCGGCATCGCATGACGACGCAGACCCAGCAGCTTCTGACGTGCGACCTGGGCTACGTGGTAACGGACGATGCACGCGCGGCCGGCCTGGCCGGACGAGTGGAGCGAGTACTTGAGGAAGCGTACGAGTCCTGGCGCATGCTCGCCGATATCGATCCGGAGCACGCCCAGTACGTGGTGCCGCTCGCGTACAACAAACGCTTCCTCATGAGGATGAACTTCAGACAGGCATTCCATTTCGTGAGGTTGAGGTCGAAAGTCCAGGGGCACGAGTCCTACCGTCGCGTGGCGTGGGCGGTGAAGCGAGAGATAGAGCGTGTTCACCCGCTTCTGGGTGAACTCATACCGGTCGACGTGGAAGGCGCACCGGCGGCGGAGATCGTCGGCGTGCGGGAACGATAGACACGAGCGACAGCAGCTTAAGGATTGCGAATGAGCGAGAAGCAACGAGAGAAGTCCGAGCACGAGTTGCCGGAGGGCGTTCCGCCGATCGAGGCGCTCGGCGCTGAGAAGGGCAAGCTCCATTACGGCGGGCAGGCTGTCATCGAGGGCGTGATGATGCGTGGCCCGCGCAAGGTCGCCGTGGCCGTCAGGCTTCCCAACGGGGAGATCGACATCCACAGTGAGGAGTTCACCTCAATCTCGAGGAAGAACAAGATCCTCAGGCTGCCAATCATACGAGGCGGGCTGACTCTCATAGAGTCACTGGCCTTAGGGATCAAGGCTCTCAATTTCTCGGCGAGCGCCGCGATGGAAGCCGAGGCGAAGATGGAGGCGGAGGCGAAGGCAGCGGAGAACGCCGATGCGAGCGGGGGCAGTGGGGCAGACGCAGGTGTCGAGGTGGGGGCTGGGGGGAAGGTGGATGCGGATGCGGTGGCTGAGGTGGAGGAGGTGGCCGAGCCACGAACGTTAGGGCGCGACGACTGGAGAACCAAGGCCGCGCTGACCGGCACTATGGTGCTCGCCTTCGGCCTGGGTATCCTCTTCTTCTTCTACATTCCGCTCGTACTATCCGAGCAACTGACACGCTGGCTGGGAAGCGACAGCTCCATTCTGTTCAACGCGATCGATGGTGTCATCCGCGTGACGTTCTTCCTTGCGTACATCTGGGGGATCTCCCAGTGGCGTGAGATGAGACGCGTCTTCGAGTATCACGGCGCGGAGCACAAGACCATCTTCTGCCACGAGGAAGAGGCGGAGCTGACTCCTGAGAACGCGCAGAAGCACACAACGCGGCACCCCAGGTGCGGCACGAGCTTCCTTCTCATAGTGATGGTCGTGAGCATACTGGTGTTCATGTTGACCGGACGCCCGCAGACCATCGCGCATCGCCTCATGAGGCTTCTGCTCATTCCGGTCATCGCCGGCGTCTCGTACGAGATCATGAAGCTCTCAGCCCTCCACGGGACAGCGCGTTGGGCGAGAGCGGTCTCGGCTCCCGGGATGTGGCTTCAGGGGATAACCACGAAGCCTCCGTCGGACGCGCAGGTCGAGGTCGCGATCGCGGCGCTTGAGGCTGTGAGGGAAGGCGACGCGGATGCAGTGACCACGACCGGCAACGGTGAAGATGAGACGGGTGGCAACGATGCTCGATAAGCTCATATCCATAAGGAAGCACTTCGACGAACTCACGGAGCTTCTCTCCACCCCCGAGGTGCTCGCCGACCACAACCTCATCAGGAAGTACTCGAAGGAGCGGGCCGGGCTCAATGATGTCGTTCTTGCCGGTACGGAGTACCAGAAGGTCATGAGCGACATAGAGGCTGCTACGGAGATAATCGAAGCTGCCGACGATCCCGAGGAGAAGGAGTTCGCGAAGGAAGAGCTGGAGGAGCTTAGCGCACGCCGGTCGGAGCTTGAAGAGCGACTGAGACTCCTGCTCGTCCCGAAGGATCCGAACGACGACAAGAGCGTGATCGTCGAGATCCGGGCGGGGACCGGTGGTGAGGAAGCCGGGCTCTTCGCTTCCGATCTATTCCGGATGTACTCGCGCTACGCCGAGCGCCGGAAGTGGGTGATCGACGTCATGAACACGAGCGAGAGTGGAACCGGTGGATTCAAGGAGATCGTCTTCTCTGTCGACGGGCATGGCGCCTACAGTCGCTTCAAGTACGAGAGCGGTGTTCACCGCGTACAGCGTGTGCCCGAGACTGAGTCGCAGGGAAGGATCCATACATCCGCGGCTACCGTGGCCGTGCTTCCTGAAGTCGAGGAAGTCGACATAGAGATTAAGCAGGAAGACCTCAAGATAGACGTCTACCGCGCGACCGGTCCCGGTGGCCAGAGCGTCAACACAACCGATTCGGCCGTCCGCATCACGCACAAGCCGACCGGACTCGTGGTTACGTGTCAGGATGAGAAATCACAGCACAAGAACAAGACGAAGGCACTCAAGGTGCTGAGAGCCAGGCTCTACGAGGTCGAGCGTGAGAAGCAAGAGGCGGAGATGGCCGAGACCCGCAGAAGCCAGATATCAACGGGGGATCGGAGCGCCAAGATCCGCACCTACAACTTCCCGCAGAGCCGGGTCACGGACCACAGAATCAACTTGACGCTCTACGGCATCGATCAGGTGCTTGACGGTGGGCTCGACGAGCTTATGGACGCGCTCGCGACTCAGGACCAGGCCGACAAGATGGCGCACTCGGAGTGAGGGCCTTGGCTACCGTCTGGACCATCACGGGACTCATCAACTGGAGCAGGAGCTACCTCGCCGAGAGGGGCTTCGAGAACGCACGGCTCGAGACAGAGCTACTACTGAGTCACGTGCTTTCTCTTCCGAGAATCGAACTATATGTCCAGCACGACCGTCAGTTGAATCAGGACGAGCTGGCGAGATACAAGGCGTTGTTCAAGAGGCGCCTGGCTTGGGAGCCGGTGCAGTATGTCACAGGCACATCGGCCTTCATGATGGCCGAGTTTGAGGTGACACCGGCGACGCTGATACCCCGGCCCGAGACCGAGGCGATGACAGAGATCGCGATCGGGCTCATCGCCGGGCAGGCGCGCGGTGACAGCACGGATCCAGGGACCGAAGGTCGCTTGCTCCTGGCCGATATCGGAACAGGTTCAGGTGTCATCGCCATCACGCTGGCGCAGAGGTTCCCGGAGGCCGAAGTTGTTGCCACCGACATATCGGCCGACGCGCTCTCGGTGGCGGAGCGTAACGTATCGAGCCTCGGCGTCTCGGAGAGAGTCCGGTTCCTGAAGGGCTCTGGAGTCGAACCCCTTGCCGCGGCGGGGCTTCAGGGGAAGCTCTCAGGAATCGTCTCGAACCCGCCGTACGTTTGTTCGGGTGACATGGAGACGCTTCCACGCGAGGTGCGCGAGTTCGAACCACGAATTGCGCTCGACGGGGGCAGCGATGGACTTGACTGCATCCGTCGCCTGGCGCAGGATGGTCCTGAGTTCCTGGCGGACGGCGGAGTAATGGCGATCGAGTTCGGAGATGGGCAGGCCGGCGCCGTGCGCGAGTTGATGGAGAAGCGGCTTCAACACGTAGAGATACGCAAGGATTACGCTGGTCGTGACCGCATGGCGACCGGGATCAAGACAGCCGAGGCGGACCGCAATGGATAGAATCATCGTAGACGGTGGCGCACAGCTCAAGGGTGAGATTCGGATCAGCGGCGCCAAGAACGCAGCCCTTCCGATCATGGCGGCGACCCTGCTTTCACCGGGGACATTCCTCCTGAGTAACGTCCCGAGACTCAGAGACGTCATCACCATGGAACACGTGCTCCGTGTGCTCGGGGCGCAGGTCACGCATCACGACCACAGCATCACTGTGGATACGACCAACTGCAACTATCATGAGGCTCCGTATGAGCTGGTCAAGACCATGCGAGCTTCGATCTGTGTGCTCGGTCCGGTTCTCGCGAGACTGGGACGAGCCCGTGTCTCGCTCCCGGGTGGATGTGCCTGGGGCCCCCGTCCGGTTGATTTTCATATCAAGGCGATGCGGGATCTCGGAGCCAGCGTTGAGATCGAACACGGTTACATAGTGGCCAAGGCGAAGCGGCTCAAGGGCGCCAGTATCGTCTTCGAGAAGTCGAGCGTGGGCGCCACCGAGAACGCGATGATGGCAGCGACGCTCGCCGACGGGAGAACCGTTATCGAGAACGCGGCGAGTGAACCCGAGATAAGCGCGCTTGCGGACTTCCTCAGAAGCATGGGGTCCTCGATAGAGGGAGACGGAACCGGCACCATCACGATCGAGGGCGTCGATGAACTGAGGTCGGCCGATGTGAGCGTTGTGCCGGACAGGATCGAGGCGGGAACGTTCATGGTCGCGGCTGCGATCACGCGTGGCGACGTTCTTATTATGGGTGCTGACATCGCGCACTGTGCGGCCGTCGTGTCGAAGTTGCGTGAGGCGGGAGTCGAGGTGATCGCGGCGGAGGACGGGATTCGTGTCCGCGGCCCCGAGCGGCTCGGATCCGTGAACGTGACCACGGCGCCGTACCCGGGATTTCCGACCGACATGCAGGCGCAGTTCATGGCGCTTATGTCGGTCGCCGGTGGAAGCAGCGTCATAACCGATACAATCTACGCAGACAGGTTCTCCCATGTGCCGGAGCTCAGAAGGCTCGGCGCGGACATCACGATGGATCGCAATGTCGCCGTCGTTACCGGAACGGAGCATCTCTCCGGGGCCAAGGTCATGGCGACCGACCTCAGGGCGAGCGCGGCGCTCATTCTGGCGGGGCTTGTCGCTGAGGGTGAGACCGAGATCTCGCGTGTATATCACATCGATCGCGGGTACGAGGCCATCGAGAAGAAGCTCTCGGGGCTGGGCGCTCGCGTATGGAGGGAGAAGGGGGACGCCTGACGAAGCGGCGACCTCTCTAGATGTGACCGCCTCGATCAGCATGAGGGCAGCCGGACAGCCGCCCGATTGGAATGCGGAGGAGTGATGGCAGAGCACAGGCGGCACGTCATCCTCGGAACGGCCGGGCACATTGACCACGGCAAGACCGAACTCGTGCGTGCGCTGACCGGTGTTGACACCGACCGATTGGCCGAAGAGAAAGAGCGGGGGATAACCATAGAGCTTGGATTCACCAGGCTCGATCTTCCGACCGGCGACTCGGTTGGGATCATCGATGTTCCAGGACATGAGAAGTTCATCAAGACGATGCTCGCCGGTGTGGCGGGCATCGATCTTGTTATGCTCGTGGTTGCGGCTGACGAGGGCGTGATGCCGCAGACACGCGAGCATATGGATATCATAGACCTTCTTGGAATCAACTGTGGCGTCGTCGCACTCACCAAGACAGATCTCGTCGTGCCAGAGGAGATGGAACTGGCCCACGACGATTGCCTGAAACTCCTCGAGGGAACGGGGCTTGAGGGGGCCGCGATAGTGCCGGTCTCGTCGGTAACAGGGGACGGGATAGACGAACTCGTGAAGGAACTAGGTCGGCTTGTGGCTGGTGTCGAGGAGAGAAGCGGCGCCGGGCACGCGCGTCTGCCCATCGATAGGGTCTTCACTCTTACCGGGCATGGGACCATTGTGACAGGAACGCTCTGGTCCGGGAGCGTGAGTCCGGGGGACAAGCTCGAGGTCTATCCTGCGGGACTCCCGACGCGTATCAGAAGCGTTCATGTTCACGATAGACCAGTCGAACGAGCGGAGGCGGGGCAGCGAACGGCCTTAGGTCTCCACGGCGTGTCGAAGGACGAGGTGACGCGCGGAGATACTGTGGGGACTCCGCGGGCTCTCCACACGACGCATATGATAGATGCCAGGCTTCGGCTTGTGGCCGATGCCAAGCCGATCAAGAACAGGACTCGCGTGCATCTGAATATCGGGACCTCGGAGGTTCTGGCTCGAGTCATCCTGCTCGAGGGCGGTGGGCTCGCGGCCGGCAAGGACGCACTCGTCCAGATGAGGCTCGAGAGCGCCATCCTGGCTGAGAAGGACGACCTCTTCGTGATACGGTCGTACTCACCGGTCCGCACGATAGGCGGGGGGCGGGTCATCGACCCCATTCCCAGACGCCACAAGCGTGCGCACGAGGACGTCCTCGATGCGTTGGGCGTGCTTGAGAGCGGCGGACACGACGAGGTGCTTCTGCATGTCATAGGTGAGAGCGGCCTCGAGGGGATTTCAGAGAAGAAGCTCGGCCAGAAGGTGGATGACGCTCTTCTTCCCAGTGTGGAGGGGCTCCTGGCAGACGGGCGTCTGCGGAAGATTGCAGGGAGGCTCCTGACTGCCGACGGCTATTCCTCCCTGCGTGGCGGGATCGAACAGCTCCTGAAGGCGCAGGTCGCCGATTCGCCCCTTGAATGGGGGATGTCCGCAGAGGAGCTTAGAGGGAAGCTCGGCAGGAATCTCGAGCGCTCTGTGTTGGATGCGGCGCTCGGTGAACTCGCGGATTCCGGGGATATTTCTCGGCGGGAGGATCTGGTACGGTGGGGTGTGGAAAGTGTCGCGCTGTCACCGGCTCAGCAGAAGCTCGCGAGCGCGATCGAATCGCGGCTGCTCAAGGCGGATGCACTTCCTCCCACGCTCGAGGTTCTTCATGATGAGATCGAGGACGAACTCGGCGCTCTATTCAGGGAATCGGAGTTCGATGCCATTGTGAAACTCCTTGCATCGGAAGGGCGGATGGTGAAGGTGACGAGCACGCTCTCCTTTCATCCGGATGTTGTGGAGCGCATTCGCAAACAGGTGCTTCAACACTTCGAGACGGAACGCGAGCTGGGAGTGTCCTCGTTCAAGGACATGGTCGGTCTGACCCGGAAGTATGCGATTCCGCTTCTTGAGTTCTTCGATAGCGAGGGGATAACACTGAGGTCGGGTAACGTGAGGCTCAAGGGCCACAAGGCGTAGTCGACTGGAGCAAGATGACTCTCAAGCCACGAAGGAAGTCCAGGCAGGTCAACATCGGCTATGTCGAGGTCGGCGGTGACGCCCCGATATCGATTCAGTCGATGACCAATACGCGTACGCACGACGTGGACGCGACCGTCGCCCAGATTGAGCGTCTGACCGCCGCAGGATGTGAGATCGTGCGCGTGGCCGTGCCGGACTCAGCATCGGTCAACGCGCTCCCGGAGATCCTCATCAGGTCCAGCATCCCCGTTGTCGGTGACATACACTTCGATCACAGACTGGGTATCAATGCCATCGAGGCGGGCGTGCACGCGCTTCGCATCAACCCCGGCAATATCGGGGGGAAGGAACGCGTCGCTGAGATAGCTCTGGCCGCCAAGGAAAGGCACATCCCCATCCGCGTCGGCGTGAATGCGGGGTCGCTTGAAAAGGACATCCTCGAACGCAATGGCCACCCGACGGCCGAGGGACTTGCGGAGAGCGCCATGAGGCAGTTGGAACTCATGGAGAGCCTGGGTTTCAGCGACCTCATCCTCTCACTCAAGTCTTCCGATGTGATGATGACGATTGAGGCCAACCGGATCATCGCTTCACGATGCGACTACCCGCTTCACGTGGGAGTGACTGAGGCCGGGACCCTTGTCTCTGGGGCCGTACGTTCGGCAGTAGGTCTGGGCGTTCTTCTGGCGGAAGGCATAGGGGACACGCTGAGGGTCAGCCTCGCCGGGGCTCCCGAGTCCGAGATCCCGGTGGCGCGCGCGATCCTGTCGTCACTCGGTCGCAGGCACGGTGGAGTTACGGTCATAGCCTGCCCGACGTGCGGAAGAACCGAGATCGACGTCGCGAGTCTGGCGACTCGAGTCGAGGAGGCCACGGTCGGTGTGTCCGCTCCCGTCATAGTCGCCATCATGGGGTGCGCCGTGAACGGTCCCGGCGAAGCGCGGGAGGCCGATATCGGTGTTGCCGGAGGCGGCAAGGAGGCCATCCTCTTCCGGAACGGCAAGATCGTGGAGCGAATAGACGAAGACAGTGCGGTCGAGAGACTCGTGAACGAGATACACGCACTCGCGGAGGCTGGCGGTTCATCGGAATAGTCAGCTTCGGACGGTGTGAGGCGGAGATCCAGAGGCCCCCGTGGCCTACCCCAGACGAAAGATGAGGTCGAAGATATGGACGCCAGATTCTACAACGCCAACGCTCAACTCTCGGATGTTGGGTCCGTCTCCATTCGGTCGCTTCGACACGATGACAAGGAACGCCTGCTGGGCCTCTTTCGTCGTCTGATGCGGAGGTCGATCTACTTCCGGTTTCTGGGAGAGGACAAGAAAGACGTCACGCCGGACGAACTCGCATACTATACGGAGATCGATTTCGAGAACCACGTCGCCTTGGCAGCGAGCCTGCACGAGGGTGGTAAGGAGAGGATTGTCGGAGTCGGCCGATACATAATCGACGAGCAGTCCAAGGGAGCAAAGAGCGCCGAGGTCACGTTCTGTGTCGCCGATGAGTACCAGGGGCGAGGTATCGGAACGGGACTTCTGGACCATCTCGTTCGCGTCGCGAGAGCCCAGGGCATCACGAGATTCGAAGGCCGCCTCTTTGCCTCGAACTCGAAGATGTTCAGTGTTCTTGAGAAGAGCGGGTTCAGTCTCAAGAACGTGAGCAAGTCAGGTGGCATCATCCACACGGAGTTCTCGATCAAGAAGTAGCGATCAGGACCCCGGTACTAACCCCTGAGTCCGAGCTTGACAGTTGGTTCTGTGTTAGGTATAACTGGGCCAAGCTCGGGATCTATTCGATACACCCCTGCCAAGACCTCCCCGTTGAGGGTCCCGACCTTGTCGGACGATTCCAAGAAGCGGCCGAAGAACGGTCGCCGCGATTCGCGCAAGCAGAGTGACAAGTCCAAACTTCTGAAGAGAGTCCGCGACGTCATCCGATTGCGTCATTACAGCAGTCGAACTGAAGAAGCGTACGTCTCGTGGGTGAAGCGGTTCATCAGCTTTCATGAAGACCGCCACCCGGAGATGATGGGCGGGCGGGAAGTACGCCAGTTCCTTTCGTACCTCGCCGTCGAACGCAGCGTCAGCGCTTCGACCCAGAACCAGGCGCTCAGCGCGATACTCTTCATGTACAAGTATGTCTTCGAGCGGGACCTTGGTTGGGTCAGCGGTATCCCCGCGGCCAAGCGCGGGAAGAAGATCCCGGTCGTCCTGTCGAAGCGTGAGGTGCGTGCGATTCTGTCCCGTCTTTCGGGAACGAGTCGGCTGGTCGCCGCCCTTCTCTATGGGACCGGCATGCGGCTGCTCGAGTGCATGGAACTGAGAATCAAGGACATTGATTTCGATCGTCACCAGATAGCCGTAAGGGGAGGCAAGGGCGACAGAGACCGCATTGTGATGCTGCCCGCGTCTCTACAGGGACGGCTTCGCAGGCATCTGAACGATGTCAGGGGGCTGTACGAGCACGACGTGAGTGAGACCGGCGCGATCGTGACAATGCCGGCGGGACTCGAGCGCAAGTATCCTCACGCGGCATCGACGTGGGCTTGGGAGTACGTCTTCCCTGCGAGGAGGATGTTCGTCGAGCAAGAGACGGGCATACTGCGCCGCAGCCACCTCCATGAGTCCGCGATTCAGCGGGCCATGACCGAGGCGGTGAAGAAGTCGGGCGTTGATAAGCGCGCGACATGTCACACGCTGCGCCACTCGTTCGCAACGCACCTTCTCGAGGCAGGATACGATATCAGGACCGTCCAGAAGCTCTTGGGGCACAAGGACCTCCGGACGACGATGCTCTACACGCACGTGATGGACAAGGGGATGCTGGGAGTTCGGAGTCCGGCCGACTGCCTGATGGATGAGGTCGAGGATGCGGACGACGATTGATCCCCCTGGAGTGGCGCTGCCTGCATTAGTCCGGTAGGTGCGGCGCGCACTAGCGAGCGGCGTGTGCAGGTCAACTGCGGAGACAGACAAGGACCGCAGGCGGTAAGTGCCGTGTGTAGGGGCGTTCAGTGAGGCATGGGCGGGGCGCCCTCCACGTTCTTGGCAGGACAAGCTTGTACTGATATGCGGCAGAGCGTATTTTCAGGTGTCGAATTGTTGTTAG
>CAZFRO010000010.1:0-83796 GCA_964521425.1 uncultured bacterium
CGCCGGCACCGGAGGCGGTGATGCCCAGGGCATCAGCAGCGGCACTCTGTCTCTAGATATGGCACTACGATCGGGGGCAGGTCAGAACCCTGCGTCTCCCTCGGTCGAGAGAACCATCGTCGCACATAGGGAAAGCACGAAGCAGACTGCGACGACCAGTACAACAACTCGGTATGCTGCACCCTGAATGTACATCTGCGCCCCCCCTCTAGTCGCTGTCTCCTGCTCGCTCCAAGATCGCTTCGGTTTGCTCGCTCGTAAACACCCTGGGTGGAACCTCACCAGCGACGGCCCGCGCACCTGGCGTCTCAGCCCGGATGCCACGTCTGAACGGACCCATTTCGTACTCCCCTCCCGGCAGCCTTGTGAGCTTTCCCTCCCACCCCCCCAACGAGCCGGTAGGTTCCGTCCGTGTTCGGAGCAAGAGCCACTACCACCCGTTCCCCGACGCCGAACGCAGGGATGTCGTGCCAGCCATAGAAGCGCCTTGTGTGCTCCAGGATTCGGAGTGAATCTACGGAGACGGAGCCCTTCCAGAGCGCTAGGGCGTGGAGCGTGACATGTAGTTCCATGGGTATGTGGTCCACAATCACCTCAGCGGACACGACGCTGCCCTCAACAACCAGAGGGGCTCGTCGCATCGCTGCGTGGATTCCCCTGCCTTCTATTCGCTTGCGAATGACGCTCTCGAGATCCACGTCTCCTACGGCGAACGGAAGCCGCGCGCGAGACAGCCACTTGCCTCGAGACCTGAATGCCGCCGTTCCCCTGCACCAGTACCTGTCATTCTCGTCTCCCTCAAGAAAGACCATACACGTGTCGCCGGTGGCAAAGAGCGGTGCGGCACCGCACGACGCCAATACGCCATCCAGCTCCCCCCCTGTGACCCTGAAGGCAATGGAGAATTGCTCGACTCCCTTGAGAACCCGAGAGACGTCGAGTGTGACAATGCTGTGGATGGCGTTGCTGGCGTTGGCGTAGATAGCTGTGACATCAGACACGCGTCCGATGACGACAACCTCGGATCGTTCTGCGCTTCGCACAACCTCTGCATACAGCGACCTATCGTTGGCGCCGAGTTGTCCATCCGGATCACCCGCAAGCACCTGAATAGCAATGGACAGTACGAACAACAGACAGGCGATCGTCCTCATGAGAACCTCCTTGACCAGTGTCCAACACCACATACTGACGTCGTACCGGCAGCGACTCGCTACGATCAGGCGCCGAGGCTCCTCACTCAGCAGATTGGTGCGTCTTGATGCTCTGTGCTTTCTCGCGAGATAGTAGGAGACTGTATCTTGCAGCCACCGGGAGTCCAAGAACTGAACGCTACTATGATAGCGACCAGCGGTCAAGCTACATGTACAAGCACTCGGACTGGACATGTGGCTCCGTCGTAGAAGGCGATCCCAATAGCCCCCTGCCCCCATTCGAAGCCCTCTATTCCCTTGCTCTCTCATGGACGGCATGCCTTCGGACCACGACGCACCCAGGGCATCACCGCGACTTCTTCGAGGGTAATGGTATGATCCCGCAGGACACCCTGGCCTGCGGGTGCCAAGAGTGTGTTCCGCCAGGCTGGAACGACCAGAAGGAAAGGGGTCACTGGGACGAATCAGAGGACAGCCAGTAGTGTCACGCCGCCGCGCGAAGCCTCACCGAGGTGTGGTGCCACAGCTTGCCCACGGGACGATTCGGCGGTCGTGACGCCGGTGACGCTACCCACGGATCCTGACGGACCGCCTGACCGTCAGGTGGCTACCCCGACCCTCATCATCTCCCGCATCTCCTGCTTACCCCCTGCGTAGTGCCAGTGGACCGTCACGACGGGTAGGCTGTCCGAATCGGGTGCGAACCGGGTCCCCGCTACCAAATATGAAGAGGCCCGGGTCATTTGACCCGGGCCTCTTCTTTCTCCCCAGTCCCGTCGCTCCCCGCCCAGCCCAGCTTGCGCTCGAGAGGGGTTTGACATTCGTCCTGACTGAGCACCGCGATTATCTCAGCACAGTCAGCTTCGCCGTGGTGCTATGTTCGCCTGCTTCGAGCCGGCAGAGATATATGCCCGAGGACACTGCCTCTCCCGACGCGTTCGTGCCATCCCAGCTCAACTCGTGCGGACCGGCCGCGAGATCGCTTGCGTGGATCTCCCTCACCAACCGCCCAGTGACATCGTGGATTCTGAGGCTGACGCTCTCGATTCGCGACAGAGTGAAGGAGAGAGTCGACCCTGTGCGCGCTGGATTTGGGAACGCGCTCATGTGCAACTTCGCTCCCGCTGCCGAGGCAGCGTCGTCAACCCCCGTGGGGCTGTTGAGGATGATGAAGCTCCTCGGAGTCCACGGGGAGTACATGTCCTGCCCAAACCCGACCATTACGGTCCCATCGTCCGAGACGGCGGTCAGCGACTGAATGTCGAACCCGGAGGGCGGTGTGACTCCGTTGTCGACGAGGAAGTCATCCAGATCCACCATCCCCGTTTCTTCGGTCCAGATGAACGCAGCCCACTGGGTCCAGTCGAATCCGTTGGTGCCGACCACCACGCTGCCATCGGCAGTGATGTCCCTGGGAACGACGGTCCCGTAATCCGCGAAGGTCCCAGAGAGGGCCCCAAGAACTTGCTTGTCCCAGGTAGACCCGTTCCAGTGCCACTTGGCGGCCTCGGCGTATCGTCTGTCCGCATTGTACGAGTTGCCGATCACAGTCTCGCCGTCGGGAGTGACAGTCTCGAGCTCGCAGAAGCCGTCAGGAGACTCGAGAACGGTCATGACTCCGTCCACCCACACCGTGGGGCGCCTGCCGCCCCACTCCGGGTTCTCATCCCAGCCGACGATCACGTTTCCATCGTAGTCGGCGTCGTTCGCGCGGCTCTGGCGACCGCTGCTGCCCAGGCCCACGGTGCCTGTCTCTTCGGTCCAGTAGCACGCGTGCGCGCTGCCGTCTGGCTGTCCCGGGCGCCAGTAGAGGCCGACCAGTGTCGAACCGTCGTCGGACAGGCCCCATGCAGAACCGTACGCGCTGCCCATCATGCCCCCATCTGGAGGAGTGGGAGGCATCGTCTCCGTCCAGCGCGTACCCTGGGTCCACAATCCCGGAGTGATGTACGTCGAGTCCGTCGCCACGTCCGCAATCGTCGCGGACGCGTGTCTTCCGTCCGCGGAGACATCGGGCGTTCCCGCCCCACTCCCCATCGCCGCAGTGGATCCCCCGAGCAACTCGAACCCGTCCGGGGCCGTCCACCGGAACGTCTCGTACGTCACCTGGGCATTGCCGACGACGACGGTCCCGTCCGGGGTGATGTCCCACGCATAACCCACGCAGATGAACTCGAATGAGACGTCGGCCGTCGCCGCGCCACAGAGCACGGTCAGGAGCAACGCCAGACCGATACATGCTCTCTTCATGCCATTCTCTCCTTGCATCTCCGCCGGGCCCGGCTGACCTTCGAACGCCTGCTGACCCGAACCTGCCTCTGTCCTCAGCTGTCTTCCTGCGGTCTCCCCCGAGAGAGGTCGGGTCGACAGAATCTGCGCTGGGCGGAGGGCGCCCATGTGTGCGCCCTCTCGCAACCTGTTCGTACGCTATCGATACATCGCCTTGATGCCGCCCCAGGTGCTCTCCTCGACCAGGGTACTCGCGATCGTGCCCTCGACCAGCATCGCCGCGTCGAGTCCCGGATTGAAGACGAACCACATCGGCATGGGGAACCCGTACGCGTCGTACGAGACCGTCTCGTCTCCAACGAGAACTGCCGCGGAGGTCTGGATCTCCGGACCCATCGGGCCCGACGGTGCGATCGGCGTTATGCCCAGCCAGTAGTCACCCGCCGCGAGGTAGAGACCGAGACCGGATGCCGTCACCTCGAAGTGGTCACCAACGAGCACGCCGGACATCGGCACGACCGGACTCAGCGTCGGATCTTCGACGGGGAGAACACCAGTCTTCGGGAACACGTGCAGGTAGCCCTGAGTGATAGCTGTCCCCCATGACGGATCAAGCGCAGAGTAGTAGCTCGTGATGCTTTCCACGTTCCAGGCATCAAGGACTGTGACATCGTTCGCACCGTGCCACGTCATACCAAAGGGCGGGCCGCCGGACTCGGAATTGAAGAAGCCCATGCCCCAGCCCGGATCGTAAGGCTGATCCCACAGAACATCCGCGCACGCACACGTCGCTGCTACCATCACCGCGCCGACAACGCACAGAGCAGCAAGATTGGTCAGTCTCGAGTTCATCTTTCTCTCCTCTAATGAAGCCTCTCACCCTTCGAGCCCTCATCCCGGCTCGTCTCGACTCGTTCAACCCCTCAGCGATTCGTCAGTCCGGACCCTCCTCTCAGTCGACCACTCCCCGTCGTTCGCACGTCGCCTCATCTCACTAGGGACCATTCTAACATATCTGTCAGAGTTCTGCACGCACTCTCTGAAAGAACTTGCAGATAATTCAGGGATGTGTTATAGTAGGAGTTGTTGAGAAATGCTACTATCTAACGCATTACAGAGCAGGGGATTAGCTCTTCCGAAGAACGTCCGGAGCACTGGCTATCCCTTCAATGTGACAGACGTGAAAGGTTGGATCCCATGGCGCGTGTCTCTTCCCCTGCCCCAACGGTGAAGCTCGAAGACCGCATACGTTCCGTCGCCGACGATCTCCGCGGCCAGCTTGAACCAGTCATTCGGGAGATCGCCGGACTACGTCCTCGACCGTCGCGACTCGTCGCTGAACTCAGGATTGACAAAAGCCTGGCGAGCCGACTCACTCGCGCTGTTCGCGCGGAGGACCCGCTGGAGTTTATCCACCTGCTTCCATCGCCGACGGGCCTCGGCATCTTCCTCACCGCCGCAAGGGGCGCGGGGGTCAGTCGCGACCGATGTGCAGCCGCTGAGGGTAGCGTCGACAACTTCCGCTTCCTCCTGGAGGCGCTCCCGGGCGGACGGGCGACGCTCGATGCGGCCATCTCCACATCATCCGGAGAGGCGCGTGCGCGTACGGAGAAGAACGCCAAGCAGGCTGTCTACAAGGCGATGTCTTATCTGGTCGGGATTCGATGTGACAGCAATGTGACGATGTTCGCGGTACAGCCAGCAGCGGATGGCAGGATGGTAGACTCTATTGATGTGCATCAACGTTCCGGGATCAGAAGGCTGCGGCCAACGGCTCCGCTCGGCGTCTCGAGCTTGCGGCTTCACCCGCCGGCCAATGGGAAGACACCTCTCCCCTACGTGGAGACGCTCGAGGGAGCACCGGCGGCGGATGTGGAGAGTTTCTTTCTCTCCGAATACTCCAGCCCCGATCTTCCGGAGTTCCACATGTTCAAGGAAGGAAGCGTGACGACCATCGCTCTCTCGGAGAGCGACCCGCCGCTCGAGTCGCCGATCAACTTGACATCGGCGGTGGTCATCCGAAACGTCCTCGAGAGATATCGAACAGAAGACGTCCGTGACGAGTGGCGTGGCTATCTCCTTCACTCACCGTGCAAGACGCTGGTCAGAGACATCTACATCCACGAGGATCTCTATCCAGGAATGGTGCCCGACATAACGCTCCACATCCCGAGTCCAAAGGGCGCGGAGACCGTCCGGCAGCCCGGCCTTCACGGCCGGCTCAATACGCTGGACCTCGCCACTCCTGTGGAGAGCCTCGGTCTCGGGATGAACAGCATCGCGATCCGGGGTGTGCGCCGTTATCCGGAGCTTGTCCACGATGTGTTTGAGCGGGCCGGGTGGGATCCATCGAAGTTCAGAGGGTACAGGACCAGAGTCACATATCCGGTCCCGATGATCCTCATGACGTGGTGGTTCGCGTTGCCGGAGCGACCTCCAGGCAAGTGACCTACGAGGCCGCCGGCAGAAATGCCGGCGGCCTGCTATTGAGCGCCTATCCTACTGTGGCTCCCCCACGAAGAACCTGAGAATCCGCTTCTCCGCGAAATCGTGGCCGAGATCGAGGGGGACGTCGAGCAGCAGATCGGCCCGCCCCCGAAGGGAGCGGGCCGATGTCTTTAGACTACTCAGTGTTCGTGCGTGCCACGCGAGTCCCGAACTCACCGCACGAGCGTCAGGGACTTGATCTCCACGTCCTCATCAACAATCAGGCGGGCGAAGTACGTGCCCGAGGCGATCTCCTGACCGGCGTCGTCCTTGCCGTTCCAGCGCACCTCGTTCAAGCCGGCAGGACGCGATCCTGAAATCAGTGTGCGAACCAGACGGCCCGCGACGTCATAGATCTTCAGATCAACGCGCGTCTCGCGCGGGAGGCTGAAGTGCAGGTTGGTCATCGGGTTGAACGGGTTCGGCACGGCGCCGAAGAAGACCGTGGCCAGCGGGATGTCACCATCTACACCGACCCAGGTGGTCACCGTCATCGAGACCGGGATAGTGAGAGTCGGATTCGCCGGATCGTTCGTCGCCAGGACGATGTCGGCCCAGTAGTCGTCTTCCGCAAGGCCGGTCGCATCCAACAGCACATCGAGTTCTGCGGATCCCGCCGGCGCGACAACACCCAACGGAGGTTTCACGGTGAGCCAGTCCGTGCCAGGCCCCCCCTGGTACACGATAGAGGACGAGTAGTCGAGATCGGCGTCACCCACGTTACCAAGAGTGATACCAACGACAAGAAGGTTGTCCGGGGCAAGCATCTCGTCGAAAGACGCCGGGTCCACGGTCGCACTTGCAGCTGGTGGCCCAGCCAGGGTCGGGAACTCAATGTAGTCGACCCAGCCCGCATCACTTCCGGTACTGACCGAGTAGTCCTTGGTATAGGACCACTTGAAGGTCCGCGTGCCGCTTGCGACCGGGTGGGTGAGCTGCGCCCAGCCTACGGTGCCGGACCAACTCGCGATCTCGGCTCCGTCGACGTAGAAACGCAGGTAGTCGTAGTTGTTCTCCGACGAAACCTTGTACCAGAAGGAGATGTCACTCGAAGCCGCGACGTCCAGTGTGACCTCAAGATCGGACTGCTGGTTGTCGCTGACATTGCCGGACTTGGCGCTGTAGGACCCCTCGTACGGACTCGCGCCGTCGATGATCCAGTTGGCGTTGCCGCCCATCACCCACGGGTAGGCCAGGAAGTCGGCCGTCTCGAAGTCCTCCGCCACAAGCTCCGGCAGGCTGAAGTTCTGCGTCATGTTGCCCTGAAAGTCGATCGTGTGCTCGTCGGCACCGTGACCATCCGCGCGTGCCAGGACATCGTAGGTGGCACCGGCGGGAATCTCGATAGAGTACGAGCCACCCGGGCCAGTAAGCACGGGGGCAAGGGGCGTGTCGAGAACCTCCACGGTGGCCCCCGAGACCAGTCCGCCCACATGGTCGTAGACCAGTCCGGACAGTGTGGCAGTCGACAGCGCGGTCATCGATGCGGAGCCGTCGACCGTCTCATTCTCGATGATATCGACGACGCCGGTCTCGTCACCGTAGCCGAAGACGCTGAAGGTAAGAGTCCATTCGCCTACCGGGAGCATGAACTGGAAGTTCCCGTCTGCATCGGTGTCGCGACTGGCGACGTGGCCGATCACACCGACCTCCACGTCTTCGAGTGGCAGTCCGGTTCCTGCGTCGGTGACCGTTCCGCTCACAGTACCGAGACCGCCCATGACACCCATTACGGCTTCGTACGCATCGATGAAACCGTGCCCGTATGTGTTGTCCTCGCCAGCGGTCCCCTTGTCGACTGCGGTATCCATTATCACCTGTTTGATGGTCTCCACATCGAGATCGGGATTCGCAGCGCACATCAGGGCGACCACACCGGCCACGTGGGGGCCGGCCATCGACGTGCCGTCCAGGTACTGGTAGCCGCCTCCCGGCTGCGCGCTGTAGATGCTGGAGCCCGGAGCACAGATCTCCGGCTTCATGGCGAACTCACCCCCGCACGCGCTCGGCCCGCGGCTGGAGAAGTCGCTGATCACGTACGGTGCGTAGTTCTGGGTCGAACCAACGCTGAAGGCGTTGTAATGGCTGGTTGCACGATCGCCGGGCGAACGCAACGTCTGGGCGCCAGGCCCCTCGTTGCCGGCAGACCAGGTCAGCACGACCCCGGCCGCCTCACAGTTGTCGATGGCGCTCCACCAGTAGCTGTAGCAGTCGGGATAACCGAGCCCATCATAGACGCCCCAGCTGTTCTGGACGACGCATGGCACATCATCGATCGTCAACGGGTCGCCATCGGGATCGGCAAACCACTCCAGGGACGCGAGAACGTCGTTGTCGAACTCGGCGCCGACACCCTGGTTGATCGTGTTCGAAGCGATCCACAGCGCTCCCGGCGCGACGCCGATCGTGTCGTCCGGTGCCAGACCGGTGACGGTACCCATGACGTGCGTACCGTGACCGATGTAGTGATTGTCGACGGGGAAGTTGGGATTACCCTGACCTGAATTATCGAGCCAGCACGCGCTCGGGTCGGCGATCAGCCCGCGCCAGCGAGCGGACAGGGCCGGGTGCGTTCCGTCCACGCCGGTGTCCATGATGCCTACGACAACACCGGTGCCGTCGATGCCAAGCTCGTTCCAGACGCGGCGAGCCCCAACGGCCACGACGCCAGGAGTGATGCCGATGCCGCGGTGACCACCCGGAGGGGTGGCCTTCTCGCCCAGGATCGGCTCGATGAGCTCGACCTTGAGATCCGCCTCGATGACTTCCACGTCGTCGCGTAGCGCGAGTTCGCGGATGGCGTCTACCGTTCCGACGACCACGATCGAGTTGACGAGCCAGTGCGGCGTGTAGCCGCGAATGCCGCCGTCTCTCTGGCGGGCCGAGAGGTGATCCATCAGAGCGCCCTGCGAACGGCCGGCGGCGTCCTGGAGCGCGCCGAGTACGGCCTCGTGCCGCTGCTGCCGGGGCGCCCGGCTCTCATGCAGCTGTTGGTTCATACTCACAATGTCGGCCTGATCGCCCAGGACGACGAGCACCTTCACCTCGTCGTCTCCGTTCAGCGACTGCATCTGAGATTCCAGTCCTGGAGCGATGATCCCGGCCCAGGCTGTGCCGGCAAGCAGCAGGACAACGACCATGAGGAGCGCTGAACGAGCCTTCTTCATGAGTAACTTCCCTTCCCGACGTTCGTGACGCCGTAGCTGGGACCAGATACATAGCCGCCGGGCTTTGGGACCGGCGGCTCTAGTTGCGTGGGGGCGGCTTGATCATGGGCAGCCCCGCACTCTCCAAAATCTACTTGCCATGTTACATGAATTTCACCAAGAAATCAAGTGTGGCTTGAGCCTCATCCCCAAGTGTGTGAGTATGGGGCGGCAGAGAAACACCTCACTCACAAGGGCGTGCAATGAGAGTTGTCATCATAGGAGCAGGAGTCGCCGGGCAGAGGTTGGCGACCAAGCTGTGCAATGAGAAACACGATGTCGTCGTGGTCGACCACCGATCGAAGCCCCTGGAGGAGATCGCCTCCGAACTGGACGTTCAGACCGTCCTCGGAAGCGGCATCAGCCCCGCGACCCTGGAAGAGGCTGGTGTCGCCAGAGCCGAGCTTGTCGCAACCGTGACGAACCGGGATGAGGTCAACATACTGTCCGCCGTGTTTGCGCGCGCAGCCGGAGCACGGTACACGGCGGTCCGTGTATCGAGTGATGAACTGACCTCCAAGCGACACGTGAAACACCTCTCTGCTCTGGGGATCGACCTGATCGTCAACGAACATGACGAGTCAGCTCGCGCCGTCTTGTCCGTACTCAATCTGCGCGGCGCCAGGGAGATCGTCCACATGGTGGAGGGACGCATCCAGGCAGTGGGAACGGATGTGCCTTCCGGTAGCCCCCTGCTCGCCGGGCCGCTTAAGGACTTCCCGAATCCGGACATCCTACGCAACGTGCGCCTCATTGCGGTGATGCGTGAGGAGGGGCTGTTGATGCCGCATGGGGACATGACATTCGAGGCTGGGGACACCATCTACTGCGTCGGCCAGCCGGCTCATGTGCGGGCGTTTCTCAATGTCATCCGGCCGCAGCAGGTGGCGGTTCACAAAGTCGTTATCGCCGGAGGGAGCAACGTGGGATGGCGGCTTGCCCGTCACCTGGAGCAGACGGACAAACAGGTCATCGTAATAGAGAAGGACAGCGAGCGTGCCCACGAGTGCTCAGCAACACTCGAGAAGAGCATGGTGATCTCCGGCAATGCGCTGGACCGCGCAGTTCTGGATGAGATCAGCATCACGCGTGACACCGCCATCGTGGCCGCAACCGGCAACGACGAGAACAACATCATTGCCTGCCTCCTTGCCAAGAAACTGGGAGCCTGCTTCGGGGTCGCACTCATCTCCAAGCCGGAGTATGTCTCGATCATCAACGAGGCCAAGCTGCTCGACCGAGCTGTCAGTCCCTATCTCGCGACGATGAACGCGATTCTCCGTTTCGTAAGAGGTACGAGCATTCGGGCGATAACGCTCTTGCAGAATGTGCCGGGGGAACTCCTGGAAGTCCACGTGTCCGAGGGCAGCAGGTTAGTGGGTAAGATGCTCAAGGATATGCGCCTTCCGCGGCGGGCGGTCGTGGCCGCCGTCGTGCGCGGAGAGGTCGCCGCTATCGGAACGGGCGACACTGCGCTCGCGGAGGGCGATCGGCTGATCGTATTCGCGCCACTGGGCGCCGCTTCGAAGCTCGAAATGGTGTTCCGCAGATGAGACCCCGCCCCGTTCTGCATCTCATCTCTTACACGCTTCTGTTCATCGCCCTCGGCGAGGGCATATGCTGGCTGATCTCCTGGCTCTCCGGGGATCCCGCACAGGCTCAGTGGGCGCTTGCACTGAGCACCGGGATGGTCCTGGGAATCGCCTTCCTGATGTGGTCGTTGACACGTGGTCGGATTACTCTGTCCAGACGCGACGGATTTGCCATTGTCACGTTCGGATGGGTGGCGGCGACCGTCGCCGGGGCCTTCCCGTATCTCCTCTCGGGTGTCATCTCGCATCCCGTGTCGGCACTCTTCGAGACGATGTCCGGGTTCACAACAACCGGGGCCTCGGTGCTGACCGATCTTGAGTTCGTTCCGCGCGGAATCCTCTTCTGGCGCAGCATGACACAGTGGCTGGGCGGCATGGGTGTGCTGGTTCTCTGTGTCGCCATTCTGCCCTTTCTGGGAGTGGGCGGCTCGCGCATCTATCACGCCGAGATTCCGGGTCCCTCAAAGGACCGTCTGACACCGCGCATCGCATCCACCGCCAAGCTCCTCTGGGGGCTCTACCTCCTGCTCAGTGTGGCCCAGACAGTCCTGCTCATGACCGGTGGCATGGACTGGTTCGACGCCTCTTGTCACACGTTTACCACGATGTCGACGGGCGGCTTCTCCACTCGAACGGCAAGCATCGCCGCCTTCAACAGCACATACATCGAGATCGTGATCATCGTCTTCATGTTCCTGGCGGGCGCCAATTTCGCGCTTCACTATCGTGCCCTCAGGGGAAAACCCCAGGTCTTCGCGCGTGATCCGGAGTTCAGATTCTACGCTGTGCTGTGGCTCGGCAGCTGCCTGGTCCTCAGTGCCAACGTCTGGGGAGGGGTCTATCCCGGGATCGGTCAGGCCCTGCGTGCGGGGTTCTTCCAGGGTACATCGATCATGACGACCACGGGCTACGTGACGCAGGACTTCAACGTGTGGCCGAACGCGTCGCGGTTGCTGTTGGTTCTCTTGATGTTTGTCGGAGGGTGCGGCGGCTCAACGGGCGGCGGCATCAAGGTCGTGCGTTTTCTCGTGGTTCTCAAGAAGATCGCGCGAGAGCTGGGTCGGACCATGCACCCGCGCACCATCATGAAGATCAAGCTCGGACGCCAATCCGTTGAGGAAAGCACGGTCTCGAACATCGCCGGGTTCTTCGTCATCTACGTGGCGATCTTCGCCCTCGCGTCTCTCGTGATGGCGCTCTTCACGCCCGACCTGGTCACGGCAGCATCGTCGGTCGCGGCCACGCTTGGCAACATCGGTCCGGGGCTTGGAGCGGTCGGCGCTGTTGAGACATACGCGTCCATTCCCGCCGCAGGTCAGGTGATCCTTACTCTATGCATGCTGCTCGGTAGGCTGGAGTTGTATACGGTGCTGGTCCTGCTACATCGTGGTTTCTGGAAGAGGTAGAACGTACCAGATCAATCCGCCACATCAACGTCGGCATAGCCTTCTTCGAGTGCTGCCTTCGCCTCCAGGTGTCTCCGGATATACTGCCCGCAGTTGCTTCCGAACCTGTTCTCTTCAGGCTCTCCGATGCTCAGAAGCACGTCGTACCCGGCGGCGCGGAGCCGCTCGATCATCGCGCTCCCCTCCTCCCCTCCCGGGACGATGCCGGACACGATGTCATTCCTCACAGCCTCGTGTGTCGGATTGATGGGTGTGATCTTGATGACGAACGTCTCCGGGTCGAAATGCGTAAGTAGCACGCCGGGATCAATCGGCGAGCCCTCAGCCAGGGCGAAGTTGAGCGTGACCTTCCTGTCACCCGGAGAGCGGAAGTGCTTGCCGTACTGTGCAATCTCCCCGAACGTCCACTTGCTGCCCGGAATCAGCTTGTCGCGAAGCTCGAGATCCGTCGTGTGGATCGAGAACTGTAGCTGGAATCTCCCATCACCGTACTGCGCGTCCTTCACGTTCTTCAGCCTCTCGAAGAACGCGTCACGTCCGGAAGGCGCTATCGTCGACACGGCCGGGATGAGACCCGGGGCGTCGTACCGGTGCGGAAGCTCCTCGAGGACGTCCAGGACCGCGGGATTGAGCGATGGCTCTCCTACTCTGGCGAACTGCACCTTGAACTTCTTGACGGGAATGCGGCGGTCCGGAAACCTCTTCTCGATCAGGTAGTCGAGCTGCTCGAAAATCTCTGACTTCGACAGCTTGCCCTCGTAATGGCCCCCCGCATCGCAGAATGCACACTTGATGGGGCAGCCAAAGAGGCTTGAGATCATGAGCACCCACTTGTCGGCAAGCGGCAGCGGTGGCTGCACAGACTCGGCGAACTCAAGCAGTCTCCCAGTCCCGATCTCGGCGACGTATGCGGTCGCCAGACCCTCTCTTCCCGCAGAGGTGAGGATCTTCATCGAGTCTTCCCTCCCAACCGTGCTGCCACTCTCATGCTGGCAAGAACACCTTGGCCGATCGCGATGGCCGTCTGACGGAAGATCCCGCTTCTCACGTCACCGGCGAAGATGAGGCCATCCCGACACTCCGGTTCACGGCCGTCCCCACACAGACTGCCCGAGATGAACCCATCGTCGGGTTGTCTCCCGATCGCGATGACTAGATAGTCGGCGCGCATCGGCGCCTCACCACCACACGTGAGTAGAAGTCCGCCCCTGGGATCGACCGCGACATTGGTCAGTCTCCTCTCCTCCCGATACGTGATCCTCGGTGATGAAGACGCCCTCTCGTACAGAAGCGGCAGGCAGCTCCGATTCGTGCCCCGATTCAGTATGACGACGTCGTTTTGCTCCGCCAGGTTGAGTGCATAGTCGAAAGCGGCGTCACCCGCGCCCACGATGGCGACCGTCGCACCCATCGTATTACGTAGGGGGTAGACCTCGCTGAAGACTCTGTCGGCCACACCCTCGGACAATGCAGGATCATCCATCTTGAGCGCTCTCGTCCCGGACGCCACGATCACAGTGCGAGCGCGAATCGAGCCCTGCGCAGTCTCAACGATGAACGACCCATCCTCGTGATCGAGCGCTTTCACCTCACTTGGGACTACTTCAACGTGCGCCGTGCTCAGGTGTTGTTCAAGAAGCCGCACGAGATCCGGCCCCGAAATCCCGTCTGGAAAGCCGGGGTAGTTCTCCACGAGATGGGCATTCCTGAGAAGCCCACCGATCTTGTCCTTCTCAAGAAGAACGGGCTCGATCCCGTATCGCCTGAGCTGGATCGCAGCTGCAATCCCGGCTGGGCCTGCGCCCACTATCACGACATCTCTTATCGTCACCCGTCCCCCAAGATGCAAGCTGCGACATCCTCGACGAACGCGAGCGTCGCGAAGCCGTGTGACAGATTGAGAAGCGTTGCGAGATGGAAGCTCTCATCGTACGTGGCGGTGCCGTCAACTGGAAAGGTCACCTCGAAGCCGCGAACGAAGGCAGCGCGCGCGGTCGTCTCACAGCAGAGGTGCGTCATCACACCGGTGATGATTACGCGTTCGATCCCGTGTCGCTTCAGTCTGTCCTCGAGATCGGTGTTGTAGAAAGCATCGTACTGGCTCTTCCTGAGAACGACACCGATCGACGTATCAAGATCGGTCGTGATCTCGCTTGAGGGATCTTCCTCACGAATAAGGTCACTCCACCAGAGTGCCAAGGCTCCAGCGTTCTCGGGTGTGTTCAGGTGACGCGTGAAGATCACGGGCAGATTGCGTTCTGAGAAGAGAGCGGCAAGCGTACGGATACCGGGAACGATATCCGCGGCGCCCGGGACATGCGCGTGCGAGTCCGGATCGAGGAAGTACTTCTGCATATCCAGAACGATGAGCGCAGTTTTCCCGGGAGTGAAGGCGCTGCGACCAAGCTCGGTCGCCCGCTCCACGAGTTCCCTGGTCTTCCGGCGAAACGACTCGCTATTGAGGTAGTTGTCCTTTGCCATGTGCAAGGATAGCACAGGCGGCGCCGGCTCTGCTACGACCTGCGCGTAAACAACGAGGTCCCGTGCAACCGCACGGAACCCAAAGAAACCTGCAGGCACAACACCTTAATCGACGGCCGGACCTGCTTAGACCGCAATCACTCGTCTATCTTCCTGAGCCAGACTTCCTTCCAGAAGAAGAAACAGCTGCGATCGCACCCTTCCCTGCCGTATATGCCCGTGCCGTGACATATCCCACCCTCAAGGATCACGGTGCGATTGATCTTCTGCATCACGTGGTTGTGCTCATCGAGGATCTGACGGACGGGCTTCAGCACGCGGAACCGACGACCACAGTACTCCTCCATCGGACGCAGGAACTTGAGACCACCGTTCTTGCCGTTGTCATCAAGTGTCTCTCTGATCTCATCGGGGGTCAGTACCTCAATCAGATCACCGGCCTTGAGACCCGTGTGTATGCGTCGGGGAATCTCGGGCGCCGATGTTCCGTCCTCCTGTTCGTCCCAGTTCATGCGCCCTCCGTATGGCTCAGGCTCGGTCTTCGTGACGCGTGCCAGGACGGCGTTCGCGCGTCTCCTGAGCCCCATGGCTTTGGCGCGCACGAATCGGAAGGCCTCCTCGATGGCGCTGAGAGGAGCAAGGGCGTCGTCCATCCATCGAAGCTGACAGAGATCCCATGTGGACTCCGGCAGCCCGCCGGTCACGATCGCTGCATCTGTGATCTCATCGGAGATCGAGTGATGCCGAACGAGGTTCACGTACATCCTCCAGACTCTCTCGAGAGTCAGATGTGGTGTACTGTGGAATACACTCCCCTACCATACAGCAGCAGCAATCTTTCTCAAAGCGCCCAAAGCGAGAGTAGCACTATCCGTAGAAGATATCAGGGAGATGTTATGCTGGGGAATCGTCCCCCCCTCGGGGCGCGGAATCGCCTATTGGCACCGCCTTTGCAGTTGTTGAACCAGAGTCCCATCGTCTACCATGGGAGTGTTGTCAATGTCATACGCTTGGAGGCGAGAGGTAGATCATGAACGTACTGGTACTGAACTGCGGCAGCTCTTCCGTGAAATTCCAGCTGGTGGATCCGGTCAGCAAGCGGGCTCTTGCCAAGGGCAACGTCGAACACATCGGTTCGCGCCACGCCCTCCTCACCTGCCTGGCCCAGGGGAAGAGTGAGATCAAGGAAGTCCTGGAGGTCCCGAATCACAACGCCGCGATCAGACTCGCGCTCTCGACTCTTCTTCATCCGGAGTACGGGGTCATCTCCGATCCGTCGGAGATCGATGCCGTCGGGCACAGAGTCGTGCACGCCGGAGAGGAACTCACCGATTCTGTTCTCATTACGGACGATGTCATAGAGATCATCCGCTCCTGTGTCAAGTTCGCACCCCTTCACAATCCACACAACCTCTGCGGCATAGAGATGGTGATGGAGCTTCTGCCTGACGCTCCGCAGGTCGCCGTCTTCGACACGGCGTTCCACCAGCAGATGCCGGCCGAGGCATACACCTACGCTCTTCCTCTGACCGCCTACACGCAGCTTGGAATAAGACGCTACGGGTTCCACGGCACTTCCCACAGGTTCGTCGCCACGGCAGCCGCGAAGAAACTCGGCCGACCGCTCGAGGAACTCAAGTTGATCACGTGTCACTTGGGAAACGGCGCGAGTGTGGCCGCCGTCAAGGGCGGCGTGTCGGTTGAGACATCCATGGGCTTCACGCCGCTTGAGGGACTTGTGATGGGCACAAGAAGCGGCGATATCGACCCCGCCATCGTGCTCTATCTGATGGAGCGCGAGGGACTCGGAAGCGGCGAGGTGAACACGATACTCAACAAGAAGAGCGGACTCCTGGGGCTCTCCGGTGTCAGCAACGACATGCGGGAGCTTCTCACCGAGACCGAACAGGGCAACGAGAATGCGGCACTCGCCGTCGACATCTTCTGCCATCGCATCCTGAAGTACATCGGCTCCTACGCAGCCGTGATGGGTGGACTGGACGCGCTTGTGTTCACCGGAGGAATCGGCGAAAACTCCCCACAGGTGAGGGAAAAGGCCTGTGCTGGACTGGAGTTCCTTGGCATCAAGCTCTCCCGCGCGAAGAACGCGAAGAACGCGACCAGTATCGGTTCGGGTCGGACCCCGGTTCTCGTGATAGACACGAACGAGGAGCTGGCGATCGCCCAGGACACGCGCCGCATTCTTATGGGAACGTCGGCGACGAAGAAGAAGCCATCGGCTGGGCACAAGGCCAAGGCGCTGAGTTCGGAGGAGCGTCTTGAGCTTGTGACGCTCTGGGGACACAGACCGGGGATGAGCACAGCCGGACTGGCGCTCGAGCTTTCGGAGACACTCGGTGCAGATATCTCCCCTGAGCAGGTTGCATCGGAGCTTGACCGGATGGGACTCCCGCGCACACGCGAGGCGGAGGCTCTCAACGGTGGCCAGATGGGACGACCCGAGATCTCCCCCGCCGCACTCGAGGAGCCTGAGGCCCCGAAAGGACTCAATGCGTCCGACACCGGGTGGATCATCGCGCGGTGCTGGCTCACGGCGATGGAGCAGACTGCTCGCGACTTCCATGGCCGCCGCCCTCATTTCTTCACATACAGGGCATACGAGCACTCCACGGGTGACTGGCTCAGGATTCTGAAGAGCGAGTACGGGATCGAGCCGAGACCCGCGGCCACGATCAAAGAGGCCGTAGATAGCTACACCGAGATCGGCGTCCAGACAGGACTCTTCAAGGACACCACGCAGTTCGATGTGGACGAGGTTACACCGAACAGGGTCGACGTGAAGATCTCAAGCTGTCCCTACACCCACGTCTGCCAGGACCTCCTCGACCAGGGTTCATCCCTTGTGGCCCTGACGTGTCCACGACTCGGATGTTTCAATGCAGCAGTGAAGCTGCTTTCCGGCATAGACACGAGCTATGAGCTTCTCAGGATGAGGCTCCTTGAAGGGTGCGAGGGCACGATAGAACGGACGTAGCGAATGACCGGCACAAGCAAGAAGTGGACAGAGCAGCTTCGACGCGATAAGGACTGGAAGCTCCGGCGGGAAGCCGCGCTGGCGCTCGGCTATCTCGGCGAAGCCTCGTCCTACCCGGATCTCGTCAGGTCACTCGACGATCCCGATTGCGCCGTTCGCCAGGCAGCCATCCTCTCGATAGGCCGGCTCGGTGTCTCAGAGGCCGTCGCTGAACTCACAAAGCCAAAGGTGCTTGCCTCAGAAGACCCCGCTACCAGACGTACCGCAATAGCTGTTCTTGGTGAGATCGGCGGCGTTGCGATCGCGGATGTGATCTCAGAGTCCATCGATGACCCGGACTGGACCGTGAAGATCGAGGCCATATCCGTGGTGTCCAAGCTCATCGACAGACTGTCGGAAAATGCTGTGCCCGAATCCGCTCGGGCTCTTGTCAGGATGCTCCCGATCGACGACCCCGACATCAGGGAAAAGACTATCAGGGCACTCGGTGAGTTCGGCCAGAGCGCCATGCATGTGCTGGTGGAGGCGCTGGGCGTCGACAGCAAGTGTGTGAGATCCGGCGCGGCGGCGGCTCTCGGACTTGTGGGAGATCCGGTGACCGTGTCCGCACTCGTCCACCTGTTGACCGATGACAGCAAACAGGTTCGTCTGTCGGCGATCTCGGCCTTGGGGAATATCCCATCCCTTCGAGCGGTGGCTCCCCTCATCGACAGGCTTTCCGATTGTGACAGGGACGTGCGGGACGCCGCGGTGCGCACCCTCTCGAGAATGGGTGACGGTGTTGTCGACCCCCTGGTAGAAGCTCTGGAGCTCTCGCGGTCTGAAGAAGGAACTGCCGGCATCATCAAGGCGCTGGCGGGCTTTGAGGACGGGCGCAGTCTCATCCCCATCCTGAACCACCTCGGTCACACATTCATGACAGTGAGACAGGCGGCCATCGATGGGGTCGTCAGGTACGGCAAGCGGGCGATACCCGATCTCGTGGACATGCTTCTTCTCAACAAGGTCCCGGTGGAGCCCCTCGTGAAGGACCTCCGGACGAATCGCCACAAGCGCAACCGCCTGAGGACCATACGCGCGCTCGGTGAACTCAAGGACTCAAGAGCAGTGCCTGCTCTCAAGAAGGCGGGACAGGGAGAGGACAAAGAGATATCGGAGGCTGTCGAGGAAGCACTCAGGAGAATCGGCTCGGCCACATGGTCGCGAGCCAGCGCAACGGAGGCGCTCGGACAGATCGGCGACCCGGAGGCCGTCCCTGCGCTGTTGAGATGTCTCCGTGATCCGAACTCCACAGTGCGGCTGCGCGGAGCCCGCGCCCTGGTTGGCGTTGGTGACCCAGGCGCGGCCGGGGGTCTCGCACGGATTCTCAAGACCGAGGAGGACGCGGAGGTCAGACTGCAGGCCGTCGGCGCCCTTGGTATCATAGGGATTGGGAACCCGGCCGCCGTCCGCGCGTGCATCAATGCGCTGGCGGATCCATCGAGATCGGTGCGGTCCCGCGCTGCTCAGGCGCTCGGGCGACTCGCAAGCCCGAAGGCAGCGCTGCCGCTGGTCAAGGCTCTCGGCGACAGCTACTGGAGCGTCAGACGAGACGCCGAGAATTCGCTCACGAGCCTCGGCCCGAGGGCCGTTCCTCCCCTTGTAGAATCACTGACGTCCAGAAAGCGGACCGTTAGAATCCGCGCGGCGAGGATACTCGGCATCATCGGGGACCGGCGTGCCCTTACCCCTCTCCGGAAGCTCCTCAAGACCGAGAAGGACGCGAGCGTGGTAACCGCCGCCAAGGCCGCCGTTGCCAAGCTGACAGAGATCGAAGAATAGCCCTCGTACCTCACACCTGAACGGCATCGTGTCACTGGCAGCACATGACCAAGCGCACAACGAAGCAGCCCGGACCAGTCGGCCCGGGCTGCTCTTTGCACACATCCTTCTTCACATCCGAACGAGAGGAAGCGTCTAGATGTAACTCTCGTAGTCGGGGAAGTACATCATCGCCTTGATGTGTTCGTCGATGTCCTCAGGCTCCGGCCTGAGAGCGAGACCTCTCTTGTACGCGATCCTGGCTACGGTCGCGGCTATGGCCGCCGAGACCTCCCGGATGCGCGTGAGCGCCGGATAGACACGCCCAAGGGCGAGGTCCTCGTCGGTCACCAGGCCCGCGAGCGTCTTTGCCGCCTCGAAGAACATCTCATCCGTCACACGCGACGACTCACACGCAATTGCTCCGAGACCGAGGCCCGGGAACACGTATGCGTTGTTGCCCTGTCCCGGCACGTGGGTCACACCGTCAAGCGTAACAGGATCGAACGGACTCCCGCTCGCGAAGATGGCGCGTCCCTTGGACCAGGTGTAGGCCTCTTCTGCCGTGCACTCCGACTTCGATGTAGGATTCGAGAGCGAGAAGACGATCGGCCGCTCGTTCAGCTCGGACATGGCCTCAATGACTCCCTTGGTGAACGTCCCGGGCTGGCCGGAGACACCAATGATCCCGGTCGGCTTGATGGCTTTCACCGCAGCCAGGAGGTCCGGGAGCGGCTCGTGATCGTGCGCGTATGGAAGCTTGTGCGGCGCCAGATCCGTCCGGCTCTTGACGACGAGCCCCTTCGAATCCAAGTGCCAGCACCTGAGCCTCGCCTCTTCCTCGGACAGACCCTCCGCCATCATGGCCGCCGTGATGAGGTTCGCGATCCCGATGCCGGCCTCGCCTGCTCCGAGGAAGACGAACTTCTGGTCCTTGAGCGTCCCGCCGCTCAATCTGAGGGACGAGTAAACGCCCGAGAGTGCGACCGACGCCGTTCCCTGGATGTCATCGTTGAACGAGCCGACCTTGTCCCGGTACTCGTCGAGAATCCTGAACGCATTGTTCGTCCCGAAATCCTCGAACTGGATCAGCGTGTGCGGGAACACCTCCTTAGCGGCTTGGACGAACTCCGCGAAGAAGCTGTCGAACTCCTCGCCGCGCACTCTGGGCTCACGGAGTCCGATGTAGAGAGGATCGTCAATGAGGCTCTGGTTGTTCGTTCCAACGTCGAGCGTGATAGGGAGGCACTGCGACGGGTGGACGCCGGCGCACGCCGTGTAGAGCGAGAGCTTCCCGACCGGTATCCCCATCCCGTCCGCTCCAAGATCACCGAGCCCGAGGATTCTCTCGCTATCGGTCACGACGACCATACGAACATCCACGTACGGCCAGTTCTGAAGGGTCTCCGCGATATGGCCGCGATGCTTGAGCGAGACGAACATGCCGCGGGCGCGTCGGAAGATGTGCCCGTACTCCTGACAGGCCTTCCCGACCGTCGGCGTGTAGATGATCGGCATCATCTCCTCTATGTTCTCGAGGATGACGCGGTAGAAGAGAGTCTCGTTTCTGTCCTGAAGCGAGAGCATGTGGATGTAGCGTCCGAGGTCGCTGTCCTTCCTGTGGAAGTTCTCCATCACGCGCCCGGCCTGCTCATCGATTGTGGCGACGTGCGGAGGAAGAAGCCCCTTGAGTCCCAGGAACTCCCTCTCCTCATCCGAGAACGCTGTCCCCTTATTGAGACCCGCATTCCCCAGAAGCTCAACCCCCGTTGGGATCGAAGTCCTGCTCATCCGCGTGAGCCTGCGTCGTGGTAGTGTCACTTCGCGCACCCTCCTGTGTTCGAACGTGTGTGTCTTCTGGTCGACTGCCTGTGACAACCCGACAATGCTAACACCTCCCGAGGCCGGAGGTGAACAGTCATTTGGTCCCGCCGCCCGCACTCGCGCATTGGCGCGCGCGTCCCCAGCTGCTATATTGTCTAATTGTACCAATCTTGGGGCGTCTTGCAGCCAGCAGAGCGGACTGCAGCACAGCAGAAAGTCGGAGGCCTGAGTGGCCTTTCGCCCCAACCAAACTGATTAACATAGCACCTTGCATCAGGTGCCTGCGGAGCAGGACGTGTTTGGCGTGTCCAAGCGGCGTCGTGTTCTGTGGTACTTCGGGTCGGAGCCGCTAATCGCGGCGGTCCTGCCGGTTGAATCTCGTGCCTTGAGACCAAGGCGCGGGGTACTCCAGTGCCATGTGGAGGTGATTCGACGACAGAACTCACGGAGAGGGAGGAGACTTCATCGGTAGCTGGCTGTCCATCCGGAGATCGTGGAGACAGCACTTGATCCAAAACTGGAGGAGAAGGAATGAAGGCAATGCATCGCTTGGTCATCGTGGGCTTGGTGCTGGCGATCCTGCTCACCGCGCTCGCTACGACCGCCTCGGCGACATCGCAGTGGTCGCGCAAGTACGGTCTATCCTGCACCACCTGCCACTCCGCATTCCCGCGGCTGAACCACTACGGCCAGAGGTTCATGCGGAACGGCTACCAGCTCCCGGACGACGCGGAAGCTGATGGAGACACAGCGGGCAAGAAGGAACTCAATGATATTACGTTCATCGGCAAGCTCCAGGATCTGTTCGGAGTACGTTTGAGCGTCAGTCCTGTAGCGCTCAAGACGAATGCGCTTGTGGATGCTGACACCGGAGAGGTGAAGGACCAGCTGACCCTCGGCAATGCCGACTGGGCACAGTTCTTTGTGGCGGGAAGTATCGCGAAGAACATCTCGATCTTCATTGAGATGGCGTTCGACGATGAGCACTACCACTACAGCTGGTACAAGCTCGGGTTCCACAACCTGGGCGGGACATCACTCGCCAACGTCATCGTCGGCAATGTCCCCACGAGGGACTACGGCGCCTACCCGAACCGGCTCCGGATAATGGGACCGGTCAAGGGCGACGTCTTCGGGATCAAATCGTCACAGGGAATCAACTCCGACAACCTCGACGAGGCGCCTCTGAACAGCAGTGGTTCGCGTCCCGGAATTCAATACTACGGCTATCAGGGACCGGTCCTTGTCTGGGGTGGTGTTGCTCCCGGAGACAACGGCGCGACATCGGATCTCGGTCGGGATCTGAACGACAAGCTCCACTACTGGGGAGGCGCAAGGCTCGAGGTGACGGAGGACATGGATCTCCCGATAGAGGGTAGCGCCATCTCCGCCTGGTACTACCAGGGAACCGACACGGCATCCGCACCGATCGAGGAGGCTCGGAGCGTGTTCGGTCCGGTCTCGAATGAGTACATGCGGATGTCCGTTGAGACCGAGGTCAGGTCGGGTGACTTCGAGGTAATGGCTGCGTATGTCATGGGCAAGGATGACAACTGGAATCTCACCGTTGACGACCCACTTGCGATCGAATTCAGCGGCATCTCGGTTGTCGGTGGCTACATGCAGCATCTGTCCAGCGGTCACCTGCTCTACTACGCCCTCCAGTACGATGACGTATCATCGGATGACGTGGCAAGCCTCGAGAAGACGTACGTGACGCCATCGATCTCGTTCTTCCCCAGGGAGAACGTCAGGGTCGGGTTCTACGGCAGGCTCGATATGAGTGACGTCGAGGATGATGAGAAGGCGAATCAGTACACCCTGAACATCCGGACCATGTTCTAAAGGATGGCAGCTATGACGAGACACATTCATATTCTGCTCGTTCTCGCGATCGCGTTCCTGGCCCTCCCCCCCGCCTCAGCGCTGGGGGGAGAGACGGAGCTACCCGTAGGTCAGGGTATATTCGTCGGGAGCAAGTGCACGAGCTGCCACACGGTCGTGGCGGCGGGAATAGGCGGCGAGCAGGATGAGGCGAAGCAGGAAGACGACGGCTGGGGGGATGAGGAAGATAAGAGTGGTCCCCCCGATCTGTCGAGTATCGGCCTGACACGGACGGCCGAGTGGCTTGATCTCTACCTGCAGAAGAAGGAGACGATCGAAGGCCGCAAGCACATGAAGCGATTCAAGGGCAAGCTGGAGGAACGGACCGCCCTGATCGACTGGCTCCTGACCCTGAAGGCGCCCGGCGACTCGCCAGGAGGTCAGTCCCTGGCTGATACTCCAGGCGCTGAACCCCCGCTGGGCGCTGAAGGGCAGGAGGCTGAGTAGGAGCCGTGGTTGTCACGGTTCCAGTCACGAGCGGGTGGGCGTTCCTCCCTACGTCTGCATGCGTGCCTGCCCGCTCGTCTTATCAGTCCCTCAGCAGATAGCCGGCTTCCCGCTCTTCTTGAGCGACGATCTTGCGAGAATGAACAGAGCAACCAGGACCACATCAATGGCCACGTGCACCCACCAGAAGACGTCCAGCGATCCAAGCTGGAAGTACGAGCCCACCTGAGCTGCGATGCCGAGCGCGAATCTCATCAGCGCGATATTGATGATGAGCATGTGCTTCTCGGGCTCCTTCGACGCGAAGTAGAAGAGCACACCGAGACATATCATCACGGCGCCGAAGGCGTGCACGTAGGGAATGAACCCGGGCAGATACTCCACGCCGAAGAAATGCGCTATTCGCGGAGATCCGAAAAGAGCGGGGATCCCGCGGAAGACGACCTCGACGACGGCCGCGAGGAGAAGAGTGAATCGAGCCACAACTGCCTCCTTCCTGCGCTTTGGAGTTCGCACGCTAGCTTCGCTGCTCGGCCTCCGTGCGCACTGAGTCACTGAGCATTCCCGAGGTCTTCATCGGGTACACCCGCTGCTCCGCGTGGTCCTTCTGGAAGACCGAGAGGCTGAAGAAGACGTAGGACAGAACCGCGGAATGGAACAACCACGCGAACGGGTTTCCGGCACGCCTGTAGCCTGAGACGAGCCTCCACCATCTTCTGAGCAACTTCCCCTTTGAGTAGAACTCCCTGTTGATTCGCTGAAACGCCTCGAACACCTGCTCGGGCGTTACCCGCTTCGGCATGATGGTCAGATGGTCACCCTCGTAGTGAGAGATGTCGTCGTCAATGATCCTCCCCTCTTCCTGCGCCAGCTTGTGAAACGGTGTTCCGGGAATGGGGATCGCGATGGAAAGGAGAATGACGCCCGGATCGATCTCGTCGAGCTGCGAAGGCAGGCCCTGGTAGTACTCGGGCGTGTCTTCATCGAGCCCGAGCATGAGTCCTGTGAACGTCATGATCCCGTGACGCCTGAGCTTGGTGAAGAGCTCCTCGTACTCCTCCACCCGATTCTGCTTCTTGTGCACCGACAACAGGCTCGGCTCACTCAGCGATTCGAGCCCTATGAATGCCATGGTGCAGTTCGCCTTTGCGAGAAGATCCACGAACTCGTCGTCATGGAGGCAGTCGAAACTGAACTGCGTCCCGAGCGCCCACAGCTTGAGTTTCGCGATCTCCCTCAGAAGCTCCTTGGCGTACTCGATATCGCCGCCGAGATTGTTGTCATAGAGCATCGCGATCTTCCGCTTGTGAAACGGAAGCCGGGACGTCGCCGTCAGATCGTGGATCACATCCTTGATCGGCCGGGTGCGGAAGGGTGCGCGCTGGATCGTCAGCTGACAGAAGCTGCAGTCGTAGGGACACCCCCGCGTCGCCTCGGTCACGACGGGAACACCGAACTCGCGCTCCGCAAGGTCGTACCGTGGCGGGGGGATGTCATCAAGAGGTGGAGCGAACGGCGCATCGTAGCGTTCCTTCAACTCACCGGCCACCATGTCCTCAACAACACGCCCCCAGATGCGCTCGGCCTCGCCGACGACCACGCAATCGACGTGAGGCGCCACCTCTTCAGGAAAGGTCGTTGTGTACTTGCCGCCGGCGATCACGGTCTTGCCCTTCTCGCGGAACCTGGCGGCAACGTCATACGCGTGCGGCGCGCAGAAGTCCATGAAGCTCAAAGCGATGAAGTCCGCGTCCGTCTCGTAGTTGACCGGACGCACCATCTCATGAAGAAGCTCCAACTCGACGATCGGCGGCGTCAGCCCCGCAACGATCATACCGGACAATGGCGGCGCCGGGGAGCGCGCGAAGTACTCCTCGTGATCGCCAAGGTTCTGGAACAGAACAATGATCTGTAGCTTTGGTTTCTTCACGATGCGACTCCCCTCCCTAGGACTCCTCCGGGTCGCGCCGCGGCTCGTCGGGATCACGGAGTTCGCTTGCCATTCCACGCAGCACTCGCTCAACGGCCGCGGGTACCACTCCACGAAGAGCACTCAGGACTTTCCCGCGGCTCGTCATGATGAGATCGCGACGCCCGCGCTCGATCGCGTGCACGATCGCTTCAGCGACCTTGTCGACCGGGGCATACTGGGCGGAAGGACGTCTGCCTCCCCCTACCATGACCTCGCGATCGAACAGCTCGGTCTCAGTGTATCCCGGATAGACGATCATGACGCGGATTCCGCTCTCGGCGAGTTCGCTGCGGAGGCTCTGGCTCGCGGCGATGAGGGCTGACTTGCTGGCCGAGTATGCCCCAAGGAAGGGAATGCCGTAGAGCCCTGCCACCGATGTGATGTTCACTATGAGCCCACTGTCCTGCCTTCTCATGAACGGGAGGACCTCGAGCATGCACTGAACGGCTCCGAAGAAGTTCACGGACATAACGGAGTGGAAATCCTCGGGCAGCGTGAGTCGCGTCTCTCCATACACGCTGATGCCGGCGTTATTGATGAGAATGTCGACGCTCCCCAGCCGCTCAACTGTTCCGCCGATGAGTCTCGACACATCGGCTGCATTCGTGACGTCACACGGGACTGCAACCGGCGGAGCCATGTCCGGGAACTGCGCGGCGATATCGTGAGCCAGCTCCTCGAGCTTGTCACGGCGACGCGCCGCGATGGTGAGTACGGCCCCCTTGCTCGCAAGAGACACCGCGAGTGCGCGACCTATTCCGGACGATGCTCCGGTGACGATGATGCGCTTCCCGCTAATGCGCATGTTCCCCCTCCAGCTCCTCGTACAGGAGTTCGATACGATCTCTGTAGATGTCGACTACTCTTCCCCGGCGCACCTTCATTGTCGGTGTGAGCATGCCGTTCTCCTGGCTGAACTGCTCCGGAAGAAGTGCGAACTTCGTCACCCGCTCATAGGATGCGGAGTGCTCGTTCGCCCGCGCAACTTCGCCGTTCAGGAGAACCCTCACGGCATAGTGCTCGAGGAGCGACTCGTACGAACTCCAGGTGACGTCGTGCTCGCCGGCGTAGCGCTCGACCTCTTCCCTGTCCGGCACAATGAGAGCGACGAGGGTCTTTCTGTTATCTCCGAGAACGATCGCCTGGGAGACATACGGGCTTCTCGCTATCCTCTCCTCCACCGGCGCCGGGGCGATGTTCTTGCCGTATGAAGTGACGATGAGTTCCTTAGTCCTGCCCGTCACGACGAGATTGCCGTCATCGTCGAGCTCACCGAGGTCTCCCGTGTGAAGCCAACCATCGCTATCGAGCACCAGGGCCGTCTCGTCCGGTTTGTTCAGGTATCCATTCATGACGTTCGGCCCTCGGACCACGATCTCGCCGTCATCCGTGATCCCGACCTCCACACCGTTGAGTGGTTTTCCGACGGTCCCAAGTCTGTAGTCCTCGAGGCAGCCGCACGAGACGACGGGCGAAGCCTCGGTCAGCCCATACCCTTCAACTACACCGAAACCAAGAACACGCAGGGTCTTCGCGATCTGCCTGTCGAGGGGCGCCCCTCCCGACACGATGAGGCGGATCCTCCCACCGGCGATCTTGCGGAAGCGAGAGGCAATCAGGGCATCGTACACGAGAGTGCGGACGCGAAGCCACGCGGGGACTTTTTCCCCTCGATAGAGACGATTCGCGCGTTCGTTCAGCACGGCGATCGCTCTTAAGACTATGCGTTGCTCCAGGGCGGACCCGTGCTCGATCTTGGCCCTGGCTGTGGCGTATGCCTTCTCGAGAACGCGAGGGACAGCAATGAGCACCGTCGGGCGAACGGATGCCAGGTCCCGGACGATCGTTGCGCGCGACTCGGCGTAGGCGATGGCTGCTCCCGCGAGCAGAAACGAGTAGTGCCCGCAGGTTCGCTCGAGCATGTGAGCCAGCGGGAGGTAAGAGAGGATCGAGTCTCCGTGGGATATCCCATGCCTCTCGTTGAGCGCGCGTGCGTTCGATACGATGTTGCCGTGCGTCAGGATGACGCCCTTCGGTTCACCGGTGGTCCCCGATGTGTAGACGATCGTGGCAGTGTCGTCGGCCTCCACGTCTGGCCAGCTGTCGCCGGCCCCGGCCGGACCGCCCGTGGGCTCCGCTTCCGTACGGCCAAAACGGATGCCCCAATCGTCGAGGTGGATCACCTCCTCAAGACCCGCACACTCGCTTCGGATGCTGCCGATCCCGGCGAAGAGGTCGGGATCACCGACAAAGAGCATCCGCATACCTGAATCGTTGATGATGTACTTCATCTGGTCCGCGTGAAGGGTCTGGTAGATGGGGACGACGATCCCGCCGAGAGCCAGAACTGCGAGGTCCGCCACGATCCACTGGGGACGATTCGGTGACAGGATACCGACTGCATCTCCCTTCCTGAGTCCGAAAGCAACAAGCCTCTTCGCCGCTGAGTGAATGGCTCGCGCAAGACCGGCATAGGTGATGGGGACGTGATGATCCCCATCCCAGTACAAGAGCGCCGGCCGAGTCGCGTGCGCGGTGGCGGCGGCGAGGACAGCTCCGTGTATTGTCGCTCCGCTACTCAAGGCCCCAGGACCCTCCCGTCTTTCTGAACTCGCTCAGATAGTGTGCAAGGTCCCCGTCTGAGGTATCCAGCAGATTGCGCAGAGAGGACATGTCGATGTCGAGGCGGCGCCCCGACGGCAGAGCGAGCGTGACGGCGGCGCGCTCCTGGACCGTTCCGATGCGGATGGGTGTAGGTTCAAGGTCACCTGATTTCTCTGATAATGCTCCGGCTTCGGTTGCAGGCACCGTGAAGATGAGCTCGAACTCTCCATGTGGCCCGGCGAGCATCATCCAGTAGGGCGTGTCGGTCCGGTCGCACAGGGCGAGCACGTCCTCAGACAGGATCGCGGGCCAGTCGCAATCGACCTCGAAGCCGTGACCGTTCAGACGCATCAGCTGATCGAGGGTCGTCAGAACGCCGTCGCTCGTATCCATGGCCGCCGTCGCGTGGCCCCTGAGAGCCTTGCCCGCCGCGAGCCTCGCTGATGGGCGGTAGGCAGTTTCCGGGAAGTACTCGTCGGGAAGCCCACTCAGTCTCACTAACCCAAGTGCGTTCCCGGCGCCTGCCGGTCCGGTCACGAAGACCGCGTCCCCCGGCTGGGTACCCCGACGCGTGAGCATGGTATTCTTCGGTACGATCCCAATCGAGCAACCGGTGAGCGAGACCTCGGGCGTCAGGTTCGAATCCCCACCAAGAATGAAGACACCGAGCGACCGGCAGGCATCCTCCATTCCTCGCCCCGCACTCTCGGCGAAGCCGGAGTCTTTCCCCGGCGGAGCGGATACGGACACGACCATGCCGAGCGGGTCCGCACCCACAGCGGCCAGATCGCTCAACGACGCCATCACACTCACCCAGCCCATTGTGTAGGGTTCCTGATAGAGCCCCGTGAGTATCTCCTCGGCAACAGTGTCGATCGTTATCGCGAGGAGGTTCCCGGGATCCCCGGGAAGCTCGATGAGTTCCGCGTCGGACTCGTGGGGAGCGTTCACCTGCCCGGGTGCTCGTGAGAAGGCCTTCACCCACGCGTCTATCGCTACGTTCTCGAGGATGTCGTCCATTCGATTCATCGGCAGCTTCCCATCCTCTCATCGCACGTCCACGTCATCGACAGCACATGATCCTCCCGGGGAGCACACTGAACGCGACCGACAGCGCCTCTACGACCTGTCCATCCGTCTCGAGCGCGAAGGTACGGTCCGCCTCCACGACCACACTCTTCCCAACCCACGATCGCGTCTTGGGCCGTCCGCGGAAGCGTCGCCTGTGAAGCGCAGCGACGGTCATAAGCGCCTGGAACGGATTCAGGCCCTCACAGAGATTGATTCCGAGCTGTCCGTCGTCCGGCTCGATCGGTGTGTCGTAGCACATCGATCCTGCGAAGTGTGGATTCTTGATAATGCCGAGACTCGAGATCGGGAAGGTCCCCTCGTCCATCCCGTCAATCACAAGTCGGCAGTCGATGTCGCGATAGGTCGCAAGGGTGTGGATGATGGAAGCGATGATGGCAGCGTCCACCGATAGCCTTCGTGCCGCCCTGATGAAGCCGGTCGGCTCGTTGAAAGCAGCGTTGGCTTCGGCCGTGATCCCGAGACTGGCATTGATGATCGCATGACGGGTGGCTTTCTGCCCGTCTCGCTCCTCGAAGTCGACCCGGATGACATCGCACGGCTTCGCCCTCTTGCAGTCGATCCGTACCGGAACGCCTGCGATAACTGAATCGGGTCCGTGCGGCTTGTGGAAGTCGTTGCTCGATCCCAAGCCAACGGCGCCGATCGTGATATCGGCCACACGATCCCCGAGTTCCATGATGGCATCTAGCAGGAGGTTGACCGTGCCGTCGCCACCGGCGGCGATGAAGGCGCGTTCTCCCTTCGCCACAGCCTCGCGAACCGACGCTTGAACGCAGTCGAACGGACCTACCTCCTCGACACCGAACGCGCCTGCGCGTCGCTCAAGCTCTGGGCTAACCTTCCGCCAGCGCGCCGCGGCGCGGCCGTGGCCGGCACGAGTGTTCAGGAATACTAGCACGGCCCTCCAGCTAGACTTGACCTCGCTCGGGCCTCAGTCTGAGTGCGAGCTCGAGAAGCACGTAGAAGACAACAAGCAACGGCGCCCATTCGACCTTGTTCGCGGCGGTGATCGCGAGGCAAGAGAGGACGAGTGCACGGACGCCGTTTGCTATCGGCCCGCCCGTCTTGTGCTCGTCTCTTGTCCGATGCATCGCAACCTGAGCATGGAAGTAGAGAGCCAACGCCGCGACGAACATAACAATACTCCAGACATTCGCGCCCACGAGCGCAAGTACCCACGCGGTGAGCGCCGCGGACAGGGCCGCGGTTATGTCGCCGTAGACGGCAGCCGGCCGCCAACCGAACACAACCGGGAAGGTGCGATACCCGGTCTTGCTGTCGGCAGAGATGTCCTTGAAGTAGCCCATGACCACGAAATTCACGTAGCCCAGAAAGACGACCAGCACGGCAAGCGTGAATGCGGAAAGGGCCGGTGGACCCGGGCGATAACCCCTGTCCACGAACCTCCCCATGATCGGGAGGATAGCGACTATCCAGGCATTCCAGGGCGGTCCCCCCCACCATGTGCGCTTCAGATACGTGTATGTCAGAAGCCCCACTACTGCCACGACCCCGAGAGCCAGGATCACTGGGTTCAGGTAGCCGAGGACAAGCACTACGGCTGTAAGCCCGATCATGCTGACCGTTAGAATCTGACGCCGGGATACGATACCTCTCACGAGCGGACGGTAGGGCGCGGAAAGCGAATCCGTGTCTGTCTGGAAGCAGTCGGTCAGTGCCTGACCGAACCCATATGAAAGGAAGAGCGGTACGAACGCGAGGAGGACTCGCGCAAGAGCTGGATCCGGAATAAAGGAGAGACCTACGAGCCCGGCAGCGCCCGAGACGAAGAGCAGGTAGGGACGCATAGTAACTACGTAGGCTTTGGCGAAGCCCGGACTCCAGAACGGGAAGGTGCTTCGGGTCATGTCAAATGACTCCCAGTTTCTTGCCTGCGAGTCTGAACTTCTCGAGTGCTGTGGTGAGCTCCTCCGTGCTCAAGCTCGCCATGACGCTGACACGGATAAGGGATGAGCCCGTCGGCACTGCCGGCGGCACGATCGGATTGACGATGACGCCCTCGTCCTCCAAAGCGCCTGCCATCTGGAAGGTCTTCGCGTCATCCCCGATGAGGACCGGGATGATCGGGGTCACAGTGTCCTCAAGACGGAAACCCATCTCGGCAAGCCCGCTCTTCACGAACTCAGTGTTCTCCCTGAGTCGCTCAAGAAGCTCTGGTTCCTCTTCCATCACATCCAGACACGCGAGAACCGTCGCCATCGACGATGGAGGCGGACTGGCTGAGAAGATGAACGGTCGAGAGTTCAGCTTGAGGAACGTAACGACGTCAGCGTCGGCACAGACGAATCCACCCGTCGTCCCGAGCGATTTGCTGAAGGTGCCGCAGACGAGATCGAACTCCCCCTCCATGTCGAAATGCTCGAGCGTCCCTCTCCCCGTTCTCCCGAGCACGCCCGTGCCGTGCGCATCATCGAGCATCGTTGTGGCGCCGTATTGCTCGGCAAGCCGTCTGATGCCCGGGAGGTCGGCGACCGTTCCCTTCATGCTGAAGACACCGTCGGTGACGATGAGCATGTTCTGATCGGGGTCGCACGCCGCCAGCTTCTCCTCGAGATCAGCCATGTCGTTGTGTTTGTAGACCCTGACCTCGGCATCAGTCAGACGGCAGCCTTCGACGATGCTGGCGTGGTTGAACTCGTCGCTCAGGATGACGTCACCGCTGGATGTCAGTGCGCTGACAGCACCCATCATCGTCATGAATCCGGTGCTGAAGACCACGGCATCCTCCGCCCCCTTGAACTCGGCAAGTCGTCTCTCGAGTCTGGCGTGGAGGCTGGTGGTGCCCGTGAGGACGCGGGAGCTGCACGCGCCCGTGCCGTACTCCTCCACGGCCTTGACGGTCGCCGCGACCACCTTCGGGTGGGTTGCCAGCCCCAGATAGTTGTTGGAGCCGAGCATGATGAGCTTTCTGCCGTCCATCGTGACCATCGGGGACGCAGCCGGATCGAGCGTGCGGAGGTAGAAGAACTCGCGACGCTCCTTCAGAGACTCGATCCATCTGCTGAATTCGTGGCACTTGTCGAAGAGAGACAATGGTGGACTCCTCCGTGCGTCTACATGCTGGTCCTTCCTCGATCAGGACAAGGGCATAGCCAGATATCCCGCAAGTACCGACAGGTTCGAGAGTATCCGCGGGCTGAAGCACATTCAAGCTGAAACTCGGTGCTCTGGCCGTGGTTGACCTGAGGTGAGGAGCGTGATTATGTGCGTCCGTTACCACGATACCGTCTGGTACCCAGTCACAAGATCATGGGTAGAGTGGACCAAAGGAGGTGCATTGTGGTCAGGGCATGTGCATTGACCGTGGCGGCGGGACGCCGGCCTCACGGCCGGGCATCTAGCGGACAGGACGTGAATAGACAGCGGGGGCTCCATTTGGGGCCCCCGCATTTCTCTGGCCTTCGGGTCGCCCGCCTAGCCCTTCTTGGCCACGGCAAGTGCTACTCTCTCCGCCGTTATCGGCATCGACTTGAGACGCACACCGAGGGCATCGGCGACCGCGTTCGCGATCATGGGCGCTGCCGGGATCATCGTGTGCTCCCCCACCCCACGTGCGCCGAACGGGCCGTCAGGCTGAGGGACCTCAACGATGATGGGTATCGTCTCGCGCGGAGTATCTTTCGCCGTGGGGATCTTGTAGTCGGTGAAGTTCGGGTTCAGAAGCCGTCCCTCGTCATCGAAGCGCATCTCCTCATACAGAACGGTCGCGAAGCCCTGAAGAAGACCGCCCGTGATCTGGCCTTTCACAAGGTCCGGGTTGATGGCGTGCCCCACATCGACGGCGAGCGCAGTCTTCAGGATCTCCATCTTGCCCGTATGCTTGTCTATCTCAAGAACGACGCCGGCCGCACCGACGGTGTAGTGCACGTTCGGGTGACCGCCCTGACTGGTCTCCGGATCGGACAGCGCCGACGTGAACTCCGGCATGAACATCCCGCTTCCCATGATCGGGCCGCCGCGGGACGTCCCATCCTCCATCTGGATCCCGGAGATCACGAAATCCCTGAGAGGGAGTCCGAAGCCCGGCTCCGTCTTGCACTTGACCTCCTCGTCTTCGAGGTAGAGCGAGTCCACATCGAACCCGTGCACCTGACCCACGACATCGAACATCCTGCCGCGCGCTTCCTCGGCCGCATCCATCACAGCATTCCCGCAGCCCCACGTCACGTGGGAGCCGACAGTCTGCCACTCGTAGGGATTGCGGTCGGTGTCGGGGGTCTCAACGCGGATCCTCTCGGGCGGAACTGTCAGAATCTCGGCCGCGATCTGTGCCATCGCGGTGAGGTAGCCCTGGCCTATCTCCATTCCGGAGACGAGCACGTTCACGCTTCCGTCCTCGCTGAACTTGAGGAACGCGGACGAAGCGGCGTTCGGCGGCATCGCCGGCGCCTTCCACATGAGCGAGAAACCCTTCCCGATCACCTTGTTCGGATCAGCTGACTCTTCGCTCTTCCCCCACTCTATCGCCTCCGCCGCCTTGTCGATCGCTTCCAGAAGCCCACTCGGGTTCATCTTGGCTCCGTAGGCGAGAGTGTCCCCCTCGACGATAGCATTCTTGCGTCTGAACTCGACGGCATCGATCCCAAGCTCCTCAGCAATCCTAGTCATGTGCGACTCGAGACCGAAGTGAAACTCCGAGTAGCCGAAACCGCGGTACGGTCCTCCCGGCGGCAGATTCGTGTACACACAGAGCGAGTCGATCTTGACGTTCGGGATCCGGTAGGCGCCCGTCGCGGAGAGGCCGACGGCATTGACGACATTCGCGCCGTACTCAACGTAGGCGCCCGCGTCCCAGTACATTGTGTACTCTATCGCCGTGAGCGTTCCGTCACGCTTCGCGCCCATCTTGAGCTTCGCCAGGAGTCCTTGGCGCTGGTAGGTATTATAGAACTCCTGCTCGCGCGTCCACCGGAGCTTGACCGGATGCCCCTTGACCGCGGTCGCGAAGGCGGCTACGAGGATCTCCATCGTCACGCCCGCCTTCCCGCCGAAGCCACCGCCGACATACGGCGTCACGACGCGCACGTCCTTGTGCGTGAAACCCAGGGGCGCAAGGGTCGACGCGAAGACGTCCCGCTGCGTGTGCGGAGACTGCGACGCAGACCACAGCGTGAGCCTCCCGGAGAGATCGTGGAGCCCGACCGCTATGTGCGGCTCAATTGCGCAGTGTGCGTAGCGTGGGACGGTGTACGTGTCCTCCAGAATGACATCTGCGTCCGCGAAGCCCTTCTCGACATCACCCTTCCTTGTCTTCCGGAAGTGCGCGACGTTCGTGTCCTTCTTTGGGAAGAACCAGGGCACTCGTTCGTAGTCGTTGAGATCGGGGTGGACCAGATCCGCGCCGTCCTTGATCGCCTCTGCCGGACTGAAGATCGGTGGGAGTTTGTCGTAGGTCACTTCAACCAGCTTCGCCGCGCGCATCGCCGTCTTCAGGTCGCGCGCAATCACACCGGCCACCTGTTCGCCGACGAACCGTACGCGGTCCTGCGCAAGGATGTAGCGGTCCTTCATGTAGAGCCCGAACTTGTACGGGAAGTCCTTGCCCGTCACGACCTTCAGCACGCCGGGCACAGCCTCGGCGGCAGTCGTGTCGATGCCCTTGATGAGGGCGTGCGCGTGGGGACTCTCCACGATGACGGCATGGAGAAGATCGGGCCCGAAGTCGATATCATCGACGAACGTCGCCGCACCAGTCACCTTCTCAGGCCCGTCGATCCTGTTCGTGGGCTTCCCGATGTACTTGAGCTCAGCCATTCTGTCTCCCTCCGCCCTTTCCTCCCACCTCAAGCACGGCCTTGACGATCGACTCGTACCCGGTGCACCTGCAGAGGTTCCCGGAGATGGCCTCCTTGACCTCGTCCTCCGTCGGACTCGGGTTCCTGGTCAGAAACTCGGTGGCGGCGAGCACGACGCCCGGGGCGCAGAACCCGCACTGGAATGAGTTACGGTCGATGAAGGCCTGCTGGAGCTTGGTCGGTCCGGTCTCGGAAAGACCCTCGATGGTCACGACATCGTGACCGTCGGCCTCAACCGCGAGGATGAGGCAGCTCCTGACGCTCCTTCCGTCAAGCAGAACAGTGCAGCTTCCGCAGTCTCCCCGCTCGCAACCGATCTTCGGGCTCTTGATGCCGAGTCTCTCGCGGAGAGCCTCGAGAAGGGTCTCGTTAGGCTCGACGTCGATGCTTCGCGCCTCGCCGTTCACATTCAGTGTGATTGGTCTCTTCATGGCATTCCCCTGAGTGTCGGCCGCGGGGCGGCCGGGCATCTGCCTCTCCCCTAGACCAGCTCTGCACCGTAGGCGGGACCATCGCCTTCAAGCCTGGCGACTGCCGCCTTGAGCCCGCGTTCGAACATGATCGGGAGCATGTGTTCGCGGTACTCACGGCTTGCGCGGATGTCGGCTATGGGAGCGGTCTCGTCGGGAACGAGCTTCTTCGCGTCATCGATGAGCGCCTCACCAAAGACCTTCCCCTTGAGAAGCTCCTCGATCCTGGGAGCGCGCACCGGAGTAGGTGCCACGGCCCCGAACGCGACGCGGTATTCACTACCCGGAAGAGCCAGGACGGCGACGCTGGCCTGGGCGAGATCCTCACCCCGGTAGCGGCCGAGCTTGACGTATGCCGCGCCGTGTCGTTCCTGAGGGATGGGAAACGACACCGATGTCACGATCTCAGCGCTCCCAAGTGACGTAGCCTTGGGTCCTGTGAACCACTCGGCAACGGGGATGACTCTCTCCCCGGCAGGCCCCGTGACATGAACGCTCGCGTCGAGAACGAGAAGAACAGGGCCGCCGTCGCACGACGGCACCGCCGAGCAGATGTTCCCTGTGATCGTCGCCCTGTTCCTGACGCCGACCGAGGCGACCGTCATTGCCATCTCGCAGAGGAGCGGCACGTGTTTCTGGGTGAGCTCAGATTCGATGAGATCGGTGAAGGTAGCAAGAGCCCCGGTGCGAAGGACGCCCCCCTCCTGCTCGATTCCAGAGAGCTCATGAATCCCCTTGATGTCCACGAGAATCCCTGGGCTAGTGAGACCGTCCCTGAGCCCCGCAACGACATCGGTCCCGCCTGCAAGCACCTGGGCACCGCTTCCATGCTTACCCAGGATCGCGACGGCCTCTTGAATCGTCTCAGGTCTTGCGTACTCGAACTCGTGTGCTATCGGCATGTACTGCTCCTTCTTCGGCAGCATCGGTCACTTCGACGGAAGCACCGCCCTACTTCGGTGGCAGCATCGCCACGATGCGACACATCGATGACTCGAGCTCTATCCCGCGTAGCGGGAAGCACCCTATCCAGCAGCGCTCGTTCTTGATCTTGTTGATCTCGCCGCCAAGGTTCTCCGCGTGAACGAGTCCCTTCGGGAAGAGCTTGAGATGCATCACCTGGTAGTAGATCTCCGGCGGGAACATCTCGTCCCAGCCCTTGCCGTAGTCCTTCTCAAGCTTCGCCTCGGCCTTCTTGAAGAGACCGGGGTGCCAGTCCTTGATGATGGTGTTCATGGGGTGGTCGGCGCTTCCGCAATCGACACCGATCCACTTGAGGTTCATCTTGAGCGCCCACTTGTGGAACTCCGGGTCGGGCCCGGGGTGCTTCACGAAGTAGCGGACCTCATCGGAGCGTTTCTGATCCCAGGCGTACTTGTGGTAGCCCGTGTTGATTATGAGTATGTCACCCTTCCTGACATCGACGCGGTCTGTGATCATCTTGGGCGAGTAGAGACTGTAGTCCTCGACGGAGTCCGAGATATCGACGACGACACCGGGGCCGATCCACTCGCCGAGCGGCACATCGCCGATCGTGCGTCCACTCGGATGGAAGTGTATCTCGCCGTCCATGTGTGTGCCGACATGATTGCTCGTCGTGATGATTTGACCGTTCGCGCCCTGTCCCATGTGCGCTCCGGCGATCCGCTTGAAGTACTGGATGCCGAGAGGCATGTAGCTCGGCCACGGCGGTGTGTGAACCGACAGCCGCTGCGTGAGATCGTAGACTCTGACATCGTCCATGAATTCGAGGAACTTCTTGGTGTTCATGTAGTACCTCCCTCGGTGATGGTCTCCAGTGTCTCTCCAGCTATTCTCGCGAGTGGATCCCGTTACCTGCCAGCAATCGCTGTCTATTTCGCAAGCCGCGCAGCCAGGCCTTCGAACGCTCTCGTGAACGGCTCCGCCGATGCGCTCAAGACACCCGCGCCGACCTGCCCGACGCCTGGTTCGCGGTGCGCGACTCCGGTGTCGATGAACGGAAGTATGTTCTTCGTGATGACCTTGACTACGTCGATTCCCGTTGGCGTCCCGCGGAAATTGAGATACGGAATCTGGTAGACCGTGTTCTCCGCAGCGGCGATCTCATACATCTCAAGCGTGTACTGGATCGCGTCCGACGTCGTCCCGCCCACGAACTGCACGATCGCGGGCGAAGCGGCGATGGCGAATCCACCCAGCCCGTTTGTCTCCGTGATCGAGCTATCGCCGATGTCCGGGTTGGCGTCCTCTTTCGTATAGCCCGGGAAGAAGAGCGCGTCGGGAACATCAGCAGGACCCGTGAACCACTCGTCTCCTGTTCCGGAGAGCTGGATTCCGAAATCCGTTCCGTTTCTGGTCATCGCGATGACGACACTGCTACCCGGTACATCGCGCGCGGCATCGAGCGTCACCTTGCACGCCGGCATCGAGAGATTCAGGAAGAAGTGGTCGTTCCCGTTGATGAACTCGAGAACTTCGCCAGCCTTCTTGCTGTCGCTACATGACCTGACGATTGCGGGAGCCATGGCGCGATAGAGGAGCGACGTTGCGGCTCTGTTGCGGTTGTGGACCTCATCTCCCATGTGAAGCGCCTGCGCCATGACATTCTTGAGATCGATCGCTCCCATGTCCGCAATCGCATCATCGAGCACCGGATAGAGCACCGAGTCCATCCACCGGAGCTTCTCGATGACCTCGGGAGCGAAGGCGCCGTAACGGAGCACCTTCCCCAGTCCCTCGTTCATCGTGCAGTACGCGGAGTTACCGAACTCCTCATTTCTGAGAACGAAGACCGGCATCGAAGGCATCACGATTCCAGCCATCGGGCCGACCGTGCTGTGCTCGTGGCACGGCGCGTACTCGATCTCACCGGATGCCGCGAGTCTCTCGGCCTCATCAGGCGTAGTCGCCTTCCCCTCATAGATGAGCCCGCCTATGACGGCTCCACGCATCGGCCCGCACATCCGATCCCACGTTATCGGCGGTCCGGCGTGGAGAATCATGTTCGGCTTCATCCCTGGGATCACATCTATTGCGCGAGCCATGCCGGTGAGCTTGGGCATTCCCCGCAGGATGATGTCCATGACCTTCGCGTTCGCCGCGCCTATCTCCTCGGCGTGCTCTTCCATGATGCGTCTAGACCCGTCCGACACATCCATCGGCGGACGCCAGTCAACCTGCACGGCTCTGGCTCCGACTTCGTCCAGGCTCTCCTTGAATGAGGAGAGTCCGACGTTCACAACCTTGAGTTCCTGTCTGAAGAGATCACGAACCGGCATCACTTCACCCCCAGCTTCCGGGCCACGAGCCCCGCAATTCTACAGCCGGACAGATTCGAGTCCGCGATGATGGCGCCCGCCCCTTCAAGGGCTTCATGCACGGCGCGCCGGTTCTGCGGATCCCGGTCCGTCCCGGTGATCGAACAAACTACGGCCACCTTGCTCACTGCGTCCCGCACGACTTCGTCGAGTTCGGACGCAGGGTCCAGGTTGGAGCCGTACCCAAGGACAACATCCAGGAGGATGACGGCCACATCCGGATCGTTGGCCTCGTCAGCGATTCGCTTCACCCTAAGCGAGTAGTCGATCATCGGGTGTGGACGGCCGACGGTGAACTCGTCGGAGCCGAGATCGACGATTGTGTTCGCGACGCTCCGGAGTGGATCGTCGAGCTTCGCCGCACTAGCAGACGGTACGTTGGAGTAGACGTTATCGAGACCCAGATCGGCAAACACGATCTCGGCTTCAGATGCGAACGTTCCTCCGCTCATGAGGGCGCGGACATATCGCTGCCCTCTTCCTCTCTCCCCCACGATTCCTTGAACGACACCGGCCTCACGGTTGTCACACCCCAGGAGCAGTCCCCTTACGCCCTCAGGCTCTTCGCCGAGCGCGATCGCAACCGCCCGAAACGCCGCCTCGGCGAGCGTACGGCAGTCGTTCGGCCCCTCGGGCTCAGTTCCCAGGAAGACCGACACGACCGGCTGCTCAATCCCAGCGAGCTTCTTCCTGATTCGATCAAGGACCTCATCGTCCGGTGGCTTCGACACAAGGACGATCACCTCAGTCTCAGCATCGCCGGCGAGCGCCTCAAGACCATCCAGGAAGGTGATGCCACCGACGGCGTTCTTCACATCGTGCCCACCGGTCCCTATCGCCTGAGAGATTCCCGAGCTGAGATTCGAGACGAGCGTGCTTACCTCCTGCAGCCCCGTTCCCGATGCCGCCACGATCCCGATCGGACCACGGTTGACGGCGTTTGCGAAGCCGAGGGGAACGCCATTGATGATGGCCGTTCCGCAGTCGGGTCCCATCACAAGGAGACCCTGGTTGTGCGCGCCGGTCTTGAGTTCCACCTCTGTCTCGAGCGGTACGTTGTCGGAGAAGAGCATCACATGAAGCCCGCGATCGAGCGCTCGCGCTGCAACCTCACCCGCGTAGCGACCGGCCACGGAGATGAGTGCGAGGTTCGCATCCGGAACGACATCGAGCGCGCCGTCAAGGCTCCTGGGTACAAACGCCTCGCCGTCATCGGTCGTGCCGCGTGCATTATCGAGAAGCTCGTCGACGGCGACCAGTGCCGCCTCCGCTATTTCGTTGGTCTCGGCCCTCACGCCGATCAGAAGATCGGTGTCGGATGAGCTCTCGAACTCGGGCGTCAGGAGATCGGCCGCACTCAGGATCGCCCGGTTCTCGTTCGTTCCCATGACGACGGCTGCGTCGACAACGCCCTCCATGTGAGAGAGCTCTCTCGCCACGTTCATGAGCGTGACGGAATCGAAGTACGCACCCTTCTTGATGCGACCCGCTACGACCATTGCGCCTCCCCATCGTGCTGAATGCTGATGCTGCTCGGATTCCAGGCGGTAGCCGCGGCAGGACGTGCCAACCAGGACGTGAGCGTCATCTGAAGACCGACCGCCATGTCGGCGCCGGACGTCGCTCCAACTGAGAAGAGATGCTCAGCACACCTCCGCACATCCCCGGGTGCGCCGAACGAGAGCGCGGCTACGAGGTCTTTGATGCCCTGTGTGACGAATCCGCCTTCGGCGAGATAGAGGAACGTGTCGGACAGAGTGTTTCCGCTCCTTGCAGTCTCGAAGATCTGTGTTCTGAGATGCGTGAGATCGCGCCCAGGCGCTGATGCGCGGTGCGCCGGCTCCGTCGATCTCTCTATGATATGTGTGGCGATGAGTAACCCCGTGATGAAGTCGTCACCGGACGGGGTAAGCCCGAACCCGCAACCCTTGAGTCGCTCGACTCCCCTGAGTGTGTCCCCATGAAGGATGTCACGAACGGAGTGCCCGATGTGCTCGACTACGGCGCGCTCAAACCCGTCCCTGAATCCCGCGAGCCTCTGGGAATCGAGCAGGAACGCCAGGCTCTTCTCCGGCGCCAGCTCCGCGAGGAGGACACCGAGAATGCCGAGGTTCTTCCTGAAGAGCGGAAGAGCGTGTGGCTGGAAATCGAGAGCCGACTCATAGGCACGGTCGCCCTCGAGGGTGATGCGTCGACCGTCGATGGTGATGGCCATGCCCGTCTCCATCGTCAGGCTCCCGACCCGGGACGGATCGAGTCCGCGCACGACGATATTCAGAGGTCCTGCATCGACGTCCGGAGTGACAAGCGAGACGAGCCTGCCATTGTCTGTCATGTTGACAACGTGTGCGAAGCGCGAGTGGACGTGGTAGGACCCGTTCTCCACGAGGTCACCGAAGCTCACAATCTCGATCATCTCACGTGGTACAGCCATGACGAGTCCCTTCAAGCCGCGCGAAATACCATCCCGTAGTACTTCTCATACTCCTCGCTTCTGACGACCTCGACCTCCCCTATCACCTTCATCCCACTCGCAGGTTCGTCTATGTGAAGCTGGCCTGTGATCCTGATCCCGTTCTCGAGTTCGACGATACCGAGCCCGAGCGTCGGCACCTCGAAATCCCCCGGAAGCGAGTAGAGTTCGGTGAACGTGACGAGCGTGCCCGTTTTCGGCAACGGCTCCGGATCGAACTCGTTGTGCTCGTTCTCGCCACACTTCGCGCAGACCATGCGGTACGGGTAGTGAAGATGTCCGCACTTCCTGCACCGGTAGGCGTAGATCTCTCGTTTCATTGTCAGTTCTCCCTCGCGAACGTGAGGCACACGACGTTGTTCCCGAAGCCTCCGAAGTTGCACGTGAACCCGATTTTCGGATCGGCGACCTGTCGCTTTCCTGCCTCACGACGAAGCTGATGGACGATCTCGTAGGCCTGGGCAACACCGGTCGCGCCGACCGGGTGACCACGCCCCTTGAGTCCGCCCGATGGGTTGATCGGGATCTTCCCTCCGATCTGGGTCTCACCGCGCTCGAGGGCCAGATGTCCCTCTCCCTTCTTGAAGAAGCCGACCTCCTCGCTCTCAACGATCTCGAGGATCGTGAAGGCGTCGTGGAGCTCTGCCACTCCGACGTCCGACGGGGACACGCCCGCCATCTCGAACGACTGGGCGGAGGCGCGTCTGACCGCAAGAAGATCCGTCGGCTCGTCGCGTTCGTGTACGCAGTGCGTGTCGGTGGCCTGCCCAATCCCCGCGAGCCTGACGAGAGGCCTGCCCGTCTTCTCTGCGACCTCGCGCGTGGCGAGTATCACACTTGCACCGCCGTCCGAAACGGGGCAGCAGTCGAAGAACCTGAGCGGGTCCGCGACATACGGGTTGTTCGTCATCGCCTCTGGTGAATCAAGGATGCCCTCGACCGTGATCGCCTGCTGGATGTGCGCGAACTCGTTGAGAAGAGCGTTGTTCTGATTCTTGACCGCCACCATCGCCAGATGGCGCGACGTGACACCGTACTTCTCCATGTAGGCCCGCGTGAACATGCCGGCCAGCGATGGGAGGGTCACACCGTAGATGTACTCGGCCAGTGGGTGCGTGAGTGTCGCCACGAACTCGGTGACCTCAAGGTTGTTGACCTCGCGCATCCTCTCAGCGCCCGTCACCGCCACGACATCGTGCATGCCCGACGCGACCGCCAGAAATCCCTGCTTGATCGCGGACGCGCCTGAGGCTGGGCCGTTCTCAATGACCTCCGCCCCTGCCGGTGTCAGACTCAGTGTGTCGACAACGGCACTCGCAAGCCCGGTCTGGTGGTTCACCCGACCGCTTCCCATGTTAGCGACGTAGAGGTGATCCACCTCCCTGATACCGGCGTCCTTGAGCGCCATCATCACCGGATACGCGGCGATCTCGGAGAGTGGGAACTCGAGACGCGTGAATGAGGTGATGCCGATCCCGATTGCGTAGACGTCTCTCATTTCCCCTCCTTCTCTTGCTGCATCCACCGCTGGAGTATGAGAGCCGTGCCTGTCGGATCGTACTTGGAGCGGGTCGCCGCGAGAAGATCCTCGGGCGGCGTCGGTGGATCTGACGGCGGGAGGATCGCCTCCATCGCCTTTGCCAGAAGAGCTTCCGGAACAGGGCGCCTGCCGATAACAAGCGTGCCCCGCGCCTTCTCGAAGATCGCACTTGTGAGCGCGTAGGAGGGCGGACCGCCCAGCTCATGCGGGATCTCGAATCGCTTCTCGAGGTTGTACTCGATCATCCACCGCCTGAACCCGATCGGTGACTCGGCAACGATGAGGACCTCCTTGTGACCCAGGATGTCCATGTGGTACTCCATCTTCGCCGCGAAGGCGTGGGCGCCGATGCGGAGCCCGCGGCGCATCGCCAGAGTGTGAAGCGACATCCCAGTGTCGGCATCCGCCCTGCGCCCGTTCACAACTGCGCAAAGCTCCCCGTCAATCTGGGCCACGAGCACGTACTCGTCCTGCATGCGGTGCCGGTAGTATGCAAGAAGCTCCGCGTAGACTCGCGCGGCGACAACATCGTAGAAATCCCTCTCGACGGACATGAGAGGGGCGACATGGATGAGGATGTCCGGAATCTCGTCCCGCGTGACCTGCCGGACGACCATCTCCTCACCGCTCGCGATCGTCATGTACTTCGGTGGAAACGGGGGCATATCGTGATCAATAGGACGGAGGATCTTCTCGAGGTCAACGGGCATAATGCGTCTCCTTCGGAGTCTGAGCGAAGCGCTCTACAAGGGGATTCTCTGCGATTGAATATGAGGTATAGCAAGAATAGCAGGAATCAGAGGGGGGAACAAGGAGCGTCAGACCACGGTTGGGAGTTCCCGCCTGTGGCAGCATTTATGAACACCCGACAGGGGTTGTGTCGAGCCGCCCGGACGCAAACGGGGGCATCGCCAGGATGCCCCCGTTGCGTCGGATACACGTGCAGCCGCCGCCTGGACTCTACTTGATGATCACAAGCTTGCTGCTTGCACTGCCGTGCGGCGTGTCCACGCGGATGAAGTAGACACCTGCTGCGACATTCACGCCTAGGTTGTTCCTACCATCCCAGGCGAGCTCATATGTCCCAGGCGCGAGGTCGTCAGCACCGAGTTCGCGGACAACCTTGCCTGCGATGTTGTAGATGCGGACCGAGCACAGCCCTCCAGGTGAGGGTACTGAGAATCGGATCCGAGTAGAAGCCACAGCGGGATTCGGATGCGCGGTTGCCTTCAAGGGGTGGATGTCCCCATCCTCCCCACCGAACGCCCCCTGCGAATCGAGATGCTCGTATCGCCCCCGACTCGCGAGAATGAACTGCCTGCTGCTCATCGGGTTCGCTGCACGAGCTTCGAACAGGAGATCGATCTGCTCCCCAGCCACTAGCTCGGCGTATGATGCATCTTCTGCCGAGAGCTGCCTAAGAACGGAGCCCGATTTCGAGTGTGTGGCACTCACAAGGGCGCACTGACCACCTTCAAGCGTCGCCGGTGCATACGTAGCGAAGAAGAACCGGTCGACATAATACTCCACGGGAGCCTCCATCCTCAGGAGAATCGTCCCATCCTGCTGGATCGCTTCGGTTGGAATGTCGATCATTCTGGTCGTCAGCTCTTCACGGTAGCAGAGCGACGTGAGATCCACAGTGCCATCACCGTTGTACATCGGTGCCCCTCCGGCTGGCGGGTCGATCTTCTGTCCCGGGCCGCCAGATGCACCTGCTCCGCCGCCGGCTCTGCCAGGTGCGGGGAATCTCACTTCGATCCATCCCCCACGAGGCACAAGAGCCTCGCGGTCATCCTCGGCCAACACCAGCGCCAGTAGGTCATTCCCATAGTTGTCGTAGCACTCTGTAGGTGCTAGAGGGGACTCATAGACCACAGGAGTCCCGTTGGGTCCCGTAGCGAGTTCGGCCCCGCCGGCCAGGTCTATGGCGAACAGCTGGACCTCGTCGAAGAGCGAATGGTCCTGCCGCGACTCGCTGAGCCTCAGGTGGTAGCGGCCCTCCTCCGTAGGTGTGGGCTCAACGCGGAGAGGGTACAGATCGAGTTCGTCGTGACCCAGCAGCGCGCCTGCAAGGACGTTGTTGTCTTTGATGAGCTCACCATCGACCGCAGTCGAGAGGAAGGGACAGTACTCGGCGGAATCACCTTGAATAACGACGAACGAGTATTCGAACTCCAGATCTTGCGGGGCGCCAGTCGAGTCATGTGCAACCCTCGGCATGCAGTTGTACTTGCGGTCGAAGAATGAGTCACAGTCGATCCAACAGGTATCGAACATCGTGGGTACCAGGGACAGAACCACTGCCACAGCTTCGTTTCTCCCCTCGCAGAAGTTGTTAATCACGACGTCAATGCTGTCTCCTGGTGAGAACTGATCGGTCCCAGCCACGGTTACATTGCTGCCGTAATCGAATAGGCCTTCCCCTGCAGAGCTGTACCTGAGAAGGGTGGCCCAGAGCTCTGTACTGTCGGACATGGCACTCTCGTCCCAGTTCACCTTGATCCTGAGATAGCTGTCGTCCATGTCGGAATCGTAGTAGTTGGTATCCGCCAGGAACCCGATGTAGTAGGAACCTCAGAGTCTCACTTTGACGGGATCGCAATACGAGTTGTCGCAGTAGCGCGTGTCTCTTGGGTCGTTCCAGCCGTCGGTGCAACCGGCAGCGGGGTCACTCCCATTGCCTGGAACACTGACCCAGGTGCTGTCATTGTCTTCTCCGACCAAGAACTCCGGTGGAATCGCTATCTCGTAGCAGTTGTGGGTTCCAGCGGTAGTGGTGTCGTTCTTTGCGAAGTAGCCTAGCGATGTTGTCGGGGATATGTCGTCGCCGAAGCTGTAGGCCGAGCTGTACGAGTCGTCGTCAACCCACCTCGCGACAGAGAAATCGTGGAAGACCTTGCACACCCGATAGTCGCCATCGTCGCCGCCGAGGCCGGAGTAATCCGAGTCATCAAGGACGCGAGCAAGTCCGCACATGTCTCTGGTCATCTGCCCGCTGGGTCCTTCCCGAGACCTTGCCCAGCGATACAGCAGGTCATCCGAATAGGGTGACCCACTGAACTGTTCGACCAAGTATGCCGCGAATGTCGCCCATGTCACATACCCTGTACGACAGTCCTGCTGATCTGCCCACTCAGGGCAGGCGCTGCCACTGGTTCCTGGATCGTCGCAGCCGGGCTCACCGGTCACGCCGATTAGCTCGATCTGCGACTGAGCGTAGGGCTTGTCGTGTTGGATCGTTCCCTCGCCCAGCTTGGCCAGTAGCGCAGCCGCACTAGCGAAGAACTCGTTGAAGTCGCCGTGATTCCATGCGCTTCCATACTCACTCTTGTCTGACTCCCAGAGGGCGTGCTGAAGCTCGTGCACGGCTCCCTCCGCAACCTCCGCGTGCCAGCCATCCCCCTGGCCCGTAGAAACGCGGAAGCTGTTATGATGGTACTCTAGGCTATCGGCGTGAAGTGGGTCGTCCTCAACTGGGTCCCTGCAGCCCGCAGTGTACGCGCCGCCTCCATATTCTGTGTCTACGCCCCCCCTAGTCAGGTAGAAATCGAAATGGTCGCGGTGACTAATGCGGACACCTAGCTCCGAGCAGGATGGGAAGAGCAGGAAGTTGTAATCCACACCCGTCGAGTCATAGTCGCTTGCGATGGAGAAGTAGTTGACGATCAGCTCCAAGTCGGTCTGCGGCTCGTCGAGGAGATTGTCTTCGGTCTTGTCAAGCGCGGAAATGATCTCGTCGATGTCGTCCTGCAAGATGGCGGCGTCTCCTGAGAACGACGCGCTCAACAGAAGGTCAAGGTCCCTATCAACCCTAGTCCACTCGTTGAGGTTAGCTTGCCAGAAGCTCGGCTCCGTGGTGTGCGACAAGTGGAACCAGCACCTGTTCCGGAGAGAGTCGCCTACTCCTCCATAGTCGAGCGAATCCGCCGGAATCCCAGCGACCCCGACCATTCTCAAGCCCTCCTGCGTTGCTCCGCATTCCTGTTCAGAACTGATAGTCACGACCAGCACCACGCAGGCCACAACGACACAGAGGAGCAACCGTTGGAAGAACATCGCGAGCCTCCTGTCCGAGGGGGTGTCAAGCGCTAGCTTCACTTCAGAATCGTCATCAACCTCTTCTGTGACTCTACCGGCCTCCCATCATGCAGAAGCCTAAGAAAGTAGACGCCGGCGGCCACCTCTTCACCACTGGCGTCAGTGCCTTCCCAGCGAAGCATCGTCGATGGTGTGTCATATGTGCCAGGTGTCTGGTGCTCAGCAGCTACCGTCGAGACCTTCCGTCCTCCAGCCGTGTAGACTGCAAGCACAACCTGGCCGGGCATCATCAACTCGTAGGCGACGCCGCAACCGTCACGCGAAGGGTTTGGTGCGACGAAGAGGAGTCGTGCCTGCAGCTCGTTTGACCCATGGTCCGGGTCCACACTCGCCGGCCCCAGGAAGACCGACTGCCCACCGGGATCCCACTCAAGCCAGTACGACACCCCTCGCTGTGGCGCATCCGTATCCACCCACTGATATGGTGGAGCTGTCACCGGGCTGTCGCTCAGACGAAGTGCATCATCAGGCGGGCTTCCCTGGTCTTCCTCCGGGGCTGCTTTATCCGCCCGCCAGATGAAGAACGGGCCTCCGGCACATCCGCCTGCGGCGTACCAGGTGAGTCTTACATCGTCTGCCTCTCGATCCGCCGTGAGCAGCCCCAGATCGACAGGCGTGGTGACTTCGCACGAAGTCCCCCTGATGTCGTCATCCCAGGGCCACGCTATCTCCTCGTAGCAAACCCAGACGACCCATATGATGCCCTCCGGTCCGATCCCAAGAGAGGGATTGTTGTCGGCCTTGTAGGGTCCGTCATCACTGACAGCATGCTCCGGTGTCCAACCACTTCCCGTCCATTCCGAGCATACGATGTCCGGGCTGAAGGGGTCCATCGCATACCGGGCACCCCAGGCCGCGACGATCCGTCCACCTGGTCCAGACTCGCACGCACATACTGAGTCGTAATCGTAGACCGTGGAGTCCGGGAGGTTGACGAGCGCCGGCTCAGCCCAAGTGCCTTCCTCCCGGCGACTGTACAAGATGTCAACATAACTACCACGATGACCGTCCCACAGGATCATCGGCGTCGGGCCGTCGAAGACGATCTGGGAGTTGGGTCCTGTATCATAGGCAACGTACACGGTTTCTGCGGAGGCCCACCCTTCGCCCATCCACCAGCTGGCAAGAACTGGCTCGTCCGCTCCTCCCGGCACAGTCGTCGTCCAACACAGCCACGGAACGCCATCTGGACTGATGGCAAAGTCACCAGTGTAGCTTGAGCACCCGTCGACCATCAACTGCCAGGGACCCAGCCACTCGGTCCCGTCCCAGTGGTATGTGAGAAGGAGACGCCACTCGAACCCCGTCACATGCGTGTCGGTCATGATCCAGATATCATCAGAAGACACGGCGAGGAGTTCGTACTCATCCCATCGACCTGGGTCGGCGCGCACGACTTGCGGCTCTGCCCACCCATCACCATCCCAATGTGAGATCAGAAGGCTCTGCCCGCTCGACTGCGAACGGTACCAGAGCACCCAGGGAACGCCGTCGCTTCCGATCGAGATCTCCGGGAACCTGTCCGCATAGAGGTTGGGGTCGTGCAGGACCTCGGCAGTGGACCATCCATACGGCCCAGACGTGGAGTAGAAGATTTCCTCATCGCCCTCGTCCGGATCGTACCCCACCCAGACGACCCAGGCGGTGCCGTCTGGAGCAACGGCCAAGCTCGGACCGGCGTCATCGTAGAGATCGTCTCCTCCGACCAGGAGTTCAGGTCCGCACGCAACGTCTCCAGCACAGGGATGAGGCGTGAAGAGGAGCACAGCAACCAACAGCACTAGATTGAGGAAGAAGCCGGCACGCAGGTCTCGTCGTGTCATTATCACACCTCCTTGGATGGAGGAAATGGAGGGATCGAAGATCCTCACGGCACGCATGTGTGCTCGGAACTTCACCCATGGAGAGCCTTCTCTCTGCTGAGTGCGAGCCGCAGTATAGCATTGCCACAGCTACCATAGCACACGTACAACCCAGCGTCAAGATTGTCCATCAAGGGATCATATATCAGCAGGACAACGGTGCCACCATCCGTTCCACCTATCTCCACCGCGCCCAGTCTGTGGGGAAGTCGGCCGGAAGACGGATCACTTCAAAGAGGCTGGCGATATACTCACGCTTCTGCCCTGTCTGCGCGGGGTTCACGTATTTCCACACGGTGGTCCCGTCCGGAGTCACCTCGAATGCCTTCCCCCGGTCCGTCTCGGTGATGAGAGTGTTCCCGTTCGGAAGCCGCATGCTGGAACCGCACTCCCCCGACCGGAAATCCACTGGGCTCGCGCCCTGATAGACCCAGACCGCCTTGTCGGCGGCCACATCAAGTTCGATGACCCTTGAAGACCCTTCGTTCCCGCGGTTATCGAAGATCATCATGTTCCCGTTCTCGAGAATGGTCGCCTGGTGCGGTGCGCCCCAACCCCTAGCCAGCGCCCACACGGCGCTCTCCCTCTCCATGTCTATGACGGCGACGAGATCGAGTTCCCTGATGGTCACGAGGACAAAGCCCTCCTGGAAGGCGGGGACCTCATCGGCGAGCCTTCCGTCGAGCACCTCGACGGTGTTCGTGTGGAAGATATCCCCGGACTCCCCGGCAAGTTCGAGTGCCCATGCGTACTCCGGGTTATCGAGCACATCGAGGATCGAGACGCGTCTGAGTTCCTCGCCGTCGGAGTTCAGAACAGCAATGTAATCCTCGAGGATGGCGTGATCCGGATTGTACTTCGGTACGATGTGCGCCTCGCGGGTCAGCACATAGATGGTCCCATCATCCGTGACGTCGAGGTCATGATGAAACCCTCCGAGGTTCGCCCAGAGGAGCTTGGAGTCCTTGTCGACTTTGATGATGGCGAGTCCGTCGAACACCGCAAGAACATCACCGTTCTCGAAGAGGTAGGCGCGCCGCCAGAAACCCGAGCCCTTGGCCGAAGGTCGTAGCTTAGGACGCGAACTCTGCTTCCATGCGTTCATATAGCTGTACGCCCACTTGTGGACAATCCTGCCCTCCATGTCCATGAGCACGGCCCCTGGCGCATCTCCCGTTGTATAGAGATTGAGTCCGTCCTGCGTGCGTGGCCTGTCGTATACCGTGACGCCCGAGAGGAGCGGCACCGGCTGCGATCCGGACAGATACCCGATCGACCTCAACCGCTCGATCTCGGCCTCCTGCTCAGGCGTGAGGCTCATCTGCTCATCGAAGGGGATCTCCCTCCAGTCATCGACGTGCCAGCGGCCGTGCGGTTTCTCCCATTCGGCGATTGTCTCAAGTGCTTCTCCCGAATCGGCCGGAAGAACGTCCCCGGACGGGCGGGCTCGCACCAGATGGAGCACGGCGGCCGCAAGCACGCAGCACGCGATCACCCCCACAACGCCCCAGAACCACCATTTCTCCGGTCTCATTCAGACTCTCCCTCAAAATTCAGTGACCCTCATCGTACCACATCTCAGAGACTTCATTTCAGATGAAACCCCCCGGTCGCGCTCCGTATCTCTTTGAGTTTGTCAACATCCGTGAGCACTGCTCCTGGGTGCACAAGGAGGACTGGGAAGCCGCCACCGGGAAGGCCCGGGATCTTGTTCGCATGGCCGTCGCCCGAGTGGCTCTCCTTGAACCACAGGAGCGGATCCATGCGGACGTTCAGAGATACGTTGTGGTTGTCGGAGGTGGGGTGGCAGGAATGACGGTGGCGCGCGAGCTCGGGCGCAAGGGCATCCCTGTCACACTCATCGAGCGCGAACGGTCCCTCGGGGGATTGGCAGCAAGACTCAACAAGCTCTATCCGAAGAACAGGGATGCAACCAGACTGGCGTCCTCTCTCGAGCGCGCCGTTCGAAACGATGCGCGCGTGACCGTCATGACCGGAGCATCGGTCGAGGATGTCGCGGGCTACATAGGCAGCTACACGGTCACCATCTCGCGTCGTGGACGTGAGAAGAACCTGGAGTGCGGTGCGATAGTCGTTGCGACAGGGGCGCGCCCACTCGACCCGAGGGAGCTGCCCGATTATGACGGCCGCAGGGTCATAACGCTCTTTGAGCTCGAAAGGAAACTCCGAAGCGGGAGAATAGGCGGCAAGAACTTCGTCTTCATCACGTGCGCGGGCGCGAGGAATGAGGACAGACCCTACTGCTCGAGGGTCTGCTGCATCGCGACCGTGAAGAACGCGCTTCTTCTGAAGAAGGCGAAGCCGGGTGCGAAGATCCACGTGCTCTACCGTGATCTCATGTGCTACGGCATCTCGAACGAGGAACTTCTTCGAAACGCCAAGAAGGCAGGCATCCTGTTTGTCAGCTACGCTGAGAATTCACCGCCTGTGATCGAAGAAGGTACCGTGCAGGTCGTGGGCGATGTGCTCGGAACCGAGCTTGTTCTCGACGCCGACACCGTGATTCTGGCGACGCCCCTTGTACCGGCCGACGGAGCAGCCAGGCTCTCGCGGATGCTCAAGGTTCCGCTCGACGCTGACGGTTTCTTCCTTGAGGCACACGTGAAGCTAAGACCGGTCGAGTTCTCGAACGATGGGATCTACTTGTGCGGGACCGCCAGATGGCCGTCGACCGTGAGAGAGAGCATCGAGCAGGCGCTCGGAGCAGCTGCAAAGGTGGCCATACCGCTGCTCGCCGGCGAGGTCGACGTGGAACCCATCATCGCCGCCCTATCCGATCCGGAGCTCTGCCGCGGCTGCGGCATGTGCGCGTCCGTTTGCCCCTACGGAGCCGTAGAGATGGTCGAGACGGAGAACGGAATCAAGGCGAACATGATAGAGGTCGCCTGCAAGGGCTGCGGAACCTGTGCCGCCACATGCTATGTGCGAGCCATCACGATGATCCACTACACCGACGACCAGCTTGGAGCCCAGGTGCGCGTGGCGTTTGCAGAGGAGGCTAAGGGATGAGCGCGAGCTACAGGCCGCGGATCATAGCTTACTGCTGCTTCTGGTGAGCGTACGGTGCTGCTGACCTCGCCGGGGTTGCGAGGCTTCAATACTCACCGGATATCCGAGTCGTCAGGGTCATGTGCTCAGGCCGTGTCGACCCGGTGCTGATCATGGAGTCGTTCGCGGCCGGCGCCGACGGCGTGATGGTCGGTGCGTGCCTGAAGGGCGAATGCCATTACTCGATCGGGAACCTCCAGGCCGAGGGCAAGATCGAGGTTGTGAAGCGAGTCCTGCACAGACTGGGTATCGATCCGCGCAGACTGTCCCTCAAGATGATGTCGAGCGCGCAGGGTGCCCGGTTCAGAGATTTCGCCGAGAAGTTTCAGGGAGAGATCAGAGGGCTGGGCCCCCTGGGTTCGGGCGAGAAGATCGACAAGCAAGAGCTCAAGCTCAGAATCGAGGCCGGCCGGAGAGCACTCGCAGGGAAGAAGCTCCGCTGGGTCGAGGGCAAGTGGCTCGAGTTCCAAGAGCAGGGGAATGTTTACGGCGAGACCTTCACTCTCCATGAGCTCGGGAGGATGTACGAGGAGATCGCCCTCGATGAGTGCGCCCTAAGGGAGTTGATGCTGCGGCTCGATGAAAGAACGCTCTCTGCGAAGGAGCTTGCCCAAGAGATGAGGATGCCGGCATACAGAGTCTTGAGGCATCTGTCCGACCTTCACCGAATGGACCTCGTGTCGCTCAAGGAAGCGGGAGCTGGAGACCCCGTATGGACGGCGTGCGGTTCTATGGAATCAGATGCGGAGTCGATCGAGCAGGCCCAGAGGGGGGTAGTCAGTGCCGAGTGACAGAGAAAGGCCTGAGGCCGTGGAGAATTCCATGGATGCGGACCCTCATGAGCGTTCGGTCCTCGTTGTTGGAGGAGACATTGCGGGGCTCGAGTCGGCTGTAGATATCGCTGACTCCGGCGTCACGGTGTATCTCGTCGAGGAGTCACCCTTCCTGGGCGGACTGGCCCGCGCGCGCTCCGCGTTTCCCTGTTCAGAGACTCCCGCCTACTGTGAGATGGCGGCACGCGCGGAGGTGATCAGAAACCACCCGAGGATACACGTGATGACCGGGACGCGCGTCGTCAAGCTCTCCCGCGACGACGGCGGATTCGATGTCGTTCTCAAGACCGCCGCGACCAGGGTCACAGACGACTGTGATGACTGCGGCGCCTGTGTCCTCGTCTGTCCGATCAAGCCGTATGACACGTTCAACGAGGGACTGGCTCTCAGAACGGCCATCGACTGGCCAAGCACCCGATTCCACGAGGCGGCGCCAAACATAGAGCGCGAGACGCCCGCCTGTCAGGACGCGTGCCCCGTGCACATCGACATACGTCGCTACGTTGGTCTCGTTGCCGAGGGCAAGTACGTTGAGGCGCTTGCAGTCATCCGCGAGAAGAACCCACTGCCGGCGATCTGCGGACGCGTGTGCAACCATCCGTGCGAAGACGCGTGCAACAGAGGTTGGCAGGACGAGCGGGTATCGATCGATGCGCTCAAGCGGTATGTCGCCGACTATGAGATCGAGCTCAAGCGTGAAGGGAAGCTCACCTGGCCGACTCCGCCCCGACAGACGAAAACAGAGAAGATCGCAGTCATCGGAGCCGGACCGGCAGGGCTCACTGTCGCACACGATCTGGCGCGCATGGGGTTCCATCCAACGATCTTCGAGGCAGCTCCGGTTCCGGGTGGCATGCTCTACCTCGGAATCCCCGAGTACCGGCTGCCACGCGACATCATCGAACTCGAAGTCGACTACATCAAGCACCTCGGGGTCGAGATCTTGTACGATACGCCGATCGGTCCGGATCTTGCGCTCGACGACCTGAGACAGCAGGGGTACGAGGCGATCTTCATAGGAATAGGAGCTCACGAGGGTCTCAAGCTGAACGTAGAGGGCGAGGGCGATTTCGAGGGCTTCGTGGACTGCATCGTGTTCCTGAGGAAGGTCAATCTCGGGAACCACGAGAAGCCGGGCAACAAGGTCATAGTCATCGGGGGCGGCAACTCCGCTATCGATGCCGCGCGCACGGCGCTCAGGGTCGGCTGCGACGAGGTGCACATCGTCTACCGCCGATCCCTCAGGGAGATGCCTGCCAACCCGTGGGAGATCGAAGCCGCAGAGGAGGAGGGAGTTAAGATCAGCTTCCTGGCTGCGCCTGTGAAGATCATCGGCAAGAACGGCAAGGTCACCGGCATGGAGTGCGTGAAGATGCGTCTCGGCAAGCTCGATGCGAGCGGGAGGCGCAGGCCGGTGCCGATCGAGGGTTCCGAGTTCACAATAGAGGCCGATACCATCATCCCATCCATCAGTCAGCGCCCTGATATCGCGTTTCTCGGCGACGATCACGGTCTCAAGATATCCAGGTGGGACTCGTTTGTGGTCGACCCGCGGACGATGCAGACCAACGTGCCGGATGTCTTCGCCGGAGGGGACGATGACACCGGGCCCTCAACCGTCATCGAGGCCATCGCCGCCGGTCACAGAGCGGCCGCCGGCATCTTCGACTACTTGAACCGAGAGAGCGACAAAGAGAAGGCATGAAGAAACCTAAGTTCATAGTGGAGTTCGACGACATCCCCACTCCCCGAGCGAAGATGCGGGAGCTGGAGCTTGAGGAACGCCATCTCAGCTTCGACGAGGTTGAACTCGGTCTGACGCGTGAGGATGCGCTCCGAGAGGCGTCACGGTGTCTGAGCTGCAGGCGCTGCATTGGCTGCGGTCTCTGTCTGGCCGAATGTGACAGGGACGCAATCGTCTACGACTGTGAGCCAGAGACCATACGTCTGCGCGTCGATGCCGTCGTCCTCGCGACCGGGCTCGAACCGTTCGACGCCGCCCGAACCGATAGGCTCGGATATCGGACAGGGATGAACATCGTGACATCGGTTGAGCTCGGGCGGATACTGAGCCCGACCGGTCCGTACGGTGGGCTACCTCTGAGACCCGGCGACGGGACCTTCCCGAAACGCATCGCGTTTGTTCAGTGCGTGGGCTCACGCGAGGAGGGAATAGGCGCCGACTTCTGCGCGTCGACCTGCTGCAACGAGGCCCTGAGCCTGGCGCTTGAACTGAGCGATCGTCTCGACGAGGCAAGCGTGAAGATCTTCCATAGGGAGCTCCGGCCTTTCGGGAAGACGGGCGAGAAACTCGAGGCGCTGGTCGAGGGCAGCACAAGGATAGAAACCATCCCTGCGGAGATCGAGAGCATCGCCGGTGATGACTGCACTGGCCCGGTTACGGTCACGTACGATAGCGGCGACGGCTCGACCCAGACCGAATTCGACCTCGTCGTCCTCTCAATCGGGAGGCGCGCCTCCCGGTCATCCAGATCAGTGTCGAGGAAGGTTCGGGCAGACACGGACAGGTTCGGTTTCCTCCAGACGGCGGCCCTCTCCCCTGCATCATCCACAGCAGGCGGCGTCTACATTGCAGGACAGTGCGGGGGTCCGACCGGACTCCGACACGCGCTTGCCTCGGCGGCGGCTGCGGCATCCGCTGTCACGGCTTCGCTGGGACCGGTGACGGCAGACACTGCATCACCCGACTCGGACGGCCGGCTTGATCCCACGGTGTCGCTCGATGGCAAATCCACAGGGCCGCTCGTTGTTGCGATCTGTGAATACGGTCTGGGTGAGCTTGGGGAGTCGGTCGAATCGGTTCGAAGGAGCGCGGAAGACGCAGACGGCGTGGCGGCCGTTCACACATCGAGGTTTGCCTGTGCGCGCCGCCCGGTCGTTGAGCTGGGACGTCTTCTCGAGGAGAACGGCGCCGAGCGTTTTGTCGTGATCGGTTGCCGCACAGAAACGCACAGCAAGTTCTGGCGAAGCAAGGCGACCGCGCTCGGTCTGGACGGGTCTTCGGCTCAGCTGATCGGTGCGGAGAACGGTGACAGCAAGGCGACCATAGAGTCTGCCGTCCGGACGGAACGATCCGCACGCTCCGAATCCACACCGGGATCACAGGAACCCCGCGAGCAACGGGTGCTCGTCATCGGCGGTGGACCGAGCGGACTCGCTTCCGCGGACGAGCTCGCGAGCCGCGGTGTGGCCGTGACACTCGTAGAGACCACGGAGGCTCTCGGTGGACCGGCTGCAGGCGAGCTTGCGATGAACGCAGACCTCATGGCGGAGTTCAATGCTCTCAGAGAAAGAGTGACAGCCAGCGTCGGCACGGATGTTCTCTTGGGTTCGACAGTCACGATCATGAGTGGGAACGGCCAAGGCCTCTCCGCCCGCATCGCGGGGCAGAAGAAGTCCGTCGAGCAGACCTACGGCGCAGTCATCGTGACAGAGGGAATTCAAGCGTACGACACGTCCGGCCATCGGGCTAAAGGCCAGGGATCTATCGTGACGCAAGGTGAGCTGGCGGAGAAGCTCGCCGACGCGGCGTTCAAACCCAAGAGCGTCGTGATGATCCAGTGTGTCGGTTCTCGCTCAGAGGAGCATCCGTACTGCAGCAGGACCTGCTGCAGCGATGCGCTCACCAATGCCCTTGCTCTGAAGAACAGATCTCCGGAGACCGATGTGACCATCCTGCACCGTGGGATCCGGGTCTGGGCCATTGACGAGGGTCTTCTCTCTGACGCTATCGATCAAGGCGTCTGTTTCGCCAGGGTCAACGAAGACCAGTCCATCTCGACCGAATCCGGACTCAGCGTGTCAGCGACGGACGCGGGAGAAGGCGGCACAGTGCTTCTCAAGCCCGAGCTTCTTGTGCTCTCGGTCGGAGTCGTGCCGGCCGCCGCAAACAGGGTGGTCTCGGAAGCGCTCGGAGTGGAACTGGACAAGAATGGGTTCTTCAAGCCAACCGGTGGGCTGTCCGCGCCTGTCGGAAGCGAACGTGCGGGAGTCTTCATCGGCGGCACGGCCTCAGGGCCTCTGTCGCTGAGCGAAGGGGTGGCGCGGGCGCGCGCAGCCGCAGGCAAGGCGTGGCTTTTTCTCAAGAGGGGTGACTATGGAGCTTAGCGAGATAATCGATGTTCTGGAGGCTACGCTCGAGTGCTGTGAGGACAGGGTCTCGACGAAGATAGAGCATGTCTGTGCCTCGGATCTCATGAGTGACGTGCTCGCGTTTTCAGACTCGGGAACGCTGCTTCTCACCGGCCTCGTCAACTCCCAGTCGATAATGACAGCCCACGTGGCGGATGTCGCCGCGGTGGCGTACGTGCGTGGCAAGCGCCCAACCTATGACGTGATCCGCACCGCGGCCGACATGGGAATCCCTGTCCTGATCTGTCGCCATTCCATGTTTGAGGCCTGCGGTCGTCTTCACCGGCGAGGACTGCTGCCGGGGAGCAGCACGGGAGAGAAGCCATGAGCAACGAACAGGTGCTTCTCAAGGAGACATTCACGATCGCCGGAGGCGATTTCGGTCATGCCGGGAGGGTCTCGACTTCAATCAAGTCGATGCTCAAGCAGATCGGCTTCCCATCGGACGTTGTGAGGCGAGTCGCCATCGCAACCTACGAGGCCGAGATGAATGTGGTGGTCCACGCCGACAGCGCCGACGTCACGCTTGAGGTGTCTCGCTACGTAATCAAGGTGACTCTGGTGGACAAGGGACAGGGTATTCAGGACGTCGACCTGGCCATGCAGGAGGGCTACTCGACCGCGACCGACGAGATCCGGGAGATGGGGTTCGGGGCCGGCATGGGGCTCCCCAACATCAGGAGAAACTCGGACGAGTTCGAGATAGCCTCCGTGGTCGGTGTCGGCACTAGGCTCGGCATCACTGTGCTAACTCAGGTATGAGGTTCAAGAGATGAAAGGAAGCGAGTACTACCACGCGCACGAGATCAACCCGGATCTGTGCGACGGGCGGATGAAATGCATGAGGATCTGTCCAACCGACGCGATCCGAGTGCGAAGCGGCAAGGCCCGGATCATCGGCGAGCTCTGCGTCGATTGCGGCGAGTGCATCGCCGTCTGTCCACACAATGCGGTCGTTCCTCTTACTGACTCGCTCGACGATTCCTTTTTTGGACGCAGGTGCAAGATCGCGATACCCTCGCCGGCTCTCTACTCGCAGTTCGGCGCCGATACACCGCCGAGGCTCGTGCACAAGGCTTTGAAAGCAATCGGATTCGACTACATCTTCGATGTGGCTCAAGCATGCAACTGGGCCGTACTCGCCACCGAGCTCTTTCTGAGGGAGCACCAGGGCCCGTGGCCGGTCATCTCCACGTTTTGTCCCGCAGTCGTAAGGCTGATCCAGGTTAAGTACCCTGATCTCACTGGCCACATACTCCCGATCGAGCTTCCGAGGGAGCTCACGGCGAGAGAGGCGAAGAAGGGTCTCTCTGCCAGGCTGAACATCGAGGAATCGAACATCGAGGCCGTCTACATCACATCCTGCCCAGCCAAGATCGTGTCGATCCGTCAGCCGGCCGAGAAGAAGAGTTCGTGGCTCGATAGCGCCGTTGGCATCTCGGGCATCTATCGCCCGCTCCTCTCGCACACGTCCGAGCTTCGCGATGACGACTGCGGCGCAGAGCTTTTCGAGGACGCCACCTACGGCCCCGGTTGGTCAAGCGTGGGAGGAATGACCAGCCTTCTGGATACTGAGAAGTGGATAGGTGTGTCGGGCATGAACAATGTCACGACCATCCTTGACGATATCGAGAACTCGAGGCTGAGGGACGTGGAGTTCGTTGAAGCTTCTGCCTGTCTCGGTGGTTGCATCGGTGGATCGCTCGCGGTCGAGAACATCTATGTCGCCCGAAGCCGAACCATCAGACTTACCGAGAAGTACGGTCGGAACATCGCCCGACATGTGGAGCAGGTCGAGCAGTCGTACCGGGAGGGCTTCTTCGATATCGAGAACCCAGTGGAACCAAGACCTTTGAGCCCGCTTGACCCGGACATCGGCAGAGCAATAGCGAAGATCAGACAGAGAGACGAGATCTATGATACTCTCCCGGGGATTGACTGTGGCGCATGTGGCGCGCCGAGCTGTCTGACTTTCGCAGAGGATGTGGTCAAGGGTGAGGCTGAGATGTCGATGTGTGTGCTCAGTTCAGACTCCTGATCCCTGCAACCATGGACACTCAGCCGAAACCTATCCATCTCAAGACGAAGGTCCACCACCCCTACCGCGGGCGGACCGTCCTCGAGTTCCTGTGCGAGAGGTTTCGCTATCTCCCGCGCGAGCTTTGGGAAACTCGAATCGAGACCGGGAAGATCAAGCTGAACGGACGCACGGCCGCTGCTGTAGATCTGGTGGATACTGATGATGAGATCGAGTACACGATCGAGATCATCGAGCCCACGGTCGACTTCGCCTACGACATCATCTACACCGATGATGACATCCTGGTTGTCTCGAAATCGGGGAACATACCCGTCCACGCAAGTGGGAAGTTCATCCGGAACACACTCATCGCGAAGCTGAGAGACGATCTTGGGACGGACCTCAATCTCGCTCATCGCCTCGACCGGGAAACGAGCGGTCTTGTGGTTCTCACGAGAAACGTCGAGGCGGCGCGCGCGATATCGGCTGCGTTCGCGGCTGGGATAGTCTCAAAAACCTACCTGGCGATCGTGCGCGGGTGCCCAAGCGTTGCCACATTCGAGATCGATGCTCCGCTCGGGAGGGTCGGGAAGCAGCACCCGATCCCGCGATCGGTCATAGACCGGAAGAATGGGAAGCCGGCGAGGACGAGCGTGAGGGTGATCGAGCGCCTGCAGGGTGGGCCGATCGCGGAGTTCAGCGTCGTTGAGGCCCGACCACACACGGGCCGGACGAACCAGATCCGCGCCCACCTGGAGTCCAGAGGTTACCCGATTCTCGGTGACAAGACCTACGGACTGTCCGCAACGCTCCTGCGGAAACTGGTGGAGGATCCAGAATCACCGGAGGTTCTCGCCCACCTTATCCTCCCCCGCCACGCGCTCCACCATGCGAGTATCGCGTTTAAGCACCCCCGCACCGGCAAACGGCTCGAACTCACCGCACCTCTCCCGGCCGACATCGCAGATTTCATAGAGAAGCGCCGCGCTCTTGTCTGAAGAGCACGGCGCTTCCTGTAGCTACATCGTTCTGTGGTTCCTTCTAACCCCACTTACTTCCCGGGGCACTCCGCGGCAACGGCTGCGTCTATGCCCGCACTGCCGTAAGCCTTGTCGTAGTGCGCGGCGAAATCGGCAGCGAGCTTCTTCGCCCGCTCCTCGAAGGCCTTCGGATCGTCCCACGTGTTCACGGGCTTCAGGATGGCCGCATCCACGCCGGGGCAGCTCTTCGGAACCGCTACCTTGAAGTACGGATCGATCTCGCACTCGACATCGTCGAGTTCACCCGCGAGCGCCGCGTTCACCATGCGCCTGGTGATCGGGAGGTCCATTCTGGAGCCGACCCCATACGGACCACCGCTCCACCCGGTATTGATGAGGAAGACACTCGTGCCGTGCTCCTCCATCTTCTTTCCCAATAGCGATGCGTACTCGTCCGGGTTCCTCGGCATGAACGGCTCTCCGAAGAAACGCGAGAACGTGCTCACCGGCTCGGTGATTCCTGTCTCCGTCCCGGCAAGCTTGCTCGTGTAGCCCATGATGAACCAGAGCATCGCCTGCTCGCGTGTCAGCTTCGAGACCGGCGGGATCACTCCGTTCGCATCGGCGGTGAGGAACAGAATGGTATCCGGGTGACCGGCCGTGGATGACTCTTTGATGTTCGACAGGTACCTGAGCGGATACGAGCCACGTGAGTTGGGGGTCAGACGGGAATCGAATACATCGAACGTTCCCCACGGGTACATCATCGCGTTCTCGATGATCGCACCGTGCTTCTCCACCTCGTCTTCGTGGAAACAGGCGTTCGTGATCTCGGGTTCCTTCACAGGATCGAGATCGATCAGCTTCGCGTAGCAGCCATTCTCGAAGTTGGCTATGCCGTCATCGCTCCACCCGTGTTCGTCATCGCCAAGAAGCGCGCGCGATGCATCGGCCGAGAGCGTGGTCTTCCCCGTGCCCGAGAGACCGAGGAGCAGTGCGCTCTTCCCATCGGTACCCTCGTTCGCGCTGCAGTGAATGGGCAGGATCCCTTCAACAGGAAGCATGTAGTTCATGACGGTGAAGATGAGCTTCTTCATACTGCCACAGTAAGCAGACCCGTAGACAACGCCGATCCGACGGTCCACATCGATGGCAACAGCCATCGTCGATGTGCCACCGATCCTCGGATCCACGCGAAGCTTCCCCTCGTACCTGGCGGGATCGAGCTTGTGGTACGGAAGTGACACGAGCGTGAAGTGCCTGTCCTTGAAGCAAGTCGTCGCGGCGATCTCATCCGACCACGGACGGAACATATTGTCTATGAAGAGCGCCGAGAGAGCGAAATCACCCGCCGTGTGCACGGGGAGCGCGTACTTGGGATCAGCTCCTACAACACGATCGGTGACGTAAACAGTGCCGACCTCACCCAGCATCGCCAGCGAATCCTCAAGCAGCATGTCGAACGTCTCGGGAGCAAGCGGGATGTTGTTGGGACTCGTCCAGTCGATCGTATCCTGGCTCTCCGCACGCTTCACGATGTAGGTGTCCTTCGGACTCCGGCCGTTCGAATCCGTCGGTGTCCACGTCGCGAGCGCGCCACACGCGCTCGGAATCGCCTCGCGCCGCGCGACGGCGTCGCGGATCATCTCCGCTCGCGGGATGTTCGCCTTGACATTGGAACGCTTCTCGAGCAATGCAGCAAGCTTCTCCTGAAAAGTCATCGTTCCCTCTCCTGGTCGATTGAGAGACCGGCCTCCGATACACGTCGAAGGCACAAAAATACTCGTGTTTTCAGCAAACAGCCACCTCAATGAACCTCAATGATAGGCTGCCGGGAGAGCGATTGCAAGCACGAAAGCCCGGGCAAACAGCCCCGGGCTCGTATGCTTCTGATCGATGGTAGACGTGCACGGGGAGCCACGACGTCGTTATCCCCCCATGTAGCTCGGATCACTCCGGTCCATGGTAACCTGCGTGACTCCCCGTCTGCTTATTGCGCTCGGTCTGTTGGACATCTTGGCTCCTGCAAGCGTTGAACGCCCGGGCTCCGAGGGGCCCCATCGCTCAGGATCCCGGCGCGCAGGCAAGGTTGACACGGGGCGCCGATGGCACGATAGTAGTGCTGAATTGCCCGCTACTGTCCAGTTTGCTCCACAGGAGGATGACGATGAACCCCGTTCTATTGACTTCATTGGTCGTACTCACGGCCGCATTCGCGTTTGTTGGGTGCTCCCCCACGCCGGAGGAGGGAACCTTCACCGAGCGTCTCGACGAGGCCGATCAGATGTTCCGCCGCGGCCAGTATGCCGACGCCGGAGTTCTGTTCGAGGCAATAGCCAACGAAGCCGAGGCCCTGGGTGACGCATCCGCATTCGTCGAGGCAGCATCGATGCGGGCACGCTCATACCTCATCCAGGACGAACGCGAGACCGGACGACCGTGGCTCGACAGAGCAGCAGCGCAGGCGACCGAGCGCGATCCACTCGGATGGTCTCGCTACATCGGTGTGCGTGGTCGCTTCGAGTGGAAGGACGGCGACAACCCGACTGCGACGGCCACCTTCCGTGCAATGTTCGACTACTGCGAGGCGCACGAGCTATGGAGTCGCGCGATTGACGCGGCCCACATGGTCGCGATCACGGGTGATCCCAGGGAACGGTTCGAGTGGTCAGAGAAGGCCATCGCCATGGCAGAGTCCGGCGAACTGACGAAGTGGCTGGGACCGCTCTGGAACAACCTCGGCTGGAACTACGTAGAAGCGGAGCGTTACGACGAGGGTCGCGAGGCACTCGAGAAAGCACGTGAGCATCACTACATGGGTGAGCGCGATCTGCCGAAGCTCATAGCCGACTACTCGGTCGCACATGTGATCCGGCTCCAGGGACAGACGGCGAATGCCAAGGCCGCCATGAGCGACGTCTTCGGCTGGGCCGGCAGACTGAACGATGAGGGCATTCAGGACGCCATCGAATGGATGGGCTTCAGCCGTTGGGAGCTCGGTGAGATCGCACTGATTGAGGGCGAGACGGGCGAGGCCATCCAGCTGATGTCGAAGGCTCTCGAGGAACTGGAGCAGGCCGGCATGCCGAGCTGGGACGCTGGCGACTGGGAGAAAAAGCAGGCGCGGCTCGCCGGCATCAGACCGTAGGAGCAGGCTGGGCGGGCGGCGTACTGTTATAGCTCCAGCCCACCACCTCAGAGCACATCAGACGGAGTTCGGGATGCAGCCACCTGGAGGAAGCGCGCATTCAAGGCACTGGGGCCTTGATCCAAGCGTGACGTTTCTGAACCACGGCTCCTTCGGAGCCTGCCCGACTGAGGTGCTCGCCGCCCAGGCTCGCTACCGGGATCAGATGGAGAGGCAACCCCTCCAGTTCATGGTTCGCGACGTCGAGGAGCTGTACGACATCGCCCGGGCAGAACTTGCGGCCTTCGTCGGCGCGGACCCCCTCGATATCGTGTTCGTACCGAACGCAACGACGGGGGTCAACACGGTCCTCCGCTCGCTTCGCTTCAAACCCGGCGATGAGCTTCTCACAACCACACACGAGTACAACGCCTGCCGGAACGTACTCGATTTCGTGGCGGAACGCTCCGGAGCTGTCGTGGTCGCAGCCGATATACCGTTCCCGGTCGGGTCGCCCGCGGAGATCACCCGGGCGGTGCTTGAGCGGGTCGGACCGCGGACGCGCCTCGGCCTCTTCGATCACATCACGAGCCTCACGGGCATGGTCATGCCGATAGCGGACATCGTGCGTGAGCTTTCGGAGCGTGGAGTGGATGTGATGGTGGACGGAGCCCACGCGCCGGGCATGCTCGAACTCGACATACCCTCGATCGGGGCCGCCTACTACACGGGCAACTGCCACAAATGGCTGTGTGCTCCGAAAGGCGCAGCTCTCCTCTACGTGAGACGAGACAAGCAGGATCACATACGCCCGCTCGTGATCAGTCACGGGGCGAACACGACGCGCACCGATCGCTCGATGTTCTGGCAGGAGTTTGATTGGACCGGAACACGCGACCTGAGTTCGTACCTCGCGGTGGCCGACTCGATCCGGTTCATGGGATCGCTGCTTCCGGGAGGGTGGGATGAACTCATGAAGCGGAACCGCTCGCTTGCGCTCGAGGCCCGAAATCTCTTGAGCGACCGGCTCGGGGTCAAACCGGCCTGTCCGGATTCGATGATTGGAACCCTGGCCAGCATCCCGCTCGGAGGAGGCAGCTACAGGTTCGCAACAACGAAGCTCGACTTCGACCCCCTTGAGGACGCGCTTCGTGAGGAGTACGGGATTGAGGTTCCGGTGCTCACCTGTCCCGACGGTCCCGCGAGCCTTCTCAGGATCTCCGCTCAGATCTACAACCGGATCGAGCAGTACGAGTACCTGGTCGACGCGGTTCTCGATATAGGGCGCCGCTAGGGCATCGCCCGGGCGAACTGGCGGTGTACCCGGCGACCTAGAGCTGAAACTCAAGCTCAGCAATGTAGATGAGGCTCCGGTCGCGGTTCTCAAGGAAGTTCCGGAGCAGGAACTCAAGGTCAGGCTCCACGAGCCCATCAAAGAGGACCTGGTCTCCCACCGTCACTGTGATCGGTTCATTCACATTGAACATGTCCGGGTGAACCAAGATCCTGAATGAACCCACGAGCGACTGCTTGATGTCCACGCGATTGGCGGAATGGCGCACGCGGACGGCCCCCGAGGGAACGTCTCTCTTGAAGATGTAGTAGTTCTCCTTCTCGGGAAGAAGACCATCCAGAATGACTTCTTCCCCATCCCGGTCTACGGTAATGGAGAAGGCGTCGCCCCGGGCGAGCGTTCCCTTGAAGTCGTTCAGATCATCGAGACTTGTCACTGGCGTACCGTTTCCCGCGACGATGACATCGCCCTCGGCCATGCCCATCTGGGTCGCTGGGTAGTCGCCGTCCGAGAGAGCGGAGACGGGTACGCCTTCTCCCTCGTACTCCCAGTCAGGCACGAATCCGAACGTGATGCGATCAGACACAAGCGCCGCGTTGTGGTCGCGGTGCCAAGGAGCGCGCTTCCCGATGATCGTCTCATCGATGACGAACCACCGGCAGAGGCCGAACTCGCCTCCTGCAGCCTCCCACGAGATCTTCGATGGAAACGGATCCCTGGAATGACGTTCAAGGAACCTGGCGATCCTCGGTAGCTCCTCTTCCCCCCACGGCTCGAAGCTGTGCTCGCCCTCAAACTCCCTGTAGAAGATATCGGCGCCCGCGCGCTCTGCCATGTCCAGAGTGGCCCGCATCCGCTCGGAAGGATACAGTCCATCGTGGAATGTGGTCGTTGCGTATAGCGGCGTGGCCGCCATGTTCGAAGCGTAGCTGGCGCGATCACCGTCGAGGCTTGCCACACCCATGTGACCGTTCATGGTGACGATGGCCGCGTAGTCAGTCGGGTCGCTCATCGCGAAGAAGAAGCCCGCCGACGCTCCATCTGAGAAACCAGTCATCCACACCCTGTCATCATCGACGTTGTACTCGCGCTTCACAGTTCTGACGAGTGCCCGGATGTTGGCGGTGCCCACATCCTCCCACCAGGTAGCACCGGCCTGCCCGAACGGAACCGCCGCGATCCAGCCGTGCTCACGCGCCATGGCCACGAACTCATTCTCAGCAACGTGCTCGAGGGGGTCGGGCAGGATGTCTGCCCTGCCGACTCCGCCGTGCAGGATGACAAGCATCGGCGTCCGTTCATCTGATTCGTAATCGTCGGGAGTCACGATGACCCAGGGGCGTTCCGCACCGTCGATGCATGTGGCCATCCTGAGTTCCGGGACGCCGGGTGTCTCAATGTCCGGGAAGCGAAGCGAGTCCACCCTGGCCGCCACCTCAGCCCAGGCCGGCTCAAGGTCCAGAAGCTCCTCCAGGAGACTCTCCTCCAGAGCCGTGTCCTGAACGGAGACGAGGTCATCGAGCGCCACGCGCCAGGCGGAGGACCCGTTTGAGACCCCACTCACGATCACCAGAATCATCACTGAACAGATAAGCAGTCGCATCGTCTCCCCCTTGAACTCAACAGCCGCCGCCCGGCTTCCTGTAGCACACAATCGGACTGTCAGCTAGCTTTGGCTCCGCAGAGAATAGCCCCCTCAGCAGACAGGTTCAAGGGCTCATGGCATTTCACTTGCATATATGGCCATATTGCCATATATTATCAGAAACGTCTGGAGGTGCGAGTAATGAGCGCGCGAACAACGAGTGACTACAGTCGAGAGACGTCCATTCTGAAGGCGCTGGCCAATGAGGCTCGCCTCAAGATAGTCCATCACCTTGACAATGGGGAGTCGTGTGTCTGTGATCTGGTCGAGCTCGTCGGACTGGATCAGTCCACGGTCTCAAAGCACCTTGCCGTGCTCAAGGCCGCAGCCATCGTGGACAGGGAGCGCCGCGGCCATCACATCTACTACCGACTTGTTGCACCGTGTGTCCTGGACTTCATCGCCTGCGCAACGGCGGTCGCGGCGGATCGAGGCGCGGGGACGACGGCGGACCCAAGCACAGGGACGGCGGGCGGAGTAGTGAGTTCCGGTGAGCTCGTCGAGCCGCCGGAGACTTGCGACGGCACTCCCCCACCTTCCGACCGCGCTCTTGATGGCAAGGAGACGTGCGCATGATGGCGAAGGCCGAACTCAAGGCGACCCTCCTGATAGTCGGTGTCTTCCTCGGCTTCTATTTTATTCCGGTCGACAACCCGCGCATAGGCGGCGCGATCGCTGAGGCCCTGCTCTTCGTTCAGGACTACGCGCGTGAGCACGTGCTGTTCGGTCTCCTGCCTGCCTTCTTCATCGCCGGCGCCATATCGGCCTTCATTTCGAAGGCCGCCGTGATGAAATACCTCGGGGCCCGTGCCAAGCGCGTTGTGGCATACGCGGTCGCCTCGGTATCGGGAACTGTACTGACCATCTGCAGTTGCACTGTCCTTCCGTTCTTCGCAGGCATCTACTCACGCGGCGCCGGGCTCGGCCCCGCGATCACATTCCTGTACGCGGGACCAGCCATCAACGTCCTGGCCATCCTCCTTACGACGAGAGTCCTCGGGATTCGCTTGGGAATCGCCCGTGCAGTCGGCGCCATCGGGTTCAGCATCCTGATCGGGTTCATCATGCACCTGATATTCCGACACGAGGAGTCACGTCGCGCCGAGGAGGCAATGGCACTTCCGGAGCCCGAGGTCGAGCGTCCTGTCCGGGAGGTCCTCTCCCTCTTTGCTCTCATGATCGCGGTGCTGGCATTCGTCAACTGGACCGAGCCCGCTGCGTCCACGGGAGCGTCCGCCTTCATCTTCGCCCACAAGTGGGTGTTCACAGGCATTGCGAGCGTACTTCTTGCCGGCCTCCTTGTGGCCCGGTACAGCGTGAAGATATGGGGACCCGTGCTCGCCACCGCCGCGGTGCTCGTGGCTGCCACGATCACGGGAGACCCGCGCCTGGCGTTTCTTGTCGGCGTCGGGGGATTCGTGGTTGTCGGCGCGACGGCCACGCGGGAGTCGCGCGAGTGGATGGGTAGCTCGTGGGAGCTTGCGAAGGAGATCCTGCCGCTTCTCTTCGTCGGAATCCTGATCGCTGGAGCCATGCTCGGACGTCCCGGGCACGAGGGTCTCATTCCGGCAGAGTGGGTAGCTCGGCTTGTCGGAGGCAACTCCCCCGGATCGAATCTGGCCGCCTCGCTCGCAGGAGGCCTCATGTACTTCTGCACGATGACCGAGATCCCGATCGTCCAGGGACTCCTGGGCGCAGGTATGGGCTCGGGACCGGCACTCGCGTTCCTTCTCGCGGGACCGGCAGTCTCGCTTCCCAACGTGCTTGTACTCAGGAGCATAATAGGGACAAAGAAGGCCTCCGTGTATCTCCTGCTCGTGGTCACGTTCTCAAGCCTGCTCGGATTCCTCTACGGACTAATGACCGGCTAGCAACCTGCCCGATCCCGTGCTACCCTACCGGGCATGAAGGCTCAAGCTGACATCAGCTGGTTCTCACTCGCACGACAGCCGCAGGAGCCATTGGCCAGGGGTGGAAAGACACTGGTCGGCGGTGACCTCCTCAGGTGGCGGAAGCAGTTTCGCCCGTTTCTCAACTACGTCCGTCGGAAGGAAGTCGTCCTCGTGCTCTCCGGCGGAGGCATGAACCTCCCCTGTCACATCGGCGCACTCAAGGTCTTCGAACTCTTGGGGATTCCCGTAGACCATATCTACGGAACGTCGGCAGGTGCAGTTGTCGGCGGAATGTACGCGGCGGGAATGTCGACTACGGAGCTTGAGAGGATGGTGCTCGACATCCAGTCGCCGGATGAGCTCTTCGGATTCGCGGCTCGCTACCCCCGCCTCCGGCTCGTCACGAACGAGATCAGGAGGAGACTCCTGCACATCCCGCCTGAGAAATCAGGGATATACAGCCGCACACAGGTCGAGAAATACGTGTCCGGCGTCCTCATGAAGTACGTGGGACGAGTTCCCACTCTCGGCGAACTCGGGATGGGCTTCTCGAGCGTCACGCTCGACGTGGGAACCGGCGAGGAGGATGACTGTGTCGCCAAGAGGGTCTTCTCGAGCCACTCCTCGCCCGAGGTAGACTTGAGCGATGCCATAGGAGCGTCGATGGCGATCCCAGGGGTCTTCCCTCCGAAGAGGATAGACGGGAGGTACCATCTCGACGGCGGTGTCGTCGAACAGCTCGCAATCGATACTGCCTACGATGACTGGCGTCGGAAGCGCAGCCTTCTCCGCCGAAGGGGGCTCGTCATCGTCGCGGTCGACCTGGCCGAGCTTGGCCGGGCGCCGTCACGAAGCAAGCTGTCCCAACCGGTCGACCTGGTCATCTACGCTCAGACGTTCAGAGGACGCACCATCACTCGCCACAGTCTCTTCCGATGCCACCACCCACGCCGGGGCTGTTCGGTCATCCTCGTCAGACCGAGTGAGTTCGGGATAGATCTCCACGAGATCGAGAAGATACCGAGAGCCATCTTCACGGCGTACGAGAGGACGGTCGAACAACTCTCCGGGTCGGGATTCCTTGAAGGAACGCTGGAGGGTCTCAGGCAGGCGAGGATAGAGCTCGGGATTCGGCACCCGTGAGAGAGCGCTCCACAGCGAGCGGCACGGTCACTACGCATCAGATCTTCGCAACGACGACCGACCCGAGTTCGTATCCGGTCTCTCGAGCGACAACCTCGCACTTGACTCTGAGAAGGAAGAAGACGGACCTGGCCGCACCACTCAGAGTCTCGAAGTTCCCCTGTCCCTTGGCTATGACGAGATCTGCCTCCGCGAACCGCGTCCTTGTGGCCTCCGAGCAATCATCGAGGATGGTTCCCGGCGCGTCGGAGCCGTTCGCCAGGACGTCGACGATGTCCAGAAGCCCGACCGACCGCGCGTCCTCAACCGTCACGTCGTTCAGAATGGGTCGATCGCGCACGACAAGCGTGACTTTCTCGGGCGGCAGTTCCTCGATCAGAATCCGGTCGAAGACTATCTCGCCTGCGTTGTCTGCGATGTACAGGATGTCGCTTGCCTCATCAACTGCAGATCTCAAGGATTCGAGCGCACCTCCACGGAGGGGCTTCGTCAGTGACTCGTCAATCGACCGCTCCACGTCGACGTCATCTGTACTTCTTCCTCCGCCGAAATCAATGATGTTCCCCGCGATGGCCAACCTGACCGCAGTCTCGAATGAATCATCAGCGCCTGCCACCATCTCCTTCAGACGCGGATAGAGCCCGAGGACGAGATCGTTGAACCGCCGCTTGACAGCCGCGTACGGATCGTCGATCCCGGTTTCCTTCCTGATGACCCTGTGAATGAGTTGTCCCATCTCCGGCGGTGTCTTCGACATGTCCATGGTGGAGACCGCTCTCGCGACCTCCCTCAGAACAAGCTCATGAACGGAAGGGTCGTCCGAGGCGAAGCGTGATGCCTGGAGAGCCTGCCTAAGGAAACACGGGATACACTCGGTGTAGATTCTCATGCGACAGCCTCCGTGATTACCGGAGGCTACCACACGCACGCCGTGATGGACAACCCGCGCAGTGGCCGGTGTGTAAGCTAAGCACAAATGTCCTCTCCGGCATCGGTGGTAGAATGCGCCCCAAGGAGGGGTGCACATGAGAGGGGACATCATCTTGAGTCAAGAAGAGGCCCACAGGGCCAGGGTCTTTGGCGAGGTCAGCAAGGGAACCATGACCTTGAAAGAAGCCGCTGCAGTACTGAGGATCAGCTATCGTCATACCAGGCGTGTGCACGTGCGCTACCTGGAGGAGGGCGTAGCAGGACTGGCACACAGGCGCCGTGGCGAGCCCGCCCGTAACGCGGTCGATCCGGACCTCAGGTCTTGTATCCTCCAGCTGCACGAACAAGACTACGGCAACTTCAACGATACCCACTTCACCGAGATGCTTGAGGAACACAACGGTATCTCGGTCAGCCGCGAGACCGTCCGCTCCATCTTGCGCTCCGCCGGAAAACCGCCCAAGCGCAAGCGCCGTCCGCGCAAGCACCGCTCGAGGCGTCCACGCAAACCAAGGACCGGCGTCATGATGCAATGGGACGGAAGCCCACATCACTGGTTCGGACCCGACCAACCTCCATGCTGTCTGATGAGTGCCGTCGATGACGCCGACAGCAGACTTCTGGGGGCCGTCTTTGTCCCTGCCGAGTCCGCCGTCGGATACCTTCGCCTTCTTGATATCGTTGTCAGAAGACACGGAAAGCCCCTATCTGTCTATCAGGACCGTTACACCATACTCAGACGTGCAGACGATCACTGGAGCATCGAGGAAGAGATCGCCGGCGTTCGCTTCCCCACCCATGTAGGAAGAGTCCTCGATGAACTCGGTATCACCGCCATCCCTGCATACTCCCCACAGGCCAAGGGAAGAATCGAACGAAGCTTCGGTGTCCTCCAGGATCGCCTCATCGCTGAGTTCGAGTTCCACGGCATCACCAGCATCGAGGACGCAAACCGATGGCTCGAGGAGGTCTTCATTGACCGCTACAACAAACGCTTTGCGAAGACGCCGCAGCAGAAGGGATCAGCTTTCTCCAGGGTCTCAAAGCGAGACCAATACCTCAAGATCGCCTTCGGGTACGTTGCCACCGTCGCAAACGACAACTGCGTCAGACTCGGTGGGCTCATCATAGACATACCGCCGGGAAGACCTCGCAGGAGCTATGCCAAAGCAAAGGTCCTCGTCAGGCAGCATCTCGAAGGTGCATGGTCCGTCTGGTACCAGAACAAACGCATAGCTTCTCATCCGCCAACAGAGCTCAGAGATCCCATCCGCACATGGAAAAGGAGACGAAAGAGCGATCCAAAGGGGGCAAAGCACATGATACAGGTCTACATGGCCTCAAGACCTGCTCCATAGACAAAGAGGACATTTATGCTCTGCAGTTACAGAGGACACTTTCGCTTTGCTACAACACCCGCGCATCGGAGCGACAACAGGAGCGGCCCGACCCCTTTCGGGGTCGGGCCGTGTACGCAGCCGATGCGCACGGTGCCAGGTCACGCCTGATTGCGGGGCAAGACTCGCCGGCCTCCTGCACTATCGATCACTAGGCTCCGACACGCGTAGCCTTGAGGATGTCCCCCTTGCCACGATCGCCAGGCCGCCGTCCACTTCTCCGCCGAGCGCCGCCGTATGACCTTGGAGGAACAGGCGTGCTTCTGTCGAAGCAGTACGTGCAGTACTCGTAGTCCTCCCAGAACGCCTGGTCGAGCTCATCAGGTTCGAACGCGACGGCGGTGCCTTGCTCAACGAGCTTCCCCAGAAGGCAGTTCTCAGATGCTTCGTGCCAGGTGTCGTGGACGATCATGAGATCTGAATCGCCTATGAAACGTGCTTCCCCAAGTTCCTTCAGTGTGAGTGCCATTGTGTCCCCCGCTCTCGCGTCCGGACGCCGCCCTCTCGGGAATCGCCGGCGACCATGTCGCTCCCTGCTTCGCGAATCTCAACGCTCTCACCCATCTGATATGGCAAGGCGCGTTCCGGAAGCACGAGCGCGAGACGACAATCCGTAACTCCGTATGAGGCAAGTAGTTGAGAGGACATGACTCCGCCGGCTGGACTAAGTCGAGCCGGCGGAGAGGACATATCCGTAACCCCTGCATTCACAACCACGTGTTTCACGAGTGTAACTGTTGATGAGACATTGAGTTAAGCGTGTACCATCAACGTGACACTTGGAGCTCGGATGTTCCATTCCCGAATAGGAACTCCGAACAGGCGGAACGAGATACCGAAGTCGTCCGCACGATCTCTCTACTCCCGTTCAACCGTCGCGACAAGCGCCTTCACGATATCTGCAAACGCCAGGGCGCCAGCTGAGCTGCCCGAGAGATAGGCCGGAAGCTCTCCTGAATCTCCGGCCGCCACGAGTCCAGGATCGATCGGTACCTCTCCGAGGAAGGGCACACCCATGTCGGTGGCCATCTCACGTCCTCCCCCGCTTCCAAAGAGATCGGTGCGCGTTCCGCACTCCGGGCAGATGAACCCGCTCATGTTCTCAACGACGCCGAGGACTGGGAGGTTCAGCTGTCGCGTGAAGCTGATCGATTTCCTCACGTCGGTTATCGCCAGAACCTGCGGGGTCGTCACCACGACCACGCCGTCGGCATCATCGATGAGCTGCGCGACACTCAGCGGCTCATCGCCGGTGCCGGGCGGAGAGTCTATGATGAGATAGTCCAGTTCCCCCCACTCGACATCCTTCAGAAACTGCTTGATGATCCCATGCTTGAGAGGTCCGCGCCAGATGATGGCGTCGTCCTGAGTCCTCAACATGAAGCCGACGGACATTACTCTCACATTCTGATCCGTCACGACGGGACGAATAGTGTCGTCAACTGCGGTGATGTCCGCCCCCTCCAGCCCGAAGAGACGTGGGATACTCGGTCCGTGAAGGTCAATGTCGAGCACTCCGACCGTCCTGCCGAGCCTGGCGAGCGAGATCGCGAGATTGGCAGCGACCGAGCTCTTCCCAACACCACCCTTACCGGAGAGCACGAAGATCTTGCGTTTAATCTGGCACATTCTTCGGGCCAGGTCCTGTCTCTCCTTGAAATCCTTGTCGGTCTCGCTCTCTGTCTTCCCCTTGGCGGAACAGGTCGTCGAGCTGCACGACTCACAGGACTGCTTGTCATCCGACATCACTACCTCCACTAGGTGATTCTGCGGTCTCCTGAACGGCTCTGCTCTGTCAGCGGCTTCAAGCACCCAGCATCCCTGACACACGTGTCCACAGATCGATGATACACGAAGCCGCGCCTCCATCCGAGCATTCGACTACGCTTAGACCCATGACCTGCGCCACCGTGACGGCGTCGTCGTACGGTATGAGCCCCACGACAGGGATCCCTTTGCCATGGCACCATTCTTGGATGCTCTGAGCAGCCTCAAGATTGATATCCCACTTGTTTATGCAGACGGCAGTACTGACCTTGAGCCCACTGGCCACCTCCGCCACGCGCTTGAGGTCGTGCTGCCCCGACAGCGCCGGCTCTGTGACGATGAGCGCCAGGTCTACACCCGTTATCGATGCGATCACCGGACAGCCAATACCGGGCGAACCATCGACCACGATGAGGTCGAATCCCCCGTCTTCCGCCACACGCTGTGCCTCGGTTCTGACCCGCGTCACGAGCTTCCCCGAGCTTTCCTCGGCGATCCCAAGACGCGCGTGCACAAGCGGACCGTGCTTCGTGTCTGAAACGAACCACTTCCCGCTCTCTACTGCCTGCATTGCGATGGCTCGACTGGGGCAGAAATGTGCGCAGACACCACACCCGTCGCATGCCATGGAGTCGATAGAGTAGACCCACTTGCCATTCACGTGTGCACGACTGACGGCTTCGAAACGGCAGACCTCCAGGCACTTGCCGGAGCCATCACATTTCTTCTGGTCGAGGATGGCCGTCACGCCGCCGGAGAAGTCGTGGGTCTCGACCACCGACGGAGAGAGGACGAGATGGAGGTCAGCTGCATCTACATCGCAGTCAGCGATGACCTTGCGCCCGGGAAGCGAAGCGAACGAGGCGACAACACTGGTCTTTCCGGTGCCGCCCTTCCCGCTGATGACAACGAGTTCCTTCATCTCTTGTTGGCCTCCCTCATGCGAGAGAGGACAGCGTTCGCCAGCGTCTCAAGCATGTCCGCGTATCCGGGAACTGCAAGGACCGGCATTTCACCGCGCGCGTATGCTTCTGCAACAGTACGGCTGTGCGGGACTTTCAGAATCAAGTCGAGGCCTTCTTCCTTGCAGTAGTCCTCCACACCCGAGTCACCTACATCGCTCCTGTTGATGACAATGCTCGTCGTCAGACCCAGTTTCCTTACGGTACCGACGGCGAGCTTGAGATCGTTGAGGCCAAACGGCGTAGGCTCCGTCACCATCACTACCCAGTCCACGTCACGTATCGTCTCCACCACGGGACATGATGTGCCGGGAGGGGCGTCGAGTATGACCATCCCCTCTTCCGGAACTGCTCTCTTGACGGCACGAATCACGGGCGTCGCCATCGCTTCTCCGACAGCAAGCCTCCCTTGAATGAAACCCAGGTCACCGGCGCTGCCTCGCTCAACAACACCGACGGCCCGCGGAGACTCCGTGATGGCGCCTGTGGGACACACCAGTGTGCATCCCCCACACCCGTGGCAGAGAGAGGGAAAGACCAACACCTTCTCGGGTAGACAAGCCAGTGCGTTGAACCGGCAGATCTCACAGCACTTGCCGCAGCTCGTGCACAACTCCTGGTCTATTGCCGGGACCGGGATCGAGACGCTCTCTGAACGCTCGATCCTCGGCCCCAGGAAGATGTGTCCGTTTGGCTCCTCGACGTCACAGTCAACGTACGTGGTCGGTTGACCGTGCACGAGGAGCAAGTGTGCGAGTCCCGTGGCCAGAGTTGTCTTGCCCGTATCACCCTTGCCACTCGCTATGGCTATCTTCATCGAGGCTCCCTACTCGTCGGACCCGGCCTCGAGTTCCGACAGCCGCTTGCGCACATCATCGAGCACGCCGGCCAGATACTCAGCCTGCGCCTTGAGAGCGGTCGTCTCATCGGGCACTACACCGACCGGCGGAACGGTGGGCTCGGCTGCGCCGTAGTTCCATGGCGCCACCCCCCCACCGCGCATCCAACCCGGTACTCCTGTAGCGTAGTACATGTTCCGCCAACCGCGGCCACCGCCCCAGCCGCGTCCGGCTCCCGCTCCGACCCGGAATCCCGCACCTCCACCGCTCACATAACCCGGCGCATCGTAGCCCGCGCAGTAACCGGCCCTTCTGCCCGTCATCGGTCCGAGTCCACTCGGTCCCGTTCTGTCTCCTCTAGGCATTGCACTATCCTCCTATTGCTCTCAGCTCCAGTGGCCGTTGACGTCGGCAGCGTCTACAGGTGACAGCTCCCCACCCTGGAGTTTGCCGACCGCTTCTTCCACCGTTCCCTTCGCTAACGTGACGACCTCTACTCCTGCCTCAGTGAGCGTTCTGAAGGCGTTCGGTCCACAGTGACCAGTCAGCACGTACTCGACGCCCAATCCGGCCACTCGCGCGGCCGCCTGCACACCTGCACCAGACGAGGCATCGACACCGCTCTCATTGTCGATAGCTTCGGATTCCCCTGTCTCCGTATCGACGATCACGAACCACCTTGCGCGACCGAATCTGGGATCCACATCGCTCGTCATGTCCGGTCCCAGAGATGTAACCGCTACCTTCATTCTCCTAACCTCCTCCATGCTTTCTGTCGCCCTGACGACCTCGGCCGGTCCCACCTCCACCAGCACCAGCACCTCGACCAGCACCGCCTCGACCGGCACCACCGCGACCAAGACCACGTCCGCCGCCACCACGGCAGCCCGGCATTGCAAACCTCTGCCCCGACAGCTTGCCGTCCACGAACGCGCTAAGAACCTCCTCCACGTCTCCGGACACCCACGGGATGACCCGCACACCTGTCCATGCCAGAAACCCCGCCAGCCGATCGGAGAGCGCCCCGCAGATCAGTGTGTCGAGACCAAGATCACCGATCAGGCGCGCCCGGCGCATCATTCCCCAACCACCGAGCCCCACCGTTTCGATATCAGACCGCTCTGTACCAGAGAGTTCCACAACCAGGATCTCCTCAGAGGCGTCCAGTACCGGCGAGATCTTCGTACCCCAAATGGCTATTCCTACACGCATTCCCATCTCCTTGAGGAGACCCCAACTGCGAGTCACCTGCCCTTCATCATCAAGACCCCTCACACACGTACAAAGCAGCTTGCGTGCCTAAGCGGCGCGAGCGACTGCGGAGCCATGTAACGGCTTATCTGTTAATGTGTTAGCGTGCTGATGGTGGGATTGTCAGGGAGCGAGCAGCTGTCTGAAAGTTGCGCTACTGCAACTCCAGAATCCGACTAGGTTGCGCAACTGCAACCTAAGAGAGCAGGCCAAGACGCTTCATCCGGCGCCAGAGTGTGGTCTTGTGGATGCCCAGCTCCGAGGACGTTCTTAGGCGATTGCCGCCGTTCCTTTCAAGAGCTAAGACGAGGAACTGACGCTCCAGGTCTTCCATGGAGTGCGGACGGCCAGTCTCCGCAGATATCGCTCCTGACTTCAGGTAGGTAGGCAGATGACGCGTTCCTATCTGTCCGGACCTGCAGGTGACGAACCCATGCTCGATGATGTTCTGCAGTTCGCGGATATTGCCGGGAAAGTCGTGGCTCATGAGTATCGACATCACTGCGCTCGAAACACCTGCAACATCACGGTTGCGCAGGCTATTGAACTTCGCGATGAAGTGATCAACAAGGAGTGGAATATCGCCCTTGCGCTCGCGCAAGGGCGGTAGTTCGACCGTCACCACGTTTATGCGATAGTAGAGGTCCCGCCTGAACTCTCCCCGCTTCACAAGCTCGGGGAGGTTTCTGTTCGTTGCGGAGACGATGCGGACATCGGCGGTGAGTGTCTCGGTCCCTCCGAGCGGTTCGTAGGTCCCATCCTCAAGCACCCTGAGAAGCTTGCTCTGCAGAGCCGTCGATATGTCACCGATCTCGTCGAGAAAGACAGTCCCGCCCTCGGCGAGGGCGAAGCGGCCAGGCTTGTCACGTTTGGCGTCAGTGAAGGCTCCGGCCTTGTGGCCAAAGAGCTCTGACTCAAGAAGCGTATCCGGCAACGCCCCGCAGTTGACAATAACCATCGGGCCGCCTGCTCGAGAGCTCAAGCCGTGGATCGCCAGAGCGAGGAGTTCCTTGCCTGTACCGCTCTCGCCCTGAATGAGAACTGTGCTCCCGCTCTCGGCGATATCCGGGAGCATTGTGAACAGCTCCTGGATACGATCATCCCTGCCGGTCATGTCGGAGAACGTGTAGCGCCTCTCAAGCTCTCGTCTGAGTTCCTGCTCAACACTAAGATCCCTGAAGGTCTCCACTCCGCCGATTATCTCTCCCGCGTCGTCCCTGAGGAGTGCCGTTGATACACTGATCGGCACACGATTACCCGCTGAGTTGATCACGTACACCTGTCGCCCGACGACACGCTCCCCCGTCTCCATCGTCTCCCTCAGAGCACAGGCAGATTCGCAGATGCTCGCTCGAAATACGTTCCAGCACTGGCGTCCGATCGCGTCGCTCCGCGCGGTCCCTGTGATCTTCTCGGCGGCACGGTTGAAGGAGGTGATCAGCCAGTCGGAATCAACGGTGAAGACTCCTTCCGCGATGCTGTCGAGGATCACGTCCTCGCAGCCTGTGCCACGGTGCTCTTCCGGCGACCTCTTGCTCCGGCTTGCCATCCCCACGAACTCCTTGCTCTTGTGGTTGCGTTCCTGCAACCCTACCAACACTAGCCTGCTCTACCGGTACGGTCAAGCCCGAGATGCTACTGGGGTCGAAACAGGCCTGACTCTTGCTCAATAACCTGTGGGTCGTGGGACCACAGCGGATCGGCTCTCCCACCCTGGCGGGTGGTTGACAGTGTCATCAGCTATATCTCGCATATCCCACTTCCTTGTTGACTTGCTATCAGGATTGTGGTATTTCTTCGATGTCTTTGTCGTCCCCGGCTTCGAGCGTCTGCTCGAGAGGCGCTCGCTGGGCGGTCGGCGTGCAGCCGGTGCCCAGAGCTATGAAAGGCAGGGCATCATGCGAATTTGTGCGATCATAGCTGTCATCGCACTGCTCGTCGTGCCCGTCGCTGCGCAGCGGCATATAGAGTTCTTGGGGTCACCGATCCTTGATCCGATTCCCCCAGACTGCTCCGATTGGCACGAGCTCCACCCGAACTTCTGCTACGTCGACCATCAGGATGGCTACGAGGACAACGGTGACGGCGTCGTCAGCGCGTGCGACGTCATCATTCTCGGCGGCGTCCGCTACCACATCGACTGGGCCGGTCCGACGTACTGGCTCGTTCCTGTTGCGGGAGGCGATGAGCATTGGGTAGAGCCGAGCGAGCCCACGGGCGGCGACCCGACGGGCGAGATCTGGCACGAAGTCTACCCGGTCTTCTGTCAGGAGTGGGAGGTCGTCGGCTGGGAAGACAACGGCGACGGCGTCCTGAGCGAGTGCGACATGGTTACCTTGGCAGATGGCATCACGTACCACATTGCGGAGATCGGTCTCAACATCGAGGTCACGGAAGAGCCGAGCCCGGTGGAGCAGAGTACGTGGGGCAAGATCAAGAGTATGTTCGGCTTCTAGAGAAGACGTACAACCGATTCATGAAAACCAGGGGCACGACAAGACATTGAACCCCGCCCGGACAGCATGCACCGGGCGGGGTTTCTGCGTCCAGTGGCGCGATTCTGCGCCATTCCGCGGCGCGCCGATACGTCGGCGCTACTTCGCGATGCGGCCCGATACCTCGCGCCACTCGACCATACCGCCGTAGAAGCGTTGGATATCGCGGAACCCGGCTCTCGCCGCATCCGTCGAGGTGTGCCGGCTCCGGATGCACTCCGGACCATAGCAGTAGGATACGAACGGCATCGTCGTCCGATCGGCTCCCGGCCAATACCGATCCATGTACACATTGAGCGAGTCGGCGACAAGCCTTGAGGTGAGAACGATGGACCCGGGGATATGTCCCTTCGAGTGATCTGCCTCGTGGCGCACATCGAGAAAGACAAACGCCTCCATCGGAGAGTCGGCCCACGGCCAGCGTTGCTCTCGCTCAACAAGGATCTTGAGTTCGTCCCCGCCGATGAACCGTACGGTGGGGCGGCTCTCGTCCGAGACCCACTGGCTCCAGCCGGCCGGGAAGTACCTCACGTGAGCCATGCCTGCCACTCTTAGAAGGTAATAGCCCAAAGCACCGCTACCGGCACCTCCGTCTCCGTGGACAATGAACTCATCCTGCAGATTGATGCGACTCGACCTGCGTGGACCAAGAAACGAGAAGATCTCCCGACATTCCGTGGGCGGGAACAGGAGGCCATCGTTGCCGATGAACTCACTGAAGTCGAACTGGAGGCTGTGCGGGATGTGCCCCACTCTGCCTGCCGGACCGATCGAGGGATCGTCCACGGGGCCCTCCCAGCTACGACTGCTCCGCGTGTCGATGATCTCGAACCCACGAACACCGTAGATGGTCTCCACGTACTCGCATGTTGCCAGGAACTCCGTTGCAGGGGCCACTGCCCAGCCAGTGGGTGGCAGCACTTGCGCATCAGTCTCGGCGCCTCCCCCGGTCGAGACCCAGTACTCGTATCCTCCGTCCAGGAGCATGACCTTCCCGGCCCCGGAGACCTCAAGCGCCCAGAACAGGAATCCGACGACATCGGAGTACGTCTCGCCCCCGTAGCAGACAATCGTCCCACGGCCGTCGAGACCTGCTTCGCCAAGCGCCGCCGACAGACGTGCGATGTCACTCTCGCCTTCCACAGTGGGAAGACCTTCCGCGGGAACGGAGATGGCGCCGGGGATGTGCCCATCTGCGTAGAGACGGGCGACGCGCGCGTCCACAATGACAACGTCTCGCGATGTCAGATGATCCCTGAGCCAATCGGCTGAGCAGGCGACATTCGGGTAGACTGTATCGAGCGCGTTCGGATCCTTCGCCCAGGGCGGCCAGACTGCGACTGCATCCTGATACAGTCCGGACACGACCACGGTGAGGAGAATCGTCGCTGTCAATACGACGCGCGTTCGACGGCGCCTCGTCGTCCTCGCCGCGTCACGCTTGCCGCTGCACTCCCGGCACGCCCTACTTCTTCTCACTCTCTTCCCTTCCCTTTCGCACGGCTATCGCGATACACCAGGCAAAGCCCCCGTAGAGCACCAGGCCTACGAGTATGCTCATGACCCACGCTGCGACCGACATCACTCGCCCTCCTTCCGCTCAAGCCAGGGCAATCCGGTAAGAACGCCGGCGAAGATGATGATGGCGGCGACGACGCCCCAACCACCCACGAGGAGCGCCCACGTGGGGTAGCCTTCGTATGGGACACTTAACTCCTCGACGATGTTCGCGACAAGCGCCCAGCCAAGAGCAAGGGGAGTCAGCCACTTGATGAAGAGATCCCACCACCAGCCTATCTTGAAATCGGACACCTCATTGATGTACTCCCTCAGCTTCTTAGTACCGAAGAACCAGCCGATTGCGATGCATTCCAGGAATCCGATGACCACAAGTCCGTAGTTGTTCATCCAGTGGTCGACGATGTCGAGCCAGTAGAGACCGGACCCTGTTGTGTAGACGACCCCTACGAGGAAGCCGAAGATGCAGAAGCCGGCCGCCGCAGCGTTCTGCGAGATGCGCCACTTGTCCCGCACACCCGCCACCACGCCCTCGACGATCGAGAATGCCGAGTCGATACCGAGAGTTAGAAGTGTGATGAAGAACATCGCCGCGATGAGGGGTGCAAACGGCATGAGGCTGATGGCAGTCGGGTAGACCACGAACGCCAGACTGGGACCGCCGGTCACAACCTCCCTGACGGGCACGCCCTGTGCCTGAGCCAGGTAGCCCAGGATGCTGAACACTGCGAAGCCCGCAAAGAAGGCGAAGCCTGCATCGGCGAAACTCGTGATAAAGGCATTGTTCGTGATGTCGGAGCGCTTCGGCAGATAGCTCGCGTATGCGGTGAGGATGCCGAACCCGAGACTGAGCGAGAAGAAGACCTGCGCATACGCCTGAAGCCACGCCTTGCCGCTCAAGAGAGCGCTGAAGTCGGGCGTCAGATAGTACCTGATCCCCTCGAGCGCCCCCGGAAGAGTGAGGCCGCGGATGAGGATGAACAGCGTCAGAAGCACCGGCAGGGGGACGGTGATCATCACGACCTTGCCAACCCTCAGAACGCCCTTCTTGATTATCCAGTAGATGGAGATCCAGGTCGCGGCCAAACCCGCAAGGACGGGCCACGATATCCCTCCGACCTCGCCTGGACCGGATGAGAGATTGAGTACACTGTGAAAGAACGCCTCGGGCGCATCGCCCCATGGCTGGGTGAACGAGTAGATCAGGTAGTCCCAGCACCAGCCCATGATGACGGCGTAGTAGAATGAGATGGTGGCTCCGACGCCGAGGGCCCACCATCCTATCATCTCGAAACCGGGCTTGACCTCGCGGAGAGATCCAGGGGAGGACTTCTGGTACCTCTGTCCCAGCGCGTACTCGAGGATCATGAGCGGCACGCCGGCCGTGAGAAGCGCGACGATGTAGGGGATCAGAAACGCCCCTCCGCCATTCTCGTAGGCAACCATGGGAAAGCGCCACAGATTGCCCAGCCCAATCGCGCTGCCGATCGCCGCCATAATGAAGGCGGGCCTGCTTGCCCACCTCTCTCGACGAGCCATAAGCTCCTCCCTGGACGAAGGCTGTCTTGCCGTATCGGCTCAGTTTATACACTGCGTGAAGATGGTCAAGCGGTGAATCCGGCGTGGGTCCAATCTACTCGTCAAACACGCCGGTCGATGCATAGCGCGTGCCGCTGTCCGGCAGGATGGTAACGATCGTCTTGTCCCTCGACTCCGTTCGGCCGGCCACGACTGCCGCCGCGTGAACAGCGGCTCCCGATGATATGCCGGCGAGGATCCCCTCCTCCCGGGCGAGCCGCCGCGTCATGGCATAAGCATCCTCATCTCTTACGGCCACTATCTCATCGATGATGCCCTGATTGAGAACGTCGGGGACAAACCCTGCGCCGATCCCCTGGATGCCGTGCGGGCCGGGCGAGCCGCCGGAGAGAACGCTCGAGCGCTCGGGCTCGACGGCTACGATCTGGATATCGGGGTTTCGCCTCTTCAGGACCTCGCCCACGCCGGTGATCGTACCGCCCGTTCCTACGCCTGCCAGGAAGACGTCGACCACACCACCTGTGTCAGACCATATCTCCTCGGCGGTTGTTGTACGATGAATCTCGGGATTCGCGGGGTTGCTGAACTGGTCGAGGAGAACACCGCCATCGATCTCGTCTGCAAACGTTCTTGCCATCTCCGCCGCTCCGGACATCCCGCGCGTGCCCGGACTCAGGACAACCTCCGCACCAAGGGCCAGAAGCTGGTCTCGTCGCTCGGCCGACATCGTTTCGGGCATCACGAGAATCACGCGGTAGCCGCGCGACGCGCCGACGAATGCCAGCCCCAACCCGGTGTTCCCACTCGTCGGCTCAATGATGACACCACCCGACCGCAGGACTCCGCGTTCCTCGGCATCGAGGACCATGGCCGCTGCGATGCGGTCCTTGACGCTCAGGAGCGGGTTCAGGAATTCGAGCTTCGCGAGAACCGAACATCCGCCTGGGATGACGCGGTTCAACCTGACGAGCGGAGTGTTCCCGATCGCACTCACTATGCTGTCACGGATATCCGCCACAAGCTCCTCCTGTCCGATGTCCTCCGACTACGGTCTGCCACAAATCCGTCTCTCATTGCTTCCACGTGTACGAGGCAAGAGGTTCGTGCACAAAGTGAGAGGGGAGGAAAGTGCCTCTTCCTCCCCTCTGAATCGTATCTCGCTCTTGGTACTCGTGTCTAGCGCTTCCTGCGTCTCCTGACAGTACCGACAAGACCGAGAAGTCCGCTACCCATGAGGAGCAGTGTGGCAGGCTCTGGAACCGGATTGACCTGCTCGAGGCTGCCGATGGTCATGTCGTCGAATCCGAAGTAGTCATAGCCGGGCTCGGTGTTGCCAAACTCAATCCGCGTGAATGTGTCCTCGGTGTCGTAGAACCCAAAGTAGATCACCGATCCACCGGCCCCACCAACGGTGTGAGGGATGACGAGTTCCGTCATGGTGCCGTTTCCGTAGGTCAGGGTCACCATGCCATCGAAATCGCCGATGTCGATTCCGTAGAATCCAAATGCGGCAACCGGCGCGTCGAAATCAATGGCGAAGTCGGAGCCGGTCTCCCAGTACTGAGATCCCGAAATCGCATAGCGTCCGACGCCATTCGTGCTGCCCGGGGGAACCGACGCTATCTCGCCACTTCCCTGGAGCGTTGCAAGCCCCGCACCCGGAAACGTGAGCCCGAGCGGCGCCGTGGCTCCGACACCAAAGCCCTCGAAGTCCTCGGTGCCTACGCCAACGAGGTTGGCGAGGAAGGCAGCGCGTGCGGCGGCGGCGTTTGGCCAACTCGGTAGCGGAGTAGCCTCACCAAGGCCGAGATCCTCTCCGAAGTGCAGAATGGGAGCGGCGAGTGATAGACTACTCACTCCCAGCATAAGGAGAACGGCCAGGACAACGACTGCTGTTCTCATTACACACCTCCTTCTCAAGATGCTTCACCTCAGGTGTTGTTAGCTCGCAAACCACAAACCCCGGTCGCCCGGTACCCACATCATCAATGGCACCTGACCACCAGCCGGGTGTAATACCACGGCCTGCGGTTTCCTGCAAGAGAAATATGAGCCTCAGCCGCCAAGAACGAGAGTACACTCACTATTCATGCTGATCACCCACATATAGGACAGAAAGAGGAAGCGGGGCCCACCATTCGGGTGAACCCCGCTTCTCCATTTGTATCATATGCTGCAGTCGCGAAGCGACTGCCAAGCTGTCGTCGCT
>CAZFRO010000011.1:0-12417 GCA_964521425.1 uncultured bacterium
GTTGTGGTCCGGGTGCTGCCGGTGGTGCTGGCATCAACGTGGACGACACCTGGGCTGAGGGCGAGATCGGTGGAAGTCCTGTTGAGAACCGTAGCTGGGGTCGCATCAAGAGCATGTACAAGTAGCCTACCCAGTCTTACGGATCGAACATCTGCAGTTCATGAAGCCCGCCGGGAATTCCCGGCGGGCTTCGTCTTTCCCTGACCTACCCATAAGACCCCAGGAGCGCGTGCAGTGCGGGAACTTGCAGGTCACGCCCTGCGCGAGTGCGTAGAAGCCAGCGGCTGGACAGCAATATGCTACCTGGTGTATAATGCATATGGGATTACGTCACAAAGGGAGGCACCGAAGATGAGGCCGGTTACAGTCTATGCTGTTGCGTTTCTCGCACTGCTCGCGATCTCCATCCTGCCCGCGGATGCTCTCGAACCGCCCGTATCCGATCCTGAGATAGAGGCAATCCAGCGAGAGATAGATGCGAACGGGTACGACTGGGTCGCCAGACGTACGTGGGTGACGGACCTCTCCACTGAAGAGAGGGAAGGTCTGCTCGGGACCAGAATGCCGCTCGATGTTGCTCGCAGGTTCGCGGTTCTCACTGAAGACGACCTTCCGTTTCCAGTGCTACGTGATCATCCGGTGAGCTGGGACTGGCGGGACTACGGCGCGGTGTCTCCAGTCACGAGCCAGGGAGGCTGCGGAAGCTGCTGGGACTTCGCCGGGATAGCCGCGCTCGAGTCGGTCGTGCTCATGAACGAGGCGATCGAGTACGACCTCTCTGAGCAGCAGATACTCTCATGCCGCACGCCCGGATATGGATGCGATGGCGGGTGGCCGTCGTGGGTCTGGAGCTACGTTCGCGAGTACGGCGCGGTGCTGGAGTCATGCATGCCGTATGAGGCGGATGACACCGTTCCATGCGACGATGCCTACTGTCAGAAGTACGCGGCGACCGACGAGTGGCTGGATATTCCCAACACCGTTGATGCGATCAAGACCGCCGTTCTGATCGCCCCGTGTGTAACGACCTTCACGGTCTATGGCGACTTCGGCTCCTACGGCGGCGGTTGCTACGAGCATGCGGGGGACGACCCGATCAACCACGCCGTCCTGATCGTTGGGTGGGACGACGCCGCGTGCAGTGGCGACGGAGCCTGGCTCGTGAAGAACAGCTGGGGCGAGAGCTTCGGCGTAGACGGGTACTTCTGGATGAAGTACGGCAGCTGCAACTTCGGAACCGGCACGCAGCTTCTCTACTACTACGACGGCTCACAGGTACGCTACGCCGGACACACGTTTGACGACGCGACCGGCGATGGCGACGGTCGTCCCGATCCCGGGGAGACCGTCTCGATGCCCGTGTCGCTTAAGAACGGCGTGGTGGGGCCGAACAGAACCGGCGTGGCCGCGACCTTGTCTACATCCAGCAGCCACGTGCAGGTGACGCAGGGCTACTCATTCTACGGGGACATCAACACGGGCAGTTCCGCGGCCGGTTCACCGGCATTCGAGATCGTCGTGGATGAATTCGCGCCCGTGGGTGTCGAGGTCGAGTTTGCTCTCGAGATAGTGGCCGACATGACCTACACGTACAGCGATGCATTCAGCATCGTTCTGGGTCCGGTGCAGGTGCTGCTTGTCGACGACGATGGTGGAACGAGTACTGAGACGTATTTCGAGAGCGCACTCGAGAACAACGGCTATGGGTATGCGCTCTGGGATGAGGAATCGAATGGGCCTGTCTCCATTGAGGAGATGCGGCGCTATCCGGTCGTCCTCTGGAACAACGGCTGGGTTGGAAACCTGAGCGAGGACAACAGAACCGCGCTCGCGACCTATCTTGACGAGGGTCGGCCGCTCATGATCTCCGGTGAGGACATCGGTTGGTCGCTCGACCACTACGGGAACATCGACTTCCTCCATGACTATCTGCACGCGGACTACATTGCCGATGACTCGGGCTACCGAAGTCTCGACGGCATCCCCGGCGATCCGATCGGGAACGGTCTCTCGTTTACGCTGGATGGCGAGGACTCGGCGATGAACCAGTTCTACCCGAGTGAGATAGAGCCAAGGTCCGGGTCGATCGGTATCTTTGAGTATTCGCCCGGTCTCGAGGGCGCCATCAGGCACACATCGACGCACAATCTTGTCTACTACGCTTTCGGTGTCGAGGGCGTGACGGGTTCGGCGGTCAAGGACACGATCGTGCGCAGAACGCTCGAGTGGCTTGTTGCGGACTGGCCGGATGCCGAGCAGCCGACAGTGGAGCTCACGTCGCCGATCGGTGGAGAGGAACTCCCGGGAGGCGAGGACCATGAGATAACATGGACGGCCTCAGACAACGTCGGAGTCACGTCGATCGATATCCTCCGGTCCTGGGACAGCGGAAGCAGCTTCCCGGACGTTGTGGCTGAAGGAGAGGCAAACGACGGGTCGTTCATGTGGTCGGTTCCGGACAGCTCCAGCGAAACGACGCGCATCCGCGTGATCGCGCGCGACGGAGCCGGGCTGGCATCGTATGACGATTCGGACGCCGATTTCACAACGAGCACTGACTCGGACGTTCCGGACTGGCCGGCGCCCGATCGGTTCGCTCTCTTTCAGAACGCGCCCAACCCGTTCAATCCCATCACTCGCATTGCCTACGAGATCCCCGCGACATCGAGGGTCGTCATTGACATCTTCGATGTGAACGGAAGACGCGTGAGACGGCTGGTGAACGTTGAACTCGCACCGGACCGATACGAGGTCATCTGGGACGGCAGAAGCGATAACGGCTCCGAACTCCCATCAGGAGTCTATCTCTACAGCCTTCGAGCCGATGACCTGGAGCTTGAGAGGAAGATGGTCCTGCTGCGGTAGGCTTTGGAGATACCAGGAAGCGCTCATCCTGATTCACAGTAGGGGCTCGGGGATTACCCTCGGGCCCCTCGTGCATTTCTTGGGCACACGCACCGAGGTACTGCCGGCGCCGATCTGGAGACAGGCTCCCCTCCGGGGCTCTTAGTGTTGACTAGAGGGGGGAAGGCCCTATAGGATGAAACACACGGATTAGCAGCGCGGCAGGGCGTCGGACCCTGTCCCCATGTGTGACAGGAGCTGTCCGATGCTCATGCGGTCCAGATCGAAGGGGCTCGTCCTCTGGTTCTTCTTCCTCTCGGGGCTGTCGGGTCTCGTGTATGAGGTTGTCTGGGCGCGTCTGCTTGAGCGCGTAATGGGGGCCACCGTCTACTCCATCACGACCGTCCTCACGGTCTTCATGGCGGGTCTGGCTCTGGGAAGTTTCATCGCCGGCAAGATCATCGATCGCCGGTCCGACCCTCTTCGCGTCTACGGCGTGCTCGAAGGTCTGATCGGGGTCTTCTGTCTCCTCGTGCCCGTCATCGTTGCCGCTACGATCCCGATCTACCGCGCCGCATACCAGGGATTCGAGGCGACGTTCCATACGTTCAGTCTCATCAGATTCCTCATCTCCGGCATCGTACTTCTCATTCCAACAACTCTCATGGGTGCGACGCTGCCCGTCCTGTCGAAGTACTTCACGACGAAGTACGACAATCTGGGCATGACCGTCGGCCGTCTCTATGCCGTCAACACGTTCGGCGCGGTCATCGGGTCGTTCGCGGCGGGCTTCGTGCTCATGCCGAGGTTCGGCATCATCGGTACCGTCTTCATCGCCGCAGGTATCAACATAGTCGTGTCGGTGCTCGTCTTCGCCCGTTACCGGCGGGAGAAGGCAGAGGAGGGTAGAGGGCACTCACCTAAGATCCGAAAGCGCGATGCGAAGCTGCGCGACGCGAGTGAGTCTGCGCGAAGCGCCCGGAGTGACGAGGGGCCATCCAGTGAGCGCGAAACGAAGCCGGAACTTACGCAGCCGGAGTCGCGAAATTGGGTGCTCGCGCTTGTGCTCATGGCTCTTGCGTGTTCGGGCTTTGCCGCGCTGGTCTACCAGGTAGCGTGGATGCGCACGCTGTCTCTCACAATAGGCTCGTCGGTCTACGCCATGAGTCTGATCCTCACGGCCTACATCCTCGGGCTGGCGATCGGGACGACCATCTTCTCTCGCTTCGTGGACAGATCGCGGCACCTTCTCTCGGCGCTCGGGACTCTTCAGGTGGGAATAGGGGCGGCGGCGCTCCTCGTGGTGCCTGTTCTGGGGAAGCTGCCCGTCTGGATGGTGGCGGTCGTCGAGGGCAACAAGGGTTCTTTCGCGACGCTCATGTTCGTTGAGTTCGCGATCGTCTTCGTGGTCATTCTCATTCCCACGGTTCTTATGGGCGGCATCTTCCCGACGGCGATACGGATCTGCACGAGGCGTGTGGAATCGGTCGGCAGGTCGGTGGGCAATGTGTATGCCGCGAACACTGTTGGGAACATCGTCGGCGCCTTCGCCGGGGGGTTCCTGCTGATACCGTGGCTCGGGATTCAGCGAACGATCGCGGTCGCGGTGGTGGTGAACCTCGTCCTCGGGATCACGATTCTGCTCTCGAGCACTTCTCCGACGCGTGTCCGGAAGTTCGTGGCGGCCGGTGTGGCGGCTCTGCTTCTCGTGGCGGTCGTACCGGTAATGCCCTCCTGGGATCCCGTCATCATGTCCAGCGGTGCATACCTCTACGCCGACATGTATATGAACGAGGCGCGGTCGTGGGATGTGTCCAAGGAGGATGCGATACGCCTCTTCGGAACAGTTCTCTACCACAAGGAGGGTGTTGCCACCACGGTGACAGTTCGGCAGGCGAGGAGCGACATCTACCTCCAGTCGAACGGGAAGACGGAGGCGTCCACCGGACCGGACATGCGGACGCAGAAGCTTCTCGCTCATGCACCGATGATGCTCCACCAGGACCCGCGTGATGTGCTGGTCATCGGTCTTGCCAGCGGCGTCACAGCCGGGGCCGCACTCAGCTACCCGATCGAGTCCATCGATTGTGTCGAGATAGCGCCTGCGATGATCGAGGTTGCCGAGACGTTCTTCGCGGAGGCCAACGGCCACTGCATGGATGATCCTCGTCTCAGGATGGTGATCGAGGACGGCCGGAACCACGTGGCATTCACGGAGCGGCGATACGATGTCATGATCTCGCAGCCCTCGAATCCGTGGATTGCCGGCATCTCCAATCTCTTCACTCGTGAGTTCTTCACTCTCGCGCGCGACAGAATGAACCCCGGCGGAGTTGTCGGGATGTGGTTCCAGGCATACAACATGTCACCCGACGAGTTCAGAATGATCGTGCAGACGTTCAGCGACGTCTTCGCCTACGCCTCGGTGTGGGAGCTGGACCCAGGCGTTGACTACATGCTCGTCGGAACGGTCGGCGAGATGAAGCTGGACTACGAGCTCCTGGCAAGGTGCCTCGCAGATGAGTCGGTCGGCGCGGATCTGAGATCCGTGGGTGTTCACACGCCGCTCGACTACACCGGCCTCTTTCTCATGGGAAGCGCAGCCATGACGAGCTACGCCGGTGATGCACCCATTCACACGGACAACGGTCTACAGCTCGAGTTCTCAGCGCCCAAGAACATGTACCGCCAGTCACAGGCAGAGCAGCTGATTGCGCTCGATTCCTACCGTTCGACCCCAAGGATCATCCTGACCGGCGTGCCCGAGGGTGAAGAGGGGGAGCGGATCTCGGACGCCATCGAGTCGCGCGCGCTGTCCAGACGCCTCCTGGGTCGGGGCATCGTGGCTGAGGATGTGGGTAGACGGGAAGAGGCTCTGGACATCTACCGCGAAGCCACGAACGTGAGTCCGGGTGAGTCTGAGGCGATGGAGGCACTGAGCAGACTCCTTTGTCGCTTCGGGTCGGCTCTGCACGCGGAGCAGGGCTCCGAGGAAGCACTGCGCTACTTCGAGGCGGCCGTGAAGGAAGCGCCACACCTTCCTCAGCCCAAGTGTCTCCTGGGCTCTGAGCTTGTGAAGCTCGGACGCCTGGAAGACGCGGAGGCACAGTTCAGGACGGCCCTGGACCAGGATCCCGACTACGCTGAAGCGCACCTCAACATGGCGATGGTCCATGAGATCAAGGGAGAGACCAGAGCCCAGCTTGCTGCGCTCGAGCGCTATCTGATCAATGCTCCCGCTGCAGGCAATGTTCAGCGTGTGCGAGAAGAGATAGAACGCCTGAAGCAGCGCGTGGCGTCCGGCTTGCCGGAACGCTCACCTCAGGAGTAGCAGGCAGAGAATGGAAGCACGTAAACACATCGTAATCGCGCTCATGATCATGCTCGTCTTCGTGGGCTACTTCCTGTGGCGCGAGCACACGACCGCCGGCACGTTCGGGTTCCCCCTCGATGATGCGTGGATACACGCCCAGTTCGCGCGCAATCTTGTTCTCGGCAATGGGTTTTCGTACAACCCCGGGGTGCCCGTGTCCGGCTCCACGGCTCCGCTCTGGACGCTCGTGATGGGGACCGGCTATCTCATCGGCGGAGATGTAGTACTCGCTGCCAAGCTTCTGGGTGTTCTCTTCCTTTCACTGTCCGTCTACTTCATCTACGTGCTCGTGAGGGCGATCTCGGGAGATTCGAGAGAGGCCCTTTTCGCAGCCGTGCTTGTGGCTTCGCTGTCGCGGCTCACCTGGGCCTCGCTCTCGGGCATGGAGGTTACGCTGGCCGTGACCCTGAGTCTCGCGGGGATCATGGCACACATCCTGTACTCGACGCCTGGTGACAAGCGCCAGTACATATCGACGATTGCGCTGGGTCTCGCTGCGCTCGCGCGCCCGGAGTGTGCCGTCTTCTTCGTTGCTGCGATGCTTGATCGGATCCTCTCCTCCACGTTCATCAGATGGAGGGAGCTGGCCGCACGCAACTGGCTGCTGCCAACGGCCATCCATATCGTTCTCTTTCTGCTCATCGTGTCTCCATTCCTGGTGTTCAGCAAGACGTTCGGCATCGGAGTTCTGCCGAACACGGCGTACGCGAAGGCCCTCCAATGGAACACAGGTATGATCGCCGCCTTCGCCAATCACAGCGGCGCCGAGTTCCTGCGTTCCCTCACGGTGAGACCGTTCGACTATTTCCTGTCCTTCTTGCACGAGAGTCTGGACAACAATCCGCTCCTTTTCATATTCGCGGGGCTGGGAGCACTTCGCATGATCTTTCAGCTTCCGTTCGCGGAGGGCAGCAAGTACCGCTCCTTCATCATCCCGCTTTCGGTTCTGCTGTTCCCGCTCGCGATCGGTGTGTTCGTTCCGTTCGGGACCGCCGGCTACCAAGGCGGGCGGTACATCGCTCCGGTCGCTCCACTTATGCTGATCATGGGGACGATCGGAATGTACGGGGCGGCGAGCTACGCGTCGCGCGTTCTTGGAGAAACGAAGTTCATGGGTCGACCGGCGCGGATTGCGCTCGAGCGCGCACTCATATGGGGCTTCATGGTGATAGCGCTTTCCGCCCAGGTCAGAAACGGCTGGTACCGTGGCCGTGTCCACGGCAGAGAGGTTGCGAACATCGAGGAGATGCAGGTCACTCTGGGACGGTGGATCGATCTCAACCTGCCCGCAGATGCGACCCTGGCCACAAACGACATCGGCGCGATCACGTATTTCTCTCAGCGTGAGGTTCTGGATACGTGCGGGCTTGTCTCACCTGAGGTGCTGGCATACATGAAACCGGGGGTCAGCCGGGAGTCGGCCGTGCTCTCGTTCCTTACTGAGAAGAAACCGGACTACGCAGCCCTCTTCCCGAACTGGTGTCCGGAGATGGTGGGGAGAGAGGCCATATTCGAACCCATGCACCGAGTTGTCCTCGACGACAACATCGTCTGTGGAGGGCCGGAGATGGTCGTCTACCGATTGCATTGGGACACTCCTGACCTCTCTGATGACGAGATCAAGGCGAAGCAGGAGGACGAGCGCGCCGCGCGGCTCCGGAACGGCTCAGATGGACAGAGCGGAGATTCCCCGTGATCGATCAAGTGATTGCCATCGACCAGAGCCTCTTCGCCTTCCTGAATGGGATTGCCTACTGTCCCATTCTGGACGCGATCATGCCCGTCGTCACCAGGCAGGAGAACTGGTATCCGGTGCTCGGAGGTTTGTGGATCGCGCTTCTGATATGGGGAGGGCGGCGCGGCAGGATGACGGCTGTCATGCTCGTCATCGCAGTTGCGCTGGCGGACCAGCTGTCGAGCGCAGTGCTCAAACCGCTCGTCGGAAGGGTGAGACCCTGCAACGCTCTTCCTCTGGAGGAGATTCGACTTCTCATCAGGAGATCCGGGTCGTTCTCCTTTCCATCCTCCCACTCGACCAACTCGTTCGCGATGGCGATGGTGCTGGCGTGGCGCTGGCCACGTCTTGTGATCATCTTCATTGCCTTCGCAATCATCGTGGCCTACTCGAGGGTCTACGTCGGTGTGCACTACCCTGTGGATGTTCTGGCTGGGGCCGTCCTGGGAGTGGCCTGTGGGCGAGCTGCCATCTGGATCGTCGTCGCCGCACTCCACTGGTGGGAGAGACGAAACGTGACCGAGCCGGCGGAGGGCTGATACTCACGCTGCCCCCGCGCCGGCTCGTGCACGATCCTCGATTATCCTCCTGCTAGCCCTCTTCCGGCTCCGGTCGCCTCAGTATCGTAACCGGGTTCGCGAGGTACTTGCGAGCAACCCTGAGAACGTCCTCCCGGGTTATCTCCCGGATCCTCTCATCGTAGTCTTCCGTATGATCGTACCCAAGGCCGTAGAGTTCGGCAATCGCGGCATCGACCGCCTGGTTGGAGTTGGTCTGGTTGGATGTCTGATCCATGATGATGCAGAGCTGCTTGGCCAGTTCAAGCTCCTCGTCAGTTACCAGCTCTTCCGTGATCCGTCCCATGTGCCCCTCGATGATGCCCATCGCCTGATCGAGGGCCTCATCGAATGTGGCTGCGTAGATCGCGAAGTAGCCGATGTCGTACCCGGTCCAGTTGTACGCATGCACAACGTAGACGAGACCCTGTCCGCGCAGATCGGCATGCAGCCGGCCGCCGGGGTAGTAGATGCCGGACATGACGGCGTCGAGTACGTCGGTTGCATAGCGATCCTCTGACTCGTAGGGCATTCCCCCGTAGCCGATTGCGATCACGGTCTGAGCCTTGTTGTGATAGCTCGTCAGTGTCGCTGGCTCAGTTCTCTCAGGTGCAGGCTTGGGCTCAGGCAGCGCCACGCCTGACGGCTGCCACTTGCGGAATGTCTTCTCGACCAGCGCGAGCGTCTCGTCGGGATCCACGTCCCCGAAGATCGTGAGCACCGTGTTGTCCGGAGCCACGTACATCGCGTGGTGGAGAATGAGATCCTCGCGCGTGATGGCGGCTACCGTCTCTTCCGTCCCGACTGATGGCATCGCGTAGGGATGATCTCCCAGAAGCTCCAGTCGCATTCTGTCGAGCGCGTCTGCTGTCCAGTTGTCCCCGCGGGCGAGAATGGCAGCCTGAACAAGCTCACGCTCCTTCTCGACCTGCGCAGGATCGAACTTGGGGTTCATCAGGATGTCCGCGAAAATCTCGAAGCCATCCGAGAGATCAGCGGAGAGCAGAGTCAACTCAGACTGTATTCTCGTGTGATTGCCCGATGCGTAGTAGGCCGCGCCCATCGAGTCGAATGCCTCCGATATGCGCGAGCCGCTTCTCTTCTTCGTTCCGCGGGGCATCATCTGCGCCACGAAATTGCCGAGTCCGCTCCTGTCCGCGCTCTCGAAACGTGTGCCGCCGAACGAGTAGCTTCCGACCGTCACTATCGGGTTGGTGCGGTTCTCCTTGATGAGAACGGTGAGGCCGTTATCAAGGACGTGCTTCTCGATCTCTCCGACCTCGATCTCGACCGAACTGGTCGGCGCTGCGGCTTCTTCCTCCACGATGGGTTCGAGGATGGCTACGCCGAGGTTGTCGTCGTAGAAGTACTTCGCCGCCGCCTCGCGTATCTCCTGAGCCGTAACTTCCTGTATGTGAGAAACGTAAAGCGCCTCGAAATCTGGATTGCCCGTCGAGAGTTCCGAAGTGCCGAGACTCGAAGCGATGCTCTCCATGTCCTGCCGCCCCAGATAGAATCCCGCCGCCTTGAGCCTCTTGGCCTTGGCAAGCTCCGACTTCGATACGTTCCTCTCCGTGACGAGGTAGAGCTCCTCGAGTACTGCATCCACGGCCGCATCGATGTTCTTCGGGTCCATCGTCATCGAGACGACGAACGTGCCGGCCCCGTATGACGGAGTGCTGGACCAGCTCGTGACGCTGTAGGCGAGACCAAGCTCGTTCACGAGCCTTCTGTGAAGCCTGGAACTCTCACCCTCGGACATGATGTGTGACAGAACGTCCAGCGGATAGAGATCGGGGTCGGACAGCGCGACAGTGTGGAAGCCCATCATGACGTACGCCATGTCCAGATCGCGCTCGGATCTCAATGTGCGACGCCCGAGCTGCTGAGGCTCAGCGGTCAGTGTGGGAATGTCCAGGGGACGTCGCTCGAACTCGATGAATGCCTCGCGGATCTTCGCGTAGGCCTCCTCGGCATCGAAGTCGCCGGCGACAACGAAGACCAGGTTGTTCGGAACGTACATCTTGTCGATGTAGCTGACGAGATCGTCTCTTGTCAGTCTGAGGAAGTTCTCAAGATGCCCGATCACCGGGTATCTGGCGGGGTGTCGTGAGAACATCGTCTCCCCGAAGAGCGCGTAGATCCGTCGCCCAGGCTCATCGTACCCCATGTTGATCTCGCGCGTGATGACGCTGTGTTGCGCGTCGACCTCCTGCTGCGGCAGGCTGGCGTTCATGGCCTGGTCGGACAGGAGTTCGAGAGCCTTGTCGAAGTGCTCGCTTGACGTCTCAATGAAGTAGCAGGTGTGATCCTTCGTGGTGTATGCGTTGTACCCGCCACCGATCGCTTCGAGTTCCTTCTCGATATCCTCGAGCGTGCGCGTCGGCGTGCCGTCGCTCAGGACATGCTCGCAGTAGTGAGAGATGCCGGCTCCAAGGTACTCGCCCTCATAGATGCTCCCGGCCCTCACATAGAATCTCATGTTGATGACCGGTGACGAGTGGTTCTCCTGGAGGATGACCGTCATGCCGTTCTCGGGGAGAACGCGCCTGATCGTCTCGCCGGCCGCGGCCGTCATCGTGATCAGAAGAAGCACGGCGGTGGTGGCCGCAAGGACTCTCAAGGCAGACTTCATTAGAACACTCCTTTTCATGGTGGTTTGCATGATGTTCCGAGAGATTGGACACAACTATAGCCCGGGGCGTTGTCCAGGGTCAAGGTGGTCGGAGCCGTGAGCCCCGGGTCTCGGTCTGAATCGCGGCCACGCGTCGCTCGATGCGCGGGGCTCTTGTGTCGAGAATGCCCCATTCTTCGTTGATTGCCGGGTTGGTGTGTGGTTGGATACTCGGGTACAATGAAGGTGACGCCGTGTCGGTGGGCAGAGAAGTCCCCGGCTCGGCGGCATCGCATGTGGGAGCCGCGGCGAGAGGGAGGAGTGTTCAATGTGACGAATGCTGTCATGGACGATACAACAGCTCTTGCCGTGAGGGCAGCGCGAGAGGCGGGAAAGATCATCAGGGATGGGATATCCCGGCCGTTCGACGTCGACATGAAGGGAAGACGCGATCTTGTCACGTCGATAGATCGCGAGTCAGAGGCGCTGATCATCAGGACGATCAGAGGGCGCCACCCCGAAGACAGGATCGTGGCAGAGGAATCGGCGCCGGTTTCACCGGGTGAGGGGACAGGGGAGGGCAGGGGTCGCGCCTGGATCATCGATCCGCTTGACGGCACGAACAACTTCGCGCACGGCTACCCCTTCTTCTGTGTCTCCATCGCGATCGAAGAGGGTGGAGAGCTGGTTGCCGGAGTCGCGTACGATCCGCTGAGGGATGAACTCTTCGTCGCGGAACGCGGGCGCGGGGCGCGGCTCAACGGAGAGCCGATCCATGTCTCGACTACTGAGTCACTGAGTGACTCGATCGTGGCGACCGGGTTCCCGTATGATCGCACAGAGGGGAGCGAGAACAACCTGGCGAACCTGAACAGGTTCATCCTGTCTGTGAGGGGAATCAGGCGGGGAGGCTCCGCCGTGCTCGACCTCGTCTACGTCGCATGCGGACGCCTGGATGGATTCTGGGAGTTGAATCTCAACATATGGGACGTGGCCGCCGGAGGGCTGATCGTCAGAGAAGCAGACGGAATCGTCACCAACTTCTCCGGTGAAGGATGGGATCATTCGACAGGCGACATCGTTGCCGGCAATGGCCTCATACATACACAGATGACGAACCTCGTGGGTGAGGGAGGACAATCTTGAAGAGCGACATGCTGGCAACTGGTCTTCTATGCATCACCACTCTGGCGATGCTCCTGTTTGCCCTGCCGGCAGCGCTGCCGGCGCAGGAGGCGGACGTGCCCGAGGATGAGTCAGTTCGCGCATACGTGCCCGAGATTGTCACGCGCGG
>CAZFRO010000011.1:12517-83571 GCA_964521425.1 uncultured bacterium
ACGTGCCCGAGGATGAGTCAGTTCGCGCATACGTGCCCGAGATTGTCACGCGCGGGATCGATGAGCCACCTGTCATTGATGGTCGATTGGACGATGCCTGCTGGGCCGAAGCCGAACCGTCCACGAACTTCGTGCTCCGGACCGGTGACGGGGAATCGCCGAGCCAACAGACGATCGTGCGCATCTGCCATGACGGCACGCATATCTATGTCGCCTTCGAGTGCCTCGAGGACCGGATGGATGAACTCTCCGCCGCGGTCGCAGTGCGGGACGCGGACGATATGGACGAGGACGACATGGTGGGTGTCGCATTCGACACGTTTCTGGACGGTCGGAGCAGCTACGCCTTCGCCGGCAATGCCCTGGGGACCGAGCTGGACGTTCACGTCAGCGAGCGCGGTCGCTCGATGGACGATGGATGGAATGCCGTTTGGAGCGTTGCTGCGGAGCGGTTCGCGGATCGTTGGACCGCGGAGTTCGCGATCCCGTTCAGCGCGCTCAGATACGCCGGCGCCGAGGAGATGATCTGGGGCGTCGACTTCTGGCGTTCAGAGCGACCTCATGGAGAGGTATCGAGCTGGTCGAACCGTGACGGCGGCACCTTCGATCCTTCGCACTACGGTCGCCTTGTGGGGCTCGCCGACATCGAGGCGTCTCACGGCATCGAAGTGCTTCCGTTCGTTCTCATGAAGTACGACACGTCGAGCCTGTACGACTATCCCCTGGAACCGAGCGATTCGGACTGGGACGTTCATCCTGATGTGGGGCTCGATGTTGAGTTCGCGCCGGTCTCCACGTCGACTGTGAGCCTCACCCTGAATCCGGACTTCGCCCAGATCGAGGCGGACGAAAACGAAATCAACCTGACGGGCAACGAACTCTTTCTCGACGAGAGGCGTCCGTTCTTCTCCGAGAACGCGGACATCTTCAAGATGCCTTTGCCGCTTCTCTACACGCGGAGGATGGAGGACATCATCTTCGGCGGGAAGATCACCGGCAAGTCAGGGGGAGCGAGCTACGCCGTTCTCTATGTCAGATCCGAGGACCTTCCACGGGACGAGTACGGGGATGCGTTCACGGACACACTTGGGACGCTCCTGGCTGCTGAGACGAACGACTACGGCGCCATGATCTACAGGCAGGACGTGATGGAGAACGCGACGATCGGTGCCTACGTGGGAGTCCGGGAGGGCGACGAGACCTACAGCCGCGTCGCGGCGCTGACCGGAGGCATCGACGTGTTCGACAACCTGCGTCTGACCGGGCTTGCCGCCAGAACCTCGAACTCCGATGATGCGACCGACGACGACGCGTACTCGCTGACCTGGTCGTACAATTCACCGGATATGGGCAGTGCAGGGGAGATCGAGTACATAGGAGAGGAGTTCAGTCCGGGGATCGGGTTCATTCTGCCGACCTGGCGGAGCCGCGTCGGCTTCAAGGGCCACTTCTGGAAACGTCACGAGCGTGACGGCGCACTTGTCGATCACTTCAACACGACCTGCTGGACCGGTCGGTACGAGAATCTGGATGGTGAGGTCGTCGAGTACTGGGGTGGTGGGGAACTCACCGTCAGGTTCAACGACGAGACTCTCGTCGGAGTCACGGCCAACCGCTCGCACGATGCCTTGAACTACGCCGACCACCCGGACAGGATGACAGGCAGCGTCTACGTTGTGACGAACAGCGTGGCCTGGACAGGCTACATCGCCTCCGCTGAGTTCGGTGACTACCACGACTCGCAGCTCACACGCGGAAGAGTAGGGGGACGGCTGCAGCCGGTTGAGCCTCTGACGATGGAGTTCAATGTCAGAGCCGTCTTTCTCCGTGAGTTCCGGGATGTGGACTGGTGGGTCGGCGACATGAGGACCAACTATCGCATCTCGTCGACGATGTTTCTGCGCAACATAGTGCAGGGCACGCATTTCAGACAGGGGAGTGACGGAGACGACGTTACGCACAGCCGGTACGACCTGAGCCTTCTCTACGGGTGGGAATTCAGCCCCGGCAGCATGCTCTATGTCGCGTACGATCAGGCGCTTGTTGACGACGGCGGCGAGGCCGAAATCCTCGAGCCCGTCATCACGATCAAGACCTCCTATCTATTCGCGCTATAGCGCGGGGGAGGGCACTGTTGTATAGTCGCATACTGACGCGAAATCGTACATCTGGCTTGCGCTCCAGGGAGAGCATACGGATGGTGAGGCCTCAGTCGCTTGCTCGCATGATCGTCCTTGCTCTTATGCTGATCCTGCCACAGGGCCGTGTCGCGGCCGAATCGATCACAATGCGGCAGGCGGTCGAGCTGGCCAGGCAGAACAACCTCGCGGTCAGGGCGGCCTCCGAGGATCATCAGGCGGCTCTCTGGGGAGTCAGGAGCGCCCGGGCGTCTCTGTTTCCCTCAATCAGCTTCAGTTCCTCGGCGCGTCGCGTCGACCCCGATACATACGACCGTGCCAATGCGTCTCTCGACTTCCTGGAGGAGATGGGGATCGAGGTCGAGCCGTTCATGTACGAGACGACCTACGAAACGGGTTTCAGTGCGTCGGTCCCTCTGTTTAACGGAGGAAGGCTGTGGGGAGGTGTCGGACTCGCCGGCGCTGCCCGAGATGCGGCCCTCCACTCGCTTGAGTCCACGGTACGCGCGATTGAGGTTGTGGCGAAGGAGTCCTACCTGAATGTGCTCCGGACGCAGGCGCTTCTGGGAGTTGCGAGCGACGCAGCATCCGCTTCTGAGAAGAGAGTTGAGACTGCCGGGCGGGAGGTCGAGGTCGGCATCTCAGACAGGTCAGAGCTGCTACAGTGGGAGGCTCAGCTTGCCGAGGACAGGATGCTCCTCGTTGACGCGGAGAACTCGGTCGTGCTCGCTCGCATGCAGTTGGCTAACGTTCTCGGGCTGCCGCTCGATGCGGATCTCGAACCACAGGACGTCTCACGACTCGAACTCAAGGCGCGCACCGGTCGTTTCATTGGTCTCATTGGTGAGAGCCTGATGAGCGAAGATGAGGCGCGGAGGCTTCTGGCGCTGAACCCCGATTTCCTCGCTCCGGGGGACGCCGCGAGAATCAGCGCCTGCGGTGTGACGATCGCGCGCGGCGCCTTCCTCCCATCGCTGAATGCGCAGGGCGCCTACGGCTGGAAAGCCGACGGCGACATCAAGCCGGACAACGAGGTTGCCTGGTCAATGACGATGTTCCTGGAGGTCCCCGTCTTCACGAGCTTCAGGAACCTATCAGACTATCAGATGAGCCGGCGCTCGCACCTCGCAGCCGTCAGGATGAAGGAAGACGCCGAGCGTCAGATGATCGTCGGCTTCCGAGCCGCTGCGGCAACGCTCAAGTCGCGGCTCAAAGGCCTCGATGCCGCCGAGAGATTCGTCGCACTGTCGGGTGAACACTTCAGCAGCACGGAGAACATGTTCGATCAGGGAATGGTCTCAGGCAACGATCTCATCGATGCCCGGATCGCATACGACAGAAGCAGGGTCGGGTATATCAACGCGCTCTACGACTGCTTCATCAGCCTGGCGGAGCTGGAGCAGCTCCTGGGCGAGTCGCCCGCAGTAGAGAGGACACAATGAAGAGACTCATGGCAGTTGTTCCCGTGATCGCACTCGTGATCGCCGGATGCGGCCGCCCGGGTGAAGGCTCTGATGAGTCCAGGCGCCCGGCGCCGGTTCCCGTGGAGGTGACCGCGATCGAACGCAGCAGCATCACGGCGTTCGTACGCGGAACCGGGACGATCACGGCACGCGATGATGTCCTAGTGGCTGCTGAGGCAGGGGGGCGTGTCGTCGGCATTCCTGTTGTCGTCGGTGACGATGTGGAGGTGGGTGGTGTGCTTGTCGTGCTCGATGATGAGCTGCCGGCGCTGGCTGTGAAGCAGGCTGAGGCTCAGCTCCTGATGGCCGAGGCCGATCTGAGGGATGCCGAGGCCGGATTCAAGCGAGCGACCTATCTCTGGAAGAGCGGGGACATCTCGGACGCGGACTACGAGGCGATCGAAACGAGGGCGATAGCAGCGCGCGGCCTTCACATGACCGCGGAGGCGGCTCTGGCCGGTTCCGCGCGGCAGCTGAGGGATACGCTTGTGACCTCACCGATCGCGGGCACGGTTGCGTTCGTTCACGTTGAGAAGGGGCAGCTGGTAGCTCCGGGCACCCCGGTCGTCCACGTCATCAACGATGCCGAACTCGAGGTGGATCTTGGTATCGCAGAAGAGGATGTCGTGAATGTGAAGCCGGGAGCCCGAGCGGAGATCGAGGTTCGGCCGCTGCCCGGCGAGATCTTCAGAGGCAGGGTGGAATACGTGGGACCTCGCGCCGACGACCTTTCGAAGACCTATCCCTTGAGAGTCACAATCAGAAACCGAGACGGCGCACTCCGCGCCGGAATGGTCGCGGATGTCAGCGTTGCGGCTCACGTGATGCGTGATGTCATAGTGATCGAGCGTGACTGGGCGTTCGACCGGTACGGCGAACAGGCCGTCTTCGTGGCTGTGGATTCAGTGGCCGTCCAGAGGAAGGTAACACTGGGGCGTGTCGTGGGTGCCCGCGTGGTCGTGCTTACCGGACTGGAGTCCGGGGACAGACTGGTCACGCTGGGACTGAGTCAGCTGAGCGACGGTGCGCGTATCGGGATCAAGACTGAGCATTAGATTGGCCGGGGGAGATTCAAGATGACGCTAGGGGAGTTCTCCGTAAGGCAGCCTGTGCTGGTGAATCTCGTGATGATCGGGGTTCTCCTGATAGGGTTCTTCACGTTCTTCAGCATGCCTGCGGAACTCATGCCGAACGTCAGCATGGATGAGGCGGTCGTCTGGGTGGCCTACCCCGGGGTTGCGCCCGAGGAGATCGAGACCCTCGTGACGAAACCGCTCGAGGATGAGATTGACAACGTTGAAGATGTGGATCATGTGGTCTGCCGTTCCAGCGAGAGTCGTTGCGTGATCGCTGTCGCATTCACTCCCGGGCTTTCGGACGACGAGTTTGACAAGCGGATTCTCGACCTCAGATCGGCGGTGTCCGCCGCCGGATCCGCACTGCCGGATGACATCACCGACCCCGTTGTCATCCCTATCAAGATGGGCGAAGTAGCGCCCATCATGTCGATAAGCATTGGTGGACCGGAAAGCGAGACCCTGCTTCGAGAGGTCGCCGAGGATCTCAGCGAGGAGTTGCTGGATCTCAAGCACATCGCTGATGTCGACATCGTTGGAGAGCAGGAACGCGAGATACGCGTCGAACTCGATGCCGCGCGACTGAAGGCGTACGGAGTTCCCATCGGCAGCGTTGTCGCTTCGCTGTCGGCCCGCAACCTCAATGTCCCCGGGGGGACGCTCGATGCAGGTGATTCCGAGTATATCGTCCGCGCGATAGGGGAGTTCGAGTCGCTTGAGGACATCGCGAACCACGTTGTGCTCTCCGATCCCTTTGGGCGTCAGATCCGAATCCGCGATCTCGGTGCGGTGCGCGACACCCTTGCCGACAACCTCACGCTGGCTCGCCTCAACGGCGAGCGGAGCGTCACACTCTGGGTGATGAAGGAGGACGACGGCAGCGTAGTCAAGGTCGCTGCAAAGGCGCGGGACCTCGTGGCGGAGTTTGATTCCAGAGTCACGGAGGACGTGAGCTTTGAGATCAGAAACGATGCGTCGACCGTCGTGGAGGACTCCCTCGCGGTTCTCAAACGAAACGGCGCGTTCGGCATCCTGCTTGTGGCCCTGACGCTCTTCATCTTCATCGGGGCCCGCAACGCGCTTCTCGCATGCATAGGCATCCCGTTCAGCTTCTTCGGCGCGTTCATTCTCATGAACGCGGTCGGCATGAGCATAAACACGCTTTCGCTCTTCTCTCTTGTGCTCGTTCTAGGGATGCTTGTCGACGATGCCATCATCGTCATCGAGAATATCTATCGTCACATGGAGATGGGCAAACCACCACGTGAAGCGGCCATCATCGGGGTTCAGGAGGTACAGGCCCCGGTCACGGCCGCTGTTCTGACTACGGTCGCGGCGTTCCTTCCGCTTCTGCTCATGAGCGGAACCTGGGGCAAGTTCATGGCGGTGATTCCGAAGACCGTCACGTTCGCGCTTCTTGTCTCTCTGATCGAGGCTCTGTTCATACTGCCGTCGCACATGGCGGACTTCAGCCGCGTCTCCCGCAGACAGAACACGTACCATCCGCTGTTCCTGACGCTTACGCGGAGATACGAGGTTGCGCTGAGGCACGTGCTGCGCAGGCGCTACCTCGCCGTTCTTGCCATCATCGTGCTGGCCGTGATAGCCATTGGTCTCGCGACCACTCTCGATGTCAGGATCTTTGAGGACGAAGACATCAACCAGATCGAGGTCAGAGCCCAGATGAAGGTGGGGATGCGGCTCGAGGAGACAGACATCGCCGCCAGGAGGCTCGAGGCCATAGTCGCCTCGCTTCCTGCGGACGAACTTGAGGCGGTCGTCACGCGTGTCGGCTTCATGATCATGAACTACCGGGGCGAGCTGGCGTCCAACAACATGCAGATCAACGTCGATCTTGTGGACGCGGACTCGCGCCAGCGCTCTGACGTTGAGATCATGGATGCGCTCAGGAGCGAGATGTCGGAGGTCCCCGGCCTGACATGGCTCTCACTGTCGAAACCTGTACACGGCCCCCCGACCGGCATGCCGGTCGAGGTCCGCATCAAGGGTGACGACCTCGATGTCTTGAAGGTGATAGCAGCCCAGATCAGGGTGAAGCTTGCGGAGTACCCCGGTGTCGTCGACATTGATGACAACGCCAATCCGGGGAAGTCCGAACTCAGGGTCACCGTCGACCAGGAGCGCGCATCGCTCTACGGGCTTACGGTCACGAGCATAGCCTCGGCGCTTAGGATCGGTTTCGAGGGCGTTGAGGCGACGAAATACAGAGGCGGTGGCGGCGACGAGGTCGATGTCGTTGTCCGGCTCAGGGAGCGGGATCGCGTCAACATGGATGACCTGAAGCGACTTCCGATCTCGACCAGCAGCGGAGTTGCCATACCACTCAGCAATGTCGCCCGGCTGACGATCGATGAGGCTCCGGCGGAACTGCACCGTCGAAACGGGGAACGCGTCGTCACAGTCACCGCCGGCGTGGACGAGAACACGACTTCGACCGAGGTAAACCGCTTCCTGCAGACTGAGTTCTCCGATATCTCCGTCATGTACCCGGGCTATCGGCTTGACTTCGGAGGTGAGTTCCAGGCGACGCAGGAGTCGTTCGCGTCGCTGTTCCTGGCGTTCTTCGTGGCAATCCTCCTCATCTACGCGATTCTGGGTACGGAGTTTCAGTCGTTCATCCAACCGCTTGTCATCATGTTCACGGTCCCCTTTGCCTTCATCGGTGTCGTTATCGGTCTTCTGGTCATGCGCTTCCCGCTGACCTTGACCGCCGGAATCGCCGTCGTCGCACTGGCCGGAGTCGTTGTCAACGACTCGATCGTTCTCGTGGATTTCATCAAGAACTCGCGTCTGAAAGGCGTGGATCGATGGGAGTCGGTCGTGAAGGCGGGGTGCATGAGGCTGCGCCCGATCCTCCTGACCTCGATCACAACCATCTTCGGAATCCTGCCTCTGGCGATGGGCTGGGGTGGCTCGTCCGAGAGCTGGGGGCCGATGGCCTCCTCGATTGCGTGGGGGCTGGCCTTTGCGACGGTTCTGACGCTCTTCGTGATTCCGGCTCTCTACTCGATCGTGGATGATATCCGTGCGCGCTTCGGCAAGCTCCACGTCCCCGGCGGCAAGTCCCCAGAACTCACGCCCCACGTGGCGGAGGAGTTGGGTCGGTTGAAGCGGGGCGCAGCGCTATCGTCCAACGCGGATGAATCGGAGAGAGCATGAGCGAGACTTCCCCAGTGAGTGAATCGGAGAGAACGTGAGTGAGACTTTCCCGACAGTGACCGGCAGAGTACTAGCCTGCTTCCATGACGAGTGGGAGGTCGCCCTGAGCGGTGGCGACGTCATCCGCTGCCGTATCCGGGGAAAGCAATTCACGAAACTCCCGGACGGGCGGAAGCCCGTGGTTCCGGGAGACCTGGTCGAACTCAGCCTCCTGAGAGACGGCTCGGGCGTCATCGAACGCGCGCTTCCGAGGGAGACCGTCCTCTCCAGACTGCTTCCCGGGAGACGCAGGCCGGCCGAGCAGATCATCATCTCGAACGTGAAGCAGCTCGTGACCGTGGCATCCCTTGGGGCTCCGAGCCTCAACAGGCGCCTGCTGGATCGGTTCCTGATTATCTCGGAGGTGGCCGAGTTGCACTCGGTCGTTGTGTTCAACAAGACAGACCTCGTTCCCGAGAAGGAGTGGCGTCCGGCTGCTGCGGCCTACGAGGACGCAGGCTACGAGGTGATTCCCACGTCAGCCACGAAGGGCACGAATGTCGACAGGCTCGCGTCGGTGCTTGCAGGTACATTCTCCGTTCTTGCGGGTCCGAGCGGAGCGGGGAAGAGCTCACTTCTGAACATCATCAGACCCGGGCTTGGTCTCAGAGTGAAGGAAGTAAGCAGGAAGAGTGGAAAGGGCAAGCACGCGACGACCAACGTGACCGTATTTCGTATGGGTGATGAAACGCTCGTCGCCGACACCCCAGGCTTCCGCGAGCTAGGCTTCTGGAAGATACGTCCTAGCGAGCTGGACTACCTGTTTCCGGAGTTCCGTGATCACATCGCGAGGTGTCGTTTCAGAGGATGCAGTCATTCGCATGAGCCCGATTGTGCCATCAAGGAAGCCGTGGAGACCGGGGCACTGAACGCCGCGCGCTACGACAGTTATCTGAGGCTTCTCAAGGAACTGAAGGAGGGAGCGTAGGCCCTCGCAGGTCCACGCCTGACTCCACGGGCGCCCAATGCCCGACCACGGCGCGCCGCTCGCAGTGAGGAGGTGCTAGATTGCAGGTCGTTCTCTATGAAGATGCCGGTACCAAGTGGTTTGGTCCGCTCACGCTTCTCCGGCCGGTCTTCGATCTGAGATGTGGATCGCTGCTCTTGAGGGAGAAACTCGAGGTCAGGAGGCCCGGTTGGGCGGTCAGTCTGCTTCCACGCCGGGAGCTTGCTCCACTGGTATCGGAGCTCTATCCGGGGCGAGGCATTGACGGTCTTCAGGATTCAGACGTACTGCTTCTGTCCGCTCGTGTGATCGTTACCGACGAGCTTCTGGCCGCCATCGAGGCCGAGTCGGCTGAAGCTCTTTTGACATCCGGCGGCGAGCCTGTCGGAGCGCTCCTCCGCGGAGGAACTGCTGAGAGAGTACGCGCGGTGGGTGAGGCGAACGGAGATCTGGGTGTGCTCGACATACCACTGTCTCGTGAGCTACCGGCCCGCGTGGTCTGTTACCCGTGGGAACTCGTGCGATTGACGGCCGAGGAGATAGAGGCTGACGCTGCGGTCTCAGGACGTTTGGGGACCATGGAGGGAGAGGTTCATCCTTCAGCACAGCTGATTGAGCCGGCCAGGATCTCGATAGGAGAGGGAAGCACGCTCGGTCCGGGAGTCGTGATTGACGCGCGAACCGGTGCGGTCGTTGTGGACGCGAACGTCGAGGTGATGGCCAACGCTGTGATACTGGGACCCGCTTTCGTGGGCGCCGGATCTTCCATGAAGGTGGGCGCCAGGATCTACCCGGGCACGTCAATCGGCAGATCGTGCAAGGTGGGAGGTGAGGTGGAGGGATCGGTGCTTCATTCGTTCACGAACAAGCAGCACGAGGGGTTTCTCGGTCACGCCTACCTTGGAAGCTGGGTCAACATCGGCGCCGCGACGGATAACAGCGACCTCAAGAATAACTACGGCGCCGTTCGGGTCGAACTGAACGGTGAGACCGTCGACACCGGACACACATCCGTCGGTGCGACGATCGGCGATCACACCAAGACCGCCATCGGGACGAAGCTGAACACCGGTACTGTGATAGGCGTCTTCTGCAACGTGGTGAGCAACGGCTTCGCGCCGAAGTCCATTCCCTCTTTCTCTTGGGGGAACGGGGACGGCTTCGTCGAACACGACATCGAGCGGGCGATCGCGACCGCCCGCATCGTCATGGCGCGACGCGGCGTGGACCTGACGGGGACGGAAGAGGCCGCCATCCGCGATGTTCACCGAAGACGAAGATAAGGGAACCCCCCGCCTGTGCTGGAGACGGGGGGTCGGGGGGGGGACAGAGCGAATTACTCGCTCCGGCCGCACTACTAGTTGTCGGCCTTGAGCTCCTCCAGATCCTTCTTGAGCTCCTCCAGGGCCTCACGAAGCACGTCCATCTCCTCCTGCAGCATCTCCTTCTTGGCATTTCGGAATTCCTCGATGGCAATGCTGCGCTGACTCGAGGAATTGGTCTTGAGTGCCTCGATGTACTCGTCAGAGTCGGGTTCAGGTAGGACGACCTCCAGGATCACCTCGGAGCCCTTGCGGATGATGACGATTGGCGTCTCGGTGTCGGCCGCCATGTCACTGATCGCATCGACCAGCTCGTCAGTGTTCGCGACCACCGTGTCACCGATCTTGATGATGACGTCACCGGCTTCGATGCCGGCGGCCGCAGCGGGACTGTCCTCGACGATCTCCTCGACGAGTACTCCGTTCCCGCCGGGAATCTGGAAGTACTCAGCCAGCCCTTCACTCAAGTCATCAACGTAGACCCCCAACCTGCCCTTGCCGGCCCATCCCATGCCGATGTCCACTCTCGGAATGAACATATCGTCGAGCTTCCCGAGAGCCTCAAGTCCTTCCAGGCCTAGAATCCCGAGAGCCGCAAGCCCACGCAGACCGGAGAGATGTTCGCCCTCGTCTCCGAACACGAAGTGGTGAGGACGGACACCGAGGACGACGTTCTTGACCACCTTCTTCCCGTCTCTCAGGAGTTCTATCTCGAGCTTGGTGTAGGGATCCATGCCGCCGACCAGCGCGATGAGCTGCTTCGTGCTCGTGACGTCGTTGCCGCTCATGCTTACAATAAGGTCACCCGTCTGAATGCCCGCCTCTTCCGCGGGGCTGTCTTCGTAGATCTCCGTGACGATGACCACGTGTTCCTTACCGACTCCCAGGCTCTCGCGCTTCTTCTCATCGAGATCCGTAATGCCCACGCCGAGCCAACCGGTGTCGTCACCCGTCAACTCGATCGTCACGGTTCTCTCGCTGTCGCTGCCGTCGCCTTGCACCTTGACGATGATGGTTTCCTCGTCGACCTCGCCGGCTACGAGCATCGCAGGCAGGAGCAGAAGCGCCAGGAATGCACCTGACAGGATCAATACCGCGCGTGTTCGCCCCATCATGTTCGACTTCCTTGATCTCTCGTGCCCCCGGCTGGCCAAAGGCAGGAAGATATGCTGGTCTTGCAGGCTCGTCTCCACCCTCCACTCGTTTTCGACACGGTGTCGGTCGTAAGGTTGAAAGGACCACGTTGCTGTCGGCTATCGACTGTTCATCATGAGTAGCGAGAATCCGACGAGGGCAGAGAACACGGCGCCGAGTATCAGAGCCAGGACCACCGGAACGGCCACCACCACGACAGACTTGCCGCGATCGAGCTTGTAGACTTCCCCGACAGCCAGAACGCCGACCACCAGGAGCCAGAGCCCGGAGAGGACCATGAGAGTGGGGCCGAGGAGCGGTATGACGGCGATCCAACGGATGATAGATGCGCATCCGACCACGTTGATCAGCGACTTGAACTCGCCGGTGGCCCCGAAGATGAGCGATGCAGCGAGATGCATGAGGCCCACGGCTATGAAGGCCCCTGCAACGAAGATGATCGGGAACAGGATGATGCCGCCGGGGCAACTGCCAGCGCCAGCCCGCCGATGGCCAGAACGCCGATTGCGGGTCTCGCCCGTCGCCTGCATTTCCTGCAGGCTGGGATTGGCTGGGCCAGAGAGTCACAGTGAACCTTCGTCAGTGTCGACGGGGTCACTATATGGGCTCTCCGCTCGTCGTGGCAAGCGGAAACAGCCGGAGAGAGCGATCGTTGTAGTGAGCAAGACTCAGATTCGAGTGATACACGTGGCTCACGTTATCCAGCTTCACGCCTCATGGCACAATCTATGCAACCTAGCTGGAACGAGAGAGGCTATTCGAGTGCATTGTAACAGTGCGTTCGAGGGGGATGCAGTCTTCAAGACAGAGATAGGATTGAGGCTGCCAACGGCAGAGCGCCGGGCGGGCATTGTTGCGCCGGTCGGCTCCAGGAGGGAAGCACAGATGAGGAGAGGGCATTTCGTTTTGAGGACGGTCGCCGTAGCGGCGTTCGTTGTCATGATCGCGACCGGTTGCAGCATGATAGGGCCGGAGTCCGCGTGGGATGGCAACAACGGAACGGTTACAGGAACGGTCAACAATCGCATGGGCACGCCGATCGAGGCGATGACGGTCCAGATGTGGGCCGAAGTCGGAAGCGACGCTCGCGAGGTGACCTACGAGGTCACAAGCGGCGCCGATGGTACGTTCGAACTGAGCGACATCGATCTGGGCGATCCGCACTCGTTCGCACAGGTATATGAGGTGTACGTCAATCGCATGAAGGACACAGACGTATCGCTCAATGAGGAGTACGTGAGCTACTACGGCTCGGTGACCGTTACGAAGGACTCCGACTGCGTTGTGGCCGTTGTGCTTGATCTTGTGGACACCGATCCTGGTGATCCGGAGTCGATGTTCGAATAGAACGGATGGACCGTTGCCCTGGTTGACCAGTGGTTGATTGTGAGAGCGGGGCTGCCGCGTGCGGCAGCCCCGTCTGTTGGTGCCGGAGGCCGGAATCGAACCGGCACGGAGCTAACGCTCCGCGGGATTTTGAGTCCCGTGCGTCTACCAATTTCACCACTCCGGCATAGTCGCCAGACCACGAATCTAGCATCGCAGAGGTGATGCGTCAACTGCGCGGCGGGATTCGCTCGGCCTATGCACACGAAGACGGCCCATCGACGGTCCATCGAGGGTGCGTGACCGGCCGGAAGAGGGACAGGAGCTGGAAGGCCACAATCGAGATTGCGCTTGACTGAGTGCTCAAGAGTGCTAGTATCTTCTTCCTGAGTTACGAAGAAGATGCGTGGGGCCATAGCTCAGTTGGGATGAGCGCCTGACTGGCAGTCAGGAGGTCGGGGGTTCGATCCCCCCTGGCTCCACCACTCACATAGTGAGCGATCAAGTCGCGCCGGGTGGCCCAGGAGGTTGCTCGGCGATGCTCTAGGCGAGCACAGATGCACCGAGTAAGGCGCCGCGTGGCTTGACAGCGCAATCGTAACATGATATCATGATATGAGGCGTTCAGAGAGCCTGAACATGTCTGAATTGTAAGTCAGCAACAGGAGTCCGCATCTACTCAGACTGCTACTGCTTTTGAGCGCAAGCGACGATTCATCGACACTCATCTCCGGGGGGGACGAGTGAAGCGCAAAAGGGCAGTTGGTCGGAGTAGTGGCTGACTCCTGTTTTCTTTTGTCACAGAGTTGCGCCACCTATCTGTTGCATGGCTGCTAGTGGGGGAACCGAATGCGATCCGCACTCCTTGTCACGTTGCTTATCTTCGCGACAACCTTGGCTTCGGCCCCGGCTCTAGCCGGGCCCGTCGCGCACACCGAACTGACCGCTGACGACATTGTGTTGGGACAGACGAGGGGATTCGAGACCCTGAGCTTCACCGGCGGAAGGCGGCTGGCGGGTGAGGGGGAACCGGACATCCCGGCTCGTATCATCCACTTCGTGATTCCGGATGGGATGACCGTGGGAGATCTCGTGATCACTGAGGGCGATGAGATCGTTCTCAATGGCACGCATGCGATCCATCCAGTCCAGACCGATGTTCCGATCGGCGAGAGCGCGCCGTGGGTCGAGCCCGACGAACGCATCTACGGGAGTGATCTCTCCTATCCTCCGAAGCGAGCCGTCTACCTCGGGGATGGATTCCTCGGCGGGTATCGCATCGCTACCGTCGCACTCTATCCTGTGCAGCTGAGGCCGCTGTCAGGACAGCTCGTGCTGGCGCCCGAGCTGACCGTCGAACTTAGTCTGGAGCCGTCCGATAGAAGAGCGGCGGCCCGAGAGAGAATCACCGCCACTTCCGACAGGCTCTATCGTCGTCTCATCGAGACCATCGTAGACAATCCTGATGAGGTGACTGTCCTCAGGAATGTGGGGACCAACGTGATCACCGGTCCGCTGAGTGGAGGGTTTGCGCCTCGGTACTCACCGTCACTCGAGGGTAGCCCCGTCGAGTACGTCATCGTCACCACGGACGAACACGCGCCGTATTTCCAGGAACTCGCTGACTGGAAGACGCAGAAGGGTGTGCCGGCCGTTGTTCGAACCGTGTCATGGATCAATGCGAATTACCCCGGGGGGTGCGACACCGCTGAGCGCATACGGTTCTTCCTCCAGGATGCATACGCTCTGTGGGGGACGACATATGTGCTGCTCGGAGGAGACACGGAGTTCGTTCCCGTGCGGTACGGAAGAACGGCCTACTACGGTGGTGAGAGTATCCCAACCGACCTCTACTACTCGGACCTGGACGGTAACTGGAACGCCGACGGAGATGCTCTGTTCGGTGAGGGCTACAGAACCGAAGAAGAACCGGGCGATGGTGTTGATCTCTATCCGGACGTTTTCGTCGGCCGCGCTCCGGTGAGCAATGTCGTAGACGTAGAGGCGTTCCTCGACAAGTGCGAAGCGTACAGGGAGAGTCCCGTACCGCACTTCGTCGATCGTAACCTGTACTTGGGAGAGGTGCTCTTTCCATACGACTGGGAGAGTGGACCGTACAGCCTTGATGGCGCAGCCGACATCGTCGAGCCCGGGTTGCCGTCCGTCCCCGGTCAGATCTCCAATGTCGCACTGTACGCGAACTGGTCTTCGTTTCCAGAATCCTATCCTATCAGCGCCGCGGCGGCTGCGGAATCGCTGGAACAGGGGTACAACCTAAATGTCCACGTCGGCCACGGGAACAAGGACATCATGAGGGTAGGTGTTAACAACTACATCACGATGTCCGGCATGTCGGGTCTCACGAACGGCATCGACAAGGCTGGGTTCCTCTGGCTGCTCGACTGTACATCCTCGGCCATCGACTTCGATTGCATAGCGGAGCGCGCCATCATCAATCCTACTGGTGGGGGCTTCGCCACACTGGGGCCGACCCGGTATGCTTTCCCCACGACGTGCCGCGACTACTACTGGGACTGGTTGGACCTTCTGTATGTCTCCGGATGCCAGGAGATCGGACCTCTCTTGGGGATGACGACCACGCTTCACGCGAGCTTCGCGGAATCAGGTCGCGACAACACCGACAGGTGGACGCAGTTTTCCATGCTTCTGCTGGGTGACCCCGAGATAGCCATGAGAACAGTGCGTCCGAGGAACCTCTCGGTGGCCTTCTCTGGCGCCATGCAGGTTGGGGAAGATGGGATGACGTTCAACGTGACCGACCCCGGTCTCGTGGAGGGCGCGAAGGTCTGTGTCTCCTCTTCGTCCGGGGATGTCTACGCCTACGGAACAACGGATGGCGTGGGTGAGGTCCACATTGATTTCACCCCGACTGTGACCGGCGTGCTCCAGGTCACCGTCACGTGCCCCAACTACTACGTCTTCGAATCAGAGATCAATGTGGTCATCGCGGCCGGAGCCTACGTACATCTCGCGGACGTGACCGTGGACGATGACGACATCGGAGGAAGCTCCGGGAACGAGAACGACAGGCCGGAGCCGGACGAGACCCTGGAACTTGACATCAGCGTCCGGAACGGCGGAATCGCAACGGCTTCCGCGGTCTCAGCCTTCATCTCATCAATCGATCCGTACATTGTGATCGAGGCGGACTCGGTGTTCGTCGGTGATGTGGAACCCGGTGTGACTGCAGAGTTCCCCGCCGCCTTCCGGATCTTTGTCACATCCGACTGTCCGAACAACCACGACGCGGAGTTGACCCTGGACTTCTCGGAGGCAGGGAGAGCCACGTGGCAGGAGGAGTTCGAGGTTCGCGTCTATGCACCGGAGCTCGTTCACCTCTACACGCAGCTCGATGATTCAGTCGGTGGTGATGGAGACGGCATCCCCGAGTTGGGGGAGACCGTGACTCTCCTCCTCGACGTCTGGAATGAAGGCAACGGAGACGCGGACGGGATCACCGGCGTGCTCAGCTACTCCGAGCCGGCCTGGGTCGGTTTCACGGACAGCACCGACGTCTGGGGAGATATCTCAGCCGGTACGGCTGCTCCCGGCCTCGATGGTATTGAATTCGAGATCCTCGGCCATCTCTCCGAGTACTTCGAGCTTCTGCTTGCCGACGAGTATGGCAAGACATGGACACAGCGCCTTGATATCCACAGGCCTGATCCGCCAGACACGATCTTTGGCGATGTCGTGGGCACGACCATCAGTCTCAGCTGGGAGCAGAACATCGAGCCCGATCTCAGAGGATACGATGTGTGGAGGAGCCAGAACCAGTCCGGCCCCTACGACGTAGCCAACACGGCGATCGTCGAGGGCATGTCGTATTTCGCTGATAGTGGATTGGATGAGAACACGCGCTACTACTACTATGTTGTCGCTGTGGACTCATCAGGGAACGTGAGCACCGCTTCCCCCGTGCTCAGTATCAGCACCAATCCGCCAAGTCTGTCGGGATGGCCGCTTGCCACGTCGGGGGGCATGTACTCGAGTGTGGCAGTCGCCGATCTCGACGGCGACGGTTCGAAGGAGATACTGGTCGCCTCCGAGCAGCTCTATGCGTGGCACGCGGACGGCACGGAGGTCCGGGATGGAGACGGCGATCCAAGGACAGGCGGCATCTTCGCAATCGATGGTCAGGGCGGATACCGCTGCACGCCCGCAGTCGGCGAGGTGGACGGCGACAGCGGTGTGGAGATCGTCGCGGCAGCCTGGGCCGACGTGGGGAGTGGCGATCCTGAGCACGAGGTGTTCGTGTGGAACGGGGAAGACGGCAGCGTGGTCTCGGGGTGGCCGGTTACGACCGGGAGGTTCTGCTGGGCCAGTCCGGCCCTCGCCGATCTCGACCACGATGGGCGAAGCGAGATCATAATCCCCTGCGCTGACGGCAAGCTCTACTGCTGGAGCTACAACGGATCTGAGTTCATAGACGGAGATAGCGACCCGCTCACAGTCGGCGTTTTCGCCGATCTTGGGAATCCCTATATCTACGCTTCCCCCGTGATCGCGGACATAGACGGTGACGGGGAACTGGAGATACTGCAGCCGGCCGCTACAGAGAGCGTCTACTGTTTCAATGCGGATGGCTCCAGAGTGCCGGGTTGGCCGATATCAATTGGGCTCAAGGCATACAGCTCACCGGCTGTCGGAGACGTTGATGGGGATGGCGATCTGGAGATCGCGATCGCCTCCCACACGTGGGATGTCTCGCTGTTCGATCATGAGGGGATCCCGCTCGCCGGATGGCCGAAGTCGATGGCGAACAATGGAGATTTCCCACCCTCACCTGTTCTTGCGGACCTGACCGGAGACGGATTCCTCGAACTGGTTCAGGTGGGCTCTGACGGCGAGATTATGATATGGGACTACCAGGGCAGCGCGATGAGCGGATGGCCGCAGTTGCTGGGCGGGAACGTGAAATCGAGTCCGGCGATCGCCAATGTCGATGCCGATCCGGATCTCGAGCTGATCGTAGGCAGTGATTCTGGAAAGCTGTTTGCCTTCGATCTTGATGGCTCGGTTCTGGACGGCTGGCCGATCCAGACGGGCGCCTACATCTACGGGTCTCCGACCGTGGACGATGTCGACGGAGACGGTGATGTCGAGGTCGTGGTTGGCGGAATGGACACCAAGGTGTATGTCTGGGACTGTGAGGGCGCTTACGACGGTGGCGCCAGTGTAGAGTGGGGGTGTTTCCTTCACGATCTGTGGCGGACGCAGCTCTATGGTTTTGAGATTCCTGTCGGGGTCAGCAACGATGATGTCGTAGATCTCGGTGGACGACTTCTGGAACAGAACGTCCCGAATCCATTCAACCCGCTTACGACGATCGAGTTCATTGTGCCGACCACTGAGGGCAGCGCGCCCGTGACTCTCTCCATCTATACGGTTGGGGGAGCGGTTGTCCGCACGCTTCTGGATTCGCACGTGGAGCCCGGACGGCACGCGGCAGTCTGGGACGGCCGTGATGGACACGGCAGGCCGGTCGCATCGGGTGTCTACTTCTACAGGATTGCCGTCGGCGACAGGAGCGAGTCGAAGAAGATGCTGCTCATCAAGTAGCGCGGCGATGCGTCGTGTTCGAAAGAGATGAAGATCGCCGGCCGGCGATCGCGTTCGGATCGATCTAAATAGAAGCGCCCGGGAAATAAGCCCGGGCGCTTCGTCGTGTCCAGCCGGATCCACAGCGTGAGTCAGCGTGGGATGCGGTCGAGTCATCCCACCGATCTCAGCAGCGCGCGAGAATCTACAAACAGCCTATAGCATGGGCGTCTTTTTCACTTGACAGCGTCAGGGGCGGACGGCTAGTATCCCGCGAGTGGGCTGAAGTGGGATGAAGTGGGCCGGATCTTGCTCTGGATGTCCATATGACCTCTTTTCTGGGTAGATACATACACACGCTCGACGCGAAGGGTCGCCTCTCGATCCCCTCGAAGTTCAGGAAGGCTACGGGGGAGATCTTCGTCCTCACGCTTGGACTCGATGGGTGTCTCTTCTTCTATCCCCGCGATGAGTGGCAGCGCGTTGAGAGTGATCTGCGCGGACTCTCCTTCACCTCCCGCAAATCGAGATTCTTCAAGCGGGAGATCGCGTCGCGAGCGTGCGAAGTCAGTGTGGACAGTCATGGGCGCATTGTCATCCCGCAGGAACTCAGGGAGCTTGTTGGACTGGAGAAGGACGTGCTCGTGATCGGTGCGATAGAGCGCGTTGAGTTCTGGGATCCCAAGCGACACCAGAAGTACAAGGAGGAGTTCGGTCTCTCATACGAGGAGGTCGCCGAGACCCTCTGGGAGAACCCGGGTGACCTGACCGGCAACGGGGGGGAGGGGTAAGACATGACCATCCTCCCGAGGGAGACGGAGAGGGCGACCGTACTCCACATGGCCGGGTCCATTGGAGGAGCGCGCGACCTCGGCCGGCTGCATCGACACCTTGCCGGCCTTCTGGCCTTGCGTAAGACGCGAATCGTCCTCGATTTCTCCGACGTGGATCACGTGGACTACCAGGACGCGGGAGAACTCGCTAAGGAGTTCGAATTCGTCCATTCGTACCGAGGTGAATTGATGGTAGCCGGTCTGAGCCCATACGTGAGGAACATCTTGCTCCTCGCAGGACTCCACGGCTTCCTCGAGATGAGCACATACGGCGCGAACACATACATGGGGCCGGCATCTACCCACGATCTTCGAGCGAGCTGACCGTACTCGCCCGTCCCGTTCTCGCCGTTTGCAGCAAAACGCCGCGTATCTGAAACAAAGCGAAGTGAGAATGCAGGCTCTGCATCTGCCAGTGATGGTTGCCGAGGTCATCGACTACCTCGTAACCCGCACGGATGGTCAGTATATCGACTGCACCCTGGGTGGTGGGGGGCACGCGAGTCGGATTCTCAATAATGCTCCAGCCGGCCGGCTCCTTGGTCTGGACCTGGACAGCACGGCATGCGACGAGGCCGAGAAGGTGCTCAAGCCGTTCGGAGAGAGAGTGGAGATCGCAGAAGGTAATTTCGCAGATCTGTCCGTACTCGCCGGCGAGCGGGGATTCGCCGGAGTGGACGGCATTCTCTTTGATCTTGGGTTCTCCTCCATGCAGCTCGACGATGCGGAGCGCGGATTCAGCTACAGCTTTGACGGACCGATCGATATGCGCCTGGGCAGAGACCACGGCATGAGCGCCTTGGGGCTCATCGCGAAGAGCGATGAGCGGTCGCTGTCTCAGATTCTCTACAGGTTTGGAGAGGAACATCGTGCTCGTCCCATCGCACGGGCCATCATCGAGGCTAGAGACGCGGGGCGATGCCAGACAACGGCGGAACTGGCAAACGCTGTGGTGAGCACTAAGCCCCGGAACCGGAACAAGACCCTGGCCCGTGTGTTTCAGGCGCTCAGAATTGCTGTCAACTCTGAACTCGACAACCTGCGCTCTGGCCTGGCACAGGCGGAATCACTCCTGCGCACGGGTGGAAGGGTCGTCGTTATCTCGTATCACTCGCTAGAAGATCGCATCGTCAAACAGCACTTCGTGAGGGCCGAGCGGCCGTGCGTCTGTCCGAGGGACCTTCCAGTCTGCGCGTGCGGGCGCAAGCCCACACTGCGCATTCTCACACGGCGCGTGGTTCGACCGCGCGACGTCGAGATCGCAGGAAACCCGAGGGCACGGTCGGCGAAGCTCAGAGCTGCAGAGAAACTGGCTCCGCACGAGAACTGACCGGGCCGCCGGTCTGTCGGAGGCCATGAGGCGCCGGCAACCGGTCAGCCCGGGAAGACGTGGAACCAAGGCGGAGAATCAGATCCGGGGATGAATGGAGGCACGAGGATCGTGAAGAAGCCTGGTCCCATCACACGACTAGTGAACAGGGTGGGTGGACCACTTCACGCGAAGGGGCTTCTGATCTGGTGCGCCGTGCTCGTGACCGGCGTCCTCTGCATCTGGCAGCAGGTCTACGCCACGAGACTCGCATCCGAGATCGATGAACTCCAGCACAGACGGGAATGCCTCAGGACGGAGATTGGGTTTCTGAGAATGGAGTGTGTGTCCCTCTCGAGCCGGGAGCGGATTCAGGAATACGCAGAGGACCGCCTCGGCATGCGTCATCCGAAGCCGGGCGAGATCATTCGCCTTGAGGATGCCATTATCAGTCGCACGATTCGGCCGGAGGACCTGGCCGCGGGGATCGACGATGCACATACCAACGGTTAGAGACACAACGACCGGGCACGTCCACCCGAAGCGATTCAGCGCGGCGCTTCTTGTGGGTTTGGGCGTGTGGGCGTTCATTCTGTTGCGCCTGATCCTGATCCAGGTCGTGCACGCGCCCCGTCTGGCCAGTCTGGCAGAGCGTCAGCAGGTTGTGGAAGTCAAGCTGGCTCCCGAGAGGGGTCAGATCTACGACAGGAACATGGTTCGCCTCACCGATAACCTCACAGTCAGTTCCATCTGTGCCTACCCCGGGGAGATCAAGTCGCCGAGGACCGTAGCACGGGGGCTGGCGAGAGCACTCGGCGGCTCCGCGGCTTCGTACGAGGCACGCCTCAGGAAGAAGACGAGCTTCGTGTGGATTGAACGTCAGGTGGAGCCTGCGAGAGCTGAGGCTCTTGCGGCGCTCGATCTTCCGGGCATCGAGTTCCTCGCTGAAACAAAGCGGGTCTATCCGTTCGGCAGGGGCGCGTGCCATGTCATCGGATACACGGACATCGACGGGAGCGGCATCTCCGGAATGGAGAGCCGTATGGACGACCTGCTCACCGGCTCTGAGGCAACGATCTACTACTACATGGACAGCAGACACCAGCGTACGCCCGCACCGGCCAGCACTCGAACGACTCCCGACGACGGCAAGTCGGTTGTGCTCACCATCGACATGAACCTGCAGGCGATCGCCGAGGTTGAGCTTGAACGCACAGTGTGGGAGTACGGGGCGAAGAGCGGGATCGTGGTCGTGCAGGATCCATGGACCGGAGACATTCTCGCGATGGCCAACTGGCCGTCCTTCGACTGCAACCGGCCGGATCGCTTCGCTGAGGAGAACTGGCGCAACAGAGCGGTGACCGACCAGTTCGAGCCGGGATCGACTTTCAAGGTCTTCACGGCCTGCGCCGCTCTCGCCACAGGCGCCGCCGATCTGACATCCGTCTACTACGCATTCCAGGGGAAGGGGCGGTTCGGTAGCTTCACCATTCGGGATGTCAAGCCGCACGGCTGGATGGACTTCGAAACGGCGCTCGTGAAATCGTCTAACGTTTGCTTCGCGCAGATAGCAGGTGAAGTCGGAGAGAGTCCTCTCTATTCGTACGCGAGAGACTTCGGATTCGGCTGTCTCACGGCCGTCAATCTCCCCGGTGAAGTGCGCGGGACACTCAGGGAACCGACCGAATGGAGCTCACGCTCCGTGCACACGATAGGCATCGGGCAGGAGGTCGCAGTAACGGCGATTCAGCTCGTCACCGCCTACTCCGCCATTGCGAACGGCGGCTTCCTCATGGAGCCGCGCATCGTGAAGTCAGTTCTCGACGACGATGGACGGGTCGCGGAGGAGGCGAGACCGTGCGTCGTCCGGCGCGTCGTTGATCCGGAGGTCGCTGCTGCTGTGCGCGGCATCATGTTTGAGGTGACAGAGCGCGGAACCGGGATGAAGGCTTCGCCCAGTGAAGTGAGCGTGGCCGGCAAGACGGGTACCGCCCAGAAGGTTGTGCCGGGCATCCGCGGGTACGCGCCCGGGAAATGGGTCTCATCGTTCGTCGGCTTCGCTCCGGTTGAGGAGGCGGGGATCGTCTGTCTGGTTCTGCTGGACGAGCCGAGCGGGAGAGGTCTGGGCGGGCAGGTAGCGGCTCCGGTCTTCCGTCGCATCGTTGAGCAGCTAATCAGAGGATCCGGTCACGACCTGGTGTTCGGGAGACAGCGGCTAGAGAGGCGAGCGGACGGGGATCCTCTCTACTGTGATGCCGCTCTGAACGCCGCATCGGACATGAGTGCCTCATCCGACCCCGGCTCAGAAGACCGCGGTTTCGGGATTGGCGAGAGCCTCATCACACTGGCGGTACCGCTACAGAACCTGGCCGGTGCGTCCGACAACATGACCGCCACCATCCTGCCGGCCTCTGGTGGTGTGGACGCCGGCGATCCGGCGCGCATGCCCGAGCTTCGCGGGATGAGTGTGAGAGCCGCCCGCAGACTTGCCACGAGTTTCGGGCTTGCTGTGGCTTTCGAGGGGAACGGATTGGTTCAGACGCAGTCACCAAGACCCGGGTCGGGGATTGAGCCGGGAGACAGGGTCTTCTTGACCTGCGCTCCCGGATAGAGGGCATCTGTGCTTCAGAAACTCGGTGACATTCTCAGAGGAAGCGGCGTGCAGTTTCAGATTGCCGACATGCACGGGAAGACCTCGATCGATGAGATCGACGTGAGCGCCGTGGAGCATGACTCACGGATGGTGAAAGAGAATGGTCTCTTTGTCGCCGTCAGAGGGTTCGTCTCCGATGGGCACTCCCATGTGGCCGAGGCTGCGAGGCGGGGAGCAGTCGCCGCTCTCGTTGAGGAGCCGACCGGCGCTTCCGGGGTCACGGAGATCGTGGTCGCCGACACGCGATCCGCGATGGGTCCCGTGGCGCACGAATTCCACGGAAGACCGTCGGAGCATCTCAAGATTCACACGATCACGGGGACAAACGGCAAGACGACGACCCTTCACCTCATCGATTCGATTCTCAAGGAGAGCGGCATCAAGACGGGCGTCATCGGGACCTTGGGGTATCGCGGGGCAGGGGCGGGCACGGCCGCAGAACGGACGAGCCCGGAATCGACCGACCTGGCCAGACTCCTGGCATCGATGCTGGACGATGGTGTCGAGGCTGTCACGATGGAGGTGTCGTCACACGCTCTCTCTCTCGGGCGCGTGCTTGGCATGAAGATGGACACGGCGACATTCACCAATCTGTCGCATGACCACCTCGACTTCCACGGCTCGATCGCGGAATACGGCGCTGCCAAGAGCAGGCTGTTTGATCTCATAGCAGGCGACGCCAACAAGCCGGGGGCATCGGCGATCGTGAATCGCGACGACGCCTTCGGCCGGGAGATCCTGGCGTCACTGTCGGACGCCGAGAGAGTCACGGTGCTTTCCTACGGGATGACCGATGGGGACGTATACGCCTCGAACGTTGAGACGGCCCCTGAGGGAACGACGGCCGTCTTCCACACGCCGGTCGGCGACGTCGACGTACAACTCAATCTCATCGCCGGCTTCAACGTCATGAATGCCCTGGCGGCCACCGCCGTGGCCGTTACCCAGGGTATCTCGCTCGACGCGATCCGTGCCGGCCTCAGCAACGTGACGCGTGTTGCCGGAAGGCTGGAGCTTGTCCCGGGAGCGCGTGGGTTCTCGGTTGTTGTCGATTACGCACACACTCCCGACGCTCTTGAGAAGGTCCTTGCGGCCGTCCGGGATCTGAATCCGGCTCGCGTCATAACAGTATTCGGATGTGGCGGCGACCGAGACCGGAGCAAGCGCCCGGTGATGGGTCGCATCGCCGCTCTCGCATCGGATCTGGTCATGGTCACCTCGGACAACCCGCGGACAGAGGAGCCCGGCGCCATCATCGCCGAGATCCTCGAGGGCGTGCGTGAGGCCGGTGGTAGCTCCGAGGTAACCGTCATTGAAGATAGGCGGGAGGCCATCGTGGCTGCCGTCAGAGCGGCCGCAACCGGTGACATCGTTGTCATCGCCGGGAAGGGGCACGAGGACTACCAGATCATCGGCAGTGAGACACTCCACTTCGATGATCGTGAAGAGGCCCGGGCGGCGATCGCTGCCCGAGAAGCAGAGGCGCACTGAATGGAGAGGGTGCTCTTGATCGAGATGGCACAGGCCCTGGGTGTGGTCAGCGACGGTCCTCCGGCTGCGGTAGCAGCGGGGGTCTCGATCGATTCACGGACCACGCGTGCGGGCGATCTCTTCATCGCCATCCGCGGAGAGCGCTACGACGGGCACGAGTTCATCGGCGCGGCGTTCGAGCGAGGTGCCGTTGCCGCGGTGGTTGCCGAGTCGGTCGAGATCCGATCGGGTTCAGGACCGCTCGTCCGCGTTCCTGACACGACCGATGCTCTCCTGACCCTGAGCGGCTGGTACAGAGACAGGTTCGCACCGCGCGTCGTTGGTGTGACGGGAACGAACGGCAAGACGACGACCAAGGACATGACCGCCGCGGTGCTGGCCGAGAAATGGTGTGTGGCAAAGACAGCGGGCAACTACAACAACCACATCGGAGTCCCGCTCACGCTCTTCGGAATAGAAGAGCGGCACGATGCGGCCGTCGTCGAGATCGGCATGAGCAACCCGGGCGAGATTGCGCGCCTGGGAGCGGTGGTGAAGCCGCATGTGGGCATCATAACGAATGTCTCAGAGGCACACATCGAGACGATGCACGACATAGAGACGGTGGCAGAGGCCAAGGGAGAGCTTCTGGACGTTCTTGAGCCTGGAGGAAGCGCCATCCTGAATGCGGATGATCCTCGTGTCATGTCGCAGGCGGGGCGAACTCGGGCAGACGTTACGACGTTCGGTCTGTCGGAAGGCGCCGACGTGAGAGCTGTCGCCATGGAGACGAGTGCATCCGGTGTGCGCTTCCGCGTCGAGAAAAGCGACACCATAGGCGTGTCCACCACGATCACCCTTCCGGTTCCCGGGCGGCACAACGTGATGAACGCCCTCGCCGCCATCGCCGCAGGTGCGGTGCTCGGCGTGCCGGCGAGTGAGGCGGCGGGTGCGCTGTCGGGCTTCGAACCGAGTCCGATGAGGATGGCCATCCTGACCGTCGGAGGAAGAACGGTCATAAACGACGCCTACAACAGCAATCCAGGATCGCTTCGAGCCGCGCTCGAGACTCTCGTGTCAGTGGGACGCGGGAAGGAGACCGCCGCGGTGATAGGAGACATGCTCGAGATGGGCGAGAGGAGCGAGGACGTCCATCGCGAGGCCGGTGTCACGGCAGCAGAGCTTGGCGTGGAGAGGCTCTATCTCTTCGGAAGCGAGATCGAGGCTCTTCGGGACGGAGCGATAGACAGCGGAATGCCACCCGACAGGGTGAGAGCGTATAGAGATAAGGACGCACTGGCACGGGATCTTGATAGAGACCTCGCACCAGACGGCGTTGTTTTGTTGAAGGGGTCGCGCGGAATGCGCATGGAGGAAGTGGTTGAGTTGCTGGTGAAGGAGACGCCCGTCTCCTAGCCAGCGGGACCACTTGGCTCCCCATCGGAAAAGGGCTGACATGTTGTATCATTGGTTGTACCCCCTAAGGGACTACATATCTGCCTTCAATGTTTTCCGATACATCACCTTCCGTTCGGCGTACGCGGCCATGACAGCCCTGCTCATAAGCTTCCTCCTGGGCCCCTTCTTCATTCGCATGCTCAAGCGCCACGCGCTCACCAATGGCGTGCGCGAATACGCACCGGAGTCGCACATCGACAAGGCCGGAACGCCAACGATGGGTGGACTTCTCATTCTCGTCGCTACGATCGTTCCCACGCTTCTGTGGGCACGCCTCGACAACGAGTTCATCTGGCTCATGGTGATGACCACGCTCTGGCTTGGGCTCGTTGGTTTCACGGATGATTACCTCAAGGTCGTCAGGAAGCGCAGGAAGGGACTGGTCGCGCGCTACAAGCTTGCCGGACAGCTCGTGCTGGGGCTCGTCATCGGAGCGTTGATCTACCGCGGGACGTTCATCGCGGATCCAACGAACGTGGCGGTCCCGTTCCTTAAGGATGCGTTCCTGTCTCTCGGTCCGGCCTATGTGCTCTTCGTGATGATCGTCATCACGGCCAGCTCCAATGCGGTGAATCTGACCGACGGTCTGGACGGTCTCGCGATAGGCCTGGTTGTCTTCTGCGCACTTGTGTTCGCCGCCATGAGCTACGTCACGGGACACGTCAGGTTCAGCGACTACCTGAACATCCCGTTCATATCGGGGGCAGGGGAACTCACGGTCTACTGCTCTGCGCTCATGGGCGCCGGGCTCGGGTTCCTGTGGTTCAACTCACACCCCGCTGAGATCTTCATGGGTGACACGGGTTCGCTGGCGGTAGGTGGTGCACTCGGAACACTGGCGATTCTGATCAAGAAGGAGGTGTGGCTTTTGATCGTCGGCGGGATCTTCGTCATCGTCGCCGCGTCGGTCATCATCCAGGTCGCCTCATACAAGCTTCGAGGCAAACGGGTGTTTCTCATGGCTCCTCTCCATCACCATTTCCAGAAGCTGGGGTGGCAGGAGAGCAAGATAGTCGTACGATTCTGGATCGTTGGAGCTCTCTTCGCGCTCCTCTCGCTCTCGACGCTGAAGCTTCAGTGATTGGGGCCTTGCACAGGACGCACGACTCGAACCGGAAAGCGTAGCGTGACCTCATGAAAACCGGTTGGTGGGGAGCCAAAGAGCGAAGTGGGAGGAGGGGTGTACTCCTTGGGAACTCGGGTACGGCGAGAGCTGGCAGGGAAGAGAGTGCTCGTGGTCGGTTTGGCGAGAAGCGGAAGAGCGGCAGTCGATCTGCTTCTGAGCGTGGGAAGCAAGGTGGTGGCGGCCGATCGCAGGGGCGAGTCCGAACTCGCTCTCTCCTCCGTGGACTGGCGCGAGAGAGGAGTTGAACTCGTGCTTGGTGAGCATCCTCGTGGACTCACGAACGGTATCGATCTCGTGGTCACCAGCCCGGGAGTGCCGCTCACGGCTCCTCTTCTGTGCGAGGCGCGCGACAACGGCATTCCCATTATCGGAGAACTCGAGCTTGCGTATTCATACTCAGATGCGGAGTGGGTAGCAGTGACGGGAACGAACGGAAAGACGACCACCACGGCCCTCATCGGGGAACTCGTGAGTAGCTCGGGACGCCGGGTTGCCGTCGGCGGGAATATCGGCGAGGCGATATCCGGAGAGATCATCGGTCTGCCGCCCGACGGGCTCGTCGTCGCGGAGGTGTCGAGCTTCCAGCTGGACACGATCGAGACCTTCAGGCCGCATGTCGGTGTCCTGCTCAACATCACAGAGGACCATCTCGACCGTTACGACTCGTACGATGACTACATTGCAGCGAAGCTCAGGATCTTCGAGAACCAGACCTCCGACGACTACGCGGTTCTGAACATCGACGACGAGCTTCTCAATAAGGCTATGCATGAAATACCCGGGACTGTTGTTCCCGTGAGCAGATTCAGGGAAGTCGAAGGCGGCGTCTTCGTGCGGGACGGATGGATAGTGTCGCAGATCGGTGGTCGTGAGACGGCCGTCATGCCCGTGAGCGAACTCGGCCTTCCGGGGCCGCACAATCTCTGGAACTCACTCTCCGCACTGGCGGCGGCGCTTCTCGTCGACATCGATTATGTGGATGCGTCAGACGTGCTCAGGACGTTCAGGTCCCTCGAACACCGGCTGGAGGACGTGGCTCTGATAGATGGAGTGCGCTATGTAAACGACTCGAAGGCGACCAACGTCGACTCCGTCAAGTACGCGCTCATGAGCTACGACGCCCCGATCATCTGGATAGGGGGGGGCAGGGACAAGGGCTCGGCGTTCGATATCTTGAGGGAACAGGCGGGCCAGGGTGTGAAGGAGGCCATCTTCATCGGAGAGGCTTCGGCCAAGATGAAGGCCGCGTTCGATGGGATTGTGCCCGTCAGGCTCGCGGAATCGCTCAGGGAAGCGATCGAGCTGGCCAGGACGACGGCCGAACGCGGCGATGTCGTTCTCCTGTCACCGGCTTGCGCGAGCTTCGATATGTTCAAGGACTTCGAAGACCGGGGACGCAGATTCAAGGATGAGGTAGCCCGGCTGGTGAACGCGGCCGCGGGGCACGGCGGGAAGGGGAACAAGGCGTGAGAGGAGCGATCAGATACGACAGGCCTCTCATCTGGACGGTGCTTCTGCTCGTCCTGGTCGGCATGATGACCGTCTACACGGCCAGCATCTACTTCTCGAGCATCAAGCTCGGGGGGGAGAATGTCATGGTGCAGAGGCAGACCATCAGGCTCCTGGTCGGATTCGCCGCGATGGGTGCGTTCGCCTTCGTCGACTACAAGTGGTACCGGCGATTCGCGAAGCCGGCGATGCTGATATCGCTCCTGCTCCTCGTGCTCACGCTTACCTCCGGGAAGACCATCAAGGGAGCGACCTCAACGCTCCTGATCATCCAGACGGGTGAGGTGGCGAAACTGGTTCTCGTCCTCTACCTTGCCGACGTTCTTGACCGCAGGCAGAACGATCTTGGCGACTTCGCACATGGACTCGCTCCACGGCTCGTGCTGGTTGCGTTGACGGTGGCTCTCATAGCCGGACAGCAGGACTACGGGAGCGCTCTCGCCATTCTGATTCTCGCGCTGACAATGCTCTTCCTTGGAGGAGCCAAGCTGTCGCATATCTCGGCGCTCGGCCTCGCGGCCGCACCGCTGGGGTTCCTTGCGTACAAGCTTGTCCCCCGCATTACTGAGCGCGTCGGTATCTGGCAGTCGACCTACGATCTGTCGCTTGCTGGAGTGAACACACAAGGGCCCGTCTACCAGGTCTACCAGTCGCTGATCGCCCTGGGTTCGGGCGGGATCATCGGACGGGGACTGGGAGCGAGCCGCCAGCGGGCGTTCATCCCGGATTCGCACACTGACTTCGCATTCTCAATATGGGGCGAGGAGCTGGGACTCATCGGGACATTCATTCTCGTCGCACTGTTTGTGTCCCTCATGGTGCGTGGGCTGAAGATCGCCGCCAGATCACACGATTCCTATGGGTCCCTTCTGGCTGGTGGACTCACGATGATGATCGTGATCTACGCAGCGATAAACATAGCGGTCGTCACGGCCAGCATGCCGACAACCGGCCTGCCGCTCCCGTTCGTGAGCTACGGCGGTACGTCACTCGTTGTGAACATGGCCGCAGCCGGCATTCTGATAAACATGTCGCGTCGCAGGGTATTCGAAACGGTCGGTGCCCAGTCACGCGAGAGTCGAAGAGGGAAGAGGTCGTGAGGATTATGATCGCCGGAGGAGGCACAGGGGGGCACATATTTCCTGGGATCGCGATCGCCGAGGCGATCGAGGAACTCTCCCCGGAGGCGGAGGTCTTCTTCATGGGACGCAGGGGATCGATCGAGGAGCGCGTCGTGCTGGGGACGGGAAGACGGTTCGTGACCGTGCCTTCGATGGGAGTCACCCGTGGATCCGTCATCAGGAATGCCGTGGTCCCGTTCGCCGTGGCCGCGGGCTGCCTGAAAGCGGTCTGCGCTCTCGCTATGAAGCGACCGGACGCCGCCGTTGGGACCGGCGGGTTCGCCAGTCTTCCGCCCGTGCTTGCGGCTCGCGCCGTAGGAGTCCCGATCGTCCTTCAGGAGCAGAACTCCTGGCCGGGGCTCGCTACGAGGGTCCTCTCGAGGTTCGCGGAGGTCGTGCACGTGACCTTCGCGGAATCAGGGGGTCACCTCCCGCACGCGAAGAGGATTGAGCAGTCGGGAAACCCTGTCCGACGAGGATTCGATGAGATTGATCGCACCGTCGCACGCCGCACCCTCGGCCTCACGCATGAAGCAGATGTTGTGATGGTTGTAGGTGGGAGCCGAGGGGCCAGGCGGTTGAGTCTTGCGGTGGCCGAAGCCATGCCGCGGCTGTCTCAAGCAGGGATCGAGTTCATCATCCAGACCGGTGCGGATGAGCTTGAACATGTTCGGGCTCAGGTAGCGTCGGTCGGTGCGCGGGCCATCGTCGAGGTCTTCTTCGAGGATATCGCCCCGCTCTACGCGGCGTGTGACATCGTCGTCTCACGCGCTGGGGCCACAACGCTGGCTGAGACGGCCATCGTTGGGCGGCCATCCGTTCTCGTTCCGTACCCGCATGCGACTGACGATCATCAGATGAAGAACGCTCGCTCCGTGGAGGATGGCGGAGCGGCTGTAGTGATTCCCAACGGTGAGCTAACTGGAGATCGGCTTGCCGGCGCACTTGAAAATCTCCTTCGCGATCGCACGCGGCTGACGAGTATGTCAAGCGCAGCCAGAGTCCTCGCGCGGCCCGATGCGGCTGACCGGGTCGCGCGGGACGTTCTGGCAGTGGCGTCGCAGACAAGGCACTGACCGGCCCGCCCTTGAAGCCTATCGCAGTTGGGGCCGGCGGATACGATGAAGGGCGGGGTGACCCGCCGGGAGCAGAGACGAAACGATGACAATGTTCGGCAGAGTCAAGTGTGTTCATCTTGTGGGGATAGGTGGCGTCGGGATGGGGGGGATCGCGGAGATCCTTCTTACCCTCGGTTTCGACGTGTCCGGCTCCGATCTTCATCAGGGAGATATCACCGAAAGGCTGACGCGCCTTGGGGGCAGGATCCACTACGGACATGAAGCCGCCAATGTCGAGGGAGCCGATGTCGTGGTCACCTCAACCGCGATTCCGCCGGACAACCCAGAGGTTGTGGCGGCTCGTGCGGCGATGATCCCGGTCATCCCACGCGTTGAAATGCTCGCCGAACTGATGCGCATGAAGTACTCGGTGGCCGTCGGTGGAACGCACGGCAAGACTACTGTCACATCTCTTATCGCGACCGTGCTTACGGCCGGTGGACTGGATCCCACGGTCGTCGTTGGTGGAACCGTGAAGACCATGGGTACAGGCGCCCGGCTTGGATCCAGCGAGTACATCGTGGCGGAGGCCGATGAGAGCGACGGGTCGTTCCTGAAACTCTCACCGACGATGGCCGTCATCACGACCATCGATGAGGAGCATCTCGATTTCTACGAGGGGATAGACGAGATCAAGAAGGCGTTCGTTCGGTTCGCCAACAGCATCCCGTTCTATGGCTGCTCGGTGGTTTGCCTGGACCAGCACAGCATCCAGTCAATAATCCCCGACATTCACCGCAGGGTCGTGAGCTACGGCCTGACCGGTCAGGTGGACGTACAGGGTTACGACATTGAGTCATCAGGGGAGCTGACGTCGTTCTCCGTGATCGTACGCGGAGAGGATATGGGCAGAATCGAGATGCACATGCCGGGGCTTCACAATATCTACAACTCGCTCGCCGCAGTCACGGTGGGCCTGGAACTCGGCGTGGGGTTCGGAGACATCGCCAGGTCTCTGAAGGAGTTCGAGGGAATAGCCCGCAGGTTCGAGATCAAAGGGGAGGTCAACGATGTGCTTGTACTGGATGATTACGGCCACCACCCAGCAGAGATCGGAACGACTCTCGCGGCAGCAGCCGCTTGCTGGAACAGAAGACTCGTCGTCCTCTTTCAGCCTCACAGATATACACGAACGCAGAAGCTATCCGATGAGTTCGGAAGATCGTTCTACGACGCCGACGTACTTATGGTCACAGGAATCTACGCCGCCAGCGAAGCACCCATCGAGGGGGTGAGCGGAGCCAATATTGTAGAGGCCGCGATACGATACGGCCATAGAGACGCATCGTACATCGAGGACATGGATGAGTTGTTCGCGCGCGCTGTCGAGGTCATACGTCCCGGCGATGTCGTCGTGACACTCGGAGCCGGCGACATCTACAAAGTGGGGGATCGTATCCTCACAGCCATAAGCGAGCGAGACAACTCCTGACTTCGCGGATGCGGAGCGGGGCGAGGTTACTCATGCTGGACCAAGACATCATCACAGAACTCAGGGCGATAGCTCCCGGATGCGTTCATCCGGACGAGCCCATGGCCAAGCATACGTCCTTCGGTCTGGGAGGTCCTGCCGATGTCTACGTCCAGCCGCTCGACGAAGGTAGCCTCAAGGAGTGCGCGACGCTTCTGAAGGGCGCCGGTGTGGCGATCAAGATTCTGGGGCGAGGCACCAATCTGCTCGTGAGAAGCGGGGGCATCGAAGGAGCCGTCCTTTCCACCGAGCAGGCGCTCAGCACGCTGCGTGCCGACGGCGGAGTCGTGACCGTTGGCAGTGGGATCCCGCTGAGCGGACTCCTGAGCTTCTGCGCCGAGTCCGGTCTTACTGGGCTTGAGCCTCTCGCCGGGATTCCCGGCAGTGTCGGTGGAGCCGCCGTCATGAACGCCGGAAGCTACGACGTCTGGTTCGCAGACCATCTCGAATCCGTTGTGGTCTTCGAACCAGGGGAGAGTTCCGTGCGGGTCGCAGGAAGCGAACTCGATGCCTCCTACAGGCGCATGGGCATTCCGGAGGGACACGTCGTCGAGAGGGTCGTCCTGACCCTTGCCGACGAGAGTCCTTCAACTGTCGCAGCACGACTGCAGGAGATCATCGAGCGGAAATGGCGAACGCAGCCGGTCGGCATGCGAAGTGCCGGATGCGTCTTCCGCAATTTCCCAGACAAGGCCGCGTGGGCGCTCATCGATTCGGTTGGCCTCGTCGGAGCTCGCATCGGTGGAGCCGTCGTGTCCGACGTGCACGCCAATTTCATACTGAATGACCGGGGGGCGACTCCCGAGGACGTCGAGGAGCTGATCACTCTGATCCGTGAACGAGTCAGCGATCACACAGGGCGTGATCTTGAGACTGAGGTGGAGATCGTAGGCAGGAGGGCGCATTGAGGGGGACGGACCGGACACGTACAGCACGGCATGATCGCGAAAGGTCCCAGCGCCAGGGTGGGGGAGCGAAGCGGATCACCATCGTGGCGAGCGCACTGCTGCTCCTGACCGGGATAGCGTTCTCGGCCTACAAGGCGTCCGCATGGGGCGACGAGGCCGGGCGTTTCCCGCTGTCTCTCATGGAGGTCAGCGGGAATGTAGTCCTGACCGAGGCGGAGGTTGTCGAACTCGCCGGAATCGAGCCGGGGATGGACCTTCTCTCCATCGATCTCGGACGCGTCGAGGCAACGATTACATCGAATCCGAGGGTCGAGCGGGCGTATGTGACTCGCCGGCTTCCCGATCACGTGCTCATCCGGCTTGACGAGAAGCTGCCGGCCGCCATCGTGCCCTCAGGCTCCTCCGGATTCATGGAGGTCGCAGCCGACGGTAGCGTGCTGCCGGGCGCCGAGCGGACTCCATTCATTGACATTCCTCTTATCAGTGGGCTCAACGAACCTCCCTCAGAGGGCGAGGTGTTTGACTCGGAGAATCTGAGGACGGCTCTGAGTCTCCTGAACACCGCGAGAGAGCTTTCGCCCCCATTCTGGGCGGAGATATCAGAAGTGCATATTGCGCCGGGGTCGGGTCTGGTTATCTACACGGTAGCCGACGGGGCAGAGATCAGGTTTGGCTCCGGCGCTTACGACACGATGACGCTGTCACAACTCTGGGCGGTCCTGAACGATCTCAGGGCGAGAGGTGTGAAGGCCGAGACCATAGACATGAGATTCAGAAGCCAGGTTGTCGTGAGGACCGCCTGAGGCGGACCTCGAGGACGTGCGTAGGACGGGAGGCCCCACTTGAAGCGGAGCGAGATCATTGTCGGCCTCGATCTGGGTTCGAGCAGGATTAAGGTAGTCGTCGCGGATGTCGGGGATTCGGAGCTTCCGGAGATCCTCGGGATCGGTGAGTCGCGTTCCACGGGGATAGAAGCCGGCGTCATAGTCAACATGGAGAGGGCGGCGGACTCTATTCGCGAGGCGGTCATGGCAGCCGAGAAGAGCGCGGACGTTGAAATCGGCACCGCTGCGATCTCACTCAACGGGGAGCACATCAAGGGCATCGACAGCCGGGGCGTCATAGCCGTCTCCGGAGCGAACGGTGAGATCACGCGATCTGAGGTGTCCACCGTGCTCGATGCGGCCAAGACCCTGGCTCTGCCGGTTGGTCGATCGGTCGTGGACGTGCTTCCTCAGGAGTTCTTCGTCGACGGGCAGCGGGGGATCCGCGATCCCATCGGCATGTCGGGCGTGCGCCTCGGGTCCAAGGTCCACATCGTCACGGCCGAGGAGCGCGTAATCGACAACTCCATCAGAGCCGTGCGGAAGGCCGGGGTGAGGGAGAGCATCATGGTTGCCAAGCCGGTTGCGGCGGGGCTCTCGTCGCTCCCCGCTGACGAACGAGAACTCGGCGTTCTCCTCGTGAACATCGGCGCCGACACGACGGGTGTTGCCCTTCACCACGGGGGGGCGATTCGGTGTGCCGGGGTTGTTGGATGGGGAGCATCGAGCATCACAAACGACATTGCCGTGGGGCTCAGAATGCCGCTGGTCAAGGCAGAACTCCTCAAGCGCAAGTCAGGCTGCGCCAAGATGTCCATGATCGGGAACTCGGCTCTCGAGATCCCGAGCGTGGGTGGTCGACCATCGCGGGAGAGCTCGACACACATGCTGTCCGCCATCATCGAACCCCGGGTTCGTGAGATCCTCGAACTGGCATTGGCCGAAGTCGGGGACACGGAGTATTGGGGGAGGACCGCGGCGGGTGTTGTCCTGACAGGCGGGGGAGCGAAGCTCAGTGGTGTGGCCGACGTGGCCGAGGACATCTTTGGAATGCCGGCGAGAGTCGGACTCCCCGACAGAGTGTCGGGGCTCTTCGATGCGATAGCGGATCCATCTCATGCTGCGGTTGTCGGTGTTGCCATTGCGGCGTCACGTGCACCGAGAAGACGGCGCAGACGGAATGATGGGGCGGTTCTTGGAACCGTCCGCAAGGTCAGGCAGTGGGTCGACGGCCTCCTTTAGGAGGCGTTCCGGAGGAATACAAATGGGTAAACGACGGAAAGCAAGCAGTGGACAGACGGGATCGCGGCTCAAGGGCCGCGGCCCGGAAGGAGGAACGATGCGGTTCCAGTTCGACGCCGAGCCTGATATGAGTGCTTCGATCAAGGTCGTGGGCGTGGGCGGGGCGGGAGGCAATGCGATCAACAGGATGATAGAGTCGGGCTTCACCGGTGTGGAGTTCATCGCCATCAACACGGACGCTCAGGCGCTTGAGGGCTCACTCGCCGCAACCCGGATCCAGATCGGTCGCGAGCTGACGCACGGGCTGGGATCCGGCGGAAAGCCGGAGGTCGGCAGGAAGGCGATCGAGGAGGATGAGGAGCAGGTTGCCAATGCCATCAAGGGTGCGGACATGGTGTTCATCACCGCCGGGATGGGCGGGGGCACCGGCACGGGCGCGGGCCCGGTCGTGGCGCGGATGGCGAAGAAGATGGGGGCTCTCGTGGTGGGGATCGCCACGAAGCCGTTCCTCTTCGAGGGTCAGTTGAGAATGCGACAGGCTGTCGAAGGCGTTGACGCCCTCAGGCAGGCGGTCGACACTGCCATCGTGATTCCGAACCAGCGGCTTCTGGCCGTCGCCAGCAAGAACACACCGGTCGGTGAGGCTTTCCGTATCGCCGATGAGGTTCTGCTCCGTGCGACAAAGGGGGTCACCGACCTCATCATGATTCCAGGGCTCATCAATCTCGATTTCGCCGATGTGAAGTCGGTGATGCTCGAGATGGGAGATGCAGTGATGGGCACCGGTATCAGCGGCGGCAAGAACAGAGCCGTCGAGGCGGCGCAGCAGTCGATATCGAGTCCTCTTCTCGAGGATGCCACGATCAGGGGGGCAAAGGGCGTTCTCGTCAATGTGACGGGCGGCGCAGACCTCTCCCTCCATGAGATCAGTGAGGCCGCGATGGTGGTCAACGAGGCCATCGGGGCCGAGACGAACATGATCTTCGGGGCGGTGATTGATGAGTCACTTAAGGACAAGGTCATGATCACGGTCATCGCCACAGGAATCGGTGCAGAGCGTAAGAGTGCGGTGGTGGAGCCCAAGAGGGAGCGCGCTGCCAAGCCGGCTGCGCGAATCATCGCAAGGGCAGAGACCGCAACGAAGGCGCCACAGCGTCCCCGGTCGGCCCCGAGGAAGATCGAGTCCCCGGAGCCCAAGCGGAAGCGCAATGAGCCTGCCCAGAGGGTTGTCATGTGCGCCAAAGGCGGTTCGCGCAAGAACTCAAGGCGGGAACTCGAGATACCTACGTTCTTGCGCAGACAGATGGACTGAGTATAATGGGCCTGCACAGGCCGCACATGTTGAGCGAGGAGGAAGACCGTGTCACTCTTCACCAAGCTGTTCGGATTAGGTGAGAGCGATCACTACAACAAGGGAATCGAGCACTACAACCGCGGTGACTACGACAGCGCCGTCGTGGAGTTTGAGCGTGTTATCGCCGAGACCACGAACAAGTCCAATCCCTACTATCAGCTCGGCATGTTCTACGCCGCGGAGACGCACGCCCACCTCGGTTTCGCGTTCTACAGGCAGGGGAGTCTGGATGAGGCGGAGGAGCAGTTCCGAAAGGCCGTGGAGGAGAACAACCGGTATCCCGATCTCCACTACCATCTCGGAATGATCAGCGAGAAACAGGGGCGCTTTGATGAGGCTGTGGAATCGCTCCAGCGCGCTATCGAGATTAACCCCGACTACATGGAGGCCTACTGCTATCTGGCTATAGCGTTCTCAGAACGAGGGCGGCATGAAGATGCCATACGGGCGTTTGAGAAGGCGATGAAGCTGGGGCTGGACATTCCGGTTCCGGAAACGCCACAGATCAAAGAGGCCTACGATCGGATCCTGACCGCTCCCTTCGAAGAACTCCGTGGGGCAACGGTCGGGAAGGAGGAGTTCAGGACACTTCTCAACGACGCAATCACCGCCTTCAATGCGGGGCAGGTGGAGGAGGCGGTGCAGGGGTTCGAGCGCGCGGTCAAGCTCAAGCCGAAGTACCCCGATATCCGCGCTCGCCTGGCGATAGCCTACGGCGAACTCGAACGCTACGACGCAGCCGTCGCCGAACTGGATGAGGGGTTGAGCATCAACCCCAACTACGTCGATGCACTCTTCTACCGTGGCGTCTTCTGTCTCAAAGCCGGTCGCTATCGGGATGCTCAGGAGAGCCTCAAGCGAGCCGTCGAGCTGGAGCCCGACTACTGGGATCTCAGATGCTATCTCGGCGTCGCCTACTTCAAGCGTGGGATGCTCTCCGAATCTAGCGAGGAACTCCTGCGGGTGGTCGAAGCATCTCCCCGGTATCCGCTCGCCAACTACTACCTCGGAATGGTGTATCACTCGGAGGGTGAGACCGAGAAGGCCGTTGCCTCATTCAAGCAGGCGTTCGAGGACACGGCGTTCTGGAGCGACGCGCCCGGGATACCCGCGGAGGCGCTTCTTGAGAGTGGCGACTACGACACGGCGATCGAACGGTACAAGGCCGTGATCGCTCAGAACGGCGATTACGCAGACCTCAGGTGCGGTCTGGGCGTGGCCTATCTGGCCCGCGGAAAACACGAGGAAGCCGCCCGTGAACTGGAGCAGGCCATCAGCATCAACCCGGAGTATGCCGAGGCTCATGCATATCTGGGCCGCGCCAAGGCCGCTCTCGGGCGAGAGGACGAAGCGATAGCGCACCTGTCCAAGGCTCTTCTGTTCAAGCCCGGGTATGCAGATCTACACCGCGAGCTTGCCGATCGCTACATCGCGAGCGAAAGGTACAACGAGGCCATAGGCGAACTCGAGAGGGCCGTTGAGATCAACTCAGACTATGTGGAAGCAAGACTGACGCTCGGTCTCACGTACCGACGGGTCGATCGGGCCGATGAATCGGATGAGCAGTTCCGTGAGGTGCTCAGGGTTGATTCTCGCAATCCGGTGGCCAGGGCGCAGCTCTCGGACTGGACGCCAAGTCACGGAGAGCTCAGGAAGATCAGGCTCTGATGTCTCGCGGACGCCGTCGGCGCAAGGACACGTCCACCAAGGGCAGGTCCAGCAAGGACACGTCCACCAAGAATAAGTCCACGAAGGGTAGAGCCACCAAGGACACGTCCGCCGAGGGTAGGGTGGAGACGTGGCTTGAAGGCCCACCAAGATCCATGGGCGGCAGGGGGCGAGAGCTCTCTGTCGCTCTCTGCTATCCCTCCGAGTACTCGCTCGGCATGAGCAATCTCGGCTTCCAGTTCACACTGGGGCTTCTCATCTCGGATGAGAACGTTCGCTGCGAGCGGGTCTTCTGGGACGAGGGATCCGGGCATCTGGGAAGAAGCTGTGAAACCGGCACACCGCTCAGCGACTTTGATGTGATCGCATTCTCCATCTCATTTGAAGATGACTACTTCAATCTCGTTCGCGTGCTTCAAGCAGCCGGCCTTGCGCCGTTTGCGGCTGAGAGAGGGGAGAGTGATCCCCTCATCGTCTTCGGGGGCGTCTGTGCGTTCCTGAACGCCGAACCGATTGCGCCGCTCGTCGATGCCGTTCTGGTCGGTGAAGCCGACGCGCTGCTTCATCCATTCCTGGCCGTGCTCCTGGCCGAGCGTGAGAGTGGGCGGGAGGTGATCATCCGCGCACTCGCCGAGGTCCCCGGCATCTATGTCCCGGCTCTCGTCGATGTGAAGCGCGATGAGACGGGCAGGGTCGCAAGCTTCTCATGCCATGAGGGAGTCTCCCTGCCGATCCGCTCGGCGTGCGGGGGGGGTGGATTCGCGGAGACCGTAGTCCTCTCGTCCGACGCGTACTTCAGCGACATGTTCCTGATCGAGATCTCGCGCGGGTGTCGGAGGGGATGCCGTTTCTGCGCCGCCGGCCACATATACGGGGCCGTCCGACACAGAGCGGCGACGGATTGCATAGAACGTGTGCGAGCGGCGCTGCCGTTCGCGCGTAAGGTCGGTCTGGTGAGCGCGTCGTTGGGTGACCATCCCGAGATCCGCCTGATACTCCGCGAGCTTGTGTCGATGGGTGTTGAGGTAAGCGTGGCGTCGCTGCGAATAGAGAGTGTCGATGCCGAGCTGGCCGGTCTGCTTGTCGACTGCGGTGTGAGGACCGCCACGCTCGCTCCGGAAGCCGGGACGGAGCTGCTGCGTCGCAGGATAGGGAAGGGCACGAGTGATGCGACGATACTCCGTGCGGTAGCTGTTGCTTCGGCGGCCGGGATGAAGAAGGTGAGGCTCTACTTCATGTTGGGGCTTCCCGGAGAGACGGACGAGGACATTGAGGCCATCGCCGGGCTTGTCCGTCAGGCTCAGTCAGCGGCCTCCGGGGAGGGTAGGGCCAGAGTCACCGTCAGTCTCTCCCCGTTCGTTCCGAAGCCGAGGACGCCGCTCGAGTGGGCGCCGGCGGCGGGAGAGCGGGAGCTCCGTCAGAGAATAGCCATGCTTCGCCGGCTGCTTTCCACGAAACCCCGCGTTCGGCTTACGAGCGCCGGGCCGCGAGAGGCGAGGCGGGAGGCCGTGCTGGCACGTGGAGGACGTGAGCTGGCGGGGCCGATCGTGGCGGTTGCGACTCAAGGTGTGCCGTGGAAGGCGGCGCTTAAGCGCGCCGGCGTGGATGCGGAGTGGATCGTCGGAAGAGAGTACGATAGAGATGAGCTTCTTCCATGGGAGACCGTCGATTCGGGGCCATCGAAGGACGCTCTGAGGCTGGTCTACGAGAAGCTCATGCCAAGACGATAGCTGGCAGGATGTGAGTTCGGAGACCCTTAGTCCGGCTCGATGCTCTTTCGGATGGCCGCGAGCAGGTTGTTGAACTCGTACGGCTTCTGGAGGAACTGGTACCCGCGGTCGCGGATCTCTGTCCACTGTGACTTCTGGCCCGTGTAGCCGCTGCTGAGAAGGACGTTGATGTCCGGGGAGCGAGTCAGAAGCTCGTCCACAAGCGTGACCCCGCTCTTGCCGGGCAGAACAACGTCACTGAAGATGAGATCGAATCTCCCTTCCTCCTGGTCGAACAGCTCAAGCGCCTGCTCAGCACTCTCGGCGGCAACGATGTCGTAGCCGCTGTCCTTGAGCGCGCCCACTGCGAAGTCCCTTACCAGAGGCTCGTCCTCCACGAGCAGGATGCGTTCTCCGCGTCCCGACTCCACGATCTTAAGCGAAGCCTCATCCGACGTATCATCGGGCCCGGCATCCGTCGTCGGGATGTGAATGAGGAAAGTCGTGCCGTGGCCGACCTCCGTCTGAACCTGGATCCATCCCTCGTGCTGGCGGATGATGCCGTAGGCGCCGGCAAGGCCAAGACCCGTGCCCTCGCCGCGTCCCTTGGTTGTGAAGAAGGGCTCGAAGATCCTGTCCACGACCTCGGGGGGTATTCCGGATCCGGAGTCCGTAACCGAGATGCAGATGTACTCCCCGGATGAGCAATCACCCTTGGACGGACAATCGTTCTCGCCCACCTGGATACACTTGGCGCCCACGGTCAGACTTCCTCCGTGCGGCATCGCATCGCGCGCGTTGACGACCATGTTGATGAGCACCTGTTCGATCTGCCCGCCGTCCACCTTGATACAGGGGAGACCGTCGGCGATATCCGTATGAAGCGCGATGTCCTCTCCGATGAGCCGCCTCATCATCTTCTCCAGGTCGGCGATGATGCCGCCTGCGTCCAGGATCTTGGACTCGAGCGGCTGCCTGCGGCTGAACGCAAGAAGCTGGCCCGTGAGGTTGGCTGCTCGGTCGGCGCCCTTCTTGACCTCGGTGATGTACGATCTGAGTGGGTTATCGTCCTCCATCTTCGCAAGTGCGAGATCCGAGTACCCGGTGATGGCTGTGAGGAGATTGTTGAAATCGTGAGCGACACCTCCCGCGAGCCGTCCGACGGCCTCCATCTTCTGCGCCTGCAAGAGCTGCCCCTGAGCCTCGGAGAGTTCCGCCAGGCTCTTCTCGAGTTCACCGAGGGCATTGACCTTCCGCCACGATGCCGCTATCTGGTTCGCGAGCGCCGTGAGGATCGCCACATCGGCCCGTTTGAGATCGGGAGACAGCATCACCAGCGCGCCGAAGACCTCTCCCTCGGTGACAAGTGGGGCTGCGACGAGATGCTCGATCTTACCACGGTGACATGCATCCGGCGGGGACGTGGCTGCATCTCTGAATGAGTCTCCGACGACGCTTCGTCCATCCTCGACAAAGATGCTGCTCCCGTCGAGAAGCGTGGCCCTCGAGTCTGCCGGAATGAGCTCCGTGAGCGATTGCGCCTGGGCCGAGTCGTCCAGCATCAGGGCTCTGGTGCAGGTGTCCAGATCCAGGAGCGAGGCGGCAGCCGTGTCGAGAACCTGCTTGGGTGTGAGAGCGCGAGCCATGGCAAGCGCGGCCGAGTTCACGGCGTGGAGCAGCTTCTCAGCTCGTTTCCGGTCAGTGATGTCTCTCAGAATCCAGACGTATGAGTGCGGTTTGCCATCGGGATCTGTCATCGGTGAGACAGTCATCTCACAGTCGAATGTTGTTCCGTCCCGGTGTCTATTGACGTGGGTTCCGTGCCAGATGCCACCGGAGGTCACGGCCTTGATCATCGCCGCGTGGATCTTGGCAGCAGAAGGCTCCGCGCTGAGTGTGTCGGGAACCAGACCAAGAAGCTCATCGTGATCGTAGCCGTACGTCAGCTCGGCTGCACTGTTGACGTAGGTGATCCTGAACTCGAGGTCCGTCACCATGATGCCATCGGAGACCTGGGTCGGGATCGAACTGAGGAAGCGCAGCTGATCCTCGGCCCGCCGGCGTTCGATCGACGTTCCGATCTGTCCGGACACGAACTTGAGCATTGCCAGGTCGTCTTCATCGAACTCGTCCGGATTGTCATAGCTCTGGACCACGATCGCGCCGATGACCTCGCCTCGGGCGTGGAGCGGAACACCAAGCCAGATATCGCTGGGCGTGCCGATCATGTCGACCTCTCCGCGTGCCACCATTGCGTCGCCCGTCTCCTGGTCGAGCAGGAGGGCCCTGTCGTTGTGTATGACGTTGGCCGTGAGACTTCTCCCGGCCGGGAACGATCCGTAGATACCCTGGTCGTGCTGATCCAGGAAGTAGGGAAGGGCAATGGTGTCGGTGTCGCTGTCGTAGAGCGCTATGAAGAAGTTATCGGTGTTCAGGACCTTCCCCAGCTCCGTGTGGATCGTCTCGTAGAGCTCATCCATGTCCTCAGTAGTGTGCGCGGCGCTCGCGACCACGTAGGCGACCTGCTGCATCGCCTCGGCGCGCCTCATCTCGGTGATATCCATGCCTGAACTCAAGGTCCCCGTGATGGTTCCATCTGCGCCGTATATCATCGTGTTGTGCCAGGCCACCGTCCGTGTGTTGCCCTTGGCCGTCACAATTTCGTTCTCGTAGTGCGCCACGGGCACGATATCGCCCGCCATGAGCAGTTTGAACGCCCCTCTTACCTCCTCGCGGGAGTCCTCCGGCACGAACCAGTCGAACCAGTTCTGCCCGATCACCTCGTCCTCGCTCGACTCCAGCATCTCGCAGCCGCGTGTGTTGATCATCGTGACCAGGCCATCGGGTCCCAGGGCCACGAATGCCGCCTCAGCGAGGTCCAGGTAGCCCTGGGCGCGATCGCGGGCGTGCTTCATCTTCTCGACGGCCTCGAATCGGAGAAGGGCCGCCGCCAGCATCTCCGCCGCCGCTGCTATCGGTCCCATATCCTCCGGTGGAGGCGTCTTCATGGCGGAGGCCTGCTCGAACGAGAGAAAACCGATCACTTCAGCCGCGGAGTGAATGGGCACCATCAGCGCCGAGCGCACCCCCAGCATGTCGAGTGACCTCTGGTCGGTCGCAGCCTCTTCCGGGAGGTCTCTGACATCCTCGATGACGGCGTTTCTCCCGGCGAGGATCTCGGACGTGCACCAGGGAAGCAGAGCGATGCTGAGATCCTGCTTGCTCCCGTCGGTTGCGGGTGAGTGATGGGGATTCCACTCGTGGGTCTTGTCTATTCTGTCCTCCGCCCGGAATCTGTAGATGCCGGCGCGGTCGACGGAGAGGGCGGTCGCCAGGTTTCTGAGTATCTCTCCGATATCGACGGAGACATCCCGTACGAGAGCGCGGGAGAAATCCGCCACGGCGCGGTCGAGCGCCCGTCTGTGTTCGAGGGCATGTGCAGCGTCCGAATGCGCTCGGAGATCGGTTGCCGTCAGAGCTATGGCACACGGTCTGCCATCAGGGCTGGTCAGCACTCTTGCGTTCACGAGCATCGAGAAGAGCGAACCTGATCTGTGGACGTGTTGCACCACGAGTGCGCTGACACTGCCCCCTGCGGAGAGCGAGTCCAGCGCGTTCCGGGTCTGAGGCGGTTGGAACTCCGCTCGCAGCATTGAGATGCTCTTCCCTGCCAGTTCGCCGGGTTCGTACCCGTGCGCCTCGGCGAAGTAGTGGTTAATGTAGGTGATCGTGCCATGTGTGTCGGTGGCCACGAAGCCGTGGTTGGTCTGTTCGCTCATGGCCTCCATGGTCTCTGCGTTCAGCCCGATGCGTGAGCGCTGTCCGACGAAGTAGCTGAGCATGAGCCCGGTGCCGAGCGTGAAAGCAGTGAGAGTGAGGCGAAAGACCCAGCCAAGCGGGGTGATTCCAGTGATGACGGCCTGCATAAACGTGATGTCGTAGAAGGCAACGAGCAACGCAGAATGGGCGATCTACAGCACAGCCGCGGAGCCCAGGCTCAGTAGCACGGTCCTCTGTCTTGCGCTCATGTGCTCTCCATCACAGGAATGGTCCTTGAATAGGGCACTCTACGACACTCGGGCGAGTCGCAGCAGGGCACCCTGCGCGCACCGTCCAATCGTCCCGGATTCGTAGTACTGTGGATGCACAAGTCGTACCAGTATCGAGCCACGCCGGGCCCTCAAGGTGGCGTCTGGTGTTGTATTTCCCCTTTGCCTGACGCCGGGGATTGTGGTAGCTTTCGCGTACACAAGCGGATTCGGTCGGGATCGCGCCTGGCGTGGCAAAGGGCACAAGGCACGGGGTCTGAAGGTGAACCCTATCCTGGAGGTGCAGGTTGAAGTTCAAGACCAAGATGGAGGGAGACGTCGCGGTCGTCCATATATCCGGAAACCTCATGGGTGGAGCGGAGAGCGACGACGTGAGAAATGAGATCAAGCGGTTGCTCGACGACGGGGGTCGCAAGTTCATCATTGATCTCAAAGGGGTGCCGTGGATCAACAGTACGGGACTGGGGACTCTCATGGCCATCTACACGAGTGTCCAGCGTGAAGAGGGTGCTCTCAAGCTGGCGCACGTTTCAGACAGGATCCGGAGCCTCTTTATGATCACCAAACTCCTGACGATCTTCGATACTCATCCGACACAGCAGGAAGCATTGGACAGCTTCTGATCGAGGCCCCTGCCCGGGAGACCGGATGTCTGAAGCAGCATCAGGAGTTGAGGAGCTCGTCCTCCCGAATGAACTGGATGTTCTGGGACAGGTGGACTCGCTGGCCGGCAAGTACGGGAAGTTGGCGGGTTTCGACGACGGTCCTCTCATGGAGATTGCGATCGCCGTTGTCGAGGCGGTGACCAACGCCGTCGTGCACGGAAACGACTTGAGTGAGACGACGCAAGTCATCGTCAGGTTTGAATGGTCACCGGGAACATTCAAGGTGATAGTTCACGATGAGGGGGGCGGTTTCGATCTCGACAAGGTCTGCGATCCAACTGATCCCGAGAGATGCATGGGGACTTCGGGTCGCGGCATCTACATCATGCGCGAGGTGATGGACTCGGTGGTGTTCGAGATGGGGAAGGGTACGGGTACGACCCTCACGCTTGAGAAGGCGGTCTGACGGCACAGCAGCAGTCCAAGAGCGATATTCCAGAAGTGATACGAAGAAGGGGCCCTCGGATGAGGGCCCCTTCCTGCATTTCACTTCCCGCTCGTTAGGCAGCCGTTTTCCGGTACTTATCAATTGCGCCTGAGCGTATGCAGCTCGTGCAGACGGACAGCTTCTTCGGGGTGCCGTCGATCACGACTTTCACCCGCTGCAGATTGGGGAGCCACCTGCGCTTCGTGACATTGTGCGCGTGGCTGACGTTGCTCCCTACCCGCGGGTGCTTTCCGCATATATCGCACTTACGTGACATGTTCTTCCTCCATCCGGATATCAGTCGAAACCCGAATCTAGCACAGGCCGTAATGCCCCGCAAGCACTTTCCTGAGTTTGAGAGGGTGGCTTGACCCTCCCTGCCTGCTCGACTAGAATGCGGGTGTTCCGGAATCCTACCCAGGAGGGCATCATCGCCACCGAGACAACCATACTCTCGCCTGTAAGGTTCCTGAAGGGCGTAGGTCCGAAGTCCGCAGGAGTCCTTGCTAAGGCTGGTGTGGAGACCATAGAGGACCTTTTCTACTACGTCCCACGGGCGTACACGGACTGGTCCGAGGTCTCCGAGGTGGATCGGCTCAGAGTCGGCGACAGGGTCACCGTGATCGTCAAGGTGCTCTCGTCCGACCTGAACAGATGGCGGGGTGGTCGCTCCGTATTCATGGCCGCGCTCGAGGACGATTCCGGCGCCATCTTCGCGCGATGGTACAACCAGCCCTACCTTAAGACGACCCTCACAAAAGGCTCCAGGATCGTTCTGAGCGGAGAGGTGCGATTCGACCGGCACGCCCGTCGGAAGGAGTTCATCAATCCTGCCTTTGAGCTGATGGGTGAGAAGGACGTGGCGGAACTCGTTCACGCGGGGAGGATAGTGCCTGAGTATTCGCAGACGGGTGGTATCTCCGGGAAGCGAATCAGACGCATCATGAAGACCGCGCTCGACCGTCACCTTGACGAGGTCACGGAGCTCTTGCCTGCCTGGGTTGTGAAGAAGAGATCCCTGCCGGCCCGCAGAGATGCCTTTCGCGACGTCCACTTCGCGACGTCACTCGAGATTGCAGGGCGCGCCAGGATGCGGCTCGCCTACGAGGAGTTCTTTCTCTTCCAGGTCGTGGTTGCCGCGAGACGCAAGCGTCTCAAGACGCGGGAGTCAGGTGTCAAGGGATACACGTGGGATGAGCACGAACACGAGAGGTTCCTCGCGACGCTGCCGTTCGAGCTGACGGCAGCCCAGAACCGGGTCATTTCAGAGATCAGGACCGACATCGAGGAGCCCGGGACCATGAACCGTCTGCTTCAGGGCGACGTCGGTTCCGGGAAGACGGTTGTGGCTGCCGCAGCGATGCACCACGCCGTAGCAGCGGGTTTCCAGGTCGCGATCATGGCTCCCACAGAGATCCTCGCTGAGCAGCACTACGCCAGCATCTCATCGCTCCTCGGCGCCCTCGGCAACAGGATCGTGCTCCTTCGTGGAGGAATGAAGGCCAAGGAGAGGGCAGAGGCGCTTGAGTCCATATCGACCGGGGCGGCAGCCGTGGTCGTGGGAACGCACGCCCTCATTCAGAAGGGCGTCGAGTTCCATCGTCTGGGGCTCGTGATCGTTGATGAGCAGCACCGGTTCGGTGTCGCGCAGAGGGCGGCCCTGAGGAAGAAGGGCCGTTCGCCGGACGTGCTCGTCATGACGGCGACCCCGATACCGCGGACGCTTTCGCTTACCGTCTATGGAGATCTCGACGTCTCGGTGATCGATGAGCTTCCACCTGGAAGGACGCCGGTCACAACTGCCGTTCGGGACGAGTCAAGCCGCGGGCGAGTCTACGACTTCCTCCGGTCACAGGTGGAAGATGGCCGCCAGGTCTTCATCGTTTACCCGCTTGTCGAGGAGTCGGACAAGATCGAACTCGCGGCCGCTACTAAGATGCACGAGGAACTGAACCAGAAGGTCTTTCCTGATATCGCCATCGGGCTCGTGCACGGACGGATGAATGCCGAGGACAAGGCGAGTGTCATGAACGCCTTCTCCTCGGGTGAGATCAGCATTCTCGTTTCCACGACGGTCGTAGAGGTGGGTGTCGATATTCCCAACGCGACGGTCATGGTCATAGAGCACTCCGAGCGGTTCGGGCTGGCGCAGCTTCATCAGCTCAGGGGACGTGTGGGACGCGGAGAGCACCGTTCATACTGCATTCTCATGGTCGGTCGCAGCGCCTCGGACGAAGCGAGGGAACGGATCCAGGTGCTGGCGGATACTTCTGACGGCTTCGTCATCGCGGAGCGAGATCTCAAACTCCGGGGCCCCGGGGAGTTCATGGGGGTGAGGCAGCACGGGATCCCGAAGTTCGCGGTCGCCGATCTTGCAATGGACATGCGGCTTCTTGTCAATGCACGGGAGGACGCATTCGAGCTTCTGGAGAAGGACGGCGCGCTCGAGGAGCCTGCGAGCCGTGCGGTCGTGGACGCCATCAAGCGTAGATTCAAGGGCCGGGGTGCGCTGATAGATGTGGGCTAGGGGCGTGCGCTCAAGCGGCGTTGGAACGTGAGATGAGCACGGAGGAGTTCAGGTGGAGGGAGCAAGGAAGATGACAAGAGACGAGTGCGTTTCAGTGCTCAAGGAGAACTGCGGGAACAAGAATCTCCTGAAGCACATGTTCGCTACTGAGGCCGTCATGAAGGGGCTCGCAGAGCGGCTCGGAGAGGACGCCGAGTCGTGGGGAATGGCCGGGCTCATGCATGATCTCGATGTCGAGGAGACCGCCGACACGCCGGAGACGCACGGCCTGATATCGGCCGAGAAGCTCGAGAAGATGGGCTTCTCGGATGGAATCGTCCATGCGGTCAAGGCGCACAACAGCCACGTGCCGCGGGAGAGCGCCATGGATCGGGGGCTCTACGCTGGTGATCCCGTCACGGGGCTCATTGTCGCGGCCACGCTCATGCATCCGGAGAAGAAGTTGGCGCTCGTTGATGTCCCGTTCGTCATGCGGCGCTACAAGGAAAAGCGCTTCGCCGCCGGCGCGAGTCGTGAGCAGATGGAGACTGTGCGTGAGCTGGGTATCGAGCTTGAGGAGTTCATCGGTATCGCGCTTCTGGCGATGCAGGGGATAAGCGACGAGCTTGGTCTCTAGCGGTCTTGCTTGTGGCAGCTAGTAGAGCAGCTTCTCGGGGTTGACCCGCTTGTTGTGCTCTCTCACCTCGAAGTGTACGTGCGGGCCTGTGGAGATGCCCGTGCTTCCTACCTTGGCTACCTGCTGCCCCTTCTTCACGGTCTCACCCCTCTTGACGAGGAGCGTCGAGCAGTGTCCGTACAACGTCTCGCAACCGTTCGGATGCTCGATGACGACTGTCTTCCCGTAGCCGCCCTTCCAGCCTACGAACGTCACTCGTCCCGCGAGGGCTGAGCGAATCGGGCTTCCATGTCTGGCAGCGATGTCGAGGCCAGTGTGCATCATCCGGCGCTTGTGAACCGGGTGGAACCTGTATCCGTAGCGGCTCGAGATTCTGCCGTAGACCGGCCAGGCCATCCGGAACAGCTGCTCCAGTGCCCGCGTGCCCGGCACGAAGATCCTCTGGCCTATCTGGAGGGCCTTGACGTCCAGCCCCGGGTTTGCGTTCACGAGTTCCGCAAGCTCAACCCCGTACTTCGTGCAGATGCTGCTGACGGTGTCACCTCTCTTCACGACGGAGTAGGTGCCGTCCGTGTCCGGTATCTCCAGTATCTGGCCGGGTCTCAGGTACCGCGCGCTCGGGAGGTCGTTCATGCCTATTATCGTTTCCATGCGCACGTGGTACTTCTTCGCGATGTTCCAGAGGCATTCACCGCGTGCGACAGCGTGTCTGACTATCGTCGGCGCGCCGCGCTTCGCCCTGCCATTTCCGCCAAGCGGCATCTTGCCTGCGAGCGGGTAGAGGAACTCCATTGAACGGTCCCAACTTCGCTCTCTCGAATAGAGCAGCGGCAGTCGAACGTCGGTCTCCCGTCTCGGCACACGCACGTAGCTCGCCCCGTTCGCACAGGCCAAGAGGTCGAGGTCGACACCGTTCGTGCCTGCTATCGCCTCGAGTCCCTCTCCTGCAGCAGCGATGTAGTCGTAGCTCTGGACCTCTTCAGGGATGGGCGTCATGACGCCGATGACGTCGAAGCCGGACTTGAGGTATGCGCTCCCCGACGTGCCCATGACCCTGCCCCAGGGGGAGAGCTGATGGAACATCGGTGTTCGTGGGTTGAACGCGAGGGAAGACGTGTCTGCTGCGTGGCTTGCCGTGAGTCCTGAGGCAACAGCCAGCATCAGCACCAGCGCGGACAGGAGCGAGTAGAATCGCACTCCGTCCGGCAGCTGTCTGAAGCGTTCGACCAGCCTGGTCATACGCCAGGCGCCTATGTTCTTATCACGGTTCATAGATGAACTAAAAAATATACGGGTACTCGACGCGGCTGTCAACAACCGCGTCGCCACGTGCTGCTTCATACAGCAAGTGCTTACGGAATAGCACATTCGTCTACGGGAAGCAAGCAGGCCCCCCGCAAGGGTGGCACGTTCAGGCGGCCGGAATCGACTTGAGTCGGACGCAGTCCCAGGGCTCTACAGCAGTCTGTATGTGAGTCCAAGCGAGAGAGTCTGCCTGAATCTCGGGTCTGAATCGACCTCCCGGTCGTAGAGCGCATCAAGACTGAGGTTCACCGTCAGGAAATCTACTATGCTCGCCGTGAAGGTGTTCTTCCATTCGGCGTCAGGAGATCTCCAGTCGTCGTTCTCGAGTGCATCCGATTCTGAGTTGTAGAGCGCCGCAAAGACCGAGAACCTGCTCGTGAGAGTGATCTGCTCCTCTGCGAGGGGAGTGAAGAACTCAGTCACGAACTCGGCCCCGCTCTCGGAGATCGTCTCAGATCCGTATTCGTCAGTTCCTTCGTCGTACACGGCCCCATCTATGTTCTGCCGGACGGCGCCGCCGAGCCTCACCGACCACGTCCTCTTCTCTTCCTCGATGAGCATTCTCGCCACGCCTATGCTCTCGGTCAGGCGGATCGGGTTTAGATACCTCATCTCTGTCGGGTCTCTCTCGTCGGTGAATGCCGACTCGAACCGACCGGAGACGTAGGGATCGACCGCCCCGCCGAGCGTCATCCTGAACACCGTTTCGAAGTCAATGAGGTCCGTGGAGTTGAGTGGGGTGATCCAGGTGCCCGTCTCCGCATCCTGGGCATGGGTCTGACCGTACTCGATCTTGAGAGTGCTCTTCGAGTGCACCTTGTCGGAGAGCTGGTTTGCAGCGGTCGAATTCGAGACCAGCGTCCAGGAGATCGAACCGACTTCCTTACCCGCCCAATTGTCGCTGTAGCTCTGCAGGGTGAGTGTCAGGTTCTCGTCGGACGTGATCTCCCATTGAGCTCCCCACGCAAGCGAAGATGCGATCAGTACCAGCGCGAGCCCCATGACGATAGTAGCGCGTTGCCTCATTGATCCCCTCCTTGGTTTGGCCGGTGCGCTTCCCCGATATCCAGGGGGCGCGAAGTCGACCGACGCTTCCTTCTCCCGTCTCCTTGGGCCTGTCATCCTGAGAGGATTGGATGCAGGGCCTGAGACTTGGGTTCGGCTCGACTTGGCCTTGACACCCGGCATCCACGGGGCTAACATGACCGCGGATTCCGGACGGTCAGGGTTCGGGGGTTCTGTAGGTCTACCCGAGCCGGTCCGAGTCGTCATGAAGCTCTTCAGGAGTTGTCATGGTTCTCGCAAGTCCCATCGTGTGGGGAGGGCTCCTTCTTCTCGTCGGTGTCGCCAGTGGCTGGCTGCTGGGACGTGGACGCTCGGTCCGCGTTGACCGCGAGCACAGCGATATCGTCAAGAGCAAGCAGCAGCTTCAGGCTATCTTTGACGGCATCACGGACGGGCTCATCATTGTTGACGGGGATTTTCGTATCGTCGCCGTGAACAAAGCCGAGGCCGCTTTCATAGGGATGGAACCGCAGGACATCGTCGGACGCCCGTGCTTCGAGGTGTACTGTCGTGGTGATGCCGCCTGTGAGGCATGTCCGGCGCACGCGACGTTCGCGAACGGTGCAGCGATTCTCGTGTCGCAGCTCAAACTCGCCACCGGGTTTCACAGGAGGGGCGTCGACGTCTACACATTCCCTGTGAAGAACGAGAGCGGGGAGACCGTTCAGGCTATCCAGTACATAAAGGACGTGGCCGACCGGATGAAGCTGCAGGACCAGCTCCGCGAGGTCGAGCAGCTTACTGGCATAGGGCGGATGGCGGCGAATGTCGCTCACGAAATACGCAACCCGCTCATAGCTGTCGGTGGCTTCGCCAGACAGCTTCACGAGGACATGGATTCGGAAGACCCGCGACGCGAGCTTACGCTCATCATCATTGAGGAGGTGACGAGGCTAGAACAGATTCTGTGCGAGCAGCTCACGCTCGAGCGGCATCTCCAGCCGGTTCTCCGTCCGCTCGATATTAACCAGATCCTCCGCGACGTCAGGAAGCTTGTGTCTCACGGTGTGCTCTCCTCACAGATTCACCTCGTGGGAGAACTGCAGGATGGTCTTCCCATGACAGTGGGGGATGCCAACCAGCTCAAGCAGGTGTTCCTGAACATCATTGGGAACGCGATACAGTCTACGGAGGATGGTGGGACGATCACGGTGACGAGCCTGCAGAAGGGCGATACCATAGTCGTCCGCATCCAGGACACCGGCCCTGGGATTCCCGATGACGTCATGAGCAAGCTGTTTGTTCCTTTCTTCACAACAAGGAAATCGGGGTCGGGGCTGGGCCTCGCGGTTACGCGCCGCATCGTTGAGAATCATGGCGGCACGATCAGCGTAGAGAGCAAAGTGGGTGAGGGTTCCACGTTTCAGGTGGTTCTTCCGATAGTGAGATCGACCGCCGAAATGGAGCACGAACGCGTATATGGCAGCGCAGGTGATGAGATGGCCTCGGAAGGCCGTGGCGGATCGCGGGATGGCGAGCGATCACGAGCCGTGGACGAAACGAGCGGAGGTGAGAATGACGAAGCTCCTCGTCGTGGATGATGAGCGGAATATCCGTAAGCTCTACGAGAGCGAACTTACTCGTGCAGGATACGAGGTTGAGACTGCGGAGAGTGCTGAGGAAGCGCTCGAGATGATCGCGAAGTCGCCGCCGGACCTCGTTGTGCTCGATATCCGTCTTGAGGGCATGGACGGTATCGACTGCCTGAGGACGATCATGGAGACGCGGCGGGATCTTCCCGTCGTGTTGAACTCAGCGTATTCGACGTACAAACAGGACTTCGCGTCGTGGATGGCCGATGCATACGTTGTGAAGTCGGCCGATCTGAGCGAGCTTAAGACGAAGATCAAGGAGGTTCTGGAGAGCCGGGGCAAGCTGTAGGACTCTCACAGATACCGGGAAGGATGCCGGCCGGATGGTGTCTCTGAAGACCTCGCTCAAGCGGGAGTTCCTGGATATCAAGAAGCGCCTTCGAAGCGCTCCAGACGAGATCACCGCTCTCAAGGAACTCGCATCCGTGTATGTCGACTCGGAGCGGTACGCGGATGCCGTCGTGATTCTGCAGCAGTTTCTGGCGAAGTGTCCGATGGATGTGGATGCGATGCTGACCTGTGGCACATGCTATCGCAAGCTCGGACTGCTGGAGGCCGCCGCGACCGAGTTCGAACGCGCCGCACGGAGCGATCCCCAAAGCGCTATAGCGTACTACAACCTCGGCAGGGTCTACGATATGAGTGGACGCAGCGACGATGCTGTCGAACAGCACATGAAGGCAATCAGTCTTGAACCCGACACGGCAGAGCCGTACTACCGGCTCGGAGTTACCCTTGCCGGCAGAAACGAACTCGAGGAGGCCGAGAGCTGGTACCGCAAGGCCATCGACGCGGAGTACGAATGCGCCAAGGCCCATACCAATCTCGGATACGTGCTCGACGCGGCTGGTCGATCGGACGAGGCCATACTGGAGTTCAAGCGTGCCATCGAGATAGACCCGGACAACGCGGAGATGCACCTGAACCTCGGAGCCATCTACGGAGAGAGAGGAGCCCTCTCCGATGCGGTGGAGGAGTTCAGGAAGGCAACGACCGCAGAGCCGACGAGCGCTGAGGCGCGCTTCAACCTCGGAGTCGCTCTCGCCGGCCTCCACCGAAACGACGAGGCACTGCCCGAACTTGAGCTTGCGGTTAAGTACTCTCCGGACAACATGGCGGCGCACTCCCAGCTCGGCGTGGCGCTTCTCCACAAGGGCCTGTTCGCTCGTTCGATCGTAGCGTTCAAGCGCGTCATCGCTCTTGAGGGTGAGACGGGGGAGTCGTGCTACCAGATGAGCCTTGCTCTCGCCTCGCTCGACCGGCTCGAGGACGCAGTCCGGTGCCTTGAGACGGCCGCTCGCGAAGAGCCTGACGATCCGCGGATTCACTACCAGATGGGTCTTGTCCTCGACAGACTTGGACGCAGCGTCGAGGCTTCCACCGCCTACCAGGAATCAGATCGCCTGCACGCCCGCACGTCGAAACAGGGGGGGGTAGGATGAGGAGCTGTCGCCGGACACAGGTCGGTCCCGTGTCCTACGGATCTGCCGGGCACGCGGTCGTGTCGCTCGTCCTCTTGGTGCTATTGGTCGGCGGTCTCTTCGGACCGGCGAGCTCGGCGCTCCCACGTACTCCGTCGGATCTCCCGCTTGATCACTGGGGATATCCCCTTCTGGAACGGCTGAGAGCTCGCGGCGTTCTTGAGATCGATCTCACGACCAGACCGGTCGCGAGGAGCGCGGTGCGGGCGGCGCTTGAGGAGGCCGGAGAGCGGCCCGAGCTGACAGCGCGCGAACTGTGGATGATCGAGAGGCTTAGGGCGGAGTTCATCGGCGGCGAGGTCGATGCGCCCACTGCGGGTGTCTCGGACGGTCGGGCCTCTCTGGGGTTCGGTGTGGAACTGTCCATCCTCACGAGGGCCGCTCATGGCGGCGAGCCTTGCCAGGTCGTGGACTGGCTGCCGGACGGCGCGAGGTCCGCGGCGGCGCTCCCCACGCCCCTGCATGGGACGCGCTTCGCCCCCTCAGATGATGACGGAATGAGCATGGAGGTTCTCGCCTCCTACGATCTCTGGGGCGGCTTCGGTGACGTCGTCGGATTCTACTCTGACGTCGACATCCTCCTGCACGGGCAGGAGGGCGAGCGAGTGGAGAGGGTCTCAGGACGAGCACGGACCTGGAGGGGGATCACTGCCGAGGCCGAACATGCCTACGTCAAGATCGAGAGACCGCATCTCTCGGTCGCAATCGGAAGACGTGGTCCGGCGTGGGGGCGGTCGAACTATGGGCGCCTGCTCCTATCAGGCAACGCGCCGACGTTCGATCAACTTGACGCGAGCTTCCGTCTGGGACACTTCTCGTTTCACACGCTTCACGCACTCGTCGAGTACACGAAGACCTGGACTGAAGAGGACCTGGGCGACGATGACAACATCATGATCGCCGGACACCGGATGGTCGTGGCGAGAGACCACCTCACCGTGGGCCTGAGCGAACTCGTCGTCTACAGCAACATCACTCCCGATCCGGTCTATCTGAACCCGCTGGTGCCCTACTACCTCGCGCAGCACAATCAGCGGGAGGACGACAACATCTTCTGGCTTCTGGACTTCGACTGGCTTGCCGCCATCGGACACGAGTTCTACGGTGAGTTCCTTGTCGATGATCTGCAGTACGAGCGCTACACGGAGAACCCGGACAAGTACGGCGTGACGCTCGGCTACACGTTCTACGGTGCACCGGCCGGCCGCTTCGACGTCGAACTCACGGCCGAGTACTCACAGGTGAGGAAGTGGACATACACTCACAAGCGGATTGAGCACCGGCTGGAGCACGACGGCATTCCGGTGGGGTTTGAGCTCGGTCCGGACTCTGACAAGCTGACGCTTCTGGCGACCGTGCACCCATCGCCCGCGTGGTCGATCGGGGCGGGCTATGTGAGCAGAAGGAGCGGGGAGGGGAGTCTCGACGCTGCATTCATCAAGGGTGTCGACAATCCGGACACTCGCTTCCCTTCGGGAGATGTCTTGCGGATGGACGAGGTGTCCTTGAAGCTGGCCTACGACACTCTCGAGGGAGGGACCAAGGGCAGCCTCGAACTCAAGTGGTACAACGCCTTCGGCTGCGCGGCTGACGGATGGGAGATTCGCGCTGGAATCGGTTTCAGGATCTAAGATTTCCGCCTTGCTCTCGCTCATGAGGCCCCTGAACGGCCTCATCGGAGCCGGAGCAGTTGTGGCTGGAGCGCTGATCGTCGGACGCCCGTTCTCGGTGGCTCCCGCAGTGCTCGGAGCGGCCGCGGCTCTTGCGGCGGTCGGGGGGGCGAACGCTCTCAACGACTGCCTCGATAGAGAGGCCGATGCCGTGAATCGGCCTCTGCGCCCGATCCCGAGTGGACGTGTCAGTGTCGGTGAGGCGGCGACAGCATCCGGCATCGCCTACGCTCTGGCACTCGCTCTCGGAGCGCTGGCAGGTGGATGGTCGTTTCTGATGGTGGCGACCTGGGTCGGATTGACCGCCCTCTACTCGGCGAGCCTCAAGCGGATTCTCATCATGGGCAATCTCGTGGCGGCCCTGCTCACCGCATCGATCGTTGTTCTGGGTGGAGTGACACAGGGGAAGATCGGACCGCTCGCGATCCCGTTCGTCATGGCGTTTCTGGCAAACGTGGGGCGGGAGATAGTGAAGGACATCGAGGACACCGAGGGCGACGCCCGTGTTGGTGTGGTGACGCTCGCAACGAGATTCGGTCCCGAACGCGCCTACATGATCGCCCGCCTTGTCACGGTGGCGCTCATGGGTGTGATCGCGGTTCCATACTTCGCGAGGATCTACGGCCTCGGGTACGCAGTCATGGGCGGTGCGATAGAGCTGGTCCTCGTCTGGCAGCTGGTTCTTCATCCGCGCAATCCAGAGCCTGCTGATCTCAGGCTTCACGCGCAGGCGTTCAAGCTTGCGATGGTGATGGGTCTCGCAGCTTTCCTGGTTGGGGGAGTGAACGTATGAGTGTGCTGCAGGGGATAGCGCTCGGGTTGTTGCAGGGTCTCACTGAGTTCCTGCCGGTCTCGAGTTCGGGCCATCTGGCACTCGCCGAGCACTTCTTCGGAGTGGAGACCCCGGGCGTGACGTTCGAGGTTCTGGTTCACTTCGGGACGGCGCTCGCGGTCATCTGGTTCTTCCGGCGGCGCGTGGCGTCGATTGTCACCGCAGCGCTTGGTTTTCTCTTGCACCGCGACTACGATGCACGTGAGGCGCGTCTTGCCTTCCATCTCGTCGTGGCCACGATCCCGGCCGCGATCATCGGTCTGCTTCTCGAGGATGTCGTTGGACGGTTTTTCTCTGCCCCGATTCTGGTCTCGGTTCTCCTGCTTCTGACCGGCACCATGCTCTGGTTCACGAAGCGGATCGAGAAGGGCGTACGCGCGGAAGGGAGCATCAAAGACGCCATTCTCATCGGCGTGGCGCAGGCTGCCGCAATTCTGCCCGGCATCTCACGCTCCGGAGCCACGATCTCTGCGGGATTGGCTCTCGGTATCGACAGGACGAAGGCGGCCGAGTTCGCGTTTCTCCTCTCCATACCGGTGATTCTCGGGGCCACCGTCATGAGCATCGGTGATGCGGTTGCCATGAGAGGTGAACTGGGCGTCGCCACGGCTGCAGGCACAGTGGCCGCCTTCCTGAGCGCGCTACCCGCGATCGCCATTCTCATGAAGGTCGTGACAGTGGGGCGTCTGCACCGTTTCGCATACTACTGCTGGGCGGTGGGTGCCTTGGGACTCGTGTTTTCAATCGTACGCTAGGGATTTCCGATCGGCTGGGGAAGTGCTACGGAAGTAGGGCTTCCGGAAGAGGAGGTTCACTCATGAGAGCAATAGCGGTAATGATGCTCCTGTTCATAGCGCTTGCCCCGCTCGTGCAGGCCGAGCAGGAGAGCATCTCGATAACCGTCTACAACACGGATCTCGCGCTAGTGAAGGACCTGCGACGGATCGATCTCGATAGTGGCGTGTCCGAAGTGAGGTTCAGCGATGTAGCGCAGCGTATCGACCCGACCTCCGTCCACTTCCGCGTGCTTGAGGGGGCGGACGCATCGGTCTGGGAACAGAACTACAGGTTCGACCTGGCCAGCTCGTCGAAGATCCTTGAGAAGTACCTCGAGAAGAACATAGACGTCGTCACAGAGGATGCCGACCTCTTCACAGGCACTCTCGTCAGTGTGGATGGAAGCATGATCGTGCTTGACCAGGGAAGGGGCAGAGGTCCCATCATCACGCTCAACAGGGACAAGCTGGCGTACATCCGCTTCCCGTCGCTTCCGAAAGGACTCATATCCAAGCCATCGCTCGTTTGGCGAATCGGCAGTGATGAATCGGGCGAGCGTCTGGTCGAGGTGACCTATCTGACATCGAGCATCAACTGGCACGCGGAGTACGTCGGCGTCGTAAGCGAGAAGGACGATGAGATAGATCTTGCGGCGTGGGTCTCCATAGACAACCGATCCGGCACGGCCTACACGGATGCGAAGCTCGATCTGGTTGCGGGAGACGTACACAGAGCTCCCGTACAGGACATGGACAGAGCCTACAAGGGCGCCCGCGCGATGGCAGTGGAGGGGATGGCGGCGCCGGAATTCCACGAGGAGCAGCTCTTCGAGTACCATCTGTACAAGCTCGACGCGAGGGCTACCTTGAGCGATCGGGAGATCAAGCAGCTCACGTTCTTCCCAAGCACCGGTGTTACAGTTGAGAAGATCCTCGAATTCGACAGTCGTCAGGGCACCGATGTGCGAGTGCTCCTCGAGTTCGAGAACTCGGAGGAGATGGGGCTGGGACAGCCCCTGCCGGCGGGCACCGTCAGGATGTACAAGGAGGACTCCGCCAGCGATCTTCAGTTCATCGGTGAGGACAGGATAGATCACACCGCGACGGACGAGGATGTCAGGCTCTACCTCGGCAATGCTTTTGATGTGGTAGCCGAGCGGAAGATGATGGATTCGAGGAAGATAACGAAGCGTGTGCATGAAGAGGACTACGAGATCACGCTTCGGAATCACAAGGATGAGGACGTCGTCATTCGTGTAGTCGAGCACTTCTACGGCTACTGGACGATCACGGATACGACGCACGAGTTTGAAAAGAAGGATGCCGGCCGCATCAACATCTCTGTGCCGGTGGAGGCAGAGGGCGAGACGGTCGTGAAGTACACTGTCCGCTACGAATACTAGAACTGGTTCTGGAGCCGTCATCAGACGGCACCGAGGATGTCGGAGGGGCGAATGGAGTCCGTCGGTGAACTCCTGAGAAAAGAGCGCGAAGCGCAGGACAAAACGATCGAAGACGTCGCTAGGGCAACGCGTATGAGTGGGCTCACCATTGCGGCGCTTGAAGAGGACCGCTTCAGCGTGATGCCCGCAATCGTCTATGTGAAGGGCCACCTTCGGACCTACGCGCGCTATCTGGGTCTCGATGGGGAGGAGATCATAGAGAAGTACCTCCGGTACACGCAGCAGCAGGAGGAGGTCGAGCCGGACGAGTGGGACACCGTCGAACTCGAGCTTCACGAGCAGACGCAACGCTCAAACAAGCTCGCTCTCTGGATCGCAATCGCGCTCATAGGGATTGTCATCGTCGTGGTCGCACTTGTCTGGTGGTCCAGAAGATCGCCCGTGGAGGTTCCTCCGCCGGAGCCCACACCCGCCCAGCAGCTCCAGGCAGCTGCCGCGCAGGACACGCTCATCGAGTGGCACACGCTCGAACTGACGGCCGTTGCCCGCGAGAGGACGTGGCTCAGGATTGTTGCGGACGGCACTCCCGTGGCGGACCTCACGCTCGGCGCCGGCGATCAGAGGACCTGGCAGGCGGACGAGCGGTTCGTGCTTGACGTCGGCAATGGTGGTGGTTTGGAGCTCTATCTTGACGGCGTCTTTCTCGGCACCGCCGGCGCCGGGACAAGACTGGTTGAAGGGCTCGTAGTCGACGATGGTGGGATGTCGCGCTAGTCAGCAACGTACGCCGGCCGCAAGTGAGTTGAGGCAGGATGTCGCAACCGTTCAGGCTTGTTTCCGCTTTCGAGCCGAGGGGAGATCAGGGGAGGGCGATCAAGGAGCTCAGTGACGGAATCGAGTGCGGCGATCGTCTTCAGACTCTTCTCGGTGTTACGGGGTCCGGCAAGACCTTCACGATGGCGAACGTCATCGCAGAGGCCAATCGGCCTGCGCTGATCCTTTCCCATAACAAGACGCTGGCTGCGCAGCTCTACGCGGAGTTTCGCTCGTTCTTCCCCGACAACGCCGTGGAGTACTTCGTCAGTTACTACGACTACTACCAGCCTGAGGCGTACATCCCCGTTACCGACACGTACATCGAGAAAGACGCGGACATAAACGATGAGATCGATCGTCTGAGACTCAGAGCAACTGCGTCTTTGCTCGAGCGAAGGGACGTCATCATCGTCGCGTCCGTCTCGTGCATCTACGGGATCGGGTCTCCGACTTCCTACAAGGAGATGCTGGTCGAGCTGGCCGTGGGCAAGTCGTATGACCGTGACGCGCTTCTCCGGGATCTGGTGGACATTCAGTACGAGCGCAATGACTACGAACTCTCCCGTGGCAAGTTCCGGGTCAGAGGGGATGTCATTGAAGTACGGCCGTCCTATGAAGAGAAGGCCATTCGCATCGAGTACTTCGGTGATGAGATCGAGAAGCTCTCCACGGTCGACCTCGTGACGAGAAGGGTGCTGGAATCGCTCACACGCGTCGCCGTCTATCCCGCGAAGCACTTCGTGACCACACAGGAGAACATCGACCGCGCCATCGACGCCATCCAGGATGAGGCCGATGAGCAGATCGCGCGGTTCAGGAGTGAGAACAAGCTCATCGAGGCGCAGCGCATCGGGAGCAGAACGCGCTACGATATCGAGATGCTCCGCGAGATGGGTTACTGCTCGGGGATCGAGAACTATTCACGCCACCTGACGGGGCGCTCTCCCGGCGAGCGACCGGCCGTGCTTCTGGACTACTTCCCGGACGATTTCCTCCTTTTCATCGACGAATCTCACGTCTCCGTGCCCCAGATCCGGGGGATGTACCGGGGCGACCGTGCGCGGAAGGAGACGCTCGTCAAGTTTGGGTTCCGGCTGCCTTCAGCGCTCGACAACAGGCCGCTTATGTTCGATGAGTTCGAGGACTTCATGAAGAGCGTCATCTTCGTCTCCGCGACGCCTGGCAGCTTTGAACTCGAGGCATGCGACGGTGTGATCGTCGAGCAGGTCATCCGCCCGACCGGTCTCGTTGACCCCGAGATCGTTCTCAGGCCGGTGTCCACACAGGTGGACGATCTCCTTGAGGAGATCAGGAAGGTGACAGGTGACGGGGGACGAGTGCTTGTCACCACGCTGACCAAGCGCATGTCTGAGGATCTTACGGACTATCTGCACGGACTTGGCATCCGTGTGAGATACCTCCACTCCGACATTGCTGCTCTTGAGCGTATCGAGATCATCCGCGGGCTGCGTCTCGGTGAATTCGACGTGCTCGTCGGCATAAACCTGCTTCGAGAAGGGCTTGATCTTCCGGAAGTCTCACTTGTCGCCGTTCTCGACGCCGACAAGGAGGGTTTCCTGAGATCGGATACCTCTCTCATCCAGACTTCCGGTCGCGCGGCCAGGCATCTCGGCGGCAGAGTGATCTTCTATGCGGATAAGGTGACAGGATCGATGGATCGCGCCATCACCGAGATGAACCGCAGGCGAACCCTCCAGATGAAGCACAACGAGGATCATAGAATCACGCCGGAAGGCATCGTTAAGTCTGTCGAAGAGATAGTACGTGCGACGGCCGTTGCCGATGCGAGGTCGGAAACTGAGGCGGACGTCGAGTTCAGGACTCTCGAGCCGGGCCTCAATCTCGAGCAGATGATTGAGATCATGCACGAGCAGATGATAGAGGCCGCTGAGGAGCTGGACTTCGAGAAGGCGGCCGGCATTCGGGACAGGATCGATGAGCTGAAGATGACGCACGGCATCGGCCTGGATGGGACTGGAGGGGGGCAGGATGAAGCGCCCCCTGCCAAGCCCGGCGCCAGCGGTTCAGTGACGAAAATGCGGGGCCGCACGAAGGCCCCGAAGAAAGACAGCGTCCTTCACGGCAGACACGAGCGGGAGAAACGGAAGTAGCCGCCGGCATCCTCTGCGGCGCCGAACTCAAGAGAGACAGGTGATATCGATGGAAGCGAGCATGCGCGCTGCGATACGTACGGCCCTTGACGAGGACGTGGGGACCGGTGACGTTACGACGGAATCGACGGTGCCCGAGGGGCACCGCTCGCGGGCGACGATCGTGGCCAAGGAAGAGGGTGTCATCGCGGGTCTCAAGGTGGCGGAGGCGGTCTTCCGTGAGCTTGACCCGGATATCGACATAAACGTCCGTGTTATCGATGGGGAGCACGTGGCGCACGGGGATCTGATCGCCGAACTCACGGGAAGGACGCGCGCGATTCTCACAGGCGAACGCGTTGCGCTCAATTTCCTGGCCAGGCTGTCGGGCGTAGCCACGATGACCGCGAAGTACGCGGACGTGCTCCGCGGTACCGGTGTTGTCCTGCTCGATACACGTAAGACGACACCAGGCATGCGGCTCCTGGAGAAGTACGCGGTTGGGATAGGCGGAGGGGCGAACCACAGGATCGGGCTTTGGGACATGGCCCTCATCAAGGAGAACCACATCACCGCCGCCGGCGGCATCGGTCCCGCCGTATCCAGCGTGAGGAAGAGCTACCCCGATCTCTCGGTGGAGGTCGAGGTGAGAAACCTCGATGAACTTAACGAGGCGCTCAAGGCGGACGTTGACCGCGTGATGCTCGATAACATGTCGATCGATGAAATGCGCCGGGCCATCCAGACGGCCGGCGAGCATGACCATCCCGCGGACGTCGAGATCTCCGGAGGCGTGACCCTCGATGGCCTGGCAGCGATTGCCGAGCTTGGTCCGGGCTTCATCTCCGTTGGGGCACTGACACACTCAGCTCCAGCTCTCGACCTCAGCCTTCTTGTGGAAGACATCGCAGATGAAACCCGACCCGCGGATTGACTGGGACATCACGTGGATGGATGAGGTCACATCCACGAACGCTCTCGCGCTCGACGTGGCGAAGTCTGGCTGCTCGGAAGGCGCGGTCATCGTCGCCAGATCTCAGACAATGGGACGCGGGCGTCGCGGGAACGTGTGGCACTCTCCCGTGGGCGGCCTCTGGTTCTCGCTCGTCCTGAGGCCGGAGCTTAAGGGAGATGAACTGTGGGGGCTTACCGCGCTCTCCGCACTGTCCGCCGTTGCGGGCGTTCGCAACCTGACTGGCCTTTCGGTAGGGATCAAGTGGCCCAACGATCTCTACCTTGATGGGAGGAAACTGGGCGGGGTCATGGCCGAATCGTCTGGGGGCGCCGTCGTCATCGGAATAGGGATCAATGCGAACGTCAAGCCCACGGATCTGCCGAGTGTAGAGTGGTATCCGGTCACATCACTTCTTGACGCAGGTGGTGAGAGCGTCGATCCGGCTCTCTTGCTCGATGGGATCCTCTCGGAACTCAGCGAGCGATACAGGCTCCTGGTGGAGCAGGGGTTCTCCGCCCTCCTTGCAGAGTGGCGCGAGCGGTCCGTCGTGCTGGGGGAACGTGTGCATGTGGTGTGTGACGGGAGTGCTTTGACGGGGACCGCGGTCGAGCTTGACGAGCGTGGTGGCATCGTAGTCAGACTGGAGGACGGGACCGAGCGGCGCTTTGAGCCACGTGCGGGCGTCAGCCTGGGGTTGAGGGATTCACCTTGACAGGGACCGGAGAATTGCCGTATTTTGGCTAAGAGTTTGCTACTTAGCTGAATAAGGCTAAGAAGCCAGAATTAGCTGAATAAGGCTAAGAAGCCAGAATTAGCTGAATAAGGCTAACTAGATGAGAAGGGCCGATCATGGGGAAGACCACTGATCAGACATTCGTGGCTGTGATAGGGGATCTGTGCGGATCCCGGCAGGCGGCTGACCGTCAGCGCACGCAGGTTCGTCTTGAGCAAGCCATGGCGCGCGTAAACGAGGTCTTCGCCGGTGACCTCACGGCGGGCTTCCTGGTAACACTCGGCGATGAGTTCCAGGGGCTTCTGCCCATACCAGACAAGGTAATGGACATCATCGCGGAGCTGGAGTCAGCGCTGACTGGGATACCGGTGAGATACGGGATCGGTATCGGCACACTGGTGACGCCGATCAAGCGAACAGCTGTAGGGATGGACGGTCCGTGCTTCCACCTGGCGCGGGACGCGGTTGAGAGAGGGAAGGGTGAGAATCGTTGGGTCACGGTTGCAGGATTCGGGCAGGCTCGTGACAAACTCATGAACGGTATACTGAACCTCATGGGCGCCCTCAGGGGCCAGTGGACGGAGATACAGGCGGAGACCTTTCATGCCGCCCGCACTGCCGACAAGCAGAAACAAGTGGCCGCGGCTCGGAACGTCGCCGAATCGACGGTTAGTAGGTCGCTCAAGTCCGCTCACCATGATCCCATGATTGAGGCCGAGGCAATCGTAGTACATCTTCTCGAAGGTGGAGTCGTGGAATGAACCTCGGCATGGAGACCTTCATAGGCAGCAATGCCGGCGTGCTTCTCGTTCTGCTCGTGGGCGGACACGTGCTGGCTGATTTCCTCGTGCAGACCGAGAGCGTTGCCAGAGAGAAGGAGACGGCCGCCGGCGCGCTTTTCAAACACGGGATGGCGACACTTGTGACGCACGCGCTTCTCCTTCTTCCGTACCGGAACGCGGGTGTGTTCCTGGGAATAGCAGCACTCGCCGTCGTCCACACGTTTGCGGATTGGGCGAGACGCGCCATAGAGAGAGGAATCCCTGAGAGAGCGCTCCCGGGCTTCCTGCTGGATCAGCTCGGGCACCTTGCTGTCGCGGTGCTCCTCTGGTGGCTCTTCGTGCGGGCCGGTGTTCACGAGAGTTCTGCCGTCTGGTTTTCGCCGGACGTGGCGGCTGTGACTGTGAAGGTGCTGGTCGTTGCCGCCGGCTACGCATTCTGTTGGAAGGGCGGCACCGCCGTTGTGAGAAACCTCCTGGCTCGCTATCCTCAGGTGCTTCCCGAGACAACAGAGAAAGCAGGGCGAGCCGAGTACGCGATGGGGCGTACGATCGGAGTGCTCGAGCGGTTCATCATCTTCACGCTGGTGCTGTTTGGGCAGTGGGGGGCGCTAGGGTTCGTGATAGCGGCGAAATCGATCGCACGATTCAAGGAACTGGAGAACCAATCATTCGCGGACTACTACCTTATGGGAACGCTGGCCAGCGTACTCTCCGCTATAGTAGCGGGGATCATCGTGAGTGCCGTCATCTGAGATCTGGAAGCGCGCGCCGCGCGACTTGAGAGGACTTGACTGATGCTCCTGGCAATCGACGTTGGAAACACCAACACGGTCCTCGGGTTCCTCAGCGGAACGGACGTGCTCGGCAGCTGGCGCGTCGCCACGAATCGTATGCAGACCCCTGACGAACTCGGGTTTCGGGTGAATGAGATCTGCGATATGGCCTGCGGTGGACTCGAGCAGATCGAGGGTGTCGTGATCTGCTCCGTCGTGCCGCCGCTGACATCGGCATATGTCCGCATGTCGAAGAACCTGCTGAAACTTCCACCGGTCGTCCTGAGATCCGACACCGACATGGACATCACGATCGACTACTACGATCCCACCGAGGTAGGGGCCGACCGATTGGCGAACGCGGTGGCGGTGCACGAACTGATAGGCGGTCCGGTCATTGTCGTCGACTTCGGGACGGCGACGACGTTCGATGTGATCACAGCCGACGGCCACTACCGTGGCGGCGCGATCGCCCCCGGCATCGCGACCTCGAGCGAGAATCTCTTCCGCCGCGCGGCGCTTCTTCACGGTGTGGAGATGGAGACCCCCGAGACCGTGATCGGCCGCTCGACGAGCGAGTCGCTCAGGGCGGGGATACTGTACGGCGCCGTCGGTCAGGTGGACGAAGTCGTCACACGCATGATCGCGGAGTGGGGGGAGGAGCCGGCCGTGGTAGCCACGGGCGGACTGGCCGAGACAATCGCACCTCTGTCGAAGACCATCACTCGCGTGGAGCCCTACCTGACCCTGATGGGGCTAGGGATGATCTACCGCAGAGTGACCGGGAAGTAACCGCTGAGAAACCCCTTGCATCGGATTCACTGTTCAACTAGATTAGCACTCTGTGAATACGAGTGCTAGTACCTGTAGGGGATCAGATCCTACGCCATTCCAGGGAGGGAACAGATGGCTGCAAAGAAGAAGATGAACATCAAGCCGCTGGCCAATCGCGTGCTGGTCAAGAGGCTGGAAGAGGATCTCCAGAAGACAGCGGGCGGGATCATTGTGCCGGATAGTGCCAAGGAGAAGCCTCAGAGAGGCAAGGTTGTCGCTATGGGTCCAGGTCGCGTGAACGAGGAAGGGAAGCGGATCAAGATGGACGTCAAGGTCGGCGACGACATTCTCTTCGGCAAGTGGTCGGGCAGCGAGATCTCAATCGATGGTGATGAGTTCCTCTTCATGAAGGACGACGACATCCTGGCCGTTCTCTAGCAGCCTGAAAAGGCAGCGGATGGGCCATCCAGTAGGAGTGAGTAGCATGGCTAAGCAGGTTGAATTTGATGCGACAGCGCGAGAGCATCTTCGCAGAGGCGTAGACAAGCTCGCAGATGCCGTTCGTGTCACACTGGGACCGAGGGGACGCAACGTCGTTCTCGACAAGAAGTACGGTTCCCCTGTCATCACAAATGACGGTGTGACGATTGCGAAGGAGATCGATCTGGCAGAGCCCTACGAGAACATGGGCGCCCAGATGCTGAAGGAAGTCGCCACCAAGACCGCCGACGCGGCCGGCGACGGCACGACGACCGCCATCGTGCTGGCTCAGTCGATGGTTGCCGAGGGCCTCAGGAACGTGACGGCCGGCGCGAACCCGATGTACCTCAAGCGCGGAATCGAGAAGGCCGTGGATAAGGCCATTTCAGAGCTGAAGGGCCTGTCCAGGGACGTCCGGAGCAGCAAGGACATCGCACAGGTCGCCACCGTGTCTGCCAACAGCGACACGGAGGTCGGCTCGCTTATCGCGAGCGCCATGGAGCAGGTCGGCAAGGATGGCGTCATTACGATAGAGGAAGCGAAGAGCATCGAGACATCGCTCGAGGTCGTTGAGGGCATGCAGTTCGACCGTGGCTACCTCTCACCGTACTTCGTCAATGACGCGGAGCGGATGGAGGTCGTGCTGGATGACGCCTACATCCTCATTCACGATAAGAAGCTGTCGGCGATGAAGGACCTGGTTCCGATCCTCGAGAAGATAGCCCAGCAGGGCAGGCCTTTCCTGATTGTGGCGGAGGACGTGGAGGGCGAGGCGCTAGCTACACTCGTCGTCAACAAGCTCCGTGGCACGATCAACGGTGCCGCGGTCAAGGCGCCGGGCTTCGGGGATCGCCGCAAGGCAATGCTCGAGGACATGGCGATTCTGACCGGTGCTACCGTCATCGCTGAGGAGAAGGGGCTGAAGCTTGAGAACGTCCAGCTCAAGGATCTCGGACGTGCCAAGCGTCTCCTGATAGACAAGGACAACACCACGATCGTGCAGGGCGAAGGTAAGGCATCCGCCATCAAGGGCAGGATCGAGCAGATACGCAGGGAGATCGAGCGGTCGACGTCCGACTACGACATCGAGAAGCTGCAGGAGCGGCTCGCCCGCCTGGCCGGTGGCGTGGCCGTCGTCCACGTCGGAGCGGCGACTGAGATCTCCATGAAAGAGAAGAAGATGCGTGTCGAGGACGCCCTGAACGCAACTCGCGCTGCAGTGGAGGAGGGTGTTGTCGTCGGTGGTGGCGTCGCACTCCTCAGGACAACTGGGGCTCTCCGCAAGCTCAAGGCGAAGACCCACGACGTGCAGACTGGCATCGACCTCGTCATCAAGTCGCTCGAAGCGCCGATCCGTCAGATAGCTCTGAACGCAGGTGCTGAGGGTTCGATCGTGACGGAGAAGGTCCGCACCAGTGACAAGTCTGATTTCGGCTACAACGCGGCGACTCAGAAGTACGAGGACCTCGTGAAGGCCGGGATCATGGATCCGACGAAGGTGGTCCGCACCGCTCTCCAGAACGCTGCGAGCGTGGCGAGTCTTCTTCTGACGACCGAGGCTATCCTCACGGACAAGCCTGAGGAAGACAAGAATCCGCCGATGCCGGGCGGTGACATGTACTAGTGCCGGCTCCGGGTCTCTGTTCCGGGACCGTCCGTCTGCATGAGTGGACAGCGGCAGAGATCGGGCTGGCATTTGAGTACGTAGGACGGGCCATCTTTCATCAAGATGGCCCGTCTCCATTGTTGGCGCGATGCATGGCCCGTGGCCGATCGTGGCTCGGCCTGCCTGGACCGTTCTCAGGAGGTCCCCGCACTAGCGGTAGAGCGCCTTGATGCTGCCCCACGAGGAGTTCTCGACGGCCGTCGGCTCGGAGCCTGCGACCTCGCCCCAGACATGGATCTCGGTCTCGGGTGGGCTCGAGCTCCAGGCGTCGAAGATGATGTAGTAGATGCCGCCCGCAATCGACTCGTAGAAGAACCACTCCTCGTCCGTGCCGACAGTGTCATCGGAGCCGATGACGCAGGAGTTCTCCGGGTCGTCGGGGTCTGTGATCAGGTAGATGCTGCAGTCGTGTCCGGAGCCCAGGGGCTCCATGTGGGCCTCGACCGTGCCTCCCGCCGCCAGATAAACGTACGCGACGGCATCGGGTCCATTCGCGGTGTACCCCGTGCAGCTCGGAGAGCCCGTCGTGTAGCTGTTTTCCATATCGATGCTGTTATAGGGGTAATCGAACAGCCCGTCGGTGAGCTCGACGGCTTCGGGATGGTAGTTGACGACGACGTCCCAGAGCGCGCGGCAGTCGCAGTACGAGTGGTAGATGAAGTAACACGAACCGTTTTCCCCCTGGAACGTGATGCAGTTCGGATGGTGATTGCAGTCCCAGCGGTTGAGACCCCAGCACTCGTCAGAAGCTGCAGGCACCGCGACCAGGAGCGTGATCGCAATAGCCACGGTGATTCCCAGTACAATCCTCATCATGATCGCATCCTCCTATCGAGCATGCATGTATTGATTCTGCTCTGCTTGCGCATACTTCGCCGGGGGATCATGGTCCTCCTTCCGCGCCTTCGGCGCGCGAGCCGGTGTGCGGTCCGTCGCACTGTCCGACTGCCTGCTCCAATCCGGACTGAGTCGGTAACTGCATCTGTCATAGCGCGAACGTCAGACTCATCACCTCCTTCCAGTGGGGGAGAAGGACTGCCTGCCTCAAACAGTCATATGGTACAAGAGAACTGGCTGGCTGTCAATCAGGAACCAGGCGAGGCCGGTCACGTGCAATAGGCACGCATAGGTGCTACAATAGGGACAGAATAGCGACATGGTAGCCGGACGGTAGAGCTCCGGCCGAATACGCAACCGATGGCCGGACTGCGGAATCCCGGCCAATAACGCAGCCCAGCGGCCGGACGATGGAGGCCAGACCGATGATGCGACACCACGCACGGACAGCGGTTCTCTCCCTTGTGCTTCTCTGGCTCGTGGCCTCAGTCGCCACGTCCGCTCCCATTCACACGACGTATCTCTGGCACATGCATCAGCCCATCTACTGGCCTGACGCTTCAACCTGGTACGCCGATCCCTACGAGCAGGCGTATGAGACGATAGAGCTTGGTCACTCGGAGAGCGACGAGGCCGAGATATTCGGGAAGGCCGACCGCATCGGTGATTACCAGTGGTACCCGAGGGACGCGATATCCTCGATCCTCGATCTTCCGGATGCAGGCGCGCAGGTGAGCTTCGCTGGAAGCCTCATAGAGAACATATCAAGTCTGGGCGACGCTGGGTGGAACGGCGGTGCATACGGATCCAGCTGGTACGGCTCCTACCGGGAGGCGAGAGGTTGGCTGACATCCGGCGGGAGGTCCCGGTGCGACATGGTCCTTGTCGGGCATCATCACGCGATCAACCCGCTCATGGATGAGAACGCCTTCCGCAAGGAGATCCAGATCCAGAAGGCCGCATATCCAGGAGCCTGGGGCGACTCGAACTACTCGGTCGGGTTCTTCCCGGCGGAGACGTGTTTCTCCGAGCGGCTCATACCGGTACTCGTGGATGAGGGAATCGACTGGTCGATCGTGGCGGACGTTCACATCTCACGCGCGTGCGCCGACTATCCATACAATGCCGGCCAGGACAACTGCGACCCTCCCAATCCGTCCGATCAGCAGAATCCGGCGCAGGGCTACTACTACGACCAGTTCATACCACGCGGTGTGAACGTGAAGATTCCGCCGCCTTTCGGGTTCACGCCTCACCACGCGCGGTATGTCGATCCCGAGACGGGGCTTGAGTCGAAGATAGTCGTCGTCCCCGCGGCGAACGCCATGTCCTGGAACGAAGGCTACGGGCTCTACGGGACCGGTGAGATAGATGCGATCGCATCGTACAACGACCCCGCGAAGCCGATGCTGATCCTCCTGGCGCACGACGGCGACAACGCCTGGTCCGGTGGACACTCGTATTGGTACGAGAACGTCACCGGCTTCTCGCATTCGGCCGCGTCTCAAGGGTATGAGCCGACGACGATAGCGGAGTACCTGGCCGACCATCCCCTCGATCCGGCTGACGTCGTTCACGTGGAGGACGGAGGCTGGGTCAATGCGGACGGCGACTTCGGGAGCCCACAGTTCATCAACTGGAACTGGCCGCTCTACGACTCTGGTGGATCGTTTGATATCGCCGGCGGGTGGGCACTCGATGAGCGAAACTGGGCCGTGCTGACCGCGGCAGAGAACCGCGTTGAGACCGCGGAAGCCATCAGTGGGACGGCTGATCCGGTCATGATTCAGAACCCCTCGCTCGGCGCAAACGCTGTCGAGAAGGCATGGCACTTCCTTCTGGCCGGCTACGAGAGCGGTTACATGTACTACGGGAACGCACTCGATTTCGAGATCAAGGCGACGCTCGCATGCAACCACGCCGTGGCCCACGCGGACCCGGTTATCGCGGGCGGGAGCGATGTGGTGGCGCCGACGGTCTGGATCCCGCAGCGGCTTCCGTGGAATCCGGGCGGCATGGGTGGTGGCTCTCTCTGGGGATACCCCGGTGGGTCGGGGGCGGTGATGTCGCAGGACTTCCACATCTGGACGTTCGCCCACGACGTCTCGGGGATCGCGAGCGTCGACCTCAAGTACCGAGTCGATGCGGACGGAACCAACCCACTCTCAACCGACGTCAACGAGACGTATGCAGGTGGAGCCGGTGTGGGGGCGTGGGAGACCGTTCCGATGACCATGCGAAACTTCCCCGCGGGCAATGTCTACGGACAGCCCGAGATCAACTTCAGTGAGATGCCCGACTACATTGCGGACCAGTACTACGTTCACATGACAGGCTTCGAGGACGTTCTCCTCGACTACTACGTCATGGCCACCGACAGCCTCGGTCTCATCAAGCGCACGCCCATCCAGCACGTCTGGGTCGGAAGCGGTGGGGGCTCGCCGTCCGATACATGTGTATGGTGGAATCCGGATGAGCCGGAGGCAAGCGGTTCAGTAAGCGTCTACTACGACCTCGACTGCCGCGGTGTTCTCCCGGGAGGAACGAGCCCGGTCTATATCCATATCGGGCACAGTGGATGGCAGGACGTCCTGAGCCCGGATCCATCGATGACGTGGGACGCCGGTGAGGATGCCTGGCGCTACGATTACGCGATTCCGGGTACTGCTTCATCGGTCGAGTTCGTCTTCAATGACGGGGCGGGCAACTGGGACAACAACGGCGGCGCCGACTGGAGTG
>CAZFRO010000012.1:0-67899 GCA_964521425.1 uncultured bacterium
CGGACCCCCTTCGCTACCATAGTAGCATGGTGTCCGTACAACCGGGTCAACTCCAGTTATATTGAAAGATACTTGACCCACGGGGCAAAAGGTTGTAAGAGTTGTGGAAGTCTGTCATAGCGCACACGAACAGAAGTATCGTCGCCAACCTCAGTTTCGACGGTGATTTGTGGGTGCCGTCGGGAGCTTGAGGGAAGGGTTGTCGTGTTGCGATGCTCCGGTGTTCGAGCGGGAGCTATGGAACAGTTAACGGGATCGCTCGCACACACCGTGGAGAGCAACATGCTGGAAAGGAGCGTGGCTCTATGAGGAAGCTTACCTTTGCCGCTGTTGTGCTGACCTTCGTTCTCTTCACCGTCGCTCCTGCGGCCGCGGACAGCTACACGTTTGCCGCCTCAGGTCTCGGCAGTCTTATGAAGAGCCCGGTCATGTACAGTGGCACCTTCTTGTTCGGTGTCTCGGGCACATGGGAGGTTCAGATCGACGACTCCCTCTGGCCGGATCAGGCAGACAGCACTGCCAGGTTCGACTACATCTGGGACACCTTCTTCGTCGACAACTACGACAACACGGCGGGTGCTCAGGCATGGTTCGGGTACTTCGATGGTACGACTCTGCCGACCCCTCCGACGTTCGATTTCGATCTCACGTCCCCGGTGGGACATGTTGGCGGAGACATCTCCTTCGTCATTATGATGCGCGATTGGTACTCCGACGGGATTCTTGATCAGAGCGAGAAGCACCGCAACAACCAGATCGCGGGAACTCTCCTCATCAGCCCTGATCAGGGCACCGATTTCTTCACCGACCACTGCGGTAACGGCTCGATGAGCGCGGGCAACTTCAACTTCCTGAACCCGCCTCTTGATGATTCAGTGACGTTCATGGGACAGTTCTCATCGGAGTTCTGTGGCAGCCCCGTCGAGAATTCATCCTGGGGAATCATCAAGGCTCTGTACAAGTAGAGCATCACAAGGACTGATCTGAAACCAAAGGTGCCCCATGGGGGGCAAAGCCAAAGGAGAGTACGATGCGCGCACTGGTGATCGTTATCGCGGTTCTCGCGTTGGCGACGGTTGCATGCGCCGATGAGACCTTCATGTGGTTCTTCGGTGTGGGCAATGGTGACTTCATGGACAGCCCTCCCACGTTCACGGGCGCCATGGATCCGGGCGGAGACATTGTTGACGGTTCATGGACGATCGTTGTTCCGGATGTCGGATGGCCGACTGATCCGGCCCTCAGATACCAGCACATCTGGGACACCTTCTACGCCGGCAACTACACGGCAGGTACCCCCGGGTACTGGAAGGGCTACTTCGACACGAGCCACGGTCTCCCGGAGATGTGCGCCTTGGACATCGTCGACGATACCAACGGTGGAACGATGACGGGCGTCCTGACGCTTGAGATTCAGGTCGAGGACACGAACAACAACCAGGTGCTCGACGAGGGTGAGTTCTGCGCCGGCAGTCTGTCCGGTCTCGTCATCATCATCCGCGAGGGCACTGGCTACTACGACGGTCTCTGTGGAACAGGCAACTTCTTCGGTACGTACACGAAGGCCTGCCCGACCACGTACGAGACATGGAACTTCGGGATGTACCTCTGGCTCGACGACTGTTCGACTCCTGTCGAGAGCATCAGCTGGGGCGCGATCAAGGCTCTGTACCAGTAGAGGTACATGAGTTGGTTTTGGGAACTTTGAGCCCTAATAGCTGGTGACGAGCACACACCGTACCCGGGCAGGAGCAGCAAGCTAGAATGGTCCCTGAGAGTCGGAGCTGTGCGCGCGTGCTAGCTCGGATACCGCTGGCCAGCGCACTGACAGCAATCCTGGTAGCAACAGCAGCACTCGCAGGTGGAACGGCAGGATCGGAGATATCGGAGGCGCCCTCACTTCCAGTGTGGCCTTCGGCCGCCCCCTTGCAGTGTGAAAGTGGCGTCCCCGCCAGGACTGCGATAAAACTCACTCTCTCTGCAAACCCCGAACCAGACCGCGGCATGACGCGTCAATCCCTGTCTTCTCTCGCCCCCGCAGGCGTTGAGAGGACTCGGTCCGTGGTTCGTCTGCTCGCCCTCCCCGACTGCGATGGCGCCGACATCGCCTCGGTCAGCCTCACGATCGACGCTGTGACGACCGTGATGCCGGAACAGGATGCGGATCGTATAGCAAGCGTCATTGAAATCGCCCACATACGAGACCAGGCGGTCGCCGTAATCTCAATCGACCTCGCGGCAATCGAGGAACTCTTGCCGGGCAGGCAGGTGGACGCTGTCGAGATCGACATCGCGCCAATCGATCCGCGCGGACCGCTGACTCGTAACGTCGGACCTTTCGCAGATGTTTGCGAACGCACGATACTCAACTACACGCTCCCCTCGGATGCCACACCTCCGTGGCGCCCGCTGCCGGGGACACGCACAAGCGGCACGGTGACGTTCTGCTCGTCCGTCACGGAGTGTGAAGATAGCGAGATAGATTTCCTCTTCCTCGTCGCCGACGAGTTCCAGTCGGCAGGCGCGGTCTACGCGCTTGCTCTGCACAGAGCTGCATATCTGGGGCTCAACGTTGGCATCGTCTCAATGTCGGCCATCGGCGGAGTCGGCGCTGAGAACATCCACAGCTTCATCCAGGCCGTCTACGAGACCGAATCAGCTGCTCACTTCGGTGACGGATATCTCGGTTTCGTGCTCCTTGTCGGCGACGCCTACGCCGATGACAACGAGACGCTCATGATCCCCGCCTACGATGGATACGGGGGACAAGAGGTGGCCTCGGATCACTACTACTCATGTGTGAGCGGAGATGATGATTTCGAGGATCTGATGCTCGGCCGTCTCTCCGTGGGCAACACCGAGGAACTCTCCGCAGTAGTCAACAAGATCGGCAACTACATGCCGGTCCCCCCGGAGGCCGGGTGGAACGATCGGACGATGCTCGTCGGCGGCCTCTTCTATAACGACAAGAGCGAGTACGTCGCACTGTTCGATGAGTATGAGGATATCATCCCGGCGGATCATACGGTGGACCGCATCTACCGACACGATTTCGACTCGGATTTCGACTGCGCCATGGCGGTGGCTGACGCCTTCAACTACGGCTACCTGTTCTTGAACTTCGCCGGGGACGGCTGGATCACGGAGTGGTACCACACGTTCAGAACGACTCACCTCTCCTCTCTCGGCAATGCCGACCGGTTTCCCATCGTTCTCTCGATGGCATGCCTGACGGGCTGGCTCGACAACACCACAGAGCCGGACATGCTCGGATCATACGACTGCCTCGCGGAGCAGCTCGTTAATCTGCCGGACGCTGGTGCCATTGCCTGTCTGGCCGCGCCGCGCTACAGCGACGGCGGGTCGTTCCGCACTCTGACAGAGAAGATCTACGAAGCGGCCTTCAACGAGAACAGCCTCTTTCTCGGAGAGACTCTTGTCGTTGCGAAGCTCTTGCACCTCCAGTCCGGCGGCGACGTGTCATACGTCAGACACTTCAATCTGTTCGGAGACCCCTCGCTCATCTACAAGGAGGATGAGACCCCTGGGACCCTGCCCGATCTGACGGTCAAGCCCCATCAGACTACGTGGCTCCCCGAGACCCTGGCGGCCGGCGACGATCTTTCTGTTTCGATTACAGTCACGAACCAGAGCGTAATCCCGGTTTCGTCGATCAAGGTGCGACTCACCGACGACTCGTCCACGGGACCCTATGTCTACGATGAGACGATTCCGTTCATCGACAGCTGGTCATCGATTGGTATTGAGATCATCGTTCCTGAGGTCGCTGGAGGTGTACACAGCATATCGATTGAAGTAGATCCCGGCAATGAGATCGTCGAGGCAGATGAGGCGAACAATTCGTTCACCAAGAGCCTCTACGCCTATCCAGTCATTCCCGGGTTTCCTGCATACATCGACGCTCCCCTTCTTGGAGCGACGGTCGCTTCGACGGGGTCCGGTACTTCTGTGATAGCCGTTCTGGATGAACAGGGCCGCATCTCGGGCATTGGACCCGACGGAAGCACCTCATGGACATCGAGCCCATCTCTCGGCCCTCTCGATTTCGGAGTCGAGATCGCGCCCGCAGCGGCGGATCTGGACGGAGACGGCGTGGACGAGATCGTCTCCTCACGTAGAATGGGAATCAAGTGTCTGAGCCCGGACGGCGAGCAGCTGTGGGACATCAACACCAATGAGCCGATCGGTTCCCCGTTGATTGCCGACGCCGACGCTGATGCCGATCTCGATGTCGTGGTTGCCATGAGCGGGCAATGGGGCTCACCGTCGACTCTGGTCGCATTCGACGAGGACGGAGCGACCATCTGGGCGCACGAGCTTGCACAGGATGTCTACATCGAATCACAACTCGCCGCAGGCGACGTGGATATGGACGGTCGTGTCGATTTCGTGTTCGTCTCGTCAGTAGGCGGTCTCAGTGCCGTGGCGATTATGGACAACGAGCCGTTGGACGTCTGGCCGCCGGTGCACGTCGACGCGTCACTCCCTGTTGTGCTGGCACTCGGCGACACCGACAACGACGGTCTCTTGGAGATCATCTGCGGCGGGGCGGAACTCTGTTGCTTCACGTCGGAGAATGGTTCCCTCGCGTGGAGCCTGCCACTGGACGACGATGTGGTCTCGCTCGCTCTTGCTGACACGGATGCTGACGGCACCCCCGAGATACTGGCGGGCACGGCATCCGGAAGCTTCTACCTGATAGATACCGGTGCAGTTCTCTGGTCGACGTCTCTCGGTGGCGCCGTGGGCAGCTCTGCTGTCATCGCTGATGTCCAGGGCGACGACGATCTGGAGATAGTTCTCGGCTCCGTGTCGGGCTACGTCCATGTACTCGATCAGTTGGGCGATGAAGCCATCCCCTCGATCCCGCTTCCAAGTGGATGTAGCACGCCCACGGTCATGGACCTAGATGGAGACGGTTCTCTTGAACTCATAGTCGTGTCGCTCGGCGGAGACGTCTATGCCTTGTCGTTCGCGTCGGGGACCCGGTCCGCGCCCGAAGCACGGGATGGAGATGCAGTAGCACCACCTGAATGGAACGGAATCGGCGGTACACCTGGACACGGCGGCATCTACGCCCAGCCCCTGAGCGGAGACATCACATCCGACCTCCTCCTGACGGGACGATATGTCCTGACCGGCGACCTTACGGTCACACCAGGATCGGCGCTTGTGATCGCTCCTGGAACGACTATCGAGGTCCAGTCCGCGCTGCCACCTACTATCAGGATAGACGAAACGCTGACCGCCATCGGCACAGCTCAGGACAAGATCACCTTCTCATCATCTCAGGGCGGAGGGCCAGGCGACTGGGTGGGTCTGGTTTTCAAGTCGGCGACGAGCAGCTCGCTCATGCACTGTGTGATTGCTGATGCAGAGGTGGCTCTGGATGCCAATCACGCAACCCTGGTCATATCCGACTGCCGGCTTGATGGAAACGGCCTCGGCGCCTATTTCGACGATTGCACGGTGGCCATCACCCGCTCCAGTTTCTCCGGCTGTGATTCTCTGGGCGCCTACTTCGACGGAGGAGACGGCACGGTCGTCGATTGCTCGTTTGACCAGAATCAGCTCGCGGGTATCGAACTCCGGCAATCGGTCGAGCACACATTCAGCGGATGCTCGTTCTCTGAAACAACGTCAGGAAGCGGCGTCAACATCTTCAAGTTCACAACTGCTGTCTTTGACTCATGCAGCATGTCGAATAACGGCGAGGACGGTATCTATATCAATAACTCCTCTCCGGAGTTCATCGGATGTACGATCGCCGACAACGATGATGAAGGTGTTGATTGCGCCAAGACCGCCTACCCTGCGTTCACAAGGAACACCATCACCGGCAACCGGACCGGCGTTCGTTCCACGACTGGGTCCAGCCCCAATCTTGGCGACGATCTGTATCCTGACACCGGCTACAACATCATCACCGGCAACCAGATGGCGGCTGTTGCAAACTACGACGGACCGGAGAACCCGGTCTATGCCCGGCGCAACTGGTGGGGCTCCGCTCCGCCGAGCGGCAGGATCTTCATGGGCTACGTGCTCTATACGCCTTTCCTGACAGCGCCACCCGACCAGGAGCCGAGGCTTGATGGTGACGAGATACCCCCCTCGGTCTTCGGGCTCATGCAGAACTCCCCCAACCCGTTCAACCCCATGACCACGCTCTCCTATGACGTGCCGTCCGCGGGTGGCGAGGTTGAAATCACCGTCTACAACACCCTTGGCAGGTGTGTGGCCACGCTCGTCTCTGGTCACCACGACGCCGGGACATACCTCATCACCTGGAATGGACGTGACGAGGCGGACCGGAAGCTTGCAAGCGGCCTCTACTTCGCTAGAATGGTGGCGCCGGGCTTCGCCTCGACCAGGAAGATGCTCCTCCTCAAATAGCGAATCCGGTAGACTCGGACCGAGCCCGTGTGCTGCGAGAACCGCGGTATCCGTGAGACCCGCGTGCTGCGAGGCACTCTCCAGCATGCCGGCACAAAGCGCTGGGTGGCCCGCACTCTGAAAGGGAAGACGCATGTCACAGGTGAATCACATTGGCCTCCTCACAAGCGGTGGAGATTCCCCGGGAATGAACGCGGCTATCAGAGCCGTCGTGCGAACTGCTCTCGCCGGCGGGATCACCGTCACTGGAATCATGCGCGGCTTCTCGGGACTTCTCGATGGTGAGTTCGTGGAGATGAAACCTCGGTCCGTCTCGAACATCATCCAGCTCGGGGGTACGATTCTCAAGACGAGCCGCTGTCTTGATTTCTACGAGGTCGACGGACGCTCCCGCGCCGCGCGGATTCTGGAAGGTAAGGGCATCGACTGCGTGGTCGGGATCGGTGGGAACGGGACCTTCAGAGGACTCAACCTGCTCGGAAAGGAACATGGTATCCGCGTGATAGGTGTGCCGGGCACGATCGACAATGACATCCCGGGGACCGACATCACCATAGGATTCAGCACTGCCGCCAACACCGCGCTCGAGTCGATTGACAAGATTCGCGACACCGCCGCATCACACGACCGTCTCTTCTTCATAGAGGTGATGGGCCGGCACTGTGGTGCACTGGCCCTTGAGGTCGGACTTGCAGGTGGTGCAGAGGCGATTCTCATCCCTGAGGTTGATGTCGACCTGGATCGAGTCGGCCGGGTAGTGCAGGGCGGCAGGGAGCGCGGGAAGAGAAGCTTCATCATTGTCGTTGCGGAAGGGGCCCTGGAGGGCGGCGCAATGGCTGCCGCAAGAGGCATCAAGGAGCGAACGGGCGCTGATTTCCGTGTGAGCGTGCTCGGCCACGTACAGCGCGGGGGCTCCCCGACCTCCTATGATCGAGCCCTCGCCAGCCGCATGGGCCATAAGGCCGTGGTCGCTCTCGTGTCTGGAGAGACCGACTGCATGGTAGCCGCCATCTGCGATGAGATGAAGCTCGTGCCCCTCTCAGTGACCTGGGAGGAGAAGACGGACACGGACCTGGACCTCCTTGGCGTTGCCGAAATCACGGCTAGCTAGGGCAATCCACGAGAGGTTGACCGGACGCCCATATTTGGCTATTATTCTTATGTGCTACGAACCTGCGGTGGCAACGTCCACCCGGCGAAGGATTACGGCGGTGTAGCTCAGTCGGTTAGAGCAGCGGAATCATAATCCGCGTGTCCGGGGTTCGAATCCCTGCACCGCTACCAGATTCGGCCCTCCCGGAGTTGTGATACGTGGAGGGCCGACTTCTTAGGAACGATAGACGGGAAGGCTCCATGCCGGCTGTCACAGAACGGATACGCGACGCGATCCATCGTCACGGGATGATCTCCCCGCGCGACGCCGTTCTCGCGGCCGTCTCGGGTGGACCGGACTCCGTCTTCATGCTCCATGTTCTGGCCGGATTGCAGGATGAACTCGGCTTTGAGCTCAAGGTCGCGCACCTGGACCACCAGTTCCGCGGCGATGAATCCGCCGCTGACGCTGAGTTCGTCGAGGACCTGGCCGCAAGACTGGGTCTCCCCTGTTTCACCGACCGTGAGGACGTGCCCCGGTTCCTTCTCTCGAACGCGATGTCGAAGCAGGAGGCGGCGCGCATGATTCGCTACCGTTTCCTCGTGAAGACATCCAAGCTCGAGTACTGCCAGCGAATAGCCTTCGGACACAACGCCGACGATCAGTCCGAGACGGTTCTGATGCGTATCCTGAGGGGCGCGGGGCCACAGGGATTGGCAGGCATACCACCGAAGAGAGGCGGCGTGATCATCCGTCCGATCCTGAACATTTGGCGCTCGGAGATCATGACGTATCTCGACGAGCGAGACCTCGACTACCGCACCGACAGCAGCAATCTCGGGACCGATTACACGCGCAATCGCGTCCGACATGAACTCCTTCCGGTTCTTGAGACCTACAACCCAAGCATCGGCCGCTCCCTTGTCAATCTGGGAGCCGTGATGACTGGTGTTGCAGACCACTACGACCGACTGACTGATGATGCGCTCCTCAGGGTTGTCAAGAGCGCCACGATGGGCCAGATGGCCCTTGATTCAGGGACGTTCGCGGGCTACGATGTGAGTCTGAGACGGAGCGTCGTGAGGCGAGTGGTTGGAGATTTGCGACCCGACTTGACGGCTCTTGCCTTCAGGCACGTTGAGAGCGTCCTCACACTTGCCGCCCGCGGAGAGGTTGGCGGGGCGGCGGAACTGCCTGGTGGCGTGCGGGTGCGCCTCGACCACGGTAACATCGTGTTCTCGCAGGGTGACGGGCCGCCGAAGATCCCCACGACTGAGCTTCCCGTCCCCGGCTCGGCAGCATTCCCGGAAGCACGCCTGGAGATTCGCTCGCTTGTCGTCCCTCGTGAGGACCTCGGCAAGATGGAGTTCGCACCCGAGTCTGATACCGTGTACTTCGACTTCGATGAGCTCTCTCAGCCGCTGACGGTGCGACCTCGTCGCGGCGGTGATAGATTCAGACCGTTCGGGATGGAAGGAACAAGAACGCTCAAGGAGTTCTTCATTGACGAGAAGATCGCCTGGAGCTTCCGCGAAGCTGTCCCTCTCATCTGTAACGACGAATGCATTCTCTGGGTCGTCGGAATGAGGCGCGCCGATGCGGCGCCGGTTACCGAGAAGACGAAGCGGGTTCTCACGATAAGCGTCCACTCTGCGGAGGCCGAAACTGAAGATAGGTAAGGTGCTGCTCACGAAGGAACAGATAGCAGAGAGAGTCGAGGAATTGGGGATCCGCATCTCCAAGGACTACCAGGACGATCCTCCGATCATGGTGAGCGTTCTCAAGGGCGGGTTCATCTTCCTTGCCGATCTTGTGAGAGAGATCGCTATTCCGATTGAAATCGATTTCATGGAGGTCTCGAGCTACGGTGATGGGACCGTGTCGAGCGGTATCGTGAGGATCCTGGAGGACCTCTCGCTCAATATCGAAGACAGGCACATCCTTATCGTTGAGGACATCATAGACACGGGGCACACGCTTCGCTATATCATCGAGAACCTTAAGACCCGGCACCCGAAGAGCGTCAAGATATGTACGCTCCTGGATCGCCGCGGGCGTAGAGAGGTGGAGATCCCGTTGGACTACGTCGGATTCGTGGTTCCCGACAAGTTCGTTATCGGGTACGGACTCGACCTGGCCCAGAAGTACAGGAACCTCCCTTACATAGGCATCATTGAGGAAGAAGAGATACCCTGAGAGCAGGTATGATATGCCATCTGATGACATGAAGCGCCCGGGCGACAAGCCCGATCAGAACGGTGGTGATCGCCGCAACCGGGGCGAGGACCTTCAGAGGAAGCTGAAGTCGGCGCCGAGACCGACACGCAGCCCATTCCTGATGTGGATACTCCTCATCTTTGTGGCCATTGTCGGCTGGCAGATGTACGTCCAGAACCAGCCGACCGATGTCGAGATCAACTACACAAGGCTGATGGAAGAGGTGTTGAACGCCAATATCGCCTCCATTTCCGTCGACGGACGCCTTGTCGTCGGCGAGCTGTCCACTCCTGCTGTGCTGTATGAGAACGGCCAGGAGATACAGTTCACGTTCTTCCGCACGTGGCTTCTGTTCGAGGATCCGGATTTCATCCACATCGTCGAGGAGAACAGCCCCGACGCTGTCCTGGCCGGAGAGGCTCCTGCCACAAACTGGGGCGGCATCCTTTTCTCGGTCCTCCCCATCGCCGTCATCATCGCCTTCTGGGTCTTCATTATGAGGTCGATGCGCGGCGGCTCGGGCCCCGGGAAGGCCTTCAGCTTCGGAAAGAGCAACGCTCGACTTCTCACGGAAGACAGACCGAACGTGACATTCGATGATGTTGCGGGGCTGCCGGAGGCCAAGCAGGAACTCCAGGAGATCGTTGAATTCCTGAAGGAACCCCGGAAGTTCCAGCGCCTCGGGGGGAAGATTCCCAAGGGCGCGCTTCTCATTGGACCTCCCGGCACTGGCAAAACACTCCTGGCGAAGGCCGTTGCGGGAGAGGCCTCTGTGCCCTTCCTTTCCATCAGTGGATCGGACTTCGTTGAGATGTTCGTTGGTGTCGGTGCCTCGCGTGTGCGTGACCTCTTTGAGCAGGGCAAGGCAAACGCACCCTGTATCATATTCATTGACGAGATGGATGCCGTCGGGCGCACAAGGGGCGCCGGACTGGGCGGAGGACACGATGAGCGCGAGCAGACCCTGAACCAGCTTCTTGTTGAGATGGACGGGTTCGAATCCAACGAGGGCGTCATCCTCCTGGCCGCCACCAACCGTCCGGATGTGCTCGACCCTGCGCTTCTGAGACCGGGACGTTTTGACCGCCAGATAGTCATAGACCGTCCGGACTTCCGCGGCAGAGAGGGAATCCTGAAGGTGAGCGCCAAGAACGTCACGGTCGGCGACGACGTGAACTACGAGGTCATCGCCCGGGGCACACCTGGGCTTTCCGGTGCTGATCTTGCGAACCTCGTGAATGAGGCCGCACTTCTTGCGGCGCGTGCGAGCCAGGATGCAGTAATGATGAGCAATTTCGAGGAGGCGAAGGACAAGGTGATGCTCGGCACCGAGCGGAGGAGTGTCATCCTGACCAAGGAGGAGATAAGGAACACCGCCTACCATGAGGCGGGTCACGCCCTCGTGAGCTGGCTCATCCCTGGATCCGACCCCATTCACAAGGTCACCATCATCCCGCGTGGCCACACACTCGGTGTGACGCACTTCCTTCCGGTTGATGAACGTCACAGCTGGCCCAGAAACTACTGCATCGACACCCTCGCCAATGCTCTCGGTGGACGCGCTGCCGAGGAGATCGCCTTCGACGAGGTCACAACAGGAGCGGCCCAGGATCTTCATGTCGCAACAGACCTGGCCCGTCAGATGGTGTGCGAGTGGGGCATGAGTGACGCGCTCGGTCCGGTCACGTTTGGACGCGCGGAGCGCCAGATATTCCTGGGTCGTGAGATAGCACGATCAAAGGAGATCAGTGAGGCCACCGCCGTCGTCATCGATGAGGAGATCAAGCGTTTCGTGAGTGAGGCTCTGGTGAGGGCGCGCAAACTCCTTCGGGAGAACAGAGACAGACTCGATCTCCTCGCGAGCGCCCTATTGGAGCGTGAGACACTCACGGGTACAGACGTCGATGCGCTCTTCGGCAAAGTGACAAGTGCGGACGACTCCAGTCAGAGCGAGGCTGACGGAGACACGGACGACTCCAATCAGAGCGAAGCTCAAGGGTAGCCATGGCCGACACCCTCTCCCCACGCGTAATCCTCATTCGTTCGCGCGAGGACGCAACCCGCGAGATGCGGGCCATTGGCGTCTGCGATGGTGGGATAGACGCAATGAGGGACAAGGCTGAGACTCTTGTCATCAAGGTCTCGGGCGTTACGGTCCCAGTCGCACATATCCTCAAGCAACAGATGCTCTCCCTGGGTGGCGAGGCTGCGGTGCATCAGCATGTGCTGACGCATGCAGTCGAGTCCAGTGATGTGCTCATCATGGGAACCCCTCTTCAGATGAACCGACTGGTTGAGCGCCTCTCTTTTCAGCCGTTTGATGTACCGGCCCTCGGCGAGCGAATCGCTGAGATCACGAGGGCCATGCGCGCGCCCGGAATACCAACCCTGCGCGCCAGGGATTTCGCACTGGACATCGGCAAGCGCGTGCACGTGGTGGGCATTGTGAACGTAACTCCGGACTCTTTCTCGGATGGCGGCCTCTACCTGAACCCGACTGAGGCAGCGGCTCATGCTCTGACCCTCATCGAGGATGGAGCGGACGTGATCGACATCGGCGGGCAGTCATCTAGGCCCGGCTCCGAGCCTGTCTCCGAGGATGAGGAACTCAAACGTGTGGTACCGGTGATTGAAGCCCTCGGCGAGGAATGGCCGGGTCTGATCTCGGTGGATACGTACCGCTCACGTGTGGCCGCTGAGGCGCTTGAGGCGGGCGCCGCAATCGTGAACGACATCTCTGCGTTCTCCTTCGATCCCGAGATCGCGGGAGTCACTGCGGGGTTTGGGGCCGCCTGTATTCTCATGCACATGCAGGGCTCGCCTCTCAACATGCAGGAGGCGCCTCAATACGACGATCTCATGGGCGAGATCGCCGGCGTGCTGAGCGATGCAATCAAGCGAGCTCGTGCGGCCGGAATCGGTGATGACCAGATTGTCGTTGACCCCGGGATTGGATTCGGGAAGACTACGGAGCACAACCTCACCATCTTGAGGCGGCTTCCTGAACTCAAGGTGCTTGGAGCACCTATTCTTGTCGGGCCATCAAGGAAGAGCTTCATCGGCAAGGTTCTGGATCTGGCGGTCGATGAGAGGCTTGAGGGAGCGCTTGCTGCGACGGCGTACGCTGTCGCGCAGGGTGCAAGGTTGGTCAGGGTACATGATGTTAAACCCGTGGTGCGAGCCGTGAGAATGGTCGAGGCCTGCATCGCGTCACCCGTCGAACGGAGCTGACCCGAAGTGACCGGCTCGAGAATCATAATCGACGTCATCGACATCGCGATCGTCGCGTTCGTCATCTATCAGCTTCTCATGCTGCTGCGCGGCAGACGCGCCATGCAGATGTTCGTGGGTCTGTTCGTTATCGTCGTCGTCGGCTTCATAGCCCGCTGGATTGAGTTCGACGCTCTGAACTGGCTCATGTCCGGGCTCAAGGGGCTCTGGGCCATCATCTTCGTCATTCTGTTCCAGGAGGAACTCAGGAGGATGCTCGCCCAGATGGGGCACAGTCGATTCCTGAGGCCGTTCGTGAAGCTCAAGGTCCATGAATCAATAGACGCCACCGTCTCCGCTGTGAAGGCGATGGCTGCAAAGAAGACCGGCGCGCTCATAGTCATCGAGCGCGAGGCCCGGCTCATGAACTACTACCAGACAGGCGTGATGCTCAATGCGCCCGTCGTCTCAAGCCTGCTCGTGTCAATCTTCACACCACTCACACCGCTTCATGACGGCGCCGTGATCGTGAGCGGCGACCAGATCGTCGCGGCCAGATGCACGCTGCCTCTCTCTCAGAATCCGTACTACGTGCACACGCTCGGCACGAGACATCGTGCTGGCGTTGGCCTGACTGAGGAGACTGACGCGCTGGTCGTGGTCGTGTCTGAGGAGACGGGTGAGATATCGTTCGCTCTCGGGGGACAGATATCGAGAGACATATCCCTGAGCACTCTCAGAGAGCGCCTGTCGCAGCTCCTGAAGCCGCAGCCTGAGACCACCGGAAGCTAGAGGAGAACCGGATGTACCAGCATCGACGGATGAATCGCATAATCGGCTGGAGTATGGGGGCGCTATCCCTCATCGCCTATATTCTGACGACCGCTCCAGTCGTTGCTTTCTGGGACAACGGTGAGTTCATCGCTGTAGGCTACACGCTGGGCATCGGACACCCACCAGGATCACCCGTTTACACGCTCCTGAGCCGTCTCTTCGGGCTTCTCCCCTTCCCGAACGTAGCGGTCGCAATCAACTTCCTCTCCGTCATAACCGCGGCGCTGGCGATCTCTCTCTTCTACTTCGCGCTCGCCAAGATGGCGCGCCGCTGGGAGGGCGAGATTCGATCGTTTGCTGATGGGCTCCCCACATACGTCATGGGGATCACGGCGAGCTGCTTCATCGCTTTTTCATTCAGCTTCTGGGAGAACGCCCTCGAAGCAGAGGTCTACGCGCTCAATGTTCTGGTCATGGCGGCGACGCTCTGGCTCGTTCTACGCTGGTCGGAACTCAAGAGCACCCCACGCACACGCAAGCACCTCTATCTGATCTTCTATCTCCTGGCACTCGGCATCGGCATCCATATGGGGAGCCTCTTGTGGGCGCCCGCCTTCCTTGTGTTCATGATCCTGTTCGAGAGGAACTACCTCGGCTCGGTGCTCCTGGCGGTCCCCATGATGATGGGCTTCGTCCTCATGTCGAAGAACATCGAGTGGTGGCGTGGACCGCTGGCCATGTGGTTGATCGGACTCGGCTTCGCCGCGTTCTACGCGCTTCCGGCACTGTGGCCGGAGCCGGTGAAGGTGCCACGTAAGTCCAAGGTGAGGGTGTTCGCACCAACCCTTCCGACGTGGCTGTGGGGAGGCCTCCTGGTCATCGAGGTGATCCTGCTCTTTGCCACGCTGTCCCATCACGGCGGCGGCGCTGCTGGGGTCTTCCTTCTTGGCCTCGCGATCTCAGGTGCAGCTATATACGGGTTCATGCATCTGACGAAGACCGGGTTGATAGACCGACCCCAGGTACCGGCCCGCGCGCTTCTTGCCGCCCTCGCCCTCTCTATCGCAGCGCTCTCCGTCCACGCGTACCTACTGATACGCGCCAGGCTCAATCCGGCAATCAATGAGTCAGACCCAAAGACATGGAAGGTGGTGTTCGAGGTCATGCGGCGGGCTCAGTACGAGCCCATGAGCTTCTTCCCGCGAAAGACACCGCTGTCAAACCAGTTCAGCATCGTGTGGGGCTACCACAAGATGCAGTTCTCGTCATCGTCGAACCCGATCGCCGTTGTTGCACCCTACCTTCTCGCGCTCTGGGGATTCATCGCTCATGCGCGCAAGGACCGCCGGACGTTTACGATGATGGCTATCGCGTTTGCGATGGCGTCCGTCGGGCTCCTTATGTACCTCAATATCTCCGATCATGAGGTTAGGAGCAGGGAGTACTTCTGGGTGCCATCGTACGTCGGTCTCGCCCTGTGGATGGGCATCGGCTCCGGTGCGATAGTCGAATGGGCAAAGGGGCTCGGGAAACACTGGAGGAATCTGCTGGCGGTGGCCGTTGTCGTCTTCGCTCTCATGCCGTTCACGGGCAATTTCCAGAAGAACGATCGCAGCGACAACTACGTTGCCTACTACTACGGCTGGAACATGCTGAGCTTCCTGGATGAGAACGCCATTCTGATCACCAACGGCGACAACGACACGTTCCCCCTCTGGTACCTGCAGCAGGTCGAGGGCTTAAGACCCGATGTAGACGTCGTGAACCTCTCGCTCAGCCAGATCAACTGGTACCTGAAGCAGCTCAAGGACCGCGATGTGCCGCTCAGCTTCACGTATGAGCAGATAGAGGAGATGCGCCCCTATTGGGTCCGCGATCCCCAGACGCAGGAGCTGAGTCTGGTGACACTCCGCGACCTGTCCATTCACGACATCATAGCGACGAACGAGTTCAAACGTCCCGTCTACTTCGCTGTGACGGTCGATGATTTCATGGGTTACTACGACAACCTCGAACTCGAGGGCATGGTCTTCAAGCTGACGACGAAGACGGGTCGCCACATGGTGAATGTCGAGAGGACCTGGGAGAATATCTTCGAGAACTACCGCTACGACAGCATCGTGGATGTCGATGACGACTGGAGCACAGTAGACACGGTGAAGAAGTCTGCATCGACGGCGCGACTCATCACAAACTACGCGGCAGGATTCTCAAGGCTGGGCTTCGGAGCGATGCAGGACCCGGACAGAACAGATGAAGCCATAATGCTCTACTCGACGGCGCTCAAGTTCGCGCCGGACTACGGTCCTGCCCTGAACGGGCTCGTTGCCATCTACGCGGCCAGGCTCCTTCAGCCGGATATGGCCCTGCCGTTTGCCGAGAGGCTCATCGCCTCTCAACCGACCCTCCCGGAGGCATGGGTACGCTACGGTGGCGTCCACCTGATGCTCGCCGAGGGATTCCAGCGACAAGGCTCGACTGAAGAGGCAGCGCCACACTATGATATAGCCATGGAGGCATACGAGTACGTGCTCAACATGGACCCTCAGCGGTACGACCTCTATCCACCGCTGCTCACGATCTACCAGACCCTGGGCAAGGCAGACAAGCTCAACAATCTGATGGAGATGTGGAGAATGTACGCCCCGGCTGAAGAGCCGAGGCCGGCTGGCCAGTAGCTAGGCGCCGCCTTCTCCCCTCAGCGTCACGACGGAGAGACCAAGTCCGGGATCCAGATAGCGCCTCGCAACGCGCACGATATCCGCGTTGGTGATGCCGCGAACAAGCTCCGGCGCCTTTTCAACGCCTTCGTAACCGATACCCAAGAGTTCGGCCATGACATACCTGGCCGCCCGCGTCGACTCACGTTCCATAGTGATCTCGAGCATCCCTGCAACGTGCCGCTTTGCCCGCGCAAGTTCATCCGCTTCGAGTCCGCTCTCTCTCAATCGCTTAAACACAGCCGTTAGCGATTCTACGGCCTCGCGTTCCGTCCCGGGTTGCGCCGTGACGAATGTCGCGAACGATCCACCTGCAGCGAAGGAGAGATGACTCGCGTACACGGAGTACGCATTGGGCGGGTTCTCCCTAAGAGCGACCCAGAGCCGCCCTCCCATCATCCCGAGTGCACGTGCCAGGAAACGCAGGACCAGTCCGTCCTCTGACCCGGCAGGAGCCCCCTTGAGACCGAGCGCTATGTTCGATTGGCGTGAACCCTCGGACACCATATCGCGCCGGTCGGTAGCAACAGAGTCGGCTCTCTCGATCCTCGGTGAGTCCCCGCCGTCCGGAAGGCTCCCGGTGAGCATCTCGATGGCATCACGTGCCTCTCCCCGTGTGATACGCCCACTCACGCAGGCCACCAGATTCGAGGCGGAGTAGCTCAGGGCGTGCCAGTCCCGCACATCTGAGATGCTGATTCCGGCAATGCTCTCACGTGTTCCTCTGAGAGCGCACCCGTACGGGTGGCCACTGAAGATCATGGGCAGAAGCAAGAGCGCCGCCCGCCGGTGTGGATTGTCCTCGATCGCGCCGATCTCGCTCTCGATCTCTCCCCGCACTAGGTCGAGCTGCTCGCTATCGAATGCGGGTCTTGTCAGGACCTCTGACAGAATGTCGAACGCGTCGCCATAGAATCTAGAAAGCACCGTCGAGCCGACCCCGAACCCGTCCCGATCCACGGCGATGGCCAGACCAGTACCTAAGCCCTCGATAGCCTCTGCCAGCTCGCTGCCTGTCCGCTCGCCCGTTCCTCTCTCGAGAAGCCGTTGCGTGATGTAGGTGATCCCTGCCTTGTCCACGGGCTCGGCGACGTGCCCTCCCCTGAACGCAAGAGCGATCGATGTGAGTGGTAGACCGTTCGACTCGCACGTTATGAGTGTCGCACCGGACGGCAGCGTCTCCCTGGTACTTCTACTCTCTGCCCTCTCGGCGACTATCATGGGCCGCGTGAAGCCACGGGTCGTCCATCGATCCGTCTCCTCACGAAGACGTCCCCCGGCGCGTTGATCGTTGCCTGGCGGTCTGCGAGGCGACAACACCTCTTCAAACATGCCCGCCACCTTCTCCGATTTGTCTCCCTCAGCCGCTCGGCCACCCTGGATCCGGCTGCCTGAGGGAGCGTACTTGACCAAGCTGAGCCTCTCCCCCGTCAGGTACGTCTCTGCCACACGTTGAATGTCGTCGGGTGTCACGGCGCCCAAGGAATCGATGTACTCGTCGGCTCTCCGGTAGTCTCCGAGTGTCTCGAAGAAACCAAGCGTTCCGCCGATCGACTCAGCCGTCTCATGCTCGAGGACGTATCCTGCCTCGAGCCGCCTTAAGCCCTTCTCCATCTCATCGGCGACCACCGTCTCACGGCGCAGTCTGCCGATCTCCCGAAAGATCGGGACGATGACCGAATCAATGTCGTCGGTCGCCAGAGCAGAGCCGACAACCAGAAGTCCCGTGTCCCTGAACGCTGCGATCGAGACTCCTATGTCGCTTACGAGTCCGCGGGAGAACTGAAGTGAACGCGTCAGCCTGGAGCTACTTCCCTGCCCAAGAACACCGGCAAGTGCATCGAGCGCTGGCATATCGTCATGAAGCGCGTGTGGGATGCGAAACGCAACTGAGAGGTAGGGTTGCACGACAGATCCGGTCAGCGCGATCGCTCGCGCGTTTCTCTGCTCAGGCTCTCTGACGAGCGCGGACTCCGGACGTTCCCCCGCCTGCAGTCTGCCAAGATGATCGTGGGCAAACGCCACGACCTCCTCTGTCTTTACGTCACCGACGACGACCTGTGTCAGGTTCGAGCCCCGGTAGTGTGTCCTCATGTGGTCGCCGAGTGAGGCGGGCGTTATCGCGTCTATGCTCGCTTCTGTACCCACAATCGGCCGGCCGCATGGGTGCTCCCTGAATGCCGTCTCCATCAGACGCCGCCAGACGAAGCTGTTGGGACGACTCTCCGCGCTCCGCGCCTCTTCCTTGATGACGGCGCTCTCGACGCCCACGTCCTCCGGACGGAATGCAGGCGAGGCGACCGCGGCAACCTGTGCCGCGAGGACCTCACGCCACTGGCCCGACGGCACAAGCTGGTGAAAGGCAGTGTAGTCGCAGCCCGTCATTGCATTGACGTATCCACCCGCCCCGTAGACAACGGCGGCGAGGTCAGGGCCGGGTCCGTCTCCCTTCTTGAAAAGCATGTGCTCGATGAAGTGAGCTAGCCCAGCTTGCTTCCGGGGATCGTCCACCGAACCGGTTCCGACCCAGAGACCCATGGCAACAACTGGAGCTGTTCGTAGTTCACGAACAAGCAACCGAACACCATTGGGAAGCACTTCCCGGTGAACCGTGTGTGCGGGCCGCCTACCTGATCTCATCGACGCTCCTCATGCCGAGCGCAATCTCTACGAGCTTCGGCTGGAGACTCCCAAGATCGAGGAGCGTGTCGTGGAACTCCCTCAGGTTGAAGGAGGTGCCTGCGGAAGACTCATACCTCTCCCGTATGCTCATGATGGCGCGCTTGCCTATCATGTAGCTCGACGGCTGGGTGGGGTAGCTCGCGTAGCGTCTCACCTCGGCTGTCGCGTTGACACGCTCGAGTGCTACTTCCGTCATCATGAACTCTATGCCTTCGTCGACCGACATCTTCCCCGTCTGTAGCCCCGTATCAACAACGATGCGTGCCGCACGCCAGAGCGTCTCCTTGAGCTGTCCAAGCCTCGTCCTCTTGTCCGGACAGAACCCGACGTCCTTCATCATCTCTTCGCAGTAGAGCGCCCAACCCTCAACGAAGACCGTGTTCCAGGTGATCTTCCTGATCTTGCGCTCATTCGCATTCGCCCGGACAAACTGGAGATGATGGCCGGGGTAGCCCTCGTGGAGCGCCACTATCGGGATCGTGTGGATGCTGTGTCCTCGAAGCTGCCGCTCCTGCTCATCGAGCGACAGTGACTCATCCACCGGGGTCACGTAGAAGAGCCCCTGCTGCCGCTCCTCAAACGGACCCGGCGGCATGTACGCCGCATACGGGATGATCCCACGGATGAAAGCGGGCGTGTCTATGACGTCCAGTTCCTCACCGTCCGGAATCGTCACGAGGCCCTTTGTGATAGCGAAGTCCCGAGCTCGCATCATCTCGGACAGATATCGAGCCTTCAGTCGTTCCTTGGAGGGGTGGTCCGCCTTGAGCTCCTCCATGACCGCCTGCCACGATGCATCGGGGTCTATCTCACCTGCCAGGTCCTCTATCTCTTGCTTTGTGTCGGCCATCATCCCCCGGCCCATCTCCAGAAGCTGCGGTTCGTCGAAGTCCAGGAGATGTGACTCGCGAAGAAGCCAGTCGTAGCTATCCCGCCCTATTGCGAACGGTGCTGTCGCCTCTTCCGCCATCGCGGCGAGACTCAATGACGTCTCTTCGTATGCTGCCGCAGCTTGATCGGCTCCCGCCAGTAGCTCCGTCTTGAGCTCAGGCACAGACTCTGCGACGGCTGGGACGACGCTCTTCATGAATGAGACCCCGCCTCCGGCCATCTGAGAGCCGACGGTCGCGAACACTTCAGGAACATCGCAGCAGTTCCGGTCGATCGCACGCAGGACATCCGGAGTCGCCCTCACTCGTCCGAGGAGACTTCGAGCCCGCTCCTCGAGAGGTGCGAATTCCTTGATGATAAGGCTGTTGCACCCGCCGAGCGCTGCGCCGATGTAGGTGCTCGGCAAACGCTCATGGGTTCGTAGGACTTCGTATTCGAAGATCCCCCTCTTCAGAGTCGCCCCGAGTACGGCCTTGTCTATCGCCGCGTCGACGCCATCGTCCGACAGCTCTATCGCATTGAGCTGACTCAGGAGTTCCTGCTGTCGGCGGTGCTTCGCCTCCATCGCGTCCGGGGTGAACTTCCCCAGCTCGGCGTCACGCTCGTGCATTCCCAGGAATGTCGCTAACTCCGGGTGGTCTTCAACCATCACGGTGAGATAACGATCGACCAATCGATCGAGGGCCTCGCTCACACCACACCTCCCTGAAAGGAGCAGCACTGGATCATTTCACCGTATTGTTCCATGGGCGCAGGCTCCGTTCAATGTGAATCATTGCACGTAGCTGAGCACGTAGCTGGCGCTCGAAGATGTGAATAGCACTGAGAGCCTGGGATGTGAATGGCACTGAGAGTGTGGAATTAGCTTCAGGATGTTCAGAAGACGCTGGCACCGAGGCCGAGCGCCATGGCGCAGTCCGCCAGACACCTCGCGAGTACGAGCCTGCGCTCACGACCAACACCAACTGTGATCAGGAGCGAGACTGCACTCGCCGGGCGCCCGATCTTCGATTCCGAGTAAAGGGCGCCGATCAGGAGTTCTGAGCCGTCAGTGGGACCGGATGCAAGCCTGGGCGGAGGGCGCCGGATCTCAAACCTGAGCCCACGACGGAGCATGTGGTTCAAGCGCTCGACATCCTCGCTGAGCCCTGCCGACCTCTCCAAGCCACCTCCAGTCCGGCCATAACCTGGCCGGCTTCCTCCTGGCGTACCACAATCCGGCCGGTCACAATCAGACTTGCAGCGTCCAACTTGCCACGATCTGGCGAGGTCGCCCCGTTGAGGGGCCGGCAATGCACCACCCACTTCACATCCTCACCCCCGACACCGACCCAGCCGCATTCGCCGGCGCCGCCTACCGACCCCCAAACCAGAGTATCCCGCCAACATCCTATGGTTGGAGCATGGTGTGTGCCACCGCTGGTTCGCATGTCTCGTAGCGCGCTAGAGGAGGGGTAATCCATGGCTGGAACCCCTCTTATGGAATCAGCCCGGGACCTTAGAAAGAAGAACGCACCCCTTGGGGTGCGCCGCTGTGTCAACTGAGTTCACATTTGGTCGAAGGAAGTGTAAACGCGCGTTTACACTGGCGCTTTCAGCGCATGGCCATCAGCGCCTGCGGGCCCGCCTCTGCTCCATCCTCTGCTGGTGCGCGTGCGCCTCGAGGACCACACCGAGCTTCCGAAGCGACGACGCCAATCTCGTGGCCGCGTTGATGCCGCTCAGTGCACTCTTCTGCATCAGCTCGGCCACCCTGGTCGCGTCGGTCCGCTCCTCATCTACGATGGCGACCTGGTCAGTCGCCTTCGCCGCAGACTGGGCGTCAGCATCGCTCCTCTCGAGCGGAGCCACGGCCTGCCCGGCGACGTCCGCAAGGATCCTGGAGGCGTCTCTCAGACCGTTCACGGCCCTCGCAAGCTCGGTCGTGTCTATCTCCGGCCGCGCCACCTCATCCATCACGCGGTCGGACAGCGCCTCAATCTCCCGTCTCAGTCCCCCGATCGACTGAAGCCTTGCGGCAACGTCCTGAGTGCGGGCAGCTCCATCACGTCCGGAGGATATCTGCCCCATCAGGCCGCGTGCCTCGGAGAGCCTGAGAGCCGTCCTTCGGAGGATCAGTTCCTCTGCCCCGGCCCCTTCCTTGAGTTCCTTCATCGATACGAGGATCTCCTGCGAGGCCCTGAGCAGATCGGGAGCCGCATCTGACAGGGCATCAGCCACGTCCTCCGACAGCTCGAGATCAGCACCGACCTCACCGATATCCCGGAGCTGGACGATGAGTTCATTGAGTTCCTCGTTCAGGACACCGAGTTCATCTGACCGTGGGAGCGTGGTCAGAAGGTTCATGTCGCCCTTCCTGGCGGCCTTGCACGCCCAGGTCAGACGCTGAATCGCGCGCCCCACGGAATTGCCCCAGACGGCGGCGATGATGAGAGCTACGAGGAGTACACCTCCCAGCGCTATCTGTACAGCACCGGGCGCAGCACCAGAGAGATACATCGCAAGAAGAACGAGGTCGTGCACAACGAGCACGACCGCAACCAGCGTGACTATCTTCATCTCTATGCTGGGACCTGAACGTTCCATGACACCTGGCGTTTTCTGGGAACCAGCGATGCGCCTCGTGCACCTCTCCCTCCGGGGAGGAGCCCGTGGCATCGGGTGATCCCATTGCCTGACCACATTGGGCATCTGTGCGGTGGGTATGAACCACCGCCTTCGCCCCCAATCGTGCAACTAGCATGCCAGCGCCGCGCTCATTCAGCCCGCCATACCGTGCTGATTCAGCTGAGGCGGTACATGTCCGGCCGTCTGTCGTTCAGGATGTCGTTGTACGGCGTCACGGCCTTGTCCCTGGCCGCTGCCGGGTTGATGTCGACCACAACAACTTCCTCGGTGCCGGTACCGGCGCGCGAGAGGATCTCCCCCTTGGGCGAGACTATCTCGCTCATTCCTATGAAGGTGAGATCCTCACCGGCTCTCTTCTCAGAACCGATGCGGTTCGCGGTCATGGAGAACACGCGGTTCTCGATGGACCGCGTTACCATGGCGTCCGGACAGTATGGAAGGACGAGGTTGGAGCCGTGGCACAGGATGTCCGCGCCGGCGAGCGCCAGCGAGCGCGCCACTTCAGGGTATATCCAGTCGAAGCATATCATCATCCCAAGACGAACTCCGGCCACATCGTGAACTGTCGGCGGTATGTCGCCTGGAAGGAAGATCTCCCTCTCTCTGTAGAACAGTTGGATCTTGCGATAGATCTCACGCCGCCCGTCAGGAGTCAGCATGAGCGACGAGTTGTAGAGTTCCTCACCCGCCCTCTCCGCAAACCCCAGCACGATTGTGGCGTCCTTCTCGCGCGCGAGCTGGGCCAGCTCATCGAACTCCTGCCCATCGACCCTCTGGGCAAGGGCGAGAGCCTCCTCCCGGGACTCGAACAGATATCCAGAGAGCGCCAACTCAGGAAGCACAAAGAGATCGGCGTCCTTGAGAGCAAGTAGCGCGAGAATCCGATCCATGTTGCCAGTCACATCGCCGAACTCCGGCGCGAACTGAATCACGCCTGCCTTCATTCAACTCCTCCTCTAGGGCGAAAGTCACCGTACCACTGCACACAATGTACGCATCTTAGCAGGAAGTAACTGCTGCCTCTCATGCCTGACACCGGCCGGCCTCGCAACGTGGCGCGCATCCTGCATGAACCGCCTACTGGCAGGCGCAAAACCGCAGAATCGCGAGAGGAGCGGAAGAGGGCTTTGCACCGAACGCTGACCGCGCGCTCACAATCATCTTCAGTGGCACGGGGCTTGCATCCTTGAGTCAGACACGGATGTTCCGATACCCCTCGACGATGGCGGACGGCCGAATGACGAAACAGAGGCAACCCTTGAAGAATGCACCGGCTCGCTCGACCAGACGGCGGTCTGTACGTCGCAAGCTTGAGATAGGCACGGACGTTCAGACCTCATACTTCTTCATGCTGAACTGTCTTCTCCACTCCAGGATTCACACCGGCATCGAGTCGAACGCCGATGTGTACGATGAGGATGTGAACGTCTATCTCGCTCACCTTCTGAACTCCCACATGGACGCAGACCAGATCGCCGCGAACTCCGAGTACATTGCGGGGAGTGATGCCGATGTATTCAGGATGATCGAGGAGGCCGGGAGCGACCGGCAGCGCTACAGTATCTACAAGACGAACGCGGACTTCCTGCTCATGTCGATCGCCGTGTTCGATACCATCGACAAGCCCACTCCCAATCGCCCTACGATCTTCCGCACTCCGCGCAACATCTACATCGCCCGCGCGGCGTCGTACTACGCTCACGCTGCTTCGCATGCAACGAAGCTGTCGTGTGGAACAAGCAGAGTCGGGTTGACCCTTCAGAAGCTGTCTGACAGATTCGAAGACTACGTGCAGATCCTCACGTATATGAGAGGCCGCTACCTCAATCTGCTCAAGAGGTACTCACCGGGTGAACTCTTCCATCTCGATCGTCAGATCGATGAGGTTGAGCGCGGAGAGGCCATCGAACTGATGCGCGATGCATTCCTCGACACATACCACGAGTGGATGAAGACTCACGAGGATGGACTCCAGGAGAAACTCCTCGAACAGGCGGAGCTTCTCAAGGAACTGGATCCAGCGTTCGACTTCCAGCTCCCCGCGTAGGGAGCCCCCTATTGAGGAATGAAGAGCTTCTGGCCGACGGAGATTCTGTCTGGGTTGGCCAGGTTGTTCGCGGTCACGATCGCCTCAACCGTCGTTCCGTACTGTGACGCGATGCGGGCGAGCGAGTCGCCTGCGCGCACCGTGTGCTCCACACCGACGTTGAGTGAACTCTTGATGGCCTCGATCTCCTCGCGCAACTGGCTGTTCTCGCGAGTGACCTCTTCGAGAACGATCCCCATCCTCTCCATCAAATCAGTCCTGTCGCTCTCCCTCCCAGTGTCCACCGCCCTGATCCGGTTCTCGAGTTCGATGCCTATCTGCTGCTGTCCGTCGCGGACGGCCTCCAGCCCCCGGCCGAATTCACTCTCCAGGCCGCCCAGTCTCTGCGAGAGACCCTCAAGCTGATGCGAGACTACCTGTATCTCCTCCTCGAGCACCGTAACGCGGCCGTCAATCTTGAGAACCTTCTCCGAGAGCCCGGCCTGCCGCTGCTCGAAATCGTCCTGAGCATCCCAGATGTCCTTCTTGAAGGCCAGACCACCGGTTCCACACCCGGACAGCGTGGCGCCGATCAAGAGCGCCATGAGAGCCATAGCACAAGCTCGCCCGACGTGGCGTAGAGGCGGAGCACTCGCTTTTGATCCGTGCATTCCAATCATGGCCGGCTCCTGCTATTCGGAGATGACGAAGTGGGCGCGCCTGTTCTTGGCCCACGCATCCTCAGTGCTTCTTGGGTCAAGCGCGTTCTCTTCACCGTAGCTGATCGTCCCGAGACGGCTCGCACCTACGCCGAGATTGACGAGATAGCGTCGCGCCGCCAGAGCTCTCTGCTCCCCGAGCGCCATGTTGTACTCGCTTGTGCCGCGCTCGTCACAATGTCCCTCGATCATGACGCGGACGTCCTCGTGCTCGGCCAGCCAGCCCGAGATCTCCTGGAGCGTGCCAGCATTGATGCTCAGGATCTCATAGCTGTCGTAGTCGAAGTGAATGTCATCGAAGATGGACGAGCCGGGCTCTATGTACACGATGTCTTCCGGCTGCTCGTAGAGCCCTACGTCCTCGCCGGCAAGCGCGTCGGCCTCTTCGGTCAAGCTGGGATCTATGATCGGCTCCTCAACCACATCTTCACTTGAACCACACCCCGACAGAACAAACATCATTGCCGAAGACAGAACAACTGCCATGAGAAGAACAGCGAACTTCCGCATTCCTTTTCCTCCTCGCAAGCCCGAGGGCCTTTAGTCGGACCACGTCGGGCTCAGGTAGTCACCAGCACCGCTGGTGAGCCTCACCGGTTCCAATTCATAGATATCGAGCATATACAGGTCAGTCTTTCGTCCCGAGGTCACACTGTATGCGATGTGCCGCCCGTCCCTCGCCCAGGAAGGATCCTCCTTGTCTCCGGGCCCCGCGGTCAAGCGTATGACCTCCTTGCTTCCGACATCAACCGTACATATTTGGAACACTCCATCTATCTTCGCTGTGAAGGCGACGAGATTCCCCTTGGGGGACCAATCGGGTGACGTATTGTAGCGCCCCTCATATGTGAGTCTCTGAGAGCTGCCACCCGTCGCGCTCATAGTATACATCTGTGGCGCGCCCGAACGATCGGACACATAGGCCATCCTGCGGCCGTCCGGTGACCAGCACGGGGACGACTCTGTGTTTCTCCCAAATGTCAGTCGACGCGGTTCACTTCCGTTCGCTCGCAGTCTGTAGATCTCGGGGTTGCCGTCTCGCGAGAGAGTCATCACGATCTCCCCGCCGCTTGGCGAGGGCGCGGCAAACGCGTTCAAGCCGGGGAAAGAGGTCACTCGCGAGTTTGTCCCTTCGGCGATGCGCGCCCGCCGTGTCTCCTGACGGCTGCCCTGTATCATCGTGTAGATGAGGTCCTCACCACCGGGGAACCAGTCCGGGGAGATGGCGATCGCATTGTTACGGGTCACTCGGCGCCGATTCTCGCCGTCGTAGTCCATCACATAGATCTCCTTGGCCCCGGTCACGTTCGAGACGAAGGCGATCCTGGTCTGCGCGATACCGTCCTCTCCCGTCAGCTGCTTCACGATGTCGTCGGATATGTGATGAACGGCCGCCCGCCAGTCACTGTGCCGGCCGGAGTAGCGCCTGCCGAAGATCGGTTTACCCTGTGCGAGATCATACACCGTGGCTTCAATGGACATCTCTGAGAGCGTTCCCTCGATCTTCCCTTTCACCAGGACTTCCGCCCCGAGCGCGGCCCACTCCTGGAACTTGATGCGCCCCGAGACGCGGTCGTCGGTCTCGGTCTCATCCACGAACTCGGTGTTCGCAACAAGACTGAAGTGGCCGGAATTGGAGAGGTCGAACATCAGAACGTCGCGAACAGCATCCGGCGATACTATCGTGCCGCCCTCCACGTCGAAGAGCGGAACAGCGATGATCACCTTCTCCCCGAACGCTTTCGACACGCTGATGTGGACCTGAGCGCGGGCAAGCGGTGTGGCGCCCAATTGAAGAAGCAGAAGAAGGGAGATCACGATGCCCGTGCGAAGTCGTAGCGTCATTGGATACGCCTGCCTTTCATCCGGCCGCGATCATTCACCGTCAGTCCGGGGAATCGTTCCCGCACCGGTGATTCATCGATCGAGTCAGTTGCTCGCGAGTCGATTCCCCGCGACTTAGTTCCTCGCGACCGTGAAATCTATCGTCACATCGAGATGGTCATCCATGTAGTCAGAGGGAAGCGGGGGAAAAGGAGCCGAGTCCCGCACCGCCGTAACCGCCGACTGGTCGACATTCTGGAGCCCGGAAGACCGGCGCACCGTGACCACCTCTATGTCTCCGCTCTTGGCGATCCGAAATGAGATCTGTGCGGAGAGCTTCTCGTTGCTTATCAGTCTGGAACTAGGCTGCTTCCAGTTCAATCTAACCTTGCCCTGGATGATAGACAGGTACCAGCTGTATGGGAAGCGAGAAGCCGTGACGACCGCGCTTGCAGCCGTGTGTTCTTCCGCCACCCTCTCCTCAGGCTCCGTCCGCTCCTCACGAGCCTCGTCCTGCGCGTTCAAACGCTCCGCCAGGCGCTCCTCGAGAGTCTTCTCATGCCGCGGCGGCGGAGTAAGCGTCACGCGCTTCACCTGTCTGGGCGGATCGATCGGGATCTGCTCCTCGACTACTGGCTCCTCCTGAATCGGCTCGGGCTCGGAGATCTCCTCCTGCACGACTGGCTCGGGTTCCGGAACAGCTTGGCGTGGGGGTGGACTCAGTTCGACGAGTTCAACGGTGTAGCCCTCGAGCCCCATCATCTCCTCCTCGAAGAGCCCCGGAATGAACGGCACCAGGACCAGGAGGAACACGTGGATGATCGTCGATATGATTAGGAATCGATTCATGCTATTCAGCCGGTTTCGTGGCCATTGCCAACCTGGAGATGCCTGCACCCCTTGCGGCATCGAGCACCTGAACTACGCGACCGTACTGGATCTCCTCGTCGGCCTTGATGAGAACGGCCGCGGCGGCATCGGATGCGTGGATACTCTCAAGCCGCTGCTTCAGATCCTCGATGGTCACGCGCTGGTTCTCGAAGTAGATCCTTTCGTTGCTCGATATCGCTATCGTCACAACGTTCGAGACGTCGATCTTCTGTGGATTCGCCGTCGGCAGGGTCACATCTATCCCCTGCTCGATCATCGGCGCCACGATGATGAAGATGATAAGGAGCGCCATCATGATGTCGACCAGCGATGTCACGTTGATGTCGCCGATCGGACCCATGTCGTCTTCGCGCTTCCGTCTTCTCCGCACGTCGCCCCCCTTACTACCAGACTCGCTATCTCGCTCCCATGTTCCGCTCGACCGAGGACATGAACTCGGACGAGAAATTCTCCATCCGGACGGTAATGGTTCGCACGCGATTCATCAGATAGTTGTATCCAGCGAGCGCCGGGATCGCAACGGCCAGTCCGGCCACAGTCGTTGTCAGCGCGGCCGAGATGCCGGGTGCAACACTGCTTATGCTGGCGCTTCCCGTCACATACATCGCGGTGAAGGCGGTCATGATGCCCCAAACCGTTCCGAAGAGCCCAACGAATGGAGCACCGCCAACCACGGTCGCGAGAGTGACCAGGTACTTCTTGAGATCGAGAACCTGCTCCGCCACCGCCCTCTCCATGCTGCGCTCAAGACCGTCGATCTGGACGATCGAAAGGCCGCGCCCCGGCGAGCCCCCTGTCATGATGAGTGCAAGTTCCGCGAGTCCTGCTTCAAAGACCGTAGCGAGTGGGGACGGGTCAAACCTCCGCCTGTTCGCATAGTGACTTACCATCCCATCCGGATCCTCCCGGAACTGCTTGAGGAACTTCTCGGACCTGGACTCAGCCTTCTTGAGTGTCAGATACCTGTGGAGGATGATGGCCCATGAGTAGATTGAGACAATGATGAGAAAGACGACGATCATCTTTCCCAGGGCTCCAGACTGCCCTACTGTGGCTATGAAACCAGTACCCACCCGTGCCTCCTGTCTATTCGCTTACGCCGCCGGTCGTCCGAGGTTGGCTTCCCGCACCACCGGTCGCTCGGAGGTAGTCTCTCCACTGCCGATCGAGCGAGTCCAAGGGCTCGCCGAGTTCAAGCTCGATCATCGCATCGACGGGACCGAATGAATCGACCGCTCCCGCATATAGGTCGAGTACCGCTCCTTCCCCACGGGTAGCCGCAAGGAAGGCGAAGAATGAACCCGCCGCCGGCTCTGATCTCTGCCTGCTCAAGCGATGGTACGAGGCCGGATCGGTCATGTCAGCAAGCGGAGGCAGGTCGCCCGCGTCAAGAAGGCCGAGGGCTGTTTGAGCCAACGTCATGCCGCCCCATTCGTCACCCGCATAGAGGGCGAAACCGCTTCGAATCAGCGGACTATGCACCTTGCCATAAGCTCCCGCGGCCAGAACCCTGGCGGTCTCCCGCTTGAGCGCGAGATCTGCGCCGTCAGTCCATGCCAGATGAACGACATTCGCCCATTCGACACCATGGGCGACCTCTCCGTTGTCGGTCACGCGCCTCTTCGAATCAAGGGACGCATAAAGATAGACGTCTATTCGCGACGGAGTGGCAAGACCGTCCGGGTCTCTGCTGAGAATCTCATCTGCCCTTGCGACGGCCACGGAGGTTGCCTCGCCCGCAGACGCGAGCACATCCGCCCCCGTATCCTGCCTATGGTGGAGAACTCCCACAGCAGTCCCGGTCTCAACCCAGTCCTCATAGGGGTCATCGAGGGCATCGGCGCTTCCCGTCCCCCCTATGGTCATAATAAGAACATAGATAATCGCGAAGAGTACGCCAGTCCTTGTTGCCTTCCGTCTGTCGAGTTCGAACACCGGCCCTGCCGCGATTCCGAGAAGTACGAAGAACCAGAGAGAGAAGAGGTCGATCTGTCTTGCGAGACTCCAGACAAACGAGTTGGCTCCCGAACCCAGAAGGACAGCCAGATTGGCGCCGACCGTTGGTGATCCCGTGATTCTCATGAGTCCGGCCATGGCGAGCGCGCCTACACCACCGACGACCGACGCATGGGCGACGGCGCTCAGGACCTCTACGAAACGCGCCCTCCCTCCCATCACCCGCCCCGCGAGCCTGAAGAAGAGCGTCTCTATGAGGACTATCAGTGGTACGCCCAGGACGGCCATGAGAACACTGCCCCCGGCGAACCCGGACTTGATGATCTCGGGAGTGTGCCCGCTACGGAGGGCCATACTGTGTATGAAGGGGTCCATATACCCGCCCCTCACGGCATAGGTGGCGCTCACAAGGGCGCATGCTATGCCGAAGATGATGGGCAGAATCCATCGCGGGCGCTCCCGCAGCCGCTCGAATGTGCGCCTGGGGAATACGAGAACGAGCGTCAGGGCCGCAATGGCATTGATGGGCCTGGATTCGGATGTCTCGCGTTCGTCGTTCATGGGCCGACCTCGCGTCACCCGACAGGGCGAACGTCTGTATGAGTGAGTCAGGAGCGTACACACTACTACCCGGGTTCGCGCGATGTCAAGAGCGGCCACATGGTGCGTTTTCTGCCCTGAAATGTGGCAATCTCGGTGACACCCGCCCGCTTCAGGTGCTTCAAGGCCAGATCGAAGTCCATCCCTACCTGGCTCGGTGCATGTGCGTCCGAGCCGAGCGTCACGGCTACGCCCTTCTCCGCACAGGCCTTGAGGAAACCGATCGCCGGGTAGAGCTCCTGTGCGGTTTTCCGAAGACCGGAGCTATTGACCTCAATGGCAACGTCGTGCTCCTTGAGCGCCTCCGCGGCCTCGCGGTACATCTCATCCACACGGAGCGTCGTCCAGACACCGTGCTTCTTCACGAGATCCGGATGAGCCATGATGTCAAAGCCGCCCTTCTCCACGGCCTCGCAGAAGAGTTCGAAGTACCGGGCGTACATGTCATCGGGACTCTTTCCTGCGTAGCTCGATAGCCTCCGGCTGTCGTCGAAGCCCCACCCGTCCAGGTAGTGCACCGAGCCGTAGACGTAGTCGAATTCGTAGGCAGATGCGGCCTCCCACACCTCGTCCATCCGCCCGGGAATGTAGTCCATCTCTATCCCGAAGCGTATCGCGATCGACTCGACCGATTGCTGGACATCACGGATGAGTTCAGCGTAGATGGGGAGTTCATCAGGAGCCATGGTGAGACCTTCGTCCCTGATGTGAAGGAGAGGCATGTGGTCCGAGAAGCCGATCTCGGCGAGTCCCTTCCGGATTGCCTCCCGGACGTAGTCCTCGGGCTCCCCAATGGCGTGCCCGCAGAGCCGCGTGTGAATGTGGTAGTCGACAAGGTGTGAGTAGGAATCGCGATCGAGTTCACGCCTCGACCGCGTCCAATTAAGAGCCCTGCGCCCCAGAGCGCGTCTCAGCCTGCGTGAATCCACCCTGCCTCCGCTCTTCGGACTACTCGCCCGCTGCCTCTTCCTCCGCTCCGCCCGAGACGTCGGGTGTTTCTCCCGTGTGTCTCTCGTCGTGCGGTGCTCTGGCGGTATCGTATCCCATCGATGATGCCATCTCGCGTCCGGCGTCCGTGATCCTACGGTAGAGGAAGCTCGACGGGATATCGTAGTCGACCGTAACCATCGGCCGTCTCGTAGCGGAGTGGACTATCTCGCCATGAACAAGGAGCCTGTCCCCCGACTCCGTCAGTTTGAAGTAGGCGAGCCCGTCGAAGTCTGTCCCCTCGGCGGCCACCTCCGGTACTCTCTCGCGTGATGCCACGACCTCCACGTAGACACCGGTTTCCCTCGCGAATGATCGCGCGAACCAGCGGGCCGTGGCGATCGCCACTGTGTCTGACGGCGCCGTGAAGAAACCCTCCGGAGCATCCACCAAGACAGGCATCACTGCTACTCGGCTTACAGTCTGGGCGACCGGCTCGGTCGACTCGAAGGAACAGCGCACGACTCCGACCACGATGAGTGCCAGACTTAGAATCAGCACAGCCTTGAGCCAGAGCGACTGTGACGACCACCCGCCCGTGCGCTCGCCCTGTACATCAGTTTTCTCGCCCATCACTTACACCTCACCTTCGCCCCACACCCGGCTAATGAGAGCCGGGTCGGGTGGGGAAGTCATGAGACTGACCACTATCAATACAATGAGGGAAACAACGACGCCCGGGATGAATCCGTGAATGCCGAACGGCTTCCCCGCGACCATCCACCCGAGCGAGACCACGGTGCCCGCGATCATAGAGGAGAGCACGCCGACTCCGTTCGCCCGCTTCCAGTAGACACCGAGCACGACCGGCCACAGGCAGGCCGAAGCTATCACTGCCCACGCGAACGCGGTGATGACGAGCACGAGTCCGGGCGGGCGATAGGCAATAGCGAGCGAGACGAGCCCTGCCGCAAGGCTTGCCACTCTCCCCACCATGACATCGCGCTTATCACCCTGTGCACTGCGCGTGCTACCTTGTCTCTCCTCCTGGTTCCCGCGGAGATCTCTCGTTATGGCTCCGGAGACGATGATGAGGACCGACGCGAACGTGGACATCCCGGCTGCCATGACTCCCGCCATGAAGATCGCCCCGCCCCACGGATTCAGAACAAGTTGTGCGAGCTTGGGGATAGCCAGATCCGGATTCTCAAGCGCCGGGAGGAGAACGCGGCCGATCGCGCCCGTCATGTACGGGAGTATCGCCATGGCGCCACCGAGGGTCGCAAGAACCACCCCCAGCCTCAGTACGCGTGTGCTCTTCATCGAATAGAAGCGCACGAGGAGCTGCGGCATCCCCCACACACCGAGACTCACGATGAGGGCAAACGACAGAAGACCGTTTATACCCCACACTCCCGGTGTAGTGACAAGGCCCGGATCGATGGCGGCGAGCTGGATATTCGCCGCCGTCAACCCACCCACTCGGACGAGCGCAGCAAACGCGAGGAGGAAGAGTCCGAACAGCATGATCCACGCCTGGATGAAGCTCGTCCAGACAACGGCGAGGTAGCCGCCGATCGACACGTAGATGAGGATGATCAGACCCGCCACGATGACGGCCGTCGTGTACGGAATCCCCATGAGACCTTCCATGATGCGTCCCATACCCACAAGGACGCTCACGTTGTATACGATCATGAACACGAAGATGATGATGGCCGAGAAGACCTCAGCCTCGCGCGAACCGTAGCGCTTCCCGATGAAGCCGGGGATGGTCATCGTGTTGAGGCGCTTCGTGAACTCCCACAGACGGCGACCGAGCACGATCCAGGCGAGCGTGCATCCGATGAGCACGTTCGATGCGGCCACCCAGAGAGTGGACATCCCGAAACGGTAGCCGAAGGCGCCGCCCCCGATGATGACCACGGAACTGAAGTAGGCGGCGACGAAAGAGAAGGCGGTCACCCATGGGCCGATCTGCCGCCCGCCAATATAGAAATCCGCTGCGTTCCGCGTGCGCCGCCCCATCAGGATTCCCATCGCGACCAGAATGACAAGGTACGCGGCCAGCACGGTTGAGTAGACGGCCATGTTATTCATCGCCACCTCCCCCGTCACCGTCCCGCATCGCAGTCACGATGGCCCAGACGATGGCCAGGAGAATGGTCCCGGCAACTACTATGAGTGCTGAGAAGGTGCCCCACGAGAATCCGAAAGGTCCTCCCATTCTATCCTCCTTCGCAGCTTTGGTCTGCTTCTAGAAGAACCTGTAGTAGGCTTTGATGTACGGCGCCCACTCGAAATCAACCCAGCTCACACCGCCATCACCCTTCGACATAACGGAGATGAAGGTGCTCGCCCCGATCGTGAGATGCTCGCCGTTGTCCCACGAGAGTCCCGGGCAGATGTAGAAGCGGTAGTACTCATCCGGCGTCTCCCCAATGTAGCCCTTGGCTTCCCAGAGGATGCGCCAGTTCTCGGTGATCGGATCCTCGAGGCTGACGCTGGCGATCCAGAGGTCCTTTGCGTTGACGCCTTTGTTCGTGTCGCCGTTCCACCAGTATGTGACACAGACGTGACCGTCGATCCGTCCCATCCTGTGCGTGGCGGCGAAGCCGCCGAGGAAATCGGTTGAACCGTCAGAGAGCGCCGGATCACACCCCTCGTCCCCAGTCGGTAGACGCACGCCGGCGAGAAGCGCGACACTCGGGAAGCCTGCGTCGCCCCGGTAGATCTGGATCTTCGGGTCGATTACGATGTCGCCGAGTCCTATCGAGGACACGACGCCGTTCTCTGACTCGAAGTGACGGAACTTGTACTCAAGAGGGAATCCGGCCCGTATCGTGAGCCAATCGGTCGCACCGTAGTAGATCCTGGGAACGAGGCAGGCACCCGTGAGCGTCGAGCTCGCGGGAAGGTCCTCCCAGCCACCACCGTCCTCGTCCAGGTAGTCATTGTAGGCCCGCGTGTAGTCCCGGTAGAAGTACCAGGTGTCCAGCATGAACTTCCCCTGTGGCAGCGTGTTCGCGCTCACGCCCACGACGGGGGTTGCGATAGCTGTCTGGGCCAGCATCAATGCAGCGATTGCTATCACGACCGCCAATGCAATCCGCCTCATCCTACCTCCTGTGCCTGGGTGTGGGATTCTGAGAATGTACAGGCTCGTATCGTACCTGATAAGGCGGGGCCAGGCCAGACCTTCCACGCGTTGGTCAGGCTATGTCCCGTCCAGGGCCGCACATGCGCTCCTAGAGTCCGGCTCGCGTCTACATCCCTGGCGATACCGCCACGTCAGGCGTAGGACAAGAGGGCACCCGCACCAACGGTGCGGGTGCCCAGAGATGCAACAGGCTAGACACCGACCATGCCATATCACTTCAAGAGGACCATTCTGCGCTCGGAGACGGCGTCTCCAACACACACTCTGTATACGTAGACGCCGCTTGCTACTCCAAGACCTGACTTGTTGGTGCCGTCCCACTCAGTCGTCTTGAAGCCGGCGTCCTCCTCGCCGTCCACGAGTGTCTTCACATGCCTCCCGGAGATGTCGTAGATGTCGATCCTGACCCGCCCTCTCTCGGGGAGTTCATAGGCGATCCGAGTGCTGGGATTGAATGGGTTAGGGGCGTTCTGCCGCAGCGCCAGTCGCGTCGGCCAGCCATCGTCAGGAGGCGAGTCCGACTTCGCCCCATCGATAACGATGTCGTCGATGTACCAGCCCTCGTCCGTGGTGAAGGAGCCCGAAGCGAACCTGAAACGAAGCCGCGCCGGCACACCTTCGTACTCAGAAGGAATGTCGAGCGTCTCCGAGCGCCAATCGTGGCTTCCCGACCAACACGGTGTGTTGGTCGGGAGACTGTTTGTCACGTCATACAGCAGGGTGTGGCTGTAGCCGCCGCTGGGAGTCAGTGCCGTCCACGCCCAATCCGGACCAGAGCTGATTTCGACGAGGCAGCCATCGATGGCATCTGTTGCACTCTCCTCTTCCGCCGCAAGCCAGTGCCAGAAAGACAGACCGGAGTCCACTGCCAGACACAGCACCTGGGTCTCCAGAGCCCCATCGATATAGCATGCGTAGTGCGTGGTGCCCTCACCGCCCAGCTTCCAACTGCTGGAGCCGGAATGCGAGCGTGATGTGTCGATGTGCCACTGCTCGATGTGGCCGGCGGTTGCGCTTCTGTGAGTCCACCGTCCCTCGCCTGATTCCATATCATCAGCGAATCTCCCGCCAGGCGACGGCATCTCGAACTCAGAGGACGAGCTGTAACCCCATTCTGCTGTGATGTCGGCTCCGAACACGACTGCATGAGTGCTTAGGCACCCGGGGAGTACGGTGACGGAGTAATCAGGTGTCAGTACAACGGACGCTCCGGAGGCTATCGTCGTAGCTCCTGCGGAATGGACGGTGATGTCGATATACGGATCTGCGCAGTCTATCAGAGCCAGTACATCCTCTGCTGCCGCCGATCCGGAGTTTGTGATCTCCAGAGTCATGGTTACAATCTCACCCGGTTCGACGCATCCGTTCCCATTGCCATCTTCCGAGTCATCAACTCCAAGAGCGGATATCTCAAGGACTGGAGACGAGACGGATTGCTCGATGCTGGACTCCCACTGATACGTTCCTCCATCGGCCTCTATCGCGAGGCTCAGGAGGATAATCTCACCGTCAGGAGTTTCCGAATCGATCGTCAGGTCGAAATCATCCAGACACCAGCGCGATTCGCCAGGACCGATGTCCCCATAAGTTTCGTCTGCGTCCGGGACGATGACATATGGGCTCGGTGACGACAGTGTGGCTTCGACTGCCGTGGCCGTAGCACCGCCGGCATTCGTGAGGGCGACCCGAAACTCGATCGATTCCCCGGCGTTGACCACACCATCGCTGTTCCCATTGCTCTCGCCCTCATGATCATCGTCAACCTCGTGGGTGTCTATGGTGGCGAAGGGGTCTGTCGCCTCAAGGATGGCCGCGTCTCCGTCCCAGACGATGAAATCATGGGCAACGACTTTGACGTGCAGCGTCCCTTCGGATTCCGCCAGCATTTCAACCAGCGGCTTCAGGAGATGGAGCAGTTTGAGTCGTCTCTCCGCGTGATTCCCCTCTCCGACATCGACAACTTCCACATCAGATCTCAGCAAGATGCGAGGGCCGTCGTCGCTGCCAACTTGACGCTTGCCGGAATCGTGAACGCGGGCCCGGACAGTGTGCGCATTACATTCGATCTACGCGAAACGCAGAACGGTCGATCGGTCCGATCGTGGAGCGTCACAGAGTAGCCTGCGAACGTGGCCGCGCTCCAGGAGATTCCTCTCCGCTTCACCGACGAAATGCTCGACCTGAACCTCCCCGCCCGAGCCAGACGGGGACTTGCGTCCGGGGGAACGACTGTGCCGGTCGCATTCGATGCATTCCTCCGCGGCACCGGTGCGCTTTCTTCCGCCAACGCCTCTGACTCACCCGACTCCATCACCATCCGCGCCGCAGGCGAAGCAGCCGATCTCTTCAGGGAGGCGACTGAGATCGATCCCGCGTTCGCTCTTGCACATGCCGGCCTTGGCCAGGCGCTCTGGAGAAACTGTGAGATACGGCGCGACTTCCGTGGCGAGCCTGAGGCAGAGGCCAGTCTGCGGTGGGCTCTCAATCTCGATGAGCGCTGCGTTCCCGCAGAGATCGCACTGGCCGGAATCCTGCGCCGCTCCGACCGCCCCGATGAGGCCGCCGCCGTCCTTCGCCAGGCTCTTAAGCACGATCCCTTGAGTCTGTCCGCGCGGCGCGCTCTTGCGAAGCTGCATGTCGAAACCGGCCAGCTGGCGCTCGCCGAGACGGCCTATCATGAGTCGGCCGAACTCCGGGGGGGCTATTGGGGTGTGCACGTTAGCCTCGGCATCTTCCTGTTGTCACAGGGTCGCTACGACGAGGCCGCACGTGAATTCGCAGTGGTCACTGAACTCGCGCCGGGCAATGTCTTTGGGTTCAGAGACCTCGGTGCGACCTACTACTGTCTCGACCGATGGGACGAGGCCCGCGCGATGCTCGAGACGGCTCTGGAACTCTCTCCGGACTATGGGACCTACTCGAACCTCGCCACGCTCTACTTCGCTGAGGCGAGGTATGGCGATGCAGCAGTGATGTGCGAAGCGGCACTCGAACTCGACGACTCGGACTACCGGGTCTGGGGTAACCTTGGCGCATCGTGCCTCTGGATCCCGGGCCGCGACGCGCGAGCCACAGAGGCCTACCGGGAAGCGGCGCGACTCGGCGAGCAGAAGGTGTCGCTCACGGCCAGCGATCCGCGTCTTCTCACCCACCTCGCGAGCTACGACACTGAGCTCGGCGAGCTGGAGCGCGCCCGTGAACTTGTGGCAGAGGCCCTGGAGCTCGCCCCAAATGACATTGAGGTCATGTTTCAGGCGGGTCACACATACGAGGTCTTGGACGACAGAGAGTTGGCAATCAAGTGGATCGGAAGAGCTCTCGAGGGTGGATATTCGAGAGCACAGGTTGAGAACACTCCTGCGCTTCGCGGATTGTGCGCGGACGAGCGATACCAGAAGCTCGCTGCGAACTCCGCCGAATAGGGGCGACAGACATGAAGACGGAGGTGGCAAGGATGAACAAGCTCATCGAAGTGACCTTTGATTCCGCGACCGGTATGCGGTACGTCCCACATCTCACGGTCAACCCCGGAGACACTGTTCTCCTTCACGCGGGCGACGACACCGTGAGCGTGTGGTTTCCGGAGCCGGGCGTCTTCGCGACCAAAGAGATCGTGAGCATGCAGACGGGAGAGATTGAGGTGCTCATCCCAGCTGATGCCGCGGTGGGAACGTACGAGTACTCAATCTACGTTCATGACCTCCCCGAGCCGGTGGAGGGAAGCAGCAGGTATACCGCGAGCGATTCGCATCCCGTGTTGATCGTCGAGGAGCCGTAGACGTTCTCTCAGGCTGACGGATCCGGGGATGGAACGAGCGCGAGGGCTATCTCGACGAGCGTGATGAGATCGAGGGCGTTGTGGTGGAATACGCTGAGCATGTCGTCGGTCTCACCCGTGCGGACGTAGTGGTGATAGACGGCAGGTATTTCCTCTCCGGGAATATCGCCGACCCGGCGCCTCCCGCAGATATGCCACTCGAGGGTCTGTAGGCGGCAGTCCGGGAACTCTCCCTTCCAACGACGTCGGGAGTGATGCAGAAGATCGAAGTGTGGGGGCTCCGCAGGAGGACTGATCTTGTGGAGCCCCATTCTGTCTCTCAGCACAGGGACATCGAACGACTTGCCGTTGAACGAAACGAGCATCTCGGAGCGGCCTAGCATCTCACTCCAGAGCGCAGCTAGTTCTCTCTCCTCCGCATAGTCCCGCGCCAACACCTGCACGAGGCGGATGTCATCGCCCGTGATCTGCATGGCTCCAAGGAGGAAGACCATGCTCCCGGCAAGCCCCGTTGTCTCCGTGTCGATGAAGAGGGCTTTCTTAGGATTTCCTAAGAAGCCCCTGAGTTCAACGGCGGTATCGTCACGCGTCTCAACAACCCCGGCGGCAGCTTCAAGCTCGCTCAGTACACGCTCGACATCACGCCTCGATGTGAGATCCGAGACGCTTCTGTCGATCACGAGGATCCCCTCGTCCCGGATGACGCCACCGAGTTCCTCGATGCTGCCGAGTGTCTCGATGCTGCCGAGTGTCTCGATGTCACCGATCCCTGATCGCCGCGTGCCTGTCTGCTCCCGCGAGCGCGATCTCCGCTCGCCGCGGACCTCTCCCTCACGCGATACAATACCGAGTTCCGAGAGCCGTTGTCTTAGCTTGTCGTCCACGATTGGTCCTGGTCGTCTGTCTTGAGGGTGGGGATTCCGGTGGCCTTACTGTCCCAGCGACCTACGGGGATGCCGGATGCACACCAAGCCCCGGTTCCTTCGGCAGGGTCATCTTCCCGCAGTCGATATCCACTCCCACGAACGGATCATCCTTGAGCAGAAGCCCGGAGTCGAGATCCGCGTAGTCCATGAGAGGAGCAATGTGTGCAGCCGCCGTGATGGCCAGCGAACTCTCTATCATGCATCCGATCATCGTCTTGAGGCGACGCTTCCGCGCCATGTTCGCCATTTTCACGGCCTCCACGATGCCGCCGCACTTCATGAGCTTGATCACGATACCGTCGACCGCCTTGGCCACGAGCGGGATCTCGGCGCTCGTTGGACAGCTCTCGTCTGCGAAGATGGGAATCGATGTGTGCTTCTTGATTAGCTTCAGGCCCTTAATGTTGTCCGCCGCCACCGGCTGCTCCACAAACTCCACGCCGATCGTCTGGAGCTCCTTGATTCTCTCTATCGCTCCAGCCGGACTCCACGAGCAGTTCGCATCAACGGCGATCGTAGAGCCGGTCACTTCCTTTATCACTCTGACGACCGACAGGTCGATGTTCGCATCCAGCTTGATCTTGAGCATCGGAAATCCGCTTGCTTCCATCGCCTTTCGGAGCATGACCTCCGGATCATCGAGCCCGATGCTCATCATCGTGGCGGGAGCATCGGAGGGGTGGAGCCCGAGGAACCGATAGAGTGGCTTTCCGTGCCTCTTCCCCATCATATCGTGAGCGGCGATCTCAAGCGCAGCCCGAGCGGCAGGGTCACCCTTGCCGCCCCGAGAGGTGAGTTCGGCCATGAGTTCGGACTCGTGCGCAGCATGCTCGACTTGGGGACGGATCCGCTCGAGGAAATCCACCACGGAATCCGCTGTCTCGCCGTAGAATCGCGATGGATCGGCCTCACCCAAACCCTCTATCTCGCCGTCTGAGAGACGAACAATGACGCTCTCGCTGGACGCGCTCGTGGTGCGAGCCGTGCGAAAGACATACTTAGGAACGAGTTCTATTCTCTCAAACGATAGGTTCACGGGACGACTCCCGCATATGTGGGTGCGCGATGAGGCTCGGTTCGCGCGTGTGACTACTTCACGTAGGGATTGTAACTACGTTCGTGACCTATTGTAGTGGAAGGTCCGTGCCCTGGAAGAAGAATCGTCTCATCGGGCAGAACCATTATCCTCTCCCGGAGCGTCTCCATGAGAACTTCCCACGCGACCCTGCTGTCATCACAGCTGCAAGGGAGGTCGGTTCGACCGACAGATCCGGCGAAGATCGTGTCCCCGGTGAACGCGTAGCCATTCCCCAGAAGCGTTATCGCGCCGGAGCTGTGCCCCGGCGTGTGCAGGACCTTGAGTACGGTCTCTCCAACCACGACCTCGTCGCCCTCGATGAGAAGACGATCTGCAGGGGCAACCTGGACGTCAAAGCCGAACAGGCGGGAGGCGTTTCTGTCTGGATCCGTGAGCTTGAGACCGTCGAGTTCGTGGATCGCTACCTTCGCTCCGAACTCAGTCTTCAGAAGGTCGTTCCCCTCCATATGATCGGGGTGTCCGTGAGTGTTGACGATCTGTTCTACCGTCACTCCGAGGCGCTTCACCTCGGCCACGATCTCGGCTATCTGATCGGGGTCCGACGTTCCCGGGTCGATAATGGCGGCCTTCTTCGAGGAGTTGGAGACGAAGACGTAGCAGTTGGATTCAGCGTATCCAACGACGACGCTCATGATGGTGATTCCATCTCCGACGTCATGGGTAGTCCAGTTCACGGTGTCCGTCTCCAAGGGTCATCAGTCCAGAATCGCCGCAAGCAGAAGTCGCGCCGACTTCTTGTCCGGGATCGGCCAGGCGCCACCTGTGTCCGGATCCTGGTGTATCGCAGGCCTCAGGACGGGAAGCCCGACACATGAGGGACAGCCATCTTCGCAGCCGCACTCATCTACGAGTTCCCTGCACCCCTGTAGAAGCTCGTCTATCATGTGATATCCGCGCTCCGCGAACCCCAGTCCTCCCTCATAGCGATCGTAGATGAACATCGTTGGGAGGCCCGTGTTGCTGCTGTCTACTATACCGCCTATGTCCCGGCGATCACACATCGAAAAGAGCGGCAACACGGAGATCGCGAGGTTTCTGATGCCCACGAGCCCCTCGACGGGGTTTCTCCCGACCTTTCGTACCTCGTCCATGATCTCCTTCTGCGGGATGAACCAGAGCGCGCCCGTCTCCAGATGCTGCGGTGGCAGATCGAGATTGCACCATCCCAGCGAGTCGAGCTGGTAGAACTTGATCTTCTTGAAGGCTGCAGTCACCCACGAGACCGTCGCGCCGCCGAAGATGACCTTGTTCCCGTTCCAGTCCTTCTCCTTCTTCGCCTCACCGATCCTTATCGACGACTCGAGCACGGGCTGCGTGTAGTAGTCCACGTCGCGCTTCTCGACGTAGGCTATCTTCTGCTCGAGATCGAGTTCCCGGACGAAGTACGTCTCGCCCTCATGCAGATAGATGGCCTCAGGATATACAAGCTCCGGCGCGCTGATCGAGTCCACGACGCCGATGACGGTGTTCTCATTGGCGGCATCGAGAATCGTGTACGTGTTGTCGGAGATGGTTCTGAGACTCACCTGACGTGAAGGCATCTCTGTCGTGGCCCAGTAGCGACGCCCGTCGATCGAGCTCAGCTCACCTAGGTCCTCGAGAATGCTCGCTATCGGCTCCATCATCTCACCGAAGAGCTCCTCATCCCTTTCGACGAGCGGCAGCTCAAACGCGGCGGAACGAAGGTGCTTCGAGAGGATGTACTTGTTCTCAGGGTCTATCACGGCGTTCTCTGGTGACTGCTTGAAGAAGTAGTCGCCATGCCTCATGAGATACTGATCTATCGGGTCGTTGTAGCCGACCAGGAAGACGACGGAATCGTCTGAGCCGCGACCGGCGCGACCGGCCTGCTGCCACGTGCTGGCTATCGTGCCCGGGAACCCGACTATCACCGTCGCATCAAGGCTCCCCACGTCTATCCCGAGTTCGAGAGCATTGGTGCTCGCCACGCCCATGAGTTCTCCCGAGAAGAGCTGCCGTTCTATCTCGCGCCGCTCCTCCGCAAGATATCCACCCCTGTAGGGCTTGATCTTGTCCGCGTACTCCGGCCTTATCCGCCTCAGGGTGTCCTTCGTGTAGCGATAGACCAACTCCGCGACCACTCGGGCGCGACCGAACGTAATCGTCTGGAAGTCATCGGCGATGAGCTTCGCCATGAGGGTGTGCCCTTCGACGTTGGTGCTCCTCCGCTCCATCTTCGCCGCATCAAGGAACGGTGGATTCCAGAGCACGAAGAATTTCTTCCCTCGAGGGCTCCCGTCATTGTCTACGACCACGACCTCGTCACCCGTCATGCGTTCGGCCAGTTCCCCGGGGTTCGCGATCGTGGCGCTCGAACAGATGAACTGCGGGTCCGCACCGTAATGCGCACAGACACGCTTGAGCCTTCGGATCACGTTCGACACATTGGAGCCGAAGATCCCGCGGTAGGAGTGGACCTCGTCTATAACCACGTACTTGAGGTCCTTGAAGAAGCGATTCCATTTCGGATGATAGGGCAGTATCCCCGCATGGAGCATGTCGGGGTTCGAGAGGATGATGTTCCCCTCGTCTCGAAGCTTGCGACGCGTATGCCGGCTCGTGTCCCCATCGTATGTGCCTGTCCGAATGAGCCCGGCCAACTGCTCGTCCAGCTCCGACAGACGCAGGAGACCCTTGAGCTGGTCCTGGGCCAGCGCCTTTGTTGGGAAGAGATAGAGCGCTTTCGCCGATGGGTCATCCATCAGGCGCTCGATGACTGGGATGTTGTAGCAGAGCGTCTTGCCCGATGCGGTGCTGGTCACGATCACGACGTTCTTGCCGTCGCGGACGGCATCTATCGCGTCGACCTGGTGTGAGTAGAGGTGTTCGACGCCCGTCTTGGCCAAGGCCTCTGCCAAGACGCGCGGCATCGGATCGGCAAGTTCACCGAACTCCGCCTCGCGTCCCGGGATGGTCTCAACGTGAGCCAGCTGACCGGCGTAGTCACGATCGAGTGCAAGCTTCTTGAGGAACTCGGTGATTGTCAGGGCGTTGCCCCCTAGAACCGATTGAACAGGAGCGCCTTCTTGAGCTGGCCGATGGCCTTCGTGATGTTTATCTCGCGCGAGCACGCTTCCACGCAATTGAAGATGGTCCTGCAGCGCCAGACGCCCTCTCGTGCGTTGATGATCTCGAGCCTATCGGTAGCACCCCGGTCCCGACTGTCGAATATGAACCTGTGTGCCTGAATGAGCGATGCCGGACCGAGGTAGTCCTTATTCGACCAGAACGAGGGACAGGATGTGGTGCACGAGGCGCAGAGAATACACTTCGTCGTGTCGTCGAAGAGAGCCCGCTCTTCCTGCGACTGAATGCGCTCGGTCGGAGGAGGAACCTCGTCGTTGATGAGGTAAGGCCTCACTGACTTGAACTTCGCGAAGAAGGGATCCATATCGACAATGAGATCGCGCACGAGCGGCAGTCCTCGAAGCGGCTCGAGCTTGGCATGGTCTCCGATGTCCTTGACCAGGGTCTTGCACGCCAGACGGTTGACGCCGTTGATTATCATCGCACACGATCCGCAGATGCCGTGCGCGCACGACCGGCGGAAGCCCAGGGATCCATCCTGGTGAGCCGTGATTTCGTGCAGGAGGTCCAGCACGCGGTCGGTCGGCTCGGCCTCAACCTCATAGGTTTGCCTGTATTCCCGCCCGTCTCCCTCTGGGTCGTAACGCTTGACGTCTACAGTGACTTCCATCGCTCACTCCTGTGTCGCCGTGTCAAACATGACACCGTTTAGTAGGTCCGTGGCTTCGGCTCGAAGCGCGTGATACTGACCGGCTTGTACTTGAGTTCAATCCCTGAATCCGCCTGATAGGCGAGCGTGTGCTTGAGCCAGTTCTCGTCGTCGCGCTCGGGGAAATCCTCTCTCGAGTGCGCTCCACGACTCTCCTTGCGAGCCGCGGCGCTCACGGCCGTAGCCTCGGCGATGTCGAGAAGATAGCCAAGCTCGATCGCCGCAAGGAGTTCCGTATTGAAGACCTTGCCCTTGTTCTTGACTCCCGCCTCTTTGTAGCGCTCCTTGAGAGCACGCACCTTCACGACCGCTTCGTCGAGCATCGACTGCTCACGGAAGACGCCGACAAGGTCCATCATCACATCACCAAGCTCACTCTGAATGTCCGCGACTGATTCACTGCCGTCCCTGCTCAGAAGCTCCTCGATCTCCTCACGAATAGCCTTCTCAGGGTCGGACGCGAGCGGAAGGAAATCCCTCTTTGCGATCATGTCCGCCATGTGCTTCCCGGCCCTTCGACCGAAGACGACGAGATCGACAAGTGAGTTCGTGCCGAGCCGGTTCGCGCCGTGGACAGACACGCATGCGCACTCTCCGGCGGCATAACATCCCTCGAGCTTTGTCCCGTCCGCATCCAGCAGCACGTGGCCGTCGAGATCCGTCGGGATGCCGCCCATGGCGTAGTGTGCCGTCGGTTGGACGGGCATCGGCTCGACCGCGGGATCGATGCCGAGGTAGGTCTTGCAGAAATCCCGGATGTCGGGAAGCTTCTGCTCAACGACTTCTCGCCCAAGGTGGCTCGCGTCGAGGTGGACGTAGTCCTTGCCGTCGATGCCCCTGCCCTCTCGGACCTCCAGATAGATCGCGCGTGATACGATGTCGCGCGGAGCAAGGTCGAGAAGCGTGGGCGAGTAGCGCTCCATGAATCGCTCACCCTCGCTGTTTATGAGAATGCCGCCCTCGCCTCGGACCGCCTCTGTGATCAAAATACCCATCTTGCTGATGCCGGTCGGATGGAACTGGAAAAACTCCGGATCCTCAAGCGGGACTCCCTTTCTGAAGAGCATTGCCGGTCCGTCGCCGGTGAACGAATGCGCGTTCGATGTCGTCCTGAACATCCTGCCGTAGCCACCGGTCGCGAAGAGCACAGACTTGGCGCGGAACGTATGAAGCTCGCCCGTGGCCATCTCGTATGCGATGACTCCCCTGCATACCCCGTCCTCAACAAGCACGTCGACGACCTGAAGCTCATCGAAGAAGTTGACGTTGTGCTGGATGCATCTCTGGAAGAGCGTCTGGAGGATCATGTGACCCGTGCGATCGGCCGCGTAGCACGAGCGTCGCACCGAACCCTCGCCGTAATGGTGGGTGTGCCCGCCGAACGGCCTCTGCGCGATCTTCCCGTCAGCGGTGCGGTCGAACGGAAGTCCCCAGTGCTCGAGGTCGTACACGACATCGATCGCCTCCCGTGCCAGAACCTCCGCCGCATCCTGGTCCGCCAGGTAATCCCCTCCCTTGACGGTGTCGAACATGTGCCACTCCCAGAGGTCCTCCTCCAGGTTGCCCAGCGCGGCGCCGATTCCACCCTGCGCGGCGCCGGTGTGTGAACGACTGGGGTAGAGCTTGCTGAGAACGGCCGTCGAGCCCTTCCCCGCAAGCTGGAGCGCGGCCATGAGCCCGGTTCCACCGCCCCCAACGATCACGGCGTCGTAGTTGTGATACACGATGGTCTCCCTGTGGTCGTGGGACAGCTATCCGGTAACGGGCTCAAACGCCATGAGGACGAAGGCTCCAACGACGAAGAAGAGCGCTCCCGTCGCATAGAGGACCGTTTTGAGAATAACCCGCCAGCCCCGATTGTGAATGTAGTCGTCGATTACGATGCGGACGCCCGTCAGTCCGTGAGCAAGGACCAGGACGAGGAGCACGAGATCGTATATCCGCCAGAAGGGGTTTGCGAGGCGCCCCGCTGCGAACTGGTAGTCGATCTCATCGACGTGATGAAGAACGTGCATGATGATGATATGACCAAGCAGCAACACGGAGATAAGAACGCCTGAGATCCTCATGTAGAACCAGGAGAAGAGTTCAAAGCTGGATGAGGGCCTCGTACGCGACAGTGCATGATGTTTCATGGTGCGAGCCTCCCTCTACCCGAGTAGCCACGGGGCCAGCATGACATACGCCGCAGGCAGGAAGATCGCGGCGAAAAGGACGTACTCAAGAACAATCAGCTGTTTCTGGTACTCGTGTGCACCGTCCCAAAGATCGAGGATGATGATGTGCATGCCGCTGATGGCGTGGTAGATGACCGCACCGATCAGGCCCACCTCCGACACCCTGAAGAACGGCGTCTGGTAGAAGCGGACGATCGTGTCGTACGCGTTCGGGCCCCAGAGAAGAAGAGCCGTATCCGCGATGTGGAAGAGGAGAAAAAGCACGACACCAAGCCCTGTCAGGCGGCGTGCCATCCAGGAGTACATCCCCTGGGCCCCTCTATAAGAGAGCGTTTCCTTGATCATAGGCGCTCCTAGGCGAGTTACTCGACATCTGACATTGATATCTTATGATGCTCAGTCAGCCGGTTCGTTGCGTTTCCTTGGACGAGATTAGCACATCTCATCCCCGTGGTCATGTAGTTGACTGATGTTAGCGGCTATTGGACTCCATCTCCACCACCCACTTCTCCACACCCACTTCCCGAATCCGCTCGAGCGTCTTCTTTGCGGATTCGTAGTCGCCGCCGTCGTAGAACGTATGTAGCGTCGTGCACGACTCGAACTCGCTACAGCTCGAGCAGAGCTTGAGCAGAGCTTGAGCTTCCGCTCCTTCGCGCACTTCAATATCTTGCAGTCGGCGGACCAGTGATCTGCAAGAGCCCCCCAGCAACCGCCGCAGCGGATCTGATCCGGCCGGCAGTCCGCATTGTGGTGCTCGGCGAGCCAGTTCGCGATCCTCGCCTGTGTCTTGACGTCCTTGTCACGGCCGGCGACATGGATGTCGCACGTCCCGCAGTAGATGCCACATGGTGCGAGCATCATGAGATCCATCTTCATATCCCCTCTCCCAAGAGCTCGATCATGAGCTCCGCATTGGTCGCGGCATGTCCCGCATGGCAGTTATTGAAGAAGACGTAGACCTTGCTCGCCTTCTCCTCGAGTCTGAGGAGCTTCTCCGCCCACTCGGAGAGTTCCTCTCTACTATAGTCGTAGTCGTAGCGATCGCCGCCACCCTTACCCCACCAGTTCCGCACATTTCGCCCATGGAATCGCACATATGCGGTATCTGTGGTGGCGACAGCCACGGGAGGCACGAGCCCCTTTAGGGCAGGCTCATCTACGGAGCAGTAGCCTATGCCGCTCTCCTTCAGAAGATCGAATGTGGCCCGTTCTATCCACGAGTCGTGTCTGAACTCCACGAATAGAGGGGCATCTTCGAGTCGCTCCCTGAGTCGCAGGATGTGACGCTGGGAATCATCGTTCTTCTTGAACTTCCACGGGAACTGCGCCAGATATCCGCTGAACTTGCCGGCCCGCCTAAGCGGTTCGGTCGCACCGACGAACTTCTCGTACATCGATGCGTCGTCCTCGATCTCGTGGGTCATCCCCTTGTAGAGCTTGACGATGAACTTGAACCCGGGCGCCGTCCTCTCTTCCATCCTCGCAAACATATTGGCGCCGGGGATGCGGTAGTAGCTTGAGTTTATCTCGACCACACCGAAGTGTTTCACATACTGCTCAAGCATCCTGTTTCGCGCCGTGCCCTGAGGGTAGAACGGTCCGACCCAGTCGGCGAAGCTGTAGCCTGATGTGCCGACGTGGATGCGACCGCTCTTTCCGACAGGGCCGAGCGCGTGCTCTTGCTCGGCCGCGGTCGGACCTGTGAAGAGATCTCCCTGACCTCTCGGCGCCGCATGCATCGTCTACTTCCCTCCCGCTAGCATCGCGAATCAAACCTGCTGTCGCGACGACTGTCAGTGCTTCCCCGTTGCCGCATCATCCGCATCCTGGTGCCGCAGCATGTCGAACGGACTCGATGAGAGCCCAGGAGGAAGCGGCACGTCGTCTATGTTGCCGCTCGCGTCGTGCCATCCGGCCATGAGCGACTTGTGTCGGGATCCGTCTGTTCCGACCGACATCCTGAGGAACCTGGGTTCAGCCACCCTGCGGGTGTTCGTCCACAACCGCGTGTCATGGGTGATGAGCCGAGCGCGTGTGATCGCGTGCTCTCCGAACTTGTCGCGGATCGCGTCAACTGCTGACAAAAGCTTGCGGTGCGCATCCTCCTCCCGCTGCCCGAAGAGGTCTATCTGATGCCACTCGCGCACCTTGATAAGACCGGTGCAATTGACCCCGACCAGACGGATGGCCTGACCCGGCCTCCAGTACTGGTGCAGAAGCCCACGTGCCACCTTATAGAGTGTGCGCTCCTCATCCGTGTAGTACTTGATCTTCCTCTGACGTGAGATCGAATCGAAGTCTGCAAACCTGAGCCTCATGGTGATCACGTTCCCGAGGTACTGCTTCTTTCTCATTCGGCGTGCAACCTGGTCGCAGAGTCTCAGAAGCACCTTCTCCGCCTCCATGATATCCCACGTATCCTCCGGGAGCGTGTGCTCGTGCCCCATCGACTTGACCGGCATTCCCTCGAAGTAGGGGGTGACCGGTGTGTCGTCCTGGCCGCACGCCATCAGATGGAGAACCTCACCCATGATGCCGAAGCGGCGCCTGAGCATCGCTACCGGGTAGTTGGAGAGCTCACCGATCGTGGCGACACCCATCAGGTTCAGGGCGACCTCGGTCTTCGAACCTATCCCCCACATCTCAGAAACAGCCAGGCCATGAAAGACGCCGCTGAACTCCCCGGGTCTGATGATGGTGATCCCATCCGGCTTGTCCATGCTGCCGCACATCTTCGCGATGAGCTTGTTTGGACCTATCCCTATCGATGCGGTGAGGTTGGGGCCGAACCGCTCCTTTATCTTCGCCTTGATCTCTCGGGCCACATCCTCACAGTTCTCCCACGTGCACTCCGTACCGGTCATATCGACGAACGCTTCGTCAATGCTGTACGGCTCAACGATCGTGCTCTGCTCTTTATAGATGCGTAGGAGTTCCAGCGAGACGTAGATGTACTGCCCTGGGCTACCTGAGACCGCAATGACGTGCGGACAGCGCCGAAACGCCTCAACCGTCGACATGCCCGATCTGATCCCATACTCCCGGGCCGCATAGGAAGCCGCGGCGACCACACTCCTGGTCGCGGGCTTCCCGGAGACGATGACGGCCTTCCCCTTAAGCTTCGGCCGACACATTATCTCGACCGACGCGAAGAAGGCATCCATGTCTATGTGGAAGATGAGCCTCTGGGCACCGGTCTTCCCGGGTGACGCTCTGTGATGTGCGCCTCTCGCGAGCATGTCACCCTCTCATCGTGTCCTACTCTACCCGCATCCAGAAACCGCTTCCGAAGAGCGGCTCGTTGACCTCGAGTCGGACGAGGATCTCGTTCTCGCCCTCCGGGAGCGAAAGCTCGACCTCAAACTGGTCCGGGATGAGCCTTCCAAACCAGTCTTCGGGGCTCCGGCCCGGGTCGAACCATCCTCGCGGCTCTCCCTTAAACACCTCTGCCCCGTTTACCCACATTGCAATCTGATCTGTGTAGGTCAGTCGGCAGTTGCTTAGAGCATCGCGAACGACGGTCCGCGCAAAGATAACGCCCTTTTGGTCGCTTCCGGTGATCCCGGCGGCGCTCACGGCGACAACGCCCCGCACATCGACCGGCGCGTCCATCCAATCCGCCGTCCCGTCCGCGATTGCGGTCAGCGCATCATCTCTCGTAGCACCCTCGGGAAAGAGTGGCGTCATCTCCCAATCGCGAATCACGCCCTCACCGATCACTCTCGTCCACGGGTCCTCGAGCCTGGCTTCGATCTCATCACCCGACAGCGCCGTGACCAGGAGATTTCGGAAGTAGCCCGATCCGGCGTAGTTCCAGAGCCGGATACCTCCCCTGACGAACGGAAGATAGCGGACGGTGTAGCACGGCTCGGCATCGTCGTTCACATAGACGTTGGCAAAGGCGTCTCCGACATCCACTCGGATCTTCGCCCACTCCCCCTTCGGGAGTTTCACCATCCGCTGCGCGAACGGGAAGAGCTTCCACGCGAGCTGACCCTCCACCCAGCGTGCCGACGATTCGAAGAGGACATCGTTGCCTTTACGTGTCGAGTAGAACTGGAGATTGTTGCACGCACCATCCTCCTGAACGTGGAAATCAGGACCGACCCAGCCGTCGCCCTCACCGGTCGTGCAGATCTCGAACTCGATCCGGTAGCACTCCCAGCTCGTGTCACCCACCCACGGTGGATTCTCGATCGTCAACCGCTCGGCACCTGGCTCGAGCAGGTAGACGGTGCCGTACTCCGGATGCTCCACGAAATTCTCCGGCGCGACACGCCATCCCGGCGACGGCGATCCGTTCAGAGGATCCTCAAAGAGAATCTTCCCACTCTCATGTACCATCACAAGTTCACCCCCCGTGACAGCAGTTCCCGACAGGACCAGGAGTCCGATCATCAGAAGAGTCCGCATCAATGCCTCCCCTTCCCTGCCTTCTTGCGCCTGGCCGCGCGCTTCCGTGGGGCCGCACGCTTCTTCGGCTGGCACTTGGGACAGATGTAGCTATGCGTGCTGCCGGTCTTGAGCTTCACGATCTTGGTCCCGCACTCCGGGCACGGCTGCCCCTCGCGGTAGCCGATCAGAATATCGTCAAACAAGAACCCGCCCGGCTTCCCACTCAAGCGTTTCTCGTAGCATGCGCCGCCCCTCTTCGCCGCCGGCTTAAGCCCCTGTTGTATGGCCTCCCAGAGTCTCTCGATATCCCCGGTCTTCAGCGTATCGACTCCCCGAAGCGGATGCAGGCGCGCCATAAACAGGATGTCGTGAACGTAGGCGTTACCGATTCCAGCGATGCGCTCCTGGTTCAGGAGGAAGGTCTTTACCCTTCCCCGCCTTCCCTCAAGCATCCCGCCAAATTCATCAAGCGTGACATCGAGCACGTTCGGTCCGAGTTTCGCTGTCATCTCGTGCTTGTCGAGCTTACCGTCCGCGACGTAGTGGACATAACCGAACCACCAGAAGCGCACGCTCATGCATTTCCCGTCATCGAAGTCGAAGATGAACTGATACTTCTCCGGGAGGCGATCACGCTTAGTAAGAAGAAGGTCTCCCCCCATTCCTAGATTCAGAAGGAGATGTCCCTGGCTCGTGCGGGTGAAGATCCACTTCCCGTGATGGGTAACGTCCTGGATCTTTGCTCCTGTGAGTCTTCTTTTGAATGTTCGAGGTGTGGTGTTCAGACATTTCGGCTGGATGATTTCGATATCGGTGATGGTTCTACCGGCGAGCGCCCGCTTCATTTCGCGGGCGCGTGACATGATCTCGGGCAGTTCCGGCATACGGCTTCCTTTCAGCCCTCGAGGTCGGTCTTCGAGAGCATCCAGTCCATGGTCCGGGTGTTGTAGATGAGTTCGTAGTAATCCTCCTCCTTTGTAATAACAGCAAAATGGTGAAGTTTGAAGTGCCCCTCGCGCTCCTCCCATTTTCCCGTCACCCGGTCCACATCAAATACCCGGCTCTTCCACTTGAACCTGAGTGGGTCCAGATGCCCACCGCTGAACCTGGTCAGAACGGTGATGTCCTCGTTGATATCCTGAATCATCGCGTCGGCATCCACCCCGTAGAAGTTATCTGCATGCACCTTCTGATCCTCCAACGTTTCCAGCTTCAGAATTTCCTCATGAGCCCCACTACCTTCCCCAGAACCCTGACGTCGCCCTCGTCCCCGGTAAGCTCGATGTCGTTGTACGCGGGGTTGCGTGCCTTCAGAACGACACTCCCCTTCCGGCGCGCGTACTCCTTCACCGTCGCCTCGTCATCGATCAGGGCAACGACTATGTCTCCGTTTCGGGCGTCCGGTTGAGGAGTAACGACCACGATATCGCCATCGCAGATCCCGGCATCAAGCATGCTGCCCCCGTTCACTCTGAGGGCGAAGCAGCCCTCCCGGCGCGCGAACATCTCATCGACGGCGAGCACGCCTTCAATGTTCTCCACCGCCAGGATCGGACGACCGGCAGCAACACTTCCCAGAAGAGGAATCTCCGCACCGATGTGATGCTCACCCGCTGACAGGTGATGTTCGAGCCACTCGATCCCACGGGAGATACCGCGACGGCGACGGATGTAGCCCCGCTCCTCCAGAGCCGACAGATGGTAGCGGACACCGTTCGTCGACGAGATACCCATCGCCTCCCCGATCTCACGAATCGTAGGCGACCGGTCGTGATCGCGGATGGTCTCGATGATGTACTCGAGCATCCGTTCCTGAGCATCAGTGATGTCGTGGCGTTGGGTCATGTGTGTTGCGGGTCTCCTGGTGAATCGGACCGAGCCTTTCCCGGATGCCTTCACCGTGAGAGCCTCTCCTTTGCTTGTACTAATGAGGCCGAGGCGGGCCGCGCCTATTTGGAAGGACTGGGCGAGCGAGCTGACCGTTTCTTTGTCTCTGCGCCCAATGCGCGGCCCCGACCCCTCGGCCTGTGATGGCTTTCCCGTGTGCCCGGCAGAGCCCAGCCTGGATACCCCACCGCGACACAGGAACCATGGTACTGCACATATGTGCAGTAGTCAACAGAAAAAATCAGGGGCCGTAAACACCCGGCCCCCAGCCATATGCCACCCACGGTGATGAGTACGCCCGCCATGCGGTGAGGTGATGCGCCTACGCCAGGATCTTCTTGATCTCCTCGACGGAGAGCGCCTTCCCCACGGACCGCACCTCACCGTCAACGACGAGCCCTGGCGTCATCATGACGCCGAACTTCATGATCTCGCTGATATCCGTGATCTTCTCGAACTCGTACTCGACACCGAGTTCCTTCGCAGCTGCTTCAGCGTTCTCGCTGAGCTTCGCGCACTTCGGGCAACAGCTTCCCAGGATCTGAATCTTCACCGTCTTCTTCCTCTCGCAGAGTCTACAGCGACAGCTTGATAAGATAGACACCACCCAGTATCACAAGAGCCCCACAGACACGCTTCAGTATCACGGCTCCGCGTGAACGTTCGTTCCAGTTGAGATAGTGCTGAACGACCTCGGTGAAGGTACCCGCCAGAATGATGACAGAGCAATGGCCGATACCGTAGGCGGCAAGAAGCAGAACCCCGTATGCGAAGCTCGATGCCGCTACGCTCACGGTCACACCCAGCATCGGTGCCATGAACGCAAAGGTGCAGGGGCCAAGTGCCACTCCGAATACGAGCCCGAGCAGAAACGCCGCCAACCCACCCTTCCTCTTGAGACCGATATTGCCGGGACCGGACCACGGCATCGGGATGACATCGAGGAGGTTGAGACCAACAACGAAGAAGATGACGGCCACAACGTAGTTCCCATACCGTCCAACGTCACCCAACATTCGCCCGGCCGCTGAGGTGATCACTCCGATGATGGCGATCGTGACCAGGATGCCGATGGAGAAGAGCGTGGAGATCGTGAAGGCTCGCCTGGTTGAAATGCGACCCTGCTGATCCACGAATCCCACAATCAGCGGGATGCTCGCCAGATGGCACGGACTGAGGATGATACTCAGAACTCCCCATAGGAATGACGCGCCGAGAGCGATGGCCGGCGCGCCCTCAACGGCCTGAGTCAGTGATGCGAAGAGATGTCCCACGATTCGTACTGCTCCCTGTTGGCTGTGCCGACCGTGCCCGTGAGGCAGAGGGTGTGGCGACTAGTCGAATTCGTACCCAAGCTCCACCCACGTCGCCAGGATCTCCTCGCGCGAGAAGAAACCCTGATGGCGAAAGAGTTCCGTTCCGGAGACGTCATAGAAGATCTGAGTGGGAATGATACGCACTCCGTATTCCCGCGCCGCGTCTCTGTTCTTCTTGGCGTCAATGAACTCGACCTCAAACCGCCCCGCGTAAGTCTCCGACAGCTCATCGAGAATCGGCGCCATCATCTTGCACGGAACGCACGTCTCGGAACCGAGGTCGACGAAGCGGGGAAGTGAAGCCTGTTCCTGAACAGAGCCGTCCTGAGCGATGTTGGCGATGCCCGTATGTGTGGCGCCGTCAGTGACGACCACCTGCGGGGCATCGTCCGCGGGTGACCCTACAATCGCTCTCGGCACGAGCACCGCGAGCGTCCCCATGACAATGACGAGTGCTGCGATGATGATTCCCGTCTTCCTGCTGGATCCAATCTGTGCTGGCATGGGATTACCTTCTCATGGGCCCGACGCACGGGCCTGCTTGACCTGGCTCGCATTGGCTAATATGCTTGTGTCCATCTGTTTGGGTTCTACATCGCCCAGACAGCCATAGACAACAAATATCAAGGGGGAACGGCACTGATGTCAACAATATGGTCTTCCTACTGGCAGGACGTGTGTAATCTCAGGTGGACGGATGTTGACCTGGTATCTCTCGAGAAGGTCGCGAACGTACTCGGCTTTGGCCCCCAGCGGAGTCTCCTGGAGCTTGGGGCCGGCCGTGGTCTGCACAGCAAATTCCTCTATGAGATGTTGAGATGCGAGAACCCCGATCTCTATGAGATCAACCCTGAGATGCTTCTCTATATAGAGCGACAGGGCCTGAACGCGATCAGCGACAACGAGAAGCTCAAGCAGAGATACGATATCGTCTGGTCCTACGGCGTCCCGGAGCACTTCGAGGATCCGATGCGGCAGGAGATCATCGATCGCCACTTCGAACTCGCAGGCGAGTGGGTGCTTCTCGTCATCCCACGCGCAACATGGCTCAGAAAAGCAATCGGGCGACACGATAGAATCCCCGCCGAGGACTTCACCAACGCCGAACTCCTGGAGCGGCTTGAGCGGGGTGCCAAGAAGGAGTGGGGTCAGACGGATGGTGTCGATTTCAACGTAGAAAGTTTCTGTCCCCTCTTCGGAGTGAGACACATCCCGGCGGGCTGGTACAACATCGTGGACCGCCTGGTCGGCTGGGCCCTGCCGGGAGGACTCCTGATCGGCTGGGCAAGAAGAAAGGTCTCCTAGAACACCGGAGTCGGTGGAGCAGAGACATGGTTATCCGTCGTCCCCGTCGCCGTTCTCCCCATGGTGGTCGTGCTTGCCGAACTGGCTCTTGTCGTACTCCATCCCCGGCCGCAGCGCCGACATCTCGCGGAGCTTGCCGACTATCCCCGGCAGAATCTCGATGACGTGATCGATATCATCCTCAGACGTCCAGCGCCCCATCGTAAACTGGAGCGAGCCGTGCGCTTCTTCGTGTTTGACGCCCATGGCAAGCTGCACGTATGAGGACTCAAGCGTTTTGGCGGAGCAGGCCGAACCGCTCGACAGTCGGACGCCGTCCATATCGAGCGAAAGAAGCAGAGCCTCCCCCTCGATGTAGGCGAATCTGATGTTGGCGTTGTTCGGAACCCTCCGTGTCCGTGGTCCGTTCAACGTGGTGTCGGAGATCTCGGCCATGATCTCATCGATTAGCCGATCGCGGTATCCCTTGACCCGATCGACCTCCGCCGGCATCTCCGCCTTCAGGATCTCCGCTGCCTTGCCGAACCCGACGATACCGGGCACATTCTCGGTGCCGGACCTCAGGTTCTTCTCCTGGCCTCCGCCGTGTATTAGCGACTCGATGCGAACGCCCTTCCTTATAAAGAGAGCTCCCATCCCCTTAGGACCATAGATATCATTCGACGACAGCGTGACCATATCAAATGGAAGTGTCGTGAGATCAATCGGGATCCACCCGAGCGCTGCCACGGCATCGGTGTGGAAGAGCACACCGTGCTCCTTCGCTATCTCGCCGATCTGCCCGACCGGCTCGATCGTGCCCACCTCACCGTTCACCATCATGATCGAGATGAGAACCGTGTCGTCACGGATGGCGTCCTCGACGGCCGCAGGATCAACGAAGCCCTCGGCATCAACGGGAAGCCTCGTCACCTCGAATCCCTCTCGCTCGAGAAACTTCGAGGGCGTGATGATGGAGCGATGCTCGATTACGCTCGTGATGATGTGCTTGCCCTGCTTCCTTAGACGCATGGCCGCGCCCTTCATGGCCATGTTGTTCGCTTCCGTCGCCCCCGACGTGAAGTAGATCTCAAACGGCTCACAACCAACGAGCGTAGCCAGCTGGTTGCGCGCATTATCGATGGCCTCCCGCGGTGCATCACCGGCGGCGTGAAACGTCGCCGCATTCCCATAGTGCTCCGTCATGTACGGGAGCATGGCCTCGACAACGCGAGGATCAACCGGTGCACCCGATTGGTAATCGAGGAAACCTTTGGTTTTCATCTCGGCCATGTGCTCACCTCACAGTGGAACTCAGAAACTCAGAATGGCGTCCGCGTCGAGCGCGAGGTCGTTCAGTGTCGCGGCGCCCACAACGTCGGCGGCATCGATGTAGTCTCCGCGACTGAGACCCAGAAGCTGCGAACTCTGGTCGCAGACCATTAGCTTCACACCCGCCTCCACCGCCCGCCCAATCACATCAGACAACCTCGGAAACTCCCCAAGCTTGATCCTCTCCGCCTCTCCCGTCTTGACCACCGTCACTCCTTTTCCAAGAAGATAGACGGTCGCATCGATTCCCATTGCCTGAGCGGTAGTTGCCAGCACGAACGGCGAGTATGTTCGCTCGGGCGTGTCGATTCCCGATGTAAGCACGTAGAGTATGGTCTTCTTCTCACCCATGATCATACCTCCTCGGGCAGTGCCCGTGGGGCGTCTTGCTCTCTAGCTGGTTCTTCTGACCAGGAACCCGGTAACACCGTCAGACTCCTCGGCAAGAACGAGCTCATGTCCTGTCCGTTTGGCCCAGCTTGTCATGTCCGACCCGGCCGATGGATCATCAGCGAGCATCTCCAGGATCTCGCCCACCTCCACGTTCATTATCTCATCGCTGATCTGGATGATAGGCTCCGGACAGAAGTACCCTGTCATATCAAGAGTTGCCGCGATTTTCGGCTCCTGCTCGGCCATTCTGCCCTCCGATCACTTGTCACCACTGATCCCGGACATAAATACGGGACCCGCGGAAACCATGGCATGCTGCGCACACTCAGTCCCAAGATCCCGCGAGTCCCTTTGCGCACTGACTGCGCACGTGTTGAGATGCTGACAAGGGGGTCAGGTTTCGCGGGGCACTCCCGAAAACTAGGACAACATCACATTCAGAAGCTGGAACATCAGATTGAAGAGCCCGTTGAAGACTTTCAGGTACAGAAGACCGAATACTATAATGAAACCGAATCGTTCGATCGAGAGATATCGGACGGCCATCTCAACCGGAAGAAACGCCGCCAGGATGCGCGATCCATCAAGCGGCGGGATGGGAATGAGGTTGATGAGCCCGAGGAACATGTTTATCGCAGCACCTGAGCCCGCGAGGAAACCCACCCAGTACGGCCAGCCCAGTGAAACCGCGAGACGGAAGACGATGATCCAGACAACCATCTGAATCCCGTTCGCGACCGGACCCGCAACCGCCGTGATGGCGAAGTCCCTGAGCGGATTCTTAAACCGCCTGATATCCACGGGGACCGGCTTCGCCCATCCAATCAAAAAACTGGAACCACTGAGGAGAAGGAACCCGGGGATGATGATGCTCCCCATGATGTCTATGTGCGGTATGGGATTGAGCGTGAGCCGACCCATCCGGCGGGCGGTCGGATCTCCGAGCCTCTCCGCGGCAAGGCCGTGAGCGACCTCATGTATAATGATGGCGGAGATGAGGACGAATATCCGGATGATCCACTGCAGCGGTGTTGCCATCATTCCTCTTCCATCCAGCGATCAAGAAGTCCGATCAGGTCTTCGAATCGCTCAATGATAGCACAATCCACCTCGCCGTACGCGCCGTAAGGATCGAAAAGCACCGGTCTCATACCGACGCCCCTCGCCCCCACTACATCGACCGCGTAGTAGTCGCCGACATAGATAGTATCGGCTGCGGCGAGTGAGGAGAGTTTGAGGGCCGCCTCGAAGATCCCCGGGTCCGGTTTGCTGATGCTGATGATCGCGGAGTCGATGAGGAACTCGAATCTGTCCCGAATGCCGATCTCGCTCAGCCGTTCCTCAAGGCGACCGTCCGAGTTTGAGATGATCCCTGTCACGAGCCCTCTGAGTTCAAGCTCGTCGAGTACGTGGTCGAGCCCATCGACGGGGATCTTCCAGATTCCCAATCCCTCGTCGTTCGCGGCGCGTGTCATCTCGATCGCATTAGGGATGACCTCAGGCTTGAGGCCGAGAAGCTCATAGAAAGGGGTGTAGTAGATGGGCCAGAAATCGTAGACGTTCTTTCCCGGGGCTTGCGATACAGCTCGGTCGAATGCCTCTCGTGCACGGGCCTCCGCCGCCATGACCTCATCGGTCGTGACGGAGAGACCAAGATTCGAGGCGATGTCCTTGTAGATATCGTAATCGGGAAAGACGATGGTGTTGCCGGCGTCGAAGAAGACCCCCTTGACCATCCAACTTCCCCCGATCGAAATCAGTTCATTCGGCCCGCGCAGGTGCGTGGACGGAGCTAGTTCAACTTGGCCTTTACAAGTGCGAGGTCGGCCGATGTCCCGGCGATGAGCGCGTGACTCCAAGCGTTGCTGTATGAGGTTAGCGCGTCAATCTCAGAGCCATGACCCGCAGCCTGCTTGCTGTTTCCATCGGCCAGCCACGCGCGGCACGCACGTGCGCTTGTGTGTGCGGTCTGAAGACCGGAGTTGCGCCTGAACCTCGCGGCGACATCGTCGAGAGCATTGTCCTGCTGTCTCTGGCTGGCGCTCGAATCGTAGCCTGCATCAGACCTGAACTTCGTCTCGAAGCGATCGTCCGCCCTGGCCACGTTCGTGGATGCGAACTCGACCGCCCGTTCGGCGAGCATCCCCTCCGCTCTGACTATACCACGGATGAGCCCCTTGAGCCTACTCAAGGACTCCTCGGGGAGAGCGCCCCCCTCCGGCCCCAGAACATTCGTCTCAAGAGCCTCGACAATCCCGATGCTTGCCCCGATGAGATTCCAGGACATGTATATGGCGCCGTCCACCTCGGCCGGCTGGGCCGAGAACGTGTCCACCTGCTCCGACATCTCCGCAACCGACCGCGTCAGCCCGACGAACGTCCTGTTTGATGATGACAGGGCATCGACCGCGGGGCCGATGCGCGCAGCCAGTCGCCGAATCTCGGAGGCCGCCATCTGCACCTTCTCCCATTCGACATCAAGCCGTGCCTGGTTCTGAACCGCGGCGCCGTCCCGGATCTCCCAGACGAGCTGCTCGAGCTCGACTGCTGCCGTGTCGGCTGCCGCTGCCTCAAACAGGAGTCCCGACATGGCCGATGTAAGCCGTGTGGCACTCTCTGCCATTGTCGAGTAATCGGTCTCACCACCATCGAGGGGCTCCATGCCCATGTCGATGTCGCGCCCCAACCTCAGTGCCCTGGTCCCGATCTCCGAAAGCGCCGTCACCATGCGTTCGAGATCATCCGTCGTCGGCCGGCTCTTGCCGGTAACCGACTCGTGCCAGACGATCTGACCGAAGAGGGTCTCCCGCACCGCCCCCTGCATCGGCATGAGCGGAGAAAGCCCGGGGATTCCGCAGGTCGGGTCCATTCCTCCCAGGGTCTCCATCGATTCGGTGATGCGATTGGCGACCGCGGACATGTCCTTGGCCGCATCCACCACCGATGTCGCCTCCGTTGAGCTCTCCTCGGTGGCAACCCGCATCGCTTCAAACGCAACGCCCTCGACGAAGGCCATCTTGAGTTCAACGACGATCTCCGCCAGACAGGGCGAGAGCGGGATGTCGAATGTGGTAGGACCGTCCGGAAGTCCGGCCGGAGCAACAAGATCGGACGATGAGGTGGCTCCAAGGAGCCCTGCGCTCAGAATCAGGACCGCGATGGGCGCCGCGGCCCAACGCCACCATAGCGCATTCATTGTTCCATAAGCACTGTTCATTTGTGTGGACCCCTCCCAGCTCGGGCGTTCTTTCGCAATCACGCCCGGCACCGCGCAATAATGCGACATCGCAACCGCCGCCCCTGGGCGCACATAGTGTCATATCCTCCGGCCAGCGTCCATCTTGGAGCTAGCCCTCTTGTGTGTTGCATCCACCGTGCCACGCTGAGCAAAGAATCACCACCTTGCTTGCCGAGCGACCCCGGAACCGTCATAATGACCCAATGCAATCCACATCATTGGCTTAGGAAGGAGAGAGAATGCGATTCCCTAGAATAGTCCCGCTGATGGTCGCCCTTCTGGCCCTGTGCTTTTCGAGCGCCGCCGCACTTGAGGAGCCACAACCTCTCGACATCGACGAGGTGTTGAGCCTGATGGAACTCGCCCAGGTACCGGATCGATTCCTGGAGTACAACCAGATCGTCCTCTTCGATGAAACATCGGTGGAGTTCGAGAGCTCGGGAGCCTACAAGCAGTATAGCCACTCGCTCCTGAAGGTCCTCACGGATGAGGGCGTTGACCAGCACGGAGACGAGTCGTTCATCTACCACCGGCGATACACGACCAATGAGATACTCCTCGCCCGGGTCATTAAGGCCGACGGTACGATAGTCGAGGTCGACGAGGATCTCATCAGCGACGGTACGCCGCCACAGATAACGGCGATGGACATATACGAGTCCGACTTCCGTGAGAAGACGGTCGTCTTCCCCGGACTCGAAATAGGTGATGCGATCGAGACGATCTCTCTTGAGGATGCGAAGCCCTTGATAGAGGACGGATTCACGGGAACGTACTTCCTCCAGTACGTCGGTCCCATCCTCGATTCGTCGGTGACGATAGCAGGCCCCTCGGACATGCCGCTTAAGCACGCCGTGCTGAATGGGGAGGCTGAGTTCACAGAGACGACTGAGGGAGATCTGACGACCTACACGTGGAGAATCACGAACTCCGAGGCACTCGAGCCCGAGATCGGGATGGTGCCCTTCCCCCAGATCGCGACGCGTCTAACCGTATCGACATTCCATACATGGAGTGAGATCTCGCGGTTTGCCTTCGCTCTCATGGAAGACAAGTGTCTGGCAGACGGCACGGTCACCGATCTCCTCGCGGACATCATCGAAGAACTCGACACTACAGAGGAGAAGATAACGGCCATACACTACTGGGTGATGGAGAACATCCGGTACCTGGGTATTGCCATGGACCGCGGGGCGTTTCTGGAACCGCACCTTGCCTCGTACACCATCGAGAAGGAGTACGGGATCTGCCGCGACAAGGCAGTGCTGATGGTGACAATGCTCAGGGAGATCGGCGTTCCTTCCTGGGTCGCGTTGGTCAACCCAGGCAAACGAACCGACCAGGAGGTACCTTCGGTCAACTTCGAGCACGGCATCGTTGCCATCGAGGACGGTCGCGGAGACTACAGGTACCTCGATCCAACCATGGATAACCACCGGGAGATCGACGCCAGCTACGTCGGTGACCGCTGGGTTCTGCTCGCCACGGAGGAAGGCCAGGACTTGAGGAAGACCCCACATGTCACGGCGTCCGGCAATTCCGGAGATATCGGCGACGACGCGATCCTGGAGGAGGACGGTGGGATATCCGGGAGTGTGACGGTGTCGGGACGAGGCATCTATGAGATGATACTCCGGAAGATGGGCGCGAGCGCAAGCGAGGAGGAGTTACGAATGATGTGGGACCAGTCGATCCAGGAGATCTACCCTGGAGCCGAACTCACGTCGTTTGTCCTAGGTGATCACGCTGACCTCTACGAACCGATGAGCATGGAGCTTGAGTACGTGATTGAAGACTATGCTCTCGACGCCGACCCCTACCTCCTGTTCCGCGTGCCCGCCTCTACCGGTACCTTTGACTTTCTCTCCGGGCTGCTCGTAGGACGTCTGACCAGTCTCCCGAAGCGCGAGTACGCCCTCGCCATCGGAACCACGATCGGAGCGGCCGAACGCTCACTCGTGGAGATTCCTGATGGGTACGCCGTTGAGAGTCTGCCCGATGAGGTCCACTTCGAGCGGGGGCCCGTTAGCCTGAGCATTACATACGAGTTCGTCCCGGCCTCGGATAACGACGGCACCGCAGCGATCCGCTACGAGAAGATCTACGGTGTTGCGTCGTTCGAGCTTCAGCCCGACGAGTACTTGGCGCTCAAGGAGGCCTCTCGTCTGGCAAGCCGCTCCGCGAGGGGTGAAGTGATACTGAAGAAAGAGGAGGGCTAGACGATGCGAATCCCTATTGCTCTTGCTGCAATTGCCCTTCTGGCTTCTGTGGGCTGCGCCAACCAGTGGGTGGACACGGACATCGAAGGACTTATGGAGAACGCACCCGGACTCGAGGAGTACCCGGATGCAAGTGCAGTGTTCCTGAAGATCCAGAAGCTGATAGATGTGGATGCGGACGGCGCGGTGGATGTCCGTAGAAACTCTCTCACACGCATTCTGACACTGATGGGTCGCGAGCAGTACAGCAACCAGTCCTTTATCTACAACAGCGACATCGAGAAGCTAGAACTCGTGAAGGGCATCACCATCCGGAAGACGGGCCGCGTTGTCGATGTTGAGGAGGATGCCGTCAACGACATCACGCCGGCATTCCTCGAAGGCGCCACGATGTACTCAAATGTTCTCCAGAAGGTCATCTCGTTCCCGGTCGCCGGCAGGGGATCGACGATGGAGCTTCAGCTCCACGAGGTACAGGAGCCCGCGACAGATGGCGGTTTCTCTGGAATTGAGTACTTCGCCGCTCCTGATCCGATTCTGGAGAAGGAGGTCCGGCTCAATGTGCCGAGCAGTGTGACGGTCACGAGCGAGATCCTCCCGGGATGGGTCGGGTTCGAGGGTGAGGCCACGATGGGCGAGAACCACTGGGTCGTGCGTGATGTCCCGGCGGTCGTGCCCGAGGAGCACACACTTCCGATCCGGGAGCTGTACCCGCGCGTTCTCTACTCGTCGTACGATTCGTGGGCGGATGCCGCGGCTTTCTTCGCTGGGAAATTCTACCCACACGTTGAGATCGACGGAGCCGTGGCGGAGCACGCGGCAGGTGTCGTCCAAGGACTCGAATCAAACGAGGACAAAACACGGGCACTCTTCCTTGATGTCACGGAGAACGTCCGCTACACGCCGCTCGATCTTGGGTTAGGCGGATACGAGCCTGATGACGCGAGTAGCGTTCTCGCGAATCTTCACGGAGACACACGCGACATGGCCATCCTTCTCGTGAGTCTCCTTCGCTCCGTGGGAATCGACGCGAGACCCGCTCTCGTTCGCGCCTACGGCAGTTCTTTCACCGAGTCGGTGCCGACACTCAAGCAGTTCGACAAGGTCCTGGTTCGCGTGCCGGAAGGCGATGGCTACAGATTCCTTGACCCGCGTCTCGACGATGTCGGCTACGGCCATCTTAGTTGGGGCCCCGGCAACACAGCGCTTGTGATCTCCGATGATGGAACCGGGGAGCTCTTCCGGATAGCCCGGTGGGAGCCCGAACACAACTACGCCAGGAAGACGTTCTCGATTCAGCTCTCCCCTGAGGGGTCTGCGGAGATGCGGGTTATTTGCCAGCTCGGCGGGTACTACGACAGAGAAGCGAGGCGCGCGCTCAAGGACGCGACGCCGTCGGAGGAAGACAAGTACTTCGACAGCTCCGCAGATGCCGTATCGTCGGGAGCGACTTCCGTCATGCACTCGCATTCAGACTTGAAGAATCTGATGGAGGCGGTCAGTGTTCGCCAGACGGTGAGTGCGCCCGACTTCGCGGTAGTCCAGGGTGACATAATGGTTGTGAGGATCCCGGGGTTCCCGCACGCCTTCGCATCGACGGGCGTCTACCCGCGCCTCTCGGAGCGGGAGCTGCCGTTCGATCTCCAGTCCGAAGTGTACAGCCACTTCGAGGTCAAGGTGCTTCTGCCTGCCGGATTCACGATCGAGCGTATGCCCGAGCCGCTGCTCATGGAAACCGAGTACGCTGACTTCGAACTCGACTGCATCCTTGCCGACGACGGTCACACGCTCTTCTGGTCCCAGACGATCACGATCAAGAAGACTGTGGTCTTGCCTGAGGACTACGAGGCATTCAAGAAGAGCTATGACGCACTGGCGTCTCCGAAGAACAGCCTCATTCTGATCAAGCAGATCGTGCACACGCCGACGATGGCTCCTCAGTAGAGCTGTACGACAAGAGACGCAGAAGAGAGCGTCTCCGAGCAAAGCCAAAGGCAGGTGCCATGAAGCACAGATCGCTCGAGGAGATAGCCGGGCAGCAGAGTCACAGACGCGTTCCATTCTCGTCGCTGATGCGCAAGCGCGTGCACAGCATTTTGCTTGTGTCGAGCCTCTATGACTCGTTCACATTCCAGGAGGACGGGAACCTCGGCGAGATGTTGTTCTCGGAGTATCAGGAGCTGAACCTGAGCTCGGCCCCGGCGATCACGAGAGTGTCGACTGCTGCGGCCGCACTTGAGGTCGTCAGACAGTCACCACCTGACCTCGTCATCACAATGCCGCGAGTCGGTGAGATGGACGTCTTTGAGTTTGGCGGCGCCGTGAAGGAGATGGTCCCTGATCTCCCGATCGTGCTCTTGGCTTACGACACACGAGAGCTTGCGCTGCTTGAGGCACGCGACGATCATTTCGGGGTAGACAGGATCTTCGTATGGCTTGGTGACGCCAGACTCTTCCTCACGATCATCAAATGGGTCGAGGACCAACTGAACGCCGTCGCGGACGCGGAGACGACCGGCGTCAAGATCCTCATCCTCGTGGAGGACTCGGTTCACTTCTATTCCGTGTTCCTGCCGATGCTCTACACAGAGATGATGGAGCAGACGCAGGCGCTCATGGCGGAGGGAGTGAACCGCATGCAGAAGCTCCTCCGGATGCGCGCCCGCCCCAAGATACTCCTGGCCTCCTCATACGAGGAGGCCGAGGCGCTCTGTGAGCAATTCGGGAAGGGCGTCCTCGGCATGATGGTGGATGCCCGATTCCCTCGCAACGGGAAGAAGGACGGGGGCGCGGGCGCCGATCTCATTAGCTGGGTTCGGGACGACGCGCCCGACATGCCCATCCTGATGACCTCGCGGGAACTCGACAACGAGGATGTCGCCCGGAGGCTCGGCGCCGCCTTCATCAACAAGAACTCACCCACGCTTCTGCACGAGGTGCGCGATTTCCTGAGAGGCTACCTGGGCTTCGGGGACTTCATCTTCAAGACTCCCGGTGGGGAGACTGTGGCAAAGGCCCGTGATCTCCGGGGTCTCGTGAGTGCGCTCGCATCGGTTCCGGATGAGTCTATCGTCTTTCACGCGTGCAGGAACGACTTCTCCATGTGGCTCATGGCAAGAACCGAGTTTGAACTGGCAAGCGCGCTGAGGCCGCGACGCCCGGACGAGTTCGAGAGCACTGATGCGCTTAGAGCCTATCTGCTGAAGGCTCTCAGGGATTACAGGAACCGCGCCCGCGCTGGACTGGTTGAGGAGTTCTTCAGCGACACCTTCGAGGCGGACGGCGTGTTCACGAGGATTGGTACAGGCTCACTTGGAGGCAAGGGTCGCGGGCTGGCTTTCATGAACTCGCTCATAGGCGGATACAGTATCGAGCATCGCTTTCCGGGTGTCCGCATCCATGTGCCACCCACGGTCGTGATCGCCACCGACGTCTTCGACAGGTTCATGCAGGAGAACGATCTGGCGCGTCTGGCTCTGAGTGAAGCCGACGACACCATCATCAGAGATGCGTTTCTGCGGGTAAGACTGCCTGATGACATAGTGGGTGAACTCAGGACGTTCATTGAGCGCGTGGAGTATCCTCTTGCCGTTCGCTCGTCGAGCCTTCTCGAGGATTCGTCCTACCAGCCGTTCGCGGGCATCTACCAGACATACATGCTTCCCAACAACGACGCCGACCCCGAGCAGAGGCTCAAGGAACTATGTTGCGCCATCAGGTTGGTCTATGCATCCACGTACTGCGCCAACTCAAAGAGCTACATAGACTCCACGCCGAACAGGCTGGAAGACGAGAAGATGGCCGTGGTAGTTCAGCAGGTGACAGGACGCATACACGGGGATTATCTCTACCCCGACGCGGCTGGCGTCGCACGTTCCTACGACTACTACCCGGTCAAGGATCTTGAATCCGAGGATGGGGTGGCCTCAGCTGTGCTGGGTCTGGGACGCATGGTCACCGACGGGGGGCGTTGCGTTCGCTTCTCCCCCGCGGCGCCGGCTAAGCTCTTCCAGTTTTCATCTACGGAGGCATACCTCGCGAACTCCCAGAGGGAGTTCTACGCGCTCGACCTCAAGGCACGCGCACCGGTCACCACACCCGATGCGGGGCCCGACTCCAATCTCGCTCTCCTCGACATGGAGACCGCGATGGAACACGGCACACTAGCACCCGTTGGTTCAGCCTACTCCGCGGAGAACGACCGTGTCTACGAGGGCGTGCACAGACCGGGTGTGAAGATGGTCACGATGGCGGGCTTCTTGTCAGGCGACTGTTTTCCGCTCCCTGAGGTTCTCAGGTTTCTCCTCGCCGTGGGTAGAGCCGGGCTCTCGACGCAGATCGAGATCGAGTTCGCCGTCACTCTGCACGAATCCACGGAGGAACCGCACGAGTTCACGTTCCTCCAGATACGCCCCCTCGTCTTCGATCTCGCCGTGGAGGATCTCGAGCTATCTGAGATAGACCCCGACGATACGATCTGCCTTTCAGAGAGAACGCTCGGACACGGCTCCATCCCGAGTATCCGCGACATCGTGATCGTCAAGCCGGACGCGTTCGACCGGGCAAAGACACCGGATATCGCTACGGAGATCGGCGTGATCAACGCCGCCCTCAAGAAGGAGGCGCGGCCGTATCTCCTTATCGGCCCCGGGCGCTGGGGAAGCGCAGATCACTGGCTGGGAATCCCCGTGAACTGGGCGCAGATCTCCGGAGCACGATGCATCATTGAGGATGAGATCGAGGGCCTCTCGATCGAGCCGTCGCAGGGAACCCACTTCTTCCAGAACGTCACGTCGTTCGGGATCGGTTACTTCACGATGCGTTCGGCGGGGGCATTCGCCAAACTCGATCACGATTGGCTTGCGTCTCAGCAACCCTTATCTGAGAGCAAGCACGTGAGCCACATACGGCTGGATGCGGAACTCGAGATCCTCGTCAACAGCAGGACGGGACTCGGGGCCATCATGAAGCCGGGTAGGAGTGTGGTGGAGCCGGAGGAGTAGGAGACTGGACAGCTCTTCGTCGGACAATCGACGTTGATGTCGATGACATCGTGGTCGACCGTAACCGTAGTCACATCCGCACCAGCCCCTCGACGCTGACCATCTTTGTCCAGACCATAGACGCGCACCTGCGCGTGAGGCTGCCTGTCAGGCCCGCCAGCTGGGCCAACGCGAGCAGTGTCTCGCAGACGTCGCTTCCGTGCCGCCCCGTGGTACCTCTGGCAGAGGGCTCACATCCGCGCATCCAGCCTCTCCGCAAGCCATGTCGTCCAGAGTGCTCGGGAGTTAAATGCAACGAGCCTTGATGACCTGCCCCCGATCGTAGTGCCATATTTAGAGACAGAGTGCCGCTGCTGATGC
>CAZFRO010000013.1:0-67843 GCA_964521425.1 uncultured bacterium
CCTCCGCCTCGTGGTATGCGGTCGCGAGTATCTCCTGTCGCTCCCTGTCGGCAGCGGCTCTTATCTTGATCGCCTCTTCCTCCCCCTCGGAACGATAGCGCTTGGCTGTTCGATCGCGCTCCGCTCGCATGCGGTCGAAGACGCTCTGCTTGTTCTGCTCGGGGAAGGCGATTCGCTTCATCCGTACATCGGTCACCTCGATCCCGAAGTTCGCTTCCGCCGTCGCTCGGCAGCCGCCGGTCACAACGGCCATGATCTCCTCGATCTTCATCTCCTCGGGGTTGGTGGATATGAGAGCGTGAAGCGGGTACTGCCCGAGCGCCGCTCCCATCTCCGACGCGACGATGTCCGCCATCCGCACCTCGGCTCCCGCTCGATCATTCACCGTCTCGAGGAAGCGCCTGGGGTCATCGATCCGCCACGCGACGAAGGCGTCCGCAACGATGTTCTTCTTGTCGTTCGTCAGGAATTCGGTCGGCTTCGGATCGTAGACCAGAAGCCGCTTGTCGAAGAACCGCACGGCCTGCACTGGTTGCGGCAGCTTCCAACAAAGCCCCGCGCTCTCAATGACAGCAACCGGTTTCCCGAACTGCGTTACGATGGCCGTACTCATCTCGTCCACAACGAAGACAGTGGACCGCCCTATCAACAGGAGCAGAATGATGACAGCCAGTGTGTAGTATCGTCGTTTCATTCTCTAGTCCTCCATCGGAACTCTCGCACTCAGCTTCTGGTCATAGACCCTGATGTCGTATCCCTTGAGTTTGAGATCCGAGCTCACAATGTACTTCTCTCTCCCCTGAAGCAGGCTCTCCATCGTCTCGATGTAGAGTCGCGTCTCGGTAACTGATGGCGCCTTTCTGTGCTCTCTGGCCAGCGCCACAAACCTGTCGGCGTCGCCGGTGGCTCTGCTCTGGAGTGCATGGCTGTAACCTTGAGCCTCAAGAACCGATGCCCCCGCCTCTCCACGGGCACGCGGGATGGTCTGGTTGGCGTAGCCGTACGCCTCGTTCATGATACGGTTCTTATCCTCGCGGGCGCTCGCGACATCGCGGAACGCCGGGACTACCTCGAGTGGTGGGTGTATGTCCTGGAGACGAACGTTTGTCACCTCGACACCGATCGCGGCAGCGTCAAGAAGCTCCTGTGTTCGCGTCCGCAGTGTATCCTCGAAATCACCACGGCGCACGGTCAGGATATCGTCTATGGCAAGCGACCCTGTCTCTTTTGACATCACCGATTCCATAACGAAGCGGATGTAGTTCTCTCTCTCCGCCACATTGAAGACGTAGTCGTTGACCTTGGAGACGCGATAGCAAACGACCACGTTCATGTCGATGATGTTCTCGTCACCTGTGAGTCTCAGCGCCTCGTCGGGCATCTTCTCGTACGTTCCGGCTGCATGACGGCTCTCCCACAATGTCGCGTAGAACTCCTCCGCAACTCGCGTCACGGCTCTCCGCACATCGCGTGTGCGGAAACCGACTTCGATGCGGCGCAGCTCAGAGACTTGAACGCGGACAACACGATCCATGGGCCACGGCGCCTTAACGTGCAGACCCGGACCAAGTGCATCCGTGCCGGCGCTCCCGAAACGCATAACGACACCCTGACGTCCCGGACCGACGAACACGAGTGAGGTGGAAAGCCACGCGAGAATAACCACCCACATGGCCAGACGAAGCATGCGTCGCCGGTTGCGGGGCCTGGTCAGTGTGCCGAGGCAGTGCCGACAACGATCGGACCACCCTGTCCGTTCGAAGGCGCCGGCAAGAAGCCGTACGGGTAGCGTCTCGGCCAGCTTCGCGAATCCGGTCGTGTCGGTGGCCGTGCCCGCCCTGAGCCCGGCGATCGAGGCGGAGAGGATCTCACCACCCGAGCCAACGATGAAGATACCCACAACCACGGCCGCGATCCGATCCAGGCCGATCCCTATGGTGTGACCCATAAGACCGATGACGACCGCAACGCTCGTCAGCATGTCCATGCGCGAGTGGTAGCCGTCGGCAACGAGACTCATGCTTCCGGTCTCTCTGCCGACGTAGAGCTTGTACTGCGCGGCATAGTATGAGACGAGGGCAGCGACCAGGCTGCCCACGATTGCTATGGGGAGGTTTCGTATCTGGGACGAGGACACCGCCGAGACCTTGCGGAAGATCCCGACTGCAGCCACGAAGATGAGAGCTGATATGAGGATGCCGATGACATTCTCAATGACGGCGAGATTGCCTCGTCCGCCGCGGCGCGAGATCCTGGCGCCCGTCCAGACCAGGCCGGACGCGGCCACATCGGACCCCGAATGCCACGCATCCGCCACGAGCGCGAGGCTCCCGGAGAGAAACGCGAGTGTGAGTTTGAGTATGACCAGACCGATGTTGATTCCTATGGATATCAACGCGGTCCGTTCGACCCTGTCCAAGCCTCGCCTCCTCGCCCGGCAAACTACCCGCCGGCAGGGACTGGGTTTCCAGTGTGCCGCAAGCTAGTCCTCTGTGACCACGCGCGCTACACCCACTACCCTGTCCCCGGAGCTCAGGTTTATCACCCTCACTCCCTGTGTGTTGCGTCCAATCAGCGAAATCCCGCCGACGGGAAGGCGAATCATGATCCCGTTCGCTGTCATTATCATGACATGGTCGGTCTCGTTGACAACGTGGACCGCCACGACAGGACCATTCCGCTTGTTGGCCTTGATTGATATGACCCCTCTACCACCGCGCTTGATGACACGGTAGTCGGAGATCTTCGTTCTCTTTCCGTAACCGTTCTCGGTAATCGAGAGAACGGTCCCATCCTCACCCACGACGACGGCCATGTCAACAACCTCGTCGCCCTTCGCGAGCAGAGTACCACGGACACCGCGTGCGGCGCGACCCATCTCGCGCACATCACTCTCGTGGAACCGGATGGCCTTTCCGAGCTTCTTAGCCAGGAAGACGTCGTGGCCGCCGTCCGTCACCGCGGTATCGATGAGTTCGTCGGTATCGTCGATGTTCATCGCCCGGATGCCGCCTCGCCTTGGGTGAGAGAAGGCCGACAGAAGGGTCTTCTTCACGACACCGTTTCGGGACGCCATTACAATGAAGTGCTCATCGTCGAACTCCCTGACGGGCACGAAGGTGCGAATGTGCTCCCCTTTGCCGAGCGCCAGGATGTTGACGATCGCCTTGCCCTTCGCTGCACGTCCAACCTGTGGGATCTCGTGCACCCTGAGCCAGTGGCAATGACCGGACTGTGTGAAGAAGAGGATGTAGTCGTGTGTCGAGGCTATGAACATGTGCTCGACGAAGTCATCCTCCTTCGTCCCCATACCGGCGACACCCTTCCCGCCACGCCGCTGCCGGCGGTACGTGCCGACAGGAAGACGCTTGATGTAGCCGGAGTGCGATATTGAGATGGCCATGTCCTCTTCGGCGATCAGATCCTCTATTGTGAAGTCGGTCGTCGCCTCGACTATCTCTGTCCGGCGCTCGTCGCCGTATGCCTCGACCGCCGCATCCAGATCCTCCTGGACTATCGCAAGCACCTTCGTGCGGCTCTCGAGAATGCTCTGCAGCATCGCGATGAGCTTGATGGTCTCCTTGTACTCGTCCTCGATCTTCTTCCGCTGAAGCCCGGTGAGCCGCTGAAGACGCATGTCGAGAATTGCCTGCGCCTGGATCTCCGAGAGCTTGAACTTCTTCATGAGACCAGACCGTGCAGTGTCCACGTCTTTCGAGGCTCTGATCAGCTTGATGATCTCATCGATATGGTCGAGCGCCTTCCTCAAACCCTCAAGGATGTGCGCCCGGGCCTCGGCCTTCGCAAGATCGAACCTCGTCCGGCGGATGATGACATCCTCACGGTGCTCGATGAACGCATCGATCATCTGCCTGAGCGTCATGACCTTCGGCTCGCCGTCCTTGAGCGCGAGAAGGATCGCGCCGAACGTCGTCTGCATCTGTGTGTGCTTGTAGAGCAGGTTCAGGACGACGGCCGCTATCGCATCACGCTTGAGATCTATGACGAGTCGGATCCCGTCACGATCGGACTCGTCGCGGATATCGCGAATGCCGTCGATCTTCCCGCTCCTGACGAGGTTCGCCATTGCCTCGATCAGATTAGACTTGTTCACCTGGAACGGGACTTCCGTGACGACGATGCACTCCGCACCGTTCTGGTGCGTCTCGATATTCGCTCGCGCGCGGACGATGATCCTGCCCCGGCCGGTCGTGTAGGCGTCGCGTATCCCGGCGCAGCCGAAGATGATCCCGCCCGTCGGGAAGTCTGGTCCCTCCACGACGTTGAAGATCTCCGTGTCGGGGACCGAGGGATCGCTCATCACGAGGCTGATCGCTTGAGCCAGTTCTGTGAGATTGTGTGGAGGAATGTTCGTCGCCATGCCGACGGCGATGCCGGACGCTCCGTTCATAAGAAGGTTCGGGAGACGCGCCGGAAGTACAGTGGGCTCCTCTCGCGTCTCATCGTAGTTTGGAACGAAGTCTACGGTGTCCTTCTTGAGATCGGCCAAGAGGTCCTCGGCCGTCCGCCGGAGGCGTGCCTCCGTGTACCGCTCCGCCGCCGCTCTGTCTCCATCGATCGAGCCGAAGTTGCCCTGGCCCTCGACCAGCATGTAGCGGAGCGAGAACTCCTGCGCCATCCGTACCATCGCGTCGTACACGGCCGTCGTCCCGTGCGGATGGTAGTTACCGGTGACGTCACCCGATATCTTGGCTGACTTTCTGTAGGGCTTGTTGTGCGCGAGACTCAGCTCGTCCATCGCCACCAGGATGCGCCTCTGAACCGGCTTGAGCCCGTCTCTGACATCGGGCAGGGCGCGCGACACGATTACGCTCATCGCGTAGGAGATGTACGACTTCTTCATCTCGTCTTCTATAATGACAGGAAGTATGCGTTCGGTCTGCTGTGCCATCCGTCCCTCGTGAGATCTATACGTCCAGGTTCTGCACCAGTTTCGCGTGCGTCTCTATGAACTTCCGTCTTGGCTCTACGGCCTCCCCCATCAGAATATCGAAGACCCGGTCTGCCTCTGCCGCGTTTTCGATTCCGACGCGATACATCACGCGCCGCTCCGGATCCATCGTCGTCTCCCAGAGCTGGTCGGGGTTCATCTCTCCGAGTCCCTTGAAGCGTTGGATGTGAGCGCCGTCGCGTCCAACACGCTTCAGGACCTTCTTGAGGTCCTTCTCTTCGTAGATGTAGTGCTCCTCCTTGCCCTTCTTGACCCTGTAGAGCGGAGGTTGAGCGATGTAGACGTGACCGTTCTCAATAAGCTCCGGCATGAACCGGTAGAAGAACGTCAGAAGCAGCGTCCGGATGTGTGAGCCGTCGACATCGGCATCTGTCATTATTATGGTCCTGCCGTAGCGAAGCTTTTCCAGATCGAACCCGTCCGTCGCTCCGTCCTCGCTCGACGCCCCGACGCCCGTTCCGAGAGCCATGACGATCGTCCCGATTGCGTCGTTGCTGAAGACCTTGTCGACTCGCGCCTTGAACACGTTTAGGATTTTTCCCCTCAAGGGAAGGATCGCCTGGAAACGCCGGTCGCGACCCATCTTCGCGGAGCCGCCCGCGGAGTCACCCTCGACCAGGTATATCTCGCAGTGATCCGGGTCGGTGATCGAACAGTCGGCGAGCTTGCCCGGCAGCGAGCCGCTCTCGAGAGCCGTCTTCCTGCGAGCGAGGTCGCGCGCCTTCCGCGCCGCTGACCGCGCCTGGGAAGCCGATACCGCTTTGTTGACTATCTTCTTGGCGACCGAAGGGGTCTCCTCGAAGAACTCCGAGAGCCCCTCCCCTACGATCGAGGCGACGAGACCCTTTATCTCACTGTTCCCGAGCTTCGTCTTCGTCTGTCCCTCGAACTGTGGCTCCTTGACCTTGACGCTTATCACGGCGGCAAGACCCTCGAGACAGTCGTCACCCTGCACGGCCTTACCGTTCTTACCGAAGAGGTTGTTCTTCTCTCCGTACGAGTTGATGGTCCTGGTCAAGGCCTGCTTGAACCCGGTGAGGTGCGTTCCTCCCTCGACCGTGTTGATGTTGTTCGCGTACGAGTAGATGCTGGACCCGTAGGTGTCGTTGTACTGGAACGCCACCTCCACCGCTGTCTCGTCGCGCGTTCTTTCGAAGTGGACGACCTTCGAGTGGATCGTCGAGTGGTTCTCGTTGATGTGTTTGACAAACTCCTTCAGACCATCCTTGAACCGGAACTCTTCCTTCTTGTCCGTCCGCGCGTCATTCACGACGATCAGGAGTCCGGCGTTCAGGAACGCCAGCTCGCGGCAGCGATTGGCGACGATCTCGAACTCGAAATTTATCTCCTCGAATACTTCGCTGTCGGGATAGAACGTCGTTTTGTTGCCGCTCTGCTTCCTCTTCCCGATCGGCTTGACCTTGGCGTCCGGTTTTCCACGCGTGTAGCTCTGCTTGTAGACTGTTCCGTCTCGACACACTTCGACAATGCACCGCTCGGAGAGCGCGTTCACAACCGAGACGCCGACACCGTGAAGGCCGCCGGATACTTTGTAGGATGACTTGTCGAACTTGCCGCCCGCGTGAAGAACGGTCATGACGACCTCGAGGGCTGACTTGTTCTGGGTGGGGTGCTTGTCCACGGGAATACCTCGGCCGTTGTCCTCGACCGTGACGCTCCCGTCCTTGTTTATCGAGACCTTGATCTTGTTGCAGAAACCCGCCATCGCCTCATCGATGGAGTTGTCGACAACCTCATAGACGAGGTGGTGAAGTCCGCGGCGCCCGGTATCGCCGATGTACATCGCCGGTCGCTTGCGGACGGCCTCGAGGCCCTTTAGGACCTGGATATGTTTGGCGTCGTACTCCCCGTTGCCGTTCGCTGCGGAGTCGAGTGGGAACTCCTCAACAACGTGGTCGTCGATCGACTTCGGTGCGCTCGCAGCGGACTTCTTGACCGGCGTCTTCTTGGCTTTGGAGCCTGCCGAGGATCGCGCCGCCGGCTTCTTCTTTGCCGTGCCCGACGCGGCCGCCTTCTTCTTGGCAGCGCTCGGCTTGGCCGCCTTCTTCTTCGCCGTGCTCGCCGCGGCTACCTTCTTCTTGGCAGCGCTCGGCTTGGCTACCTTCTTCTTGGCAGCGCTCGACGTGGTCGGCTTCTTCTTTGCCGTGGTCGATTTGGCGGCCTTCTTCTTGGCGGCGCTCGACGTGGTCGGTTTCTTCTTAGCCTTCGCCATCTTCCTCATCTTTTCCGCGGTGGCTGATGGTGGCGTCATGTGGGGTGGAACCTCCAAGTACAAAATGCACGTGTTCGATGGCCTCTCTGCCTACCCGCTTGTTGACCTCGCGCAGGATTCGCCGCTTCATGAGCGAGAGTTCCTGAGACCAGACCGAGCTGTCGACTTCTATAAACAGGCGTCCGCCGGTGACTCTCAGTGCGCGTGCATGTTCGGCGACCCTTGGACCAACGATGTCGGGCCACTCCGTCACGGCCCTCTGCTCGGACATCTTCTTCGCCAGGCCGAGGTCACTAATGACCTTGAGCAGAACCCCGCCGATCCGCTCTGCCCGCCTCACTCTCTCACAACCTCCCCCGCCTCAACGCTGAAGCAGGCACTTCGCCCAAGAACACCTTCCGGCAGGCGCCTCGTGGATGTCATGAGAGCCTGTCCGAACTCCTCCGTCAACTCAACAAGCGCCCCGGCTCTCGTCTCGTCAAGCTCCGACAAGATATCATCGAGAAGGACGATCACTCCGTGCCCGTTCTGATCAAGGGTTTTAGCTTCACCCAGCTTGAGCGCGATCGCCGCCGTACGATGCTGGCCCTGTGAACCGAAGGACCGTAGCGCGCGCCCATTGAGTCTGACATCGAGATCGTCCCGGTGTGGACCCAAGAGAGTGAACCCGCGTCTTCTCTCGTCCTCAGAGACCCGCTCAAGCGCCTCTCGAAAGGCCTCTTCAACGTCGCCTTCCGTATGCGCTGCCGCTTCTTCGCCCCCTGCCGAGAGAACTGTGCCGCGATAGCCGAGTTCCAACGTGTCGACCGCCGAGATGCGGGAGTGTGCGTGAGAAACGCAGCCTGTAAAGAGCGGAAGGAAAGCGAGTCGAGCTGCCACCACTCTGCTTCCGTACTTCACCAGCCTGTCCGTCCAGACGTCGACGATCCGGTCGGATTCCTCATCGGGAGACCAGGAGAGAAGCGCCTCGTTTCTCTGCCTTAACGTCCGCTTGTAGTTCGAAAGCGCCGTCAGGTATCCGGAGTCGAGCTGACAGAGCGTCATGTCAAGAAGTCGTCTTCGCTCCGCCGGTCCGCCCTTGGTGATCCACGTGTCCTCCGGGCTGAACCAGGCGACACGCAGCACGCCAACCAGGTCGGACAACCTTGCCAGGGACTCACCCGCTACCCTGACCTCTTTTCCCTCCGACCGCGTGAACCTGAGCACGATTCCGATTGTCGTCTCGCCACACCTCGCCTCACCACCCACCCCGAATCCGCGCTCTCCCCATTTGACAACCTCGGTGTCGCTGCTTCCTCGAAGCGACCGTGCGACCGCGAGGTATGACACGGCCTCGAGGATGCTCGTCTTGCCTGAGCCGTTTGTGCCATGGAAGAAGTTGAGCCCGTGGTCGAGTTCAACCTCGAGCCGGCCATAGTTCCGGAAGTTCTCGAGCCTCAGCGTCCGGAGCCACATCCGCTTGCCGGCGGCCGGCGAGTCCACGCCCGCCGCTACGTCGACAGCCTGAGCGGCATGAGGAGACACAGATGTTCCTCTCCCTCGACGGGCTCTGCCGTGCTCACGATCGCTGCTCCGACAGGGCTTCCGAGAACGAAGCGTGCGTTGTCTCCGTCAAGGTGTTTGAGCACGTCGAGAAGGTAGTTCGCGTTGTAGCCGACCTCCATCTTCTCGGAGTCGAACTTCGCGGCGATCTCCTCTTTGGCCTCTCCCACGTCGGGAGTTGAGACAGCCAGCTCGACCTTCTTCTTCGTGAGAACGAGCTTCACCTGGTGAGTGAGAGCATCAGACAGAACCGCCACCCGCTTGACCGCGTTCGCGAGTTCCGCGCGTCCAACCAGGAGAATCTTCTCGTTGTCCTTTGGAATCACCTGGTGATAGTTGGGAAAGGGTCCTTCCAGAAGACGCGAGTTGATGATCGTGTCACCTGCGAAGAAGACGACATGGTTTTCCTGCACCGCGACCTTCACTGTCTCATCGCTCTCTGTGTTGATGATTCGTGTCGCGTGGGCGAGCGCCTTTGGGGGGACGATGACGTCCTTCCCCTCGAGCTTCGAGAAGTCACCGGCCACGTTGAACGTGGCGAGCCGGTGGCCGTCTGTAGCCGTCATGCCCATCGCCTTCGCTGTGAACTCCCAGAACGCGCCGTTCAGTGACGGTCGCGTCTCGTCCCTGGAGATGCAGAAGCTCACCTTGTCGACCATGCGAACGAGAAGCTCCGCATCCACATCGAAAGCTGCCGAGAGGTCGCTTTCGGGGAGTTTTGGGAACTCCTCCGATGGAATGCCGACGATTCTGAACTTGCCCTTGCCCGACTTTATGGATACTTCCTCGCCGTCGACACTGACGGTCACGTCGGCATCGCCAAGCGCTCTCACTATCTCCGAGAAGCGCTTCGCCGGCAGTGTTATCCCTCCCCCTGCCTCCACGTCCGCCTCGATCTTCGTGGTTACCGTCATGTCGAGATCGGTCGCCGTGATCGAAACGACACCTGTCTTCTGGTTGGCCTCGAGAAGGAAGTTCGCGAGGATTGGAAGGGTCGTCTTCGGTGAGACGACGGCCAACACTCTCTGGATCGCCTTCTCCAAACTCTGCCGGGCGATGGAGAACCTCATGAGCTACCTCCGAAAGAGAGAAAGGCAAACAGTTGAGGAAGAGTCGTGGTTTGTGTGTTCAGAAGACACATCATGCCGACGCAAAGACGGCTCCGTCTTCGAGGTCATTATAGAGACGCAAGTGGCTGCTCGCAAGCCAAATCGACTGCTCGCAGGCGTCTCTAACTCGCGTCCTCGTCGCGGGCAACGCGGACGCTACGGCGATGCCGGAACGAAGCAAACGGCCTCTCCTCCACCGGCCGCGAGATGGACCTTGAGCGTCGTGATCGCATCAACCTCCATCGTTTGGATCTCGTGGCTCCGCGGGTTGGTCGACCAGTGGGCGTCACTCCCGTCGGAGTAGACGGTCGCAACATATGTCACTCCATCCTCCAGAAAATCCAGAGCGAACTCGAACGTCCGCGGATCCTCATCGGTAATGCTCCCCAGGAACCACTCCCGACCGCGTCTTCTGACAATGGTCACGTGGTCGCCTATCGCAGCGTCGAGCACGCGGCTCTCGTCCCAGTCGCAGGGCACAGCCTCTATGAACGCGAAGGCGGGATGGTCCTCGTAGTTCTCGATGAGATCTGCCGCCATCTGAAGCGGGCTTTCCAGTACGACATAGAGCGCGAGCTGCTTCGCCAGTGTCGTGTGAACCCTGTTGTTTGGCTTGTATTGGTCAAACGTGATGTCGAATATCCCCGGTGTGTAGTCCAGGGGTCCCGCGAGCATCCGGGTGAACGGAAGAATGGTCGTGTGCTCCGGTGGGTTGCCGTCACTCCACGCGTTGTACTCCATCCCCCTCACCCCCTCACGCGTCATCATGTTCGGCCACGTGCGCGAAAGCCCCGTCGGCTTGATCGGCTCGTGAACATCCAACATTATTCGGTGCTCTGCGGCCTTCTCAACAATGTTCCTGTAGTGACGCACCATCCACTGCCCGTGATGATGATGCCCGCGGGGAAATATGCCACCCGCGTAGCCGGTCTTCACCGCGCGTATTCCCAGTCGTTCGTAGAGGGCGAACGCTTCGTCAACGCGCTCCTCGTATGTTGGAACGTCCCCTCCGGTCTCGTGGTGTCCGATGAGCGACACCCCCCTCTGTCCGGCGTACGCGGCCAGGCCCTCTATATCGAAGTCTGAGTACGGTGTCGTGTAGTCAAACGCGCCGGCGCTTCCCCACCTCTCCCACCCGGTGTTCCACCCCTCCACGAGGACGCCGCCTATGCCGTGCTCGGCCGCGAAATCTATCATGGCTCTCGTGTTCGCAGACGTCGCACCGTGCCTCTCCCCTTGGTGCCACGTGTCCTTGCCTATATGCATGCCCCACCAGATTCCGACGTACCTCATCGGCTGAATCCACGAGCAGTCCTTGATGGCGCACGGCTCATTCAGATTCTCCATGATGTGAGACTCGATGAGGCCACCCGGTGTGTCCGCGATCTGAATGGTCCTCCAGGGTGTAACGAGCGGCGCATCTCCTCTGACCTTGATGCCGTCCGGCCATGGGACGAGATCGCACACGAGAGTGAATCCCACAGGTTTCTTCCGAAGCGTCATCCCCGCGTAATCGGTGAGATTCGCCTCGTGGATGCTCAGGTAGATGTCTTCCTTTGTGCGCATCGTAACCGGGGTCGCTGCGGCCTCAACCTCAGCGAGGCGCGTCTCACTGTAGAGATGCTCGTAGCTGTCGAAGTCAGCCCGGATCCACCAGGCGGTGTGGTCGCCGGTGAGGCAGAACTCCGTCTCCTCGGAGATCAACTCAAACGACCTGAAGCCATCCTGGTTGGGGATAGAATATCTGAACGCAACACCGTCATCGTACGCGCGGAGGATCACGTCCATCGCGAGACCGCTCCCCTTCACAAGCGTCAACGTCACCTCGTGGCAGCGGTTCTGAACAGACGCATCCGTTCCCCACACCGGTTCCCATGTCTCGTCTATCTGTCGCTCCGTCACACGGAGAACCGTGAACCCTCTGTTCAGAGACTCACGTTCATGGAAGAGCAGACCGAGCAACGAATAGTCAAGCAGCATCCGGCCGTCTCGCGTTACGGAGTAGTACGCACGACCGCTCCGTACTACGAGCCGTATCGCAGTTCTTCCATCGGGAGACACGGCTGAGGTGATGATCTCATTCCCCTCTGCAGGCGGAGGCGCCAGGCACAGAGCAAACGCTATGCAAAACATCAACAGAACACGTGTATGCATCTTGTGTGTTTCCTGGATTCAGGGGTGATCTTGCGAGTTCTCCACACAGGTACTTCTCTACTCCTTCATGATATAGAAGAATAGCATTAGTAGTAGGGCCTGTGGATATGTTGACAGCTCGCTGATTCCACGCTGGTGATACGAGAAGATGCCCACGGTGGAGTTATCTCAGATAGAGACAGGCCTCCCCCGTGTCGTGAATGCCTCTCTGGATAACGGCTCCATCTTTCAACAGGTGTTACCACGAGTCTCTCTTTGTGGATGTCCGTCCACATTCCACCACGCCTTGTCCACTGTTTAATAGGCACACTTGTGGAGACTGGTCTCACCTTTCGGGGCACATGCGGTCGCGGCCTCGAAGGGTGCGGGGCCGGCTGAATTCTCTCTAACAAGATGTTCTCGGGGTTGGTTGGGGTTACGTTTTGAGCATACGCTTGAGATTCTCAACGTCTCGCTGGACCTCTCCGCTGTTCTCGACCTCTGCGGTGATCTTGCGATGTGCGTGGAGCACGGTCGTGTGGTCGCGGCCACCGAACTGCTCGCCGACCTGCGCGAGCGACATGTGCGTGAGTTCACGCGCGAGGAACATCGCGACCTGGCGGGCCAGGGCGATCTGACTTGCCCTGCCGCGAGCCTTCATCTTCTCAACAGGAACACCGTACGTCTCGGCGACCGCCTGCTGGATCCGCGCGACTGAAACTGGCCCACATGGCTTGCCAAGGAATTCCGACAGCACCTCCTTGGCGAGTTCAACCGTTATCTCGCTTCCGGTCAGACTTGAGAAGGCGAGGAGCCTTACTAATGATCCTTCCAGTTCGCGGATGTTTGTCGTGACGCTGTTCGCTATGAGTGTAATGACCTCGCCCGGAATCGAGATGCCGTCGAGCTCGGCCTTCTTGTTCAGAATTGCGATGCGTGTCTCGAGGTCAGGTGACTGGATATCTGTCACCAGTCCAGACTCAAACCGCGAGACCAGTCGCTCCTCGAGTGTGGCGATCTGCTTGGGTGGCCGATCACTCGTGAGGACGATCTGCTTGTGAGCGAGGTAGAGCGCGTTGAACGTGTGGAAGAACTCCTCCTGCGTGCTCTCCTTGCCGGCGAGGAACTGAATGTCGTCGATCAGGAGAAGGTCTTTGCTGCGGTACTTGTCGCGGAACTCAAGTGTCGTGTTCCTCTGGATCGACACGATGAGTTCGTTCATGAATGTCTCTGACGAGACATACTCGATCGACATCTCCGGCCGGTGCTCCTGGACGTAGTGTCCGATCGCGTGCATCAAGTGAGTCTTGCCAAGCCCAACACCGCCATATATAAACAACGGATTATATGTCTGTCCTGGGGCCTCCGCTACTGCCATGGATGCTGCCTGTGCGAAGCGGTTGCCACCGCCCACAACGAACGTTGAGAAGGTGTAGCGCGGGTTGAGCTGGCACTGCTTGGGCGCGGCTGCCGTCAATGGTGCGGGCGCCACCCTCCGTGTGGAGACCGGCTCATACTCGTCGGGACGCCTGTGAGCGACGTGGAATTCCGCCTTAAGTGGTGTGCCTGCCTGCTGTTCCACCGCTCTCAGGATCAGGGTCATGTAGTGTTCTTCGAGCCAGTCGGCGAAGAAACGATTCGGAACTTCGACCTTGATCGTGTCCCCGGTGAGTTCCATGCCACGTGTGGGCTCGAACCAGGTGCGGAAACTCTGGTTCTCGGTCTCACCACGGATCGTCTCGAGGCAGTGTGCCCACAGATCGGAGGCTGATAGAGTTGTTCTCATATTGTCCACGGGCTGTTTACAACTTATCCACAGAACCTGAAAGAGCGAGTATGGCGGCGCATGTACGAGCGCACTGTCGAAATACGGAGAAAAGGAGGTGCGTGCTTATCGACAGTACAACCCCCAACTGTGGATAACGCAGTAACAGCTGTTCTGTTAAGTGGTTAGCGCGTTCCGAGTCTGGCCTGGGCCGTGTAGCCGAGCAACGGAAGCTCCTGAGGCCGCAGGGATGAGCGAGTGTCGCATGTTGAGCCACGCCCAAATAGAGACTTATCAACGGGGAGTGTGGCGAGGCGGATGCTAGCACGGAGCTAAAACCGGTGCAAGCACTTTCTTGGTGGAAGCGAGGATTTTTCCACAGGCAGACGTAAGGTGTCACGGGGCGGCGGGTTGAGGATGGCGAGGTGGTCGGTGGGAGTGGAGGGGCTGCGCAAGGTTGTGTGGGGAGGTACATAAAGAGAGGAGAGGAGAACCAAGAGGGATAGCGCCACAAGGGGCCCACATAACTTGCACGGATGGCGTCACATAGGGCGCGCCGCATGGGAGAGGGGGCCAGCATCGTTTATGTGAGCGCGCGAGAGGCGGGTGTGAGCATGTGGAGTTACAGGATCGGGCGGCCTCCTCAAGTGGTGGGGGGCTACCTATAGGGGTGTGCTACCCGTCAGGGGCGAGAATCGGCTTGACAGCGGATGCTCTGAGACGTAATATTGCTCGTTTAGACGTAGTCCGACAGAAGACCAACACGAACGCTCAAGAGGGTATCATGAAAAGAACCTACCAGCCAAAGAAGCGTAGGGGCAAGAGGAAGCACGGGTTTTTCTCTCGCAGTTCCACCCCTGGCGGGCGACGCGTTCTGGCGCGTCGTCGTGCGAAGGGCAGGAAGAAGTTAACGACCCGGTAGGTGTGCTTTGTCGTCCAACAAGCTGCCCAGACGTCGGATCATCAGGGAGCGCCGGCTTCTGTCGTCAGCTATGCGGACGGGAAACGTAGTGCGGACACCCTACTTCAGACTGCACTACGAAAGAGGTGTGGGGCCGCCGGGAGTTGCATTCCTGGCGGGGAAACGAGCCGGAGGGGCGGTCAAGAGAAACCGCGCCCGAAGGGTCCTTCGGGAGACGTTCAGAACGAGCAACGTAGACCTCTCCCAAATCCGGACCCTCGTCTTCGTGGCTACCAAGAAGACAGGCAGAGCGCCGCACGGCGACATCATCGACGCGCTCGATGCCGCGCTTAGACGCGCCTCCGACCAGACAGGCTGAAGCGGGAAGACAAAGGCCGCGAGTGCGGCCATGGGTTGTCGGTTCCATGCGGATTATCGAGTCTTCGAGTGGAAGACCCCTGGTTATCACCAGAGTTCTGGTGGTAGTCGTGCGTGTGTACCAGCGCCTCATATCACCACTGTTCCCCGCGAGCTGTCGTTACACCCCCACATGTTCTGAATACGCCAGACAGGCACTACTGTCACACGGACTTCTACGTGGCACATGGCTTGCCGTCCGGCGGGTACTACGTTGCCACCCATGGGCAGACGGGGGGGTTGATCCCGTGCCGGGTGGAGCAACTCAATCAGTGCAGAGCTAGCGGTTTAGATAGAACCTGATGCAGGAGGAGTGAATGGATCAGAAGCGCGCCCTCTTGGCGGTTATCCTCATCTTCTTGGTGCTCTTCGGATACAACTTCTGGATGAGCCAGAAGGCCAAGAACCTCGCAGTAGAGACCGTGGAGTCGCCGGCAGTAACGACCGAGACGCTGGCAGATGTGACGGGTCTGACGGAGAGTGAGCCGGCGGGGACAGACGACATTTCAAGTGAAACGGACACCGTGACGGATACTGTCGCGGGAGTCGGCACGCAAGAGAGCCTGATCTCGGTAGAGTCGGAGCTCTGGCAGGCGACCCTGTCGACGCGGGGCGCAGTGCTTCTCTCCTGGCAGCTCAAGGAGCACACGGGAATCGAAGGCGAGTCGATTGATCTTGTTCCCGATGGCTCCCTGGGCCTCGATGTCACAGTCACACACGGCGCGACGACAGTTGATGTGAGCGAGTGGACGTTCGAATACGGCGGCCCGATCGACATCGTTCTGTCTGACGGTCGCAGTGCGACACTTGTGTTCAACGCGACGAACGACGCGGGACTGCGCATCAGAAGAGAGTACGTGTTTCACTCAGACAGCTATCTGTTTACGGCGGGCGTCTCGGTGGAAGGACCGAGCGGACCGGCCGCACAGCGAGACATGAGAATCGGGTGGCCCGGGATCATGCCGACCGAGCAGAAGGAGGAGGACCGGTCTCTCTCGGCGGTCGCGATGGTCGATGGGGGCGCGGATCGGGAGAACCTCGGGGCGCTCAAGAAGGGAAGCAGGAAGAAGTCGGGCGAGATAGCGTGGGTGACAGCGACGTCTCGTTACTTCATGGTTGCCGTCGTGCCGGACGATGCAGCGTTTCGCGAGATCGAGATGTTCGGCGATGAAGACGCGCGGACGGCCGGTTTTGAGGCGACCATGGATCTGGGGTCTGGGGCGACAACACACACCTTCACTGTCTACGCGGGACCTCAGGACTACCTCGGAGTACTGGAGTTGGGACTTGGGCTCGAAACCGCCGTCGATCTTGGATGGAAGTGGACACGACCTCTGTCGGTCCTCATGCTCCGCGCACTCGTGTGGACACATGGTCTGATCCCTAACTACGGTCTTGTCATTATTCTGTTCTCGATTCTGACGAAGCTCATCTTCTACCGGCTCACACACAAGAGCTTCTCGGAGATGAAGCGGATGCAGGACCTTCAGCCCAAGCTCAAGGCACTCCAGGAGAAACACAAGGACGACAAGGAGGCGTTGGCGAAGGTCCAGATGGAGCTCTACAAGAAAGAGAAGGTGAACCCGCTTGGGAGCTGTCTTCCAATGCTCCTGCAGATGCCGGTGTTCATCGCCCTCTTCCAGGTGCTCCGTACAACGATCGAGCTCAGGGGTGCACCGTTCGCGCTTTGGATCACGGATCTTTCGCAGCCCGACACGATCTTCCACATTGCGGGATTCCCGATTCACATCCTCCCACTTCTGATGGGATTGGGAATGCTCGTGCAGCAACGCTTCACGTCCAAGGATCCACAGCAGGCGATGATGGGCAAGATGATGCCCATCATTTTCACGGCGCTCTTCTACAACTTCGCGTCCGGCCTCGTGATCTACTGGTTCGTCAACACCGTTCTGAGCATTGTACAGCAGTACTACATCCACCGCGGCCCCGACACGGCGACTGAAGAACCGCCGGCCGAGGGCGAGCCTACATCGCAGCCGACAATCTCATCAAACTAGGTCGGCTGGAGACGGAGTATCACGGGAGGACTGCTAGGAATGACTCGTGCAGTCGAGACTAAGGGAAAGACCGTCGCAGAGGCGACGATGACCGCACTGAAGGACCTCGGCATATCGAGAGAGGATGCCGACGTCAAGATCATCTCACAAGGACGCCGCGGCTTCCTGGGTATCCTCAAGGGTGCGCCCGCGAGGGTTCAGGTCACGCGAAGAATATCATCCCGCGATCGTGCGGAGGAGATCGTGAGAGATCTTCTGGGCCGTATGCACTTCAGCTGCCAACTCCACATCACGGAAGAGAAGAGCGCGCTCGTCTTCGACGTAGAGACGGCCGGCGCTGATGGGCTTCTGATCGGGAAGTCCGGAAACACGCTGAGTGCGCTCGAGTACGTGGCGAACAGAATGCTCCAGAGAGAGAACATGCAGTCCAAGAAGATCGTGCTTGACGTAAGCGGATACAAGCGCCGCCGAGATGACTTCCTCAAGTCGAAGGCGCTTTCACTCGCCGAGCAGGTCAAGTCGGCGCGGCAGCAGGTGACGATGGAGCCGCTTGGGGCTGAGGACCGCAAGATAGTCCATGCCGCTTTGCGGGATGACCCGGCCGTTGTGACTCAGAGTATCGGGCACGGTCGGGACAAGAGCATTGTTGTGGCTCCCGCGAGCGAGAAGCCGAAGAGCCGCTCCCGCAGGAGAAGAAAGAGGTAGCCAGGACGATGTCTTGGGTCTGCGCTCTCGGGTGGAGCCGGTTGTGAGAGCTACGCCCGGGGATACAATCGCCGCCGTCGCCACCGCGATCGGGCCTGGCGGGATCGCCGTCGTGCGGATAGCAGGCGCTGACGCCGTCCGGATAACAGATACGATCTTCAGGGGTTCCGCGCGTCTCTCACGCGCCCCTTCCCACACGGTGCACCACGGTTACATAGTTGATTCAACGGGTCGCGAGGTCGATGAAGTCCTCGCGACCGTCATGTTGGCCCCCAACACCTACACGACCGACGATGTTGTTGAACTCGGGTGTCACGGCGGGGCGATGCCGGCGAGACGAGTCCTTGAGGTTTGCCTTGAGGCCGGGGCGCGTGTTGCACGCAGAGGCGAATTCACCGAACGCGCGCTCTTGGGCGGACGCCTCGACCTTGTTCAGGCGGAAGCCGTCGCGGACATAGTCGGCGCAAGGACGCGCCGCGGACTCGAGTTCGCACTAGGGCAGCTTGAGGGAGGACTGTCTCAGCGACTCGGCGAGCTTCGAGCGGAGATCCTCGTGTTCAGGGCGGAGGTCGAGTCCCTGATAGACTTCTCTGACGAGGACATTGGAAGCTCCACGGTCGCGGCGATCACAGACCTCGGCCACAAGTGCTGTCGCTCAGTTGACGACCTGCTCTCCGACAGCGTCCTTGGCGCGGCCGTGAGGGACGGAGTGTCGGTTGCGATAGTTGGTCGCCCGAATGTTGGGAAGTCAAGCCTCCTTAACGCGCTCCTCTCTCGCGCTCGAGCAATAGTGACGGCACTTCCCGGCACGACGCGCGACGCGATCGAGGAGACGGTAGATTTTGACGGCGTGCCCGTCCGTCTCATCGATACCGCCGGGTGGCGAAGCTCAACTGACCCGGCTGAGGTGGAAGGTGTGGAGCGTGCGAAGGCCGCTGCGGCGGGAGCTGATCTCGTGCTGTTTGTCATCGACTCAAGCGCCGGAATCACTAGAGCGGACAGATCCGTTGCAGAGGATCTTGACCGAGAGAGAACGCTCGCAGTTCTCAACAAGATCGATCTCATCGCCAGCGACGCCGCGGGAATCGAACTCAAGGGGCTCCCGTCTGCCGAGGTATCTGCGCTCACACGAGATGGCATACCGGAGCTCAAGAGTGCCATCTCCGCTATGCTCCTCGACGGGAGAGCAGTCGGCGCCGCGCCGGCTGTCACCAATGTGCGGCACATCAATGCACTCAAGCGAGTGGGTGCCGCCCTCGAGCGAGCAATCAGTCTTCTGAACGATGAGGCGCCGCCGGAACTGGCCGCCATCGATGTGGCCGAGGCCACGGGTGCACTTGGTGAGATTACCGGCGAGACGACAGCAGACGACGTGTTGCGACATATATTTGAGCGTTTCTGCGTTGGGAAGTAGGTTCATGTAAGTGCGGAACTACGACTTCGACATAATCGTTGCTGGAGCAGGCCACGCAGCCTGTGAGGCGGCTCTTGCAGCATCGCGTCTCGGCAGACGCGTCCTCGTGGTCACGATCTCACTAAGGCACGTCGGCGAAATGCCCTGCAATCCCGCCATTGGCGGCCTCGCTAAGGGACAGCTAGCCCGTGAGATAGACGCCCTTGGGGGTGAGATGGGTCTTGCCGCTGATGCAACCGGGCTCCAGTTCCGGATGCTCAACACCGGCAAGGGGCCGGCCGTGCGCTCTCCGCGTGCTCAGTGCGACAAGGAGGAGTACCGGCAGTACATGCTGTCTGTGCTCACCCGCCAAGGCTCAATGACCCTGATTGAGGACCGGGTCGAGCGGGTGGTGGCCCAAGGGCAGAGCGTCAAGGGTGTCACGTTGACACATGGCAGAAAGGTGACAGCACCCGTTGTGATCTTGACAACAGGTACATTTCTGTGTGGCAGTCTCTACGTAGGTGAACGCACATGGCGCGGAGGGAGAACTGGAGAGCCACCGGCAAGGGGACTCTCCGAGAACCTGCGCGAGCTTGGGCTTGGGCTTGGGCGGCTCAAGACTGGGACGCCGGCACGCGTCGCAGCCAAGAGCATCGACTGGACAGGGCTTGAGCGCCAGGATGGAGACGCTGACCCGGTTGCATTCTCGTTCAGGACCGAGAGTCTGGTTGTTGAGCAGCTGCCTTGCCACGTCACCTACACGAACAGGCGCAGTCACGATATTCTACGGGCGTCGTTGACAAGGTCGCCGCTCTTCAGTGGACGGATCACAGGGGTTGGTCCCAGGTACTGTCCGTCCATCGAGGACAAGGTGGTGCGTTTCCCTGACCGGGAGAGCCACAGAATACTACTCGAGCCTGAGACGAGGCGCGGGGATGTGATCTATCTGAACGGGTTGTCGTCGAGTATGCCTGTCGACGTGCAGCTGGATGTGATCCGGAGCATGGACGGGATGTCACGAGCTCGCATGCTGAGACCGGGGTATGCTGTTGAGTACGACTACGTCGACCCACGGGAGCTCAAGCCGACGCTCGAGACGAAGCACGTGCGAGGTCTCTATCTGGCCGGGCAGGTCAACGGCACCTCAGGGTATGAGGAGGCCGCAGCACAAGGGCTCATGGCGGGGATCAACGCCGCCATGAGCGGGCGGGACCTGGAGCCAGTGGTCCTCAGCCGCTCTGATGCGTATATCGGGGTGCTGATCGACGATCTCGTCACAAAGGGAGCGGACGAGCCCTATCGCATGTTTACGAGTAGGGCCGAGCACAGGCTTCTTCTCAGGCACGACAATGCGGATATGCGGCTCATGCCGATCGGGAGGAGAGTCGGTCTCGTGAGCGACGAGGTAGCGTCCCGGGCTGAGGGAAAGCGCGAACAGGCAGCAGCTGAGATAGCGAGATTGACGAAGAGCACGGTGTCACCGGATAGAGCGAACGGTGTACTGCGTGCGCGAGGAAGCACCGAGATATCCGAGTCGCAGAGTGCCGCGCAGCTCTTGGCACGGCCTGAGATGTCCCTGGATGACATTCATGCGATGTCGCCACCACCTGGAGAAGTGGGGCCGGCCGTGGCGGGCGAGGTGGGGATCCAGGTGAAGTACAGGGGCTATGTGAGACGAGCCCAGCAGCTGATTGAGAAGCAGCGGGCGCTTGAGAAGAGCGAACTCCCGGTGGACCTCGACTACGGTGCGGTGCGGGGGTTGTCGACGGAGGCGAGCCAGAAGCTGGCGCATGTGATGCCTGCGACGATCGGACAGGCGTCTCGGGTCCCCGGGGTGAGCCCCGCGGACATAGGAGTGCTCATGATACATCTGAAGGTACACGGAGGACCAGGACGGGAGGTTCGTGAGGATGGGTGCTGAACTACCACGGGCCGAGATGGAGCAGGTTGCGGGCCCAATGACAGAGGACCAGGTGCGGCAGTTGGCCGTTTACATGCAGAAGCTGGCCGCTGATGCGGAGAAGATGAGCCTGATCTCGCGCAACGAGTTGCCCAGTCTGGGGCGGCATGTTCTGGACGCGGCTGCAGTCCTGGCGTTTCGCGAACTCCCAGACGGAGGGGTGGCAGATCTGGGTACAGGAGGAGGATTGCCGGGAATTGTGCTGTCAATCCTGCGGCCGAAGGTCAAGGTGACGCTCATCGACTCGCGGAGGAGCAAGATCGTCTTTCTAAAGAGCGTGCAGCGGCTGGTGGGACTCGACAATATGGAGATCGTGCATGCGCGGCTGGAGGATCTGGCCGGCGTGAGGAGCTTCCCCTTAGCTGTAGCGAGAGCCTTGGGACGGCTGGACAGAGTCCTTGAGATGAGCCTGGCACTGGTGGAGCCCGGAGGAAGTCTGGTTCTATACAAGGGGCCGCGGTGGTCTGAGGAGGCGGAGCAGGCGGCAGTAATGGCCAAACGCTCTGGAGCTGTGATAGAGCGTGTGGAGGGAGTGGAGCTTCCAGGGACTGATCGCACGACCACGTTTGTTGAGTTTCGAGTCGGGAGCGTTTCACGTGGAACATCCGCGTAGGAACAGACAGGGCGCGGTCGCCACCGGCCGCCACTGTTTCACGTGAAACACCCCTTCTCCACACCCGCCTCGCTCGCACACAAAAACCTGTGGATAACTCGAACTGTTCCCACCTTTCCCCTTGACATGGTTCCCCCCGTCTGGTTGATTCAAGCAACTTACCATCCTGCGCGCGACAGCACGCGTGGATGGAACGCTGCTATCCACATTCGGGAGGAATATGAGCCGCGTCATTGCGATCGCGAACCAGAAGGGCGGCGTCGGCAAGACAACCACCGCCGTCAATGTCTCCGCCTGCCTCGCTGTGGCAGAGCGGAAGACCCTCCTTATAGACATCGACCCCCAGGCTAACGCCACAAGTGGCCTTGGGATCGAGAAAAGCAAGATCACATCCACCATCTACGAGGTCCTCATCGGCGATGAGCCGATCAGCAGCGCGGCTATCCCGGCCCCAGACCTTCCCTTTCTCCACGTCGTCCCCTCAAACCAGCGCCTCATCGGGGCCGAGGTGGAGCTTGTTAATGTAATGGCGAGGGAGACGCGTCTCCAGCGAGCCATCTCCGAGGCTGCCGCTGACTACGAGTACATCTTCATAGACTGCCCACCATCCCTCGGACTACTGACCGTCAACACATTAACCGCGGCTGATACGGTTATTGTCCCCATTCAGTGCGAGTACTATGCACTTGAGGGACTCGGCCAGCTTCTCAACACGATCAGGCTGGTCCAGCGTAACCTCAATACTCGTCTGCGGATAGAAGGTATTCTGCTCACCATGTACGACGGACGGTTGAACCTCGCCCGCCAGGTGGCGGAGGAGGCACGACGCTATTTCGGTGACCGCGTGTATGAGGCGATGATCCCGCGCAACGTGAGACTTGGGGAGGCGCCGAGCTTTGGTCAACCGATAATCCTTTACGACATACTATCAGCAGGGGCTCGTGCGTATATCGCTCTGACTAAGGAGATCATGGACTCGGCCAAGACGGCTGAGCCGGTCCCGGTCGTGAGCCAGGAGTAGATCGCCCCGGTGCACAGTGCCAGTAGATGGAGGAGGCCTGACGGGATGACAAACAGGACTGCCCTCGGCAAGGGAATCGAGGCGCTGATTCCAGATGCTCCACTGACGTCCAGTAGTGGTGGGGAGCTACCGGTGGATCTCATTGACGCGAACCCGGAGCAGCCACGGACACGATTCGACGAGTCGGCGCTTGCTGAGTTGTCGGCGTCTCTCAGCCGCCACGGTGTGCTCCAGCCGATCCTGGTGCGAGCAATGCCGGATGGGCGCTACCGTCTGGTGGCCGGAGAGCGCCGCTTGAGGGCGGCTCGGCTGGCGGGGATCGAGATGATCCCAGCGGTCGTGCGTGACGTGGATGAGGACAACGGGCTAGAGCTTGCCCTTGTTGAGAACCTCCAGAGAGAGGACCTGGATCCGATCGACGAGGCGAAGGCGTTTGAGGCATTGATGGAGGTGGGTGGCCTGGCGCAGTCGGACGTGGCTCTGCGCGTAGGGAAAGACAGAAGCACAGTCGCGAACGCGATGCGTCTGCTGGACCTTCCGTTCGAGGTGCAGGAGATGATCTCGGAGGGAACACTGAGCGCTGGACATGGCCGTGCGATTCTGGCCCTGGCGACAGGTGAGGAGCGCCGCAGGCTTGCGGAGCGCGTGGTGAAGCGAGGGCTATCGGTGCGTGAGGCGGAAGTGCTGGCGAGGGGCCAAAAGCCCAGGCGCAGGACTGTGCGCGCAAGGAAGACGGCTGATCCACTCCTCAAGGACTACGAGGCGAGGCTGGAGCGAGCGCTCGGGACGAACGTCCGGGTGGAGCGGATTGGGCACGAGGGAAGCATCAGGATTGAGTATTACTCGAGCGAAGAGCTTGAGAGGCTTATGGAGCTCCTGCTCTCGCTTGAGCGGGGCTGATAGGCGACGGAAAGTCGTTGAAGAATATGGTGCGAAGAGACCGGCGATTGCCTGTTAGCTGTTAGCTGTTGACTGGTGGATGCGTGTTTGGTAGCGTCTTTTCTTCGCGTAGCTGCTGATGTGAATGGAGGTCCGACGCGGGCGGCCTCGGACCGTTGCGCGGGAGGTTTGGATGTTCACTAAGGAAGGTGAAAAGAGCGTGGACATGGTGAACACGGTCATTGGAGCAGGAACGATCCTCACAGGTGACGTGAAGGTTGAAGGCAGCATGCAGGTGGATGGGGAGTTTGAGGGCGCGGTCGAGGCCACAGATACCCTTCTTGTCGGCGAGACCGGCAAGGTTGAGGGTAACGCGACGGTTGCGAATGCAATCATCGGCGGCCGGATGTTCGGCAACGTATTCGCTTCCGGCAAGATCGAGCTCAAGCGTGGTTCACAGATGCTCGGTGACATTGAGACGCGGGGTCTTGTAATAGAGGACGGCGTCGTGTTCCAGGGCAACTGCCACATGGGTGAGGTTGTTGACGGCCCGGTTCGTCGTCGGAACGAGACCGCGAGTGAGTTTGACATCGTGGAGGAGTTCGAGGAAGACGAAGCCACGCTGTAGTGCGACGCGCGAGCCTGCGAGGCGTGTGCAGCGACTCGGAGGCGCTCGAAGTGGCCGACAGCAGGAGGTCCTCCACAGGCGCTCGTGTGGACAAGTGTGAACAACGAGCCTCAAGAGACGTATCTCCTTATATGAGAACGAGTTAGAAGAGAACACCTGTGACGTCAAAGCCCGGTTATCCACCGGAACTGAAGACTGTCAATAGGAGTTCAGTCGTGCAAGTGCGCGTGGCTCAGGAACTTCCAGTGAATCCGCACGGAGCGCAGGCGCAAGAACGGTGGTGGTGTGTGCCAAGGAGGGCGAGTTGATTTCTGACGCGATCCGGAGGATCAAGAACAGGGAGACGGAAGCTGACGAGCTGATCCGCGGCGCGCGCTCTGAGAGCAAGAAGCGGGTGGCCGAGGCGTACGAGAAGGCCGTGTCCCTGGTCGACGAGATGCGCGCAGGAATGAGAACTGACGAGAAGGCTCTGGTAGCCAAGGCGCAGAGCGAGGCCGAAGCAGTTGCTGAGACAATGGCAGCGGAGAGCGCGACGAGTGTCCGGGTCACACGAGAGGGCGCGGAGTCGAAGATCGGTGACGGAGTGTCAAAGGTCCTCGGGTCCCTGATCTCGGGCTAAAGCTTCCATCGCAAGGAACAGCACCGCATGGCCGTAAGTCGCATGAAGAGAATCCAGATCCTGGCGCATGACAGCATCAGGAATGATGTCGTAGCCGCCCTCCGTGATGAGGGCGTGCTTCACGTCACGTCTCCTTCAATCGAACTCGAGGCGGTCGGCAACAGCGATACCCGCAAGAAGCGGGAACGTGAGATCACAAGTGAACTCGGGAAGCTCGAGTATGTCCGCAACTTCCTGAAGCCGTACTACGTGCCGTCGAAGAAGGGAATGGAGAAGATGTTCAACCCGAAGTTTCTCCTTGATGAGGAGGAACTCCGGGCGACAGTTGACTCGTTCTCTACCGATGCAGGATACCAGAGCTGCGTTGCTCTTGAGGGGCGAATGCGGAGCGCCGACGCGGAGATTGTGAGAAAGACCGCGCTGGCAACCGAGGTCGCACACTGGGTGGATGCCGGAGTGGATGTCGACGAGATGGTCGACACACGATTGACACGCATTGCACCATTGACGGTTGAGGCGGGAGAGTTCGAGAAGCTCCGCACCTCGCTTGAGGAGGCAGTTCCTGACTCGGAGTTCCTGGAGGTGTCACGAAGCGGAGCGACCGTCTACTTCGTCATCATGTACTTGAAGGAGAGGGAATCGGATGTAGCGCTGATCCTGAAACGACACAGCGCAAGATGGGCCGACCTCTCGGGTGCTGCGGGCGAGCCGAAGGCCGCAGCTGCGCTTCTGCTCGAGCAAGCAACAAGACTCTCCGAAGACATAGAGAGCATGAAGGAAGAGGCGACGGAACTTGCGCTGGACTACGAGACCGTCCTCCTGGTTCACGACGATGTCTCAGAGCGGCTCGCGAAGGAATCAGTTCAGGAGAGCTTCGGTTCTACCGGGGCGACGTTCGTCGTGGAGGGTTGGATGCGGACGCGCGATGAGGAGCGCGTGCGTGAGCGACTCGACACCATCACGACAGCCATCGGCGATTCACACGACTATACGGATACATCACCAATTCACATGGCGACACGCGACCCAGAGTCCAACGAGGATGTCCCCGTCGATCTCAACAACTCCGGGATGGTCTCGCCATTTGAGTTCGTGACGACCCTCTACTCGCGTCCGGTCTACTGGGAGAACGATCCAACCCCGCTCCTGGCGCCCTTCTTTATCATCTTCTTCGGTCTCTGTGTGAGCGATGGTGGATACGGTATCACGCTGGCACTCGTGGCTCTGTGGCTCATGAGCAAGATGCCACATGGTGGCGCACGACAGTTCATGAAGCTCCTCTTGATGGGCGGAATATCAACTGCGGTTGTAGGTCTCATCACGGGCGGCTGGTTCGGCATAGACCCGAATGTGATGCCGGCGTTCATACGGAACGCGATCGTCCTAAACCCGCTTCAAGAACCGATGAAGATGCTGAACGTGGTCTTCATCATCGGCATCGTGCAGGTCTTCACGGGACTCGCGATCAAGATGGTCGCGGACTTCAAGGCGAAGCGCTGGCTGGACGGGATCCTCGATCAGTTTCTCTGGATCGTGTTCCTCACGTTCCTGGCACCCCTCGGCTACGACTTCATCCTTGGGGGATATGTACCGCCCGGGATCACGGCGATCGCGGGGCGGGGAGCGCAGATATGTGGCGTGCTCGTCATCCTCACCGGTGCGCGGAAGAACGCGAACCCGGTGATGAAGCTCCTCGGTGGGGTACTCAAGCTGTACGACATCGTCGGCTACTTTGGCGACGTTCTCTCATACGCGCGACTTCTGGCGCTCGGCCTGGCGACGGGCGCGATCGCGATGGCGATCAACGGTATCGCGGAGATGGCGATGGAGATCCCTGTGGCCGGTCCCGTTGGCGCCGTCCTCATTCTTATCGCCGGTCACATTTTCAATCTCGCCGTGAACTGTCTCGGTGGGTTTGTTCACTCAGCGAGACTTCAGTACCTTGAGTATTTCGCGAAGTTCTTCACCGGCGGCGGCCACGCATTTCAACCGTTTGCATCGGCGAGAAGATACTCCGAGGTCAGGAGACAAGAGAGTTAGTTTAAGAGAGGTGCTTGAAACCTCGCGGGAAGGAGTCTGGGATGGAAGGACTGATGTTGGGAATGGCAGGTGCGGCACTTGCGGCGGCGCTCGCAGGCACCGGTTCTGCTATCGGGACCGGCATCGCCGGTCAGGCGGGATCGGGAGTCGTAGCGGAGGACCCGGAGAAGTTCGGAAGATTGCTCCTACTCCAGGCGCTGCCGGGAACGCAGGGCATCTACGGCATCGTCGGTCTCTTCCTGGCAGTAGGCAAGCTCAGCGCACTCGGCATGGGCGCGATGACGGTCGGGCAAGGTTGGCAGATCCTCTTCGCGTGCATTCCGCTCGCGATCACCGGGCTCACATCCGGCATAGCGCAGGGCAAGGTGGCCGGCGCGGCCTGTGGACTCGTTGCCAAGCGACCTGATGAAATGGGCAAGGGGATGATCTTCGCAATCGTCGTCGAGACGTATGCTGTTCTCGGTCTTCTCGGCACGATTCTCCTGCTCGGCAACATTACATAGCATCTGACTATAAGGCTGGTTAAGAGATGGCAGTAGACGACATCCTGAAGAAGATTACGTCGGATGCGGAGATGACTACTCAGGAGATCCTCGCCGAGGGCAAGCGTGATGGCGAGGAGATTATCGAGAAAGCCAGAGCGGACGCAGCCGCGCTCAAGAGCCGGTTGAAGTCGAAGGCGGACCAGCGTGCGGATGAGGAGAGAAACCGCATCGTAACACTGGCACGCCTCTCGGCGCGTCGCGATCTTCTGAGTGAGAAGCAGCTTCTCATCGGCAAGGTCTTCGAGGAGACAAGAGAACGCATCCTCGCCATGGGGCGCGATGACTACCGCCGCTTCATCAAGTACTTCCTTCTCGACGCGATTGAATCGGGGCGAGAAGAAGTCGTTATCGGCGAGCGCGAAAACAGGATCGACCAGGCGTTTCTCGACGAGGTCACTCGAGAGGCTGGAAAGGGCGCCGGACTCAGGCTCTCGTCTGAGAGAGGCTCGATGGATGGCGGCTTCATCCTGCGCGAGGGCAATACGGCGACGAACTGCACCCTCGACACGATCCTGCGCAATGCGCGTGAGAACCTCGAGACCGATGTTGCGACGATCCTGTTCGGAGAGGGCAAGTAGCGCACCAATGCGCTCGCTGACGGATTGAGGGCACGCGCCCACTGACCGATAGGGCGGGCACAGCTGTCCACTGATCCATAGGACGGGCTAATGCGCTCAGTGACAAATAGAGCGCACGCACACAAGGCCGGGAATCACCAGGACGAGTATGGCTGACGACACTAGATACGCATACGCAGTAGCAAGAGTCCGGGGCATGGAGACACGTCTCCTGGACCGGCAGTGGATCGAGAGGCTCCTCTCCGAGTCAGCAGAGGGCGCCCTCAAGGCGTTGGGCGATTCCGCATATCAGGATGCCGTCGCGGACGTGGATACACCGGAGGCAATCGAGGCGGGGCTTGAGAAAGCCATGTCCGAGATGCTGACCACCATCGCGGCGATAGCACCGGATCCGGAGCTGATCGACCTCTTCCGCATCCGGTGGGACTACAGCAACCTGAAGTCGTTCCTGAAGGCCTCGCTTCTCAAGGCCGAGAGCAGTGAGACAGGGATTGTCGATGGGCCGGGAACGATACCGGCGGCCACGCTTGAGGCAGCGGTGCGGGACAAGGACTACACACCACTGCCCGGGTTCTTGGCCGACGCCGCGCGCGACGCGGAGGAGGCATACCGTGATCGGGGCGAGCTCTCCATCGTCGATCACACCCTCGACTCGTCGCTCTGGGAGCACACACTGAGGACAGCGGAAGCAAGCTCAAACGAGTTCCTTGCCGACTACTTCCAGACAGAGGTAGACCTCATCAATATCAAGACCTTCTTGCGCATGAAGGCAATGAACAGCGACCAGAGTGATCTCGCCCGTGCGTTCATACCCGGCGGATCGCTCGATCTCTCGTACTTCCGCACAGCGCTTGGGGAGTCGATCGACGCCTTCGCAAGAAGCATCGAGTACGGCAGATATGGGGCTCTCACCGAAGCACTGACAGAGTCGTCGCCCGAGAAGCGGTACGTGCTCGAACTCGCATGCGACAACGTTCTGATTCGATTCGTCGACAGAGCGAAGATGACAGCGTACGGCATCGAGCCGCTCATCGCTTTCATCCTCCACAGGACAATCGAGATGAAGCTCGTGAGAACCGCGATCGTCGCGAAGCTCGATGGCGTCAGACGCAGTGATGTTGAGGAACGACTAAGGATGATACATGTCTAAGATCGCGTTCATAGGCGACCGGGATTCTATCTGGGGTTTCAAGGCCTTCGGGATCACTGGGTTCCCGGCATCGGGGGCCGAGGAGGTGCACGACGCCTTCACCGCCGCCGTCAAGCAGGGCCACGCGATCATCTTTGTGACCGAGGATGTCTACGAGGCCTGCTCTGAGCAGATCGCCGAGTACAGGGACCAGGCACTCCCGACAGTCACCGTGCTCCCGAGCGTGAGAGGCTCGCGCGGAATCGCTACGGCCGAGATCCATAAGGCCGTCTCCGCAGCTGTCGGCGCCGACATCCTGTCGGTATCCGGGAACGACTAGGTTCCTTAAGAGTCCGGCAGAGACTGACGTTCGATAGCGGCGCGAACAGACACGCTGGTACTGACGCAAGCTGACAGGAGAAGGAGAATGGCAGAAACCAGGGTTCAGGGTACCATCAGGAAGGTGTCGGGACCGCTCGTCGTGGCCGACGGCATGCGTGAGGCCAGGATGTTCGACGTCGTGCTCGTGAGCGAGAAGAACTTGATCGGCGAGATCATCGAGATCAAGGGCGACCTCGCATCCATCCAGGTCTACGAGGATACCGGTGGACTCGGGCCGGGTGAGCCAGTCATTTCGACGGGCGAGCCTCTCTCTGTTGAACTCGGGCCGGGCATCATCGAGTCAATCTACGACGGCATCCAGCGGCCCCTCGACAAGATCGAGGAGATAGCCGGAGCGCTCATCACGCGCGGCATCAGTGTCCCGGGTCTCGACCGCGATAAGAAGTGGGAGTTTGTGGCGACCGCGAAGGTCGGGGATGAGGTGGTGGGTGGCGACATCCTTGGGACAGTGCGGGAGTCGAGCCTGGTCGATCACAAGATCATGGTGCCCCCGAGACTCAAGGGAAAGATCACCAAGATAGAAAGCGGCAGCGTCACAGTTACCGACACGGTGGCCGTTCTTGCCGACGGCAGCGAGACACACGATCTGACGCCCATGCAGCGTTGGCCCGTCCGTCTCCCGCGTCCGTACAAGGAGAGGGTGAATCCGGTTGAACCGCTCGTCACTGGACAGCGTGTCATCGACGCCTTCTTCCCAATCGCCAAGGGTGGCACCGCATGTGTGCCGGGCCCGTTCGGAGCCGGGAAGACGGTCATCCAGCATCAGCTTGCGAAGTGGGCGGATGCGGAGATCGTCGTCTTCGTCGGCTGCGGCGAACGCGGCAACGAGATGACCGACGTCCTCCTTGAGTTCCCAGAGCTCAAAGATCCACGATCAGGCGAGCCCTTGATGAAGCGGACGGTGCTCGTTGCAAACACCTCCAACATGCCGGTGGCGGCTCGTGAGGCGTCCATCTACACGGGGATAACGATCGCGGAGTACTTCCGCGACATGGGCTACTCGGTCGCTCTTATGGCGGACTCGACGTCACGATGGGCCGAGGCTCTTCGTGAGATGTCAGGGCGGCTCGAGGAGATGCCAGGAGAGGAAGGCTATCCCGCCTATCTCCCGGCGCGAGCGGCGCAGTTCTATGAGCGTGCCGGACGCGTCAAGTGTCTCGGAAGCGATGACAGGATCGGCGCGCTGTCCGCGGTAGGCGCCGTCTCGCCTCCAGGAGGCGATCTCTCTGATCCGGTCGTTCAGGCTACCCTTAAGGTTGTAAAGGTCTTCTGGTCGCTCGAGGACTGGCTCGCATACGAGCGTCATTTCCCGGCGATCAACTGGCTGACGAGCTACTCCCTCTATCATGAGGCCCTTGCGGAGTACTTCAGGACTGAGGTCTCTGAGGAGTGGGAGGGACTGCGGCAGGAGTCAATGAGGATCCTGCAGCAGGAGGCGGAGCTCAAGGAGATAGCCCGGCTCGTCGGTACGGACGCCCTCTCGGACAAGGACCGGTTGATGCTTGCGACAGCCAAGTCCCTGCGGGAGGACTTCCTGCACCAGAACGCTTTTGACGACGTGGATACATACACGTCGTTTCCCAAACAGTTCAAGATGCTGAGTAACATCATTGGATTCGACAGGCTTTCCCGGGACGCCCTCGAGCAGGGTGTGACGACCGAGGAACTCTTCGCGCTACCCGTGCAAGAGAATCTCGTCAGGTCGCGCTACATCCCGGAGTCACAGATGGATGAGTTCGACGCCATCTGGGGCCGCATCGAGCAGCAGGTGCGCGAACTCGTGGAGAAGAGAGTTGGCGCCGAGGAGGTCGCAGCCTAATGGTTAAAGAATACAAGACCGTCCAGGAGGTTGCCGGACCGCTGCTCCTGGTGGGCGGCGTCTCCGGAGTGAAGTACGAAGAGCTGGTTGAGGTCGAGCTGCCCGGCGGTGATGTGAGACGCGGCAAGGTCCTCGAGGTGAATGAGGACACGGCCCTCGTGCAGTTGTTCGAGGGTGCGACAGGCGTCAGCGTCGACAGCGCGCGGGTGCGCTTCCTCGGCAAGGGTCTCGAACTCGGACTGTCGCGCGACATGCTGGGGCGTGTCTTCGACGGGCTGGGTGGTCCGAAGGACGGCGGTCCTCAGATTATCCCCGAGGTAAAGCGTGACGTGGCCGGGGCGCCGATCAACCCTTGGGCACGCAACTACCCGAACGAATTCATCCAGACGGGAGTGTCGGCGATAGATGGCCTGAACACGCTTGTCAGAGGCCAGAAGCTTCCCATCTTCTCGGGCTTCGGCCTTCCGCACGCGGAGCTCGTGGCGCAGATCGCGCGTCAGGCGGCGGTGCGCGGGACGGAAGAGGAGTTCGCGGTTGTGTTCGCGGCGATGGGCATCACTTTTGAAGAGGCCGAGTACTTCATCGCCGACTTCCGGAGAACGGGCGCCATCGATCGCGCCGTGCTCTTCGTGAACCTGGCGAGCGACCCGGCGATCGAGCGCATCGCGACACCGCGTATGGCGCTCACAGCGGCCGAGTACCTCGCATTCGATCTCGAGATGCACGTTCTCGTTATCCTAACGGATCTCACGAACTACTGTGAAGCGCTCCGCGAGATATCGGCGGCGCGGAAGGAAGTGCCGGGAAGACGTGGTTATCCGGGCTATCTCTACACGGATCTCTCGACGATCTACGAGCGGGCCGGACGGATCAAGGGGAAGAAGGGTTCGATCACGCAGATCCCGGTGGTCTCCATGCCCGACGATGACAAAACACATCCGATCCCGGACCTGACCGGGTACATCACCGAGGGTCAGATAATCCTCGACCGTGGTCTGCACAGAAAGGGCATCTACCCGCCCATCAATGTGCTCCCGTCGCTCTCCCGCCTGAGGGACAAGGGGATAGGTGAGGGCAAGACGCGTGAGGATCATGCGAACCTGGCCAACCAGCTCTTTGCAGCGTATGCACGCGGCAAGGAGGCACAGGAGCTGGCCGTCATCCTTGGCGAAGGCGCGCTCTCACCGGAGGACAAGGCGTTCTTCAAGTTCGCCGAGGTCTTCGAGAACAGCTACGTCCGCCAGGGGCAAGATGAGAACCGGACCATCGATGAGACGCTGGCCCTGGGTTGGGAACTCCTTGAGATTCTCCCGAACTCGGAGCTTAAGCGTGTGAAGCCGGAGCAGATCGATCGGTACATGAAGAAGACCGTGACCGCCGGCGAGTAAATCAAGATCGATGAACGCGGGGACTTTCGGCCGGCAGAGAGCCGGCGCGGACCCCGACACGGGGAAGATAGATGAGGCTACGCGCGAATCCCAATAGAATGCAGCTCCTGAGGCTCAAGCGACGCCTCCAGCTTGCCAAGCGGGGCCACAAGCTCCTCAAGGACAAGCAGGAGGAACTGATGCGCCGGTTCCTTGGAGTCGTGCACAGGGCCAGGGATCTTCGGCAAGAGGTCGAGGGAGATCTGGCTCATGCCTACCGTGCGTTCGTCTCGGCTCGATTCGAGATGAGTGGGGGCGCCATGGAGGCCGCGCTTGCGTTCTCACAGAGGACCGTGAAACTCCAGCCATCGCGCGAGCAGATCATGAACCTCAGAGTTCCGAGCTTCGCGGTCGAGTTCCCGAAGGACGCCGAGTTCGGCTACGGTTTCGCCGACACAACGGCAGAGCTTGACAGCGCGCTCGAGCTCTACGCCGCCGTCATCCCGAGGCTTATGAGACTGGCGGAGATGGAGAAGTCTGTCCAGCTGATCGCAGCTGAGCTTGAGAAGACACGACGGCGGGTCAACGCACTCGAGCACATCCTCGTCCCGAATCTGGAGGAGACGATTCGCTTCATCGGCGACCGTCTGGCAGAGATGGAGCGAGAGACCTCGACACGGCTCATGAAGATCAAGGACATGGTGCGCGAGCACTGATTCGCGATGATGATCCTGGGAATAGACAAAGAACGGGGCGCCGATACTGGGCGCCCCGTTTCTCGTACTGCGTGCTCCGGTGGTACGGTCAGTGGCCTGGATTGACCTCACCCCCGGCCGTGCATAAGAGCCTAGTCGAAGTAGAAATCAGCCCGGAGCGAGTAGTCGAGATTCCAGGCGGAGATGTGCTCGTCCTCCGCCTCGTAGGAGTAGGTTCCCTTCTCGGCGCAAGTCCCGCAAGCTCACCACGCTCCCGGGCGGCACGCCAGGCCAACAGGTGTGACGAGTACAGGCCCTCACGCCTCAGGAGAGCCCCAATTTCACCCGGCTTGCTGCAACCGTCGGTCTCCTTGAGGATCCGACGCTTGTACTCCGCCGTGAAACGCCGCCGCGCGGCCTTTGCCAAGACCTCTACCTCCCGTTCCCGAACAACTCTTGAGTCGACGTTCATAACGACATCCATACTCGCCCTCTACACTAAACTAGAGCACGCTCCGTGTCTCACCCATATTGGCAGAGAGGGCTCGGTCTCTTGAGCGTGGCCTTCGGAGCGAGCGTGCTCTGAAGGTGGCGATCGCAGAGATGTACGTTCAGGGGGTGTCGACTGCGAGTTCCTTCGGGTTGAACGTGCCCGCATAGCGAAGGCTCGTGTAGAGTCCGGCCGATGCGACTGAGCTCACAAGCATCATGACGACAACCAGAGCGATCATAGAACGCTTCATAGCTTCCCCCCTCCGAGACCGAGTGTTACCCACATGCCGAGGGTTAGAATTGTTGAGATAGTCCATCCAGTCAAGGGAAATCAAGCCGCCGGCACCACCTATAGTAACCGAGCCGCCACGATCCAAAGCCTTCTATGACTCCTGCTCCTCGCTCCAGGGTGGGTCTACAATACAGAGGAAGGCCAGCTCTTTGGCCCCGGTGTTCTCTATCCACTGCACTGAGTTCGGCGGAATGTGGATGGCTTGCCCCGCCTGAACACGGTGAGACTCGTCTCCGACGTGCAGCTCACCTGAGCCGGAGAGAATGTAGTAGACCTCCGATGACGCGAGTCGGTGTGGAGTGGACGCCTCGCCCGCCTGCACGACGGCGTGGGCGAGGCTATACGAAATCGAGACAGCATCCCTCTCCGGATGCAGGATCTCCCGAAGCTCCGCGTGATCGGCAGCGCGGATCTTCCCGATGAGCCTGATATCCTTGACTAGCACACATATCTCCTTACACGTTCATGATCAGGGAAGTGGCGCCTAAGAGGGGGCCTGAGGCTGGAATGGGCGCGCCACGGCAAGCAACCGGCCGGCATGATTCGTTTGACAGAGCAGCATGGATGATGTACAAGACAAAGGTGAGTGGGCCACGGGCTCACTTTCACGGAGAATAGCACATTCGCGGGTGGAGAAGGAAACAACTACTACCGCCGCAGCAGTCACAGCGCGGCCATCCAGGGGGACTTATGCTGAGAGTGCTCGTGTCCGTGCTCGTCGCGCTCATTATTCTGAGCGTGGGTGCATCGGCGGACGTGGCTTGCGATGACCTTGCCGTCGGCATCAACTTCGGCATGCTCCAGCCGACCGGTGGAGAAAACTCGTACGAAGAGAGTGGCATGGTCCTGGGGCTCATGGCCAAGAAGCCCCTGACGGACAAAATATGGATAGCCTTCGAATACGCGCACGGTGTCAGCGCGAACGGCGAGGCAGTACCTGCGAGCAGGCTCCAGGGATTCGGCAGCGCAGATGAGTTCCTGACCGTATGGAACAAAGCGCAGGTCTCAGCAGTCTACAATCTAATTCCCGAGGGGCGCGTCATTCCGTTCCTGAGCGCCGGACTCGGCATGGCCTTCTGGGAGGTTCAGGACTGGCGGGAGGACGCGGCTGAACCAGGTGGCGTTGCCGACGGCTATGACGCTGATGGCAAGAAGAAGACGCTCACCTCTGCCGGTCTCACTGCTACTGTCGGTGCTGGGGCAGACATCTTTGTTACAGACGACATCGCCTTCACAGTCGGCGGACGCTATGGCTTCCTCCTGGGCAACAAGATAGACAACGTGGGCCTGAGTTCCGTCGCTGGAGCGGACTGGGTCGACGCGAACAACGCGATCCTTGAGGCGTACGCCGGCCTCACCCTCTACTTCGGTCCCGGGGACTGCGACGGGGACGGCATCATCGGAAGACAGGACGAGTGCTGGAATGTCCCTGAGGACTTCGACGGCTTCGAGGACGAGGATGGATGTCCCGACTACGACAACGACATGGACGGCATCCTCGACGAGGACGACGCGTGTCCCGACGATCCCGAGGACTTCGATGACGACGCCGACGAGGACGGGTGTCCGGACATCGACATGGATGGCGACGGGATTCTCGATGAGGACGACGCGTGTCCTGAGGACCCCGAGGACATGGACGGCTTCGAAGATAAGGACGGGTGCCCCGAGTTTGACAACGACAACGACGGCGTGCTCGATCCGATCGACATATGCCCTGACACCCCGCCGGGTGTCACGGTCGACGACCGGGGTTGTGAGATCGTTCTGCCGGCCACGACCGCAGCAGACATCTACCCGGTCGGTGTGAGATTCCCGCTCAACAGCGCCGTCATCTCATCGGAGGGACAGGCGGACCTTGATGAGATGGTGATAATTCTCACTAGCTACCCCGAGCTTCTGGCTGAGATCGACGGCTTCACCTGTGACCTCGGAGAAGCCGACTACAACATGACCCTCTCGGAGAAGCGCGCCGTGGCGGTCATCGGTTATCTCACGGAGCACGGTGTCGCGGTCGAGCGCTTCACCAAGGAGGCTTTTGGTGAGGAGCGTCCGGCGTTCCCGAACGTCGACGAAGAGAGCCGCAGCAAGAACAGGCGCGTTGTGGTTACGCTGAAGCACGTCGACGAATAGTCGAGGGCCAGACGTAACAGCACCAAAACCAGAGAGAAACAGTCGAAAATGGGGGAGCGGTCGCAAGGCCGCTCCCCCTGCATTTGCATGGCACATACCTTGCTATTCATCAGGGGAGCGGTCCGATGTGCGCCATCGGCCCGCGTCTGATTCATGCGTGACCGGCGGAGTCGGTGCAAAACGCCGGGGCACGGGTGCATTCTGCTTCGTTGACGCAACTTTGGTCGGTTGATATTCGGCCACCGGCACTCTCACTGGGGGATCGGCATGGGACGCAGTACCGAAGAAATACATCGAAGACTGTTCATAGCCGCCTTCAGGGATAAGGATCGGAAGACGGCGTTCGATCGTCTGCGGAGTGCCGGGTACGATGTGACCGAAGGGGTAGATCCCAACAGCGTCGTTTCCGAGGCAAAGGCGGCCGCGCCGGACCTCATCATTCTAGATCATACCGAGGAGAGTGCCCGGGCGGCCAACTGCGAACAGAAACTGGCATCCGACCAGGAGACCCGGAGGATGCCGGTTCTTGTCATCTGCGGCCCGGACGAGGAAAGACGCGCCGAGAGCGAGCCTCAAGGTGTCGACTATCTGTACCGGCCGTTCAGCGCCGGTGAGTTCCTCACTCGGGTCAAGGCTGTCATGCGTGTCGCATATGATGAGGTCGAAGGTGGGAAGAGGCCGAAGCGCGACGGAGTGACGAAGCTCTACAACCGTTTCTACTTCGACGAGAGAATGGAGAAGGAGATCGAGCGTGCACGACGCTACAGCCGCGAGCTCGCACTTGTGCTCCTGGACATCGATGGTCTGGACAACATCAACAAGTCCTTCGGACACGAGACTGGCGATGCGGCTCTCAGATCTCTCGCTGACATCCTCCTGGCAGGTACTCGGCTCTCCGACATCATATGTAGATTTGGCGGTGATGAGTTCGCCTTGATTCTTCCAGAGACTACAAGTTCCGACGCAGGGATCCTCGCAGAGAGGCTGAGGGCTACCTTCTCCAATCAGGTGCTCAAGTCCAGAGCCGGGGACGTGATGGTGACGGCGTCGTGCGGCGTGGCGGAGTATCCGGATCACGGTGGTGACACCGCAACGATCATGCGCATGGCGGATTCGGCCCTGTCCAGGGCTCGAAAAGATGGAAGGAACCGAACGGTCCTGGCCTTCTCAGATGCGCCCGGAGCAGCCTGGGGCGGGGTCGCAGTCGGACCGACCATCCTCCTCGTGGAGGGGAATGCATACAACAGAAGCGTGGCATCTGTTGTCCTGAAAGCACACGGCTACGAGGTGATCGAGGCTGCGGACGGGATGACTGCGGTTGCTTTGGCGAAATCCTCACATCCGGATCTCGTCATCATGGATCTCGCCCTGAACGGGATGAGTGGTCTGGATGCGACGCGGAAGCTCTATGCGATGGATGAGACGAAGGACATCCCGGTGGTTGCACTTACGAGCACCGAAACACCCGGGGACATAGCGGAGCTTGTGAAGGCGGGGTGTCGCGGCTATATAACAAAGCCGATCAACACGAACAACCTTGCATCGCAGATAGAATCGTACATCGAACACTGATCGAAGCCACAGACTGAGAAGAAACCCGTGGAAACAGCGACGCGCGGCCGGCGACTACTCGTCGGCCGCGTGCTGCGTCTGCTTCCCTGATGCCGCCCTTCCTGCTATGCTGAAGACAGAGACCCGCCTGTCACCGATGGCCTGCGTGGGAATATGCGTTCATGTCTCACCACACGAAGCACCACACACAATGCGCCGCGCTCCGAGGTTCCACGCTCTGTGTAATCCGGGACGTTGTCACGACAGGGCTACTGATTGCAGCCGTCGCAGGCGGCGCGGCGGGCGGCGCGATCCTCCACCACACGCCGCAACAGGCGGTCTCGGCCTGGACAGCCGTTTATGTTGAGTGGACGGTCCAGGGTGGACTGTCTCTTGATGAGATAGCGACGGCTGACGTGGTCATCGTATCGCTGTCGGCGAGTGGGAGCCAGAGCGAGAGGACCGTGCCACTCGTGCCGGAGCGAGACGGACTGCGGGGAGAGATCCCTGCCGAGGCTGTACGGAGTCCTGCGGTCGAGTACTTCTTGAGGATAGTCGATGTCGAGGGCGCGGAGAGTACTTTCCCCCCCGGCGCCCCGGAGGCGGGGGTCTACAGGACCACAGTCTTTGATCTCTCCACGGGAAGTGACCGACTTCCTTCGGATAGCAGTGTAGACACAACCGTGGAACTTCTCTCGCCACTTCCGGGAGAGATCGTGCACACGGCGACGCCAGAGATTGCCGGACTCATCGACCCCCCGCTCGAAGATCCCCGGGAAGCGCTGTTCATCCTCGACGGCAAGGACTTGACCCACAGCCTTGAAGTGATGAGAGAGCTCTTTGTTGTAACTCTCCCGGACAGCCTTGAGCGAGGCAGTCATACCGCGACCTTTGTGGCTCTCACCCCCAGTCGAACGGTTGAGGCGTCATGGGTATTCTTCGTGCACGAGCGAGGCGACGTCGCGGCGGTCGAGGACGGATGGTCGCGACCGGAGGAGCCGGGTATCGAGGGTCTCCTTGATCTCTATGGAAGAGTGGAGGTCGGCTGGGCAGCTGTTCTGGCGGAGACAACGGCAGTCGACTCACTTGATGTATACCTGCCCTACGAAGAAACAAGCAGACCCAGCTTTGATTTCTACGCCGCAGGTGAGGGGCGTGGGGTGTCTATCCTCGTGACGGCACAGCTCGATCCTGTGTACGATGAGGACATCCACTGGCTCGTCTCGGCCGAGGGGCGACGCTATCAACTTGAGGTGGGAGAGGTGTTCCCGGAGTTCACGAGCACGACGCTCGAGTGGGCGTCGGGCGTGGGTGCCATGGGGGAGATCACACACGGACCAGGGCTCACGCGGGCCGTGGCGATGAGGATGAGCGAGGCCGATACAATTGGCGGACTCGGCATCTACTCCAGATTCGCGCTCGGGGCACTCGAGAGCATCGAGTGGAGTGAGCGGACGTCCATCACGTTGAGCTATCTCCACACCTTCGATCGTGAGGAGTCCGTCAAGGAGGAGCAGCGCCTTGTGGATCCGCTCGCGAACCACGTGCTCGCCTCAGAGGCGCGTGTGGGGTTCGGATCCGGAGGTGTAGTCGAGATAGAGCTTGGGCGATCCGAAACAAGCGGGGACGGCACATTCAGCGGAAGCGCCGTTCGCGCCGAAGTCGGATGGGTGCGCGACCACAGCAATCGTGCTCTGCTTCGCTACATTCAATCCGGCAGCGACTTCTACTCGGCAGGAAGTCTGAGATATGATCCCGGCGAACGCGGTCTCGAACTTGAGTACGCATGGAACGTCATCGGCGTGAAGCTGTCCGGAAGCGGCGGCCTGTTTCGCACGAGCGATCCGGACAGGGGAATCGCACTCGATCGCAGCGAAATGAGATTCTACGGCCGGGCAGACGTGATCCGGGAGATCGGGGATGGTTCCCTCAGGAGTTACGGTGTCGCCAGATACGATTTCATCCCGTACGATGCCTACGATTACGACTATGCCTACGCGGCCGGCGGAGTGACGTACAGGGTCAGCCGCGTGAGCGCGACGCTGAGTCTCTCGTGGTCGCAAACTGACTCTGATGGGCGCTCGAACACGGCAAGCGCTGGAGGCGATGTTCGCCTAACCGTGATACCCGGCAGATTGTCCGTGCGTGGGAGCGCGAGGTGGACCACAGGGGAGAGTGATGACGGCGACACCGACTACGAGCGGGTGAGCTACGCTCTCGTAACGAAACTGACCGGTGGAGAACGGGACGTGCGCGTGGAGTACCGTTATCTGGAGAAGGAGGATGTCGCCACCCCCGAGCAATCCTACGGCGAGCATGTGCTGAGAATCGCAGTGGGAGCGACCTTCTAGCTCGATCATGAAGCGTGGCTCAATATACACCCAGGTGGGAACATCCCAGGAGCGTGGCGGCTCTAATATGTGAGAGGGGATCGGAGGTCACGGATGGCGAACCCGGAGTTTGAGGAGCTCGTTGTGCTATACGATAAACGACTCTTTAACGCCATGTACGCCTACACAGGGGACTACCACCTTGCGCTCGATGTCACGGAAGAGGCCTTCATCAGGGCCTGCCGTGCCTACGGTCGTTTCCGTGGCGATTCCGATCCGTTCACCTGGCTCTACAGGATAGCCGTCAATGTCTTCAAGAAGCGCTATCGAAAAGAAAAACGCCGGGCAGAGCTTCTCGCTCAACACCATGAGGCGGAGCCGCCCGAGACCATCGAGCACTCCACTCCCGAGACCCAGGCTCTCGCAGCGGAACGTGCAGGGCTTGTGAGGAAGGCGATCAGTTCGCTTCCGGATACTAATAGAGATGTGATAACGCTTCGCTACATCGACGGTATGACATACGAGGAGATTGCTAGAGCGACAGCCGTATCGATCAGCACTGTGAAGTCGAGGATATCGCGCTCGAAGAAGATGCTCGCAGATCTGCTCGAGGACGACATCTGACAGAATGGCGAGGGCCGTAAGATGAATGCGAAGAACTCACGAAGACGAGGCGCCAGGAACGGCGACGGGGACAGCGAACACATCGAGCGGCTCCTTGGGGAACTTGAGCCGGTCGAGCTTCCACCGTTCTTCAGAAGCCGATTGCTGGCACGGATCCGGAGAGAAGAGAAACGCCCATCCTGGATTGACGCAGTCACCGGGAGGAATGTCGGCTGGGGTGTTGCCGCAGCCTGCGTGGTGGCGCTACTTCTTGTCGTTGTTCACTTCAACAGGCCACCGGTGCCGACGGGGACCGACCCCCTCTTCGCAGGAGCCGGCGCCACCGCGATCAGCCCACTCATGCCCGTGGACAGCTCCTTCGTAAGCGCAGGAGACGTCCAGATTCTGGCATCGATCGATCCACCTATCAAAGGTGGACTCATAAGGCTGTTCGTTGACGACAGGGATGTGACGGGGCTGGCCGAGGTGGCGGGAAGCTATGTCATGTACTCACCCGCCGAGAAACTGGCCGAAGGCGAGCACATTGTCAGCATTCAGGTACGGGACGCATCAGGCGCTATTCTGAGAGACGTCTCGTGGCTCTTCAATACGGTGAACGGGAACAGCAAGAGACCCGACGAGCGCGTGTAGTGCGCGTAGGCCTAAGGGCAGGCCACCCGCGACCGAATCTGCGAGAGGGCCGGCTCAAGGTCGAACGAGGAGGATACATCATGAAACGGAGACACATCTTGTCCGGGGCACGGAGGGGGAATGTGCCACCGTACATCGTTCTGGCGACTGCGGTCATGATGCTCTGCCTGTCGGCGGCGCCACTGTTGGCCGACGAGGGGTTGAGCGTTCTCGTATCGCCAAACAGGGCGGCAGCGCTTCCCGATGGCTCCGTGCAATTCACGGCAATGGTGCTCGATGAGAACGGCGACGAGGTTGCCGCTGAGCTAGCCTGGAGCATCATCCCGCCACGCCTTGGCCGGATCACACCGGACGGCCTCTTCACATCCGTGGGGACAGACGGGAGAGGCGTCGTCAGGGTAGTCGCTACGCACGGGCGGGAGATGGGGGCAGGGCACGCGGTTGTGGAGGTCGGAGGGGAAACACCGCTTCAGCTCTCCGTGGTGGTGCGTCCTCCGTCGGACGCTTTCGCACAGGGAGAGACAGGCGAGTTCGACGCCATCGTCACCGATCCCGCGACTGGTGTTGTCGTGCCGGCCGACCTCACGTGGATGATTGTCCCCGACCATCTGGGGTCGATCGATGCGGTGGGTCTCTTTGTGGCATCAGAAGAGACAGGCGCCGGTCGGATTGTGGTCCGCGCACTTTATGAAGGTCGAGAGGGTCTGGGAGACGCCGGCGTCGTGGTCGGTGACGCGAGCGGGCCCGGCATCAAGGTCCACGTGATTCCCCGCCACGCCCTCTTGCGTCCCGGGGAGGAAAATCAGTTCGAGGCTCGCGTGACGGATTCCTCAGGCGACCCGCTTGATGTGGAGGTCGACTGGTCGATCATTCCCGCGAGGCTCGGTGTCATAGACTATGAAGGCCTCTTCACCGCGGGCCGCGAGGACGGAGTAGGACGCGTCATCGCGACCGTTGTGACAGAGATCGGTCCCGTCCGTGGCCTGGCACTGGTGGAGGTGAAGCGGCCGGGGCCCGGAGGAGTCAGGATCGTTCTCACACCAGGGCAGGTGGCCCTGGCGCCCGAGGGCGATGTTCAGTTTGAAGCAACCGTCATGGGTCCCGAGGGGGATGAGCTGGAGATCCCTGTCGACTGGAGGGTCCGTCCGGACTGGCTTGGGAGCATCACAGCCGACGGGTTCTTCACGGCGTCCGCCGAGTATCCTGAGCCACCCGCGAACGGTGGGTGGATAGGAGGTGTCGTTGCCTCGATTGAAACCGGTGACGGCATGGTGGCGGAAGTGGCGCGCGTGCTCATCCGAGAGAATGGCCCGCCACTGAGGCTTGACATCAGGCCTCATCGGCCGCGTGTTGCTCCCGGTGACGACGTTCAATTCGAGACTGAGGTGGTGGAGGCCGATGATTCAATTGACTGGACCAACGAGTGGGCCGTCTTCCCTGAGAATCTCGGCACCATCACCCCGGAAGGTCTCTTCACCGCCAACCCGGCATTCGGCGACCCCAGCTCCGGAGAGTTCGGGCCACACGAAGGTGTCGTCGCCGCACGCGCGACTCTGTCCGACGGGTCCATTCTGACCGACCTGGCTCATATGAGAGTCCGACTGCCCGGACAGCCTGTCAGGATCCGTGTGACACCGGTCTACGCTGTGGTCCCACTTGGCGAGACGCGGCAGTTTGATGCGACCGTCATCGGTCCCGGCGGAGATCCGCTGGAGGCGCCGGTCACGTGGCGGGTGGCGCCCGAAATGCTCGGGACCATATCACCGGACGGTGTCTTCACGGCCGCCGATCTGCCGATAGATCCAGGGGAATGGCAGAGGCCTCACGGTCACATCATCGCTGAGGTCAGAGCTCCAGGTGGACGCGTCTTCCGTGGCGTGGCCGTCGTCGTGCTCGATCTCCCCGATCCGGAGATTCGTGTCCGTGTGACACCACGGTCGGCGACGCTTGCGCCCGGTGAATCGATTGGGTTCAGCGCGGAAGTGTTCGATATGGAGGGCGTCCCTGTTGAGCTGCCCGTTCTATGGCATGTCACAGACGCGGCGGTGGGTGCTATCGGACCGGACGGCATCTTCACTGCCTCGAACTCGGCGCCGCCGGGTGGGTGGCACAAGACGCGTGTCCTGGCTGGTGTGATCTTCGGTGGGCGTACGTACTGGGATTTCGCAACCGTCCGCGTCGTGGCGGAACCGTAGCGGGTCAAGCCGGATAGACCGCAATTGACAGGTCCAGGGGGCAGAGGCCCCCGGACAAGAGAGGGGTCTCCTGTTGACGAGACGCTTAGCTCAAGCGCTTGTCCTGGTGACGGCAACGGCCGTCGCCATGGCAGGGTGCAGTGCGAGCCGGCCACACGGTAAGGGCATCGAGCAGCTTCCCCTTGAGCCCGTGTGTACCGTCGTGGAAGGACAGGCCGCGAGGTTCTGGTCCGAGGCGCAGGACGGTTGGTGGCAGGAGGGTGGGAGCATGCTCCTGGTCGGCCGGTCCGAGGAAGAGTCTGGTCCTGCCGGGGCGCTTGCCGCCGCCTGCCGTGATGCGGCTCCTTCAGTTCTGGATCTCCTTGCCAGGCGCGGAGTCAGCTACTCCGATGAACGACGGCGCGAGATTGAGGAAGGGCTCGCTCAGTCGCTGGCATCCGAAGGCTCTGCCACGTTCCCTCGCGCAGGCATCAACAGAGACATCATTGAACACTGCACCCGTGAGCCCGGCTCTGCTGGACACTGGCGGAGCAGAGTCCTCATCGAATACCCGATAGCCTATCTTCGAGGCGACGCCAGTAACGTCGAGTGGGAGAGGGACAAGCTCGCCCGCGAGGCCGCGACACTAGTCGAGTCCGCTGAGGGATTCTTCGACGAGGGCCTCTGGCTTGAGGGGCAGAGCGAGCTGTCGCGGGCTACTCTCGCGTATGAAGCGATGGGGCTTCCTGTGGCCGGCGTGCCTCGGGATATCGTGATACAGAAGACCGTCGATCGCATCACAGAGGCAACCGCTCAGGGTCTCACGATTGAACCGGATGTAGCGACCGCGCCGCTCATCATCCGTGCAGGTGAGACCGTGGAGATACGGTTCCGGTTGACCTTCGTGTGGAATGAAGTCCGAGTTCCCGCGGTCGGTGTGCCGGTGGCGTTCGAGGATCCCGAGTGGGGCGTGATCGTGCGGTCCGATCGAGTGAGTGGGTCTGAAGGCACCGCCTCCGTTACCATACAGGCGGCGGAGACGAGAGGACCGGGAGAGATACACGCCCACATTGACCGGACCGCTCTCAAGACCACATCCGTCCACCGTCTCACGCACTTCATTGCAGACGATTCATCCGGGGCGAGTGTGAAGGTTCAGGTTATCCCTGAGCGCGGAGTGAGTGTATGCCTGGACCTGGAGACTGTTGATGCTCCGGCAGCGCGACGAGTGATAGACGCGTTCGGTCTGGCTCTCAGCCGATACGGTTGCACTCTGGAACTGTGCGGGCCGGGGACCGACATCATTGTGAGAGGGGAACTCATTACGAGCATCGTCACGTCAAGCGACGGGGGCGAGCAGATCCTGGCCGTGCTCGGTGCGGAGGCATTCGACCAAAGGACCGCCGCCACGATAGCTCGTACCACCGTAAGAGTCGAGTTGCCATGGCGAGAGGACAGAAGGGAATCGGAGGCGCTTGCGTCTCGAGAGGTTGGGAGACTGCTGGCGGTCTATCTGGAATCGCGGATCATGCCGGACTAGCGACCGTATCTGCCACTGTGAGTTCGAACAGGCTGAGCGTGTCGTAGTATGAGACCGTGAAGTACCCCCACCCGCCGCCCGTGATGTTCCCGTCGACTCCACTGCCAGGATATGGTCCCGCCACGGCCACGACCCTGCCTTCAAGCTCACCTGCGAGAGTGATAACAAGAGGCTCGAATACCGCGGTCGTATCGGTAGTCGTCTGCGACAGAACAAGGGAATCGCCACGCGCCCCTGTGATCACGCACTCCACTTTGTAGTAGTCAGTGTCCGCCGCATTTGCCCACTCCACGAACAGCGTATCCCCAAGAGACACACCGCCCGGCTGGACAACACTGAACGGCCCCGGGACCGGCTCCCTAGCCGTCGCGAACCCCCACTCTGTCGTTACCTTGAGCGTACAGACCTGGCCGTTCTGCCAGATGGTCGAGTCTTCCTCGAGCGTCGCCACGAGTCCGAGAGGATCGCCGACGGTAATCTCCGAGACGGAGCGGTCACTCACGGACACAATAAATATCCCGGGAAGCGGATCAGACGTACAGAAGACCCTGACCGATGTGTGGACTCCACCTTCGAGTCGGGTCTCAAGAACGCTCGCGCCAATGAAGGGGTCACCTTCATTCTCGTCTGTGGGGCAGACGATATCGTCGCTGCACCCGACGAGAAGAGCCGCCGCGAGAAGGACCAGCGTGAGGAAAACCGCACCACTGGACGCCACCTTGGACCATGCGCGTGTCGTCTCTCTCGATGAACCCATCACGGCCTACTCCAATCCAGAGAACGGCTTCTGGCGAGACATGAGATCCGCATGCTCCCCACGCTCCCTGATGATTGACGCCTTCCCATTCAGGACGAGGACCTCGGCTGCGGTTGGATGCGAGAGAAATCTCAACGGACTCATCGAGTAGCCGTAGGCGCCGGCATTAAAGATGCCGATGAGATCGTCTATCGCGATACTGTCAGGTGTCTTGATCTCCTGGCTTGTCACATCGATCGGCGTGCAGAGCGGACCTGTGACCTTGGCTCCGACCGTGCCCGGCTCTCCGAGCTTGTTCACGACGGCCGCTTCATGATGGACCTTCATGAGCATTGGTCGGACGAACTGGTTGATGCCACCGTCGGTGATGACGAAGCGCTCTCCCCTTGATTCCTTGAGTTCGAGCACGCGCGACAGATAGACGCCGCACTCGGACACGAGGATTCTGCCCAGCTCCAGGATGAGACGGAACCCATCGCGTTCGGAGTAGGGGGCAAACACATTCTCGACCTCCGCACCGAGAGCCGGTAGGTCAAGCTGTTCTTCCTTCTCGTAATGCGGCACGCCGAGGCCGCCGCCGAAGTCGATCAATTCGAGCTTGCCGCCGATCAGATCCTCCACACGTCGTGCGGTCGCTACCGTGCGCTCGGCATTCGCCACAACCTCGTCCGCGTGGAGAATCTGGCTTGCCGTGTAGACGTGCACGCCGACGATATCGATCATCTTCCTGTCCCAATGATTGGGAAGATCATCGAGCTTCTCCTCGTCGATGCCGAACTTGCTCGGGCCGCCGGCCATCTGTTCGTGAAGCGGGCCCGTCGAGCCGCCACCCACCTTCGTGAGACCGGCGGACGTGTTGATTCTCAAGGCCACACGTGCCGGGACACGAAGTAGTTTCGATATATGCGATATCCGTTCGAGCTCTCTCAACGACTCGACATTGATGGCGAAGATCCTGGCCAGAATGGCATCCTCGAGTTCGCGGTCGGTCTTTCCGGGGCCGGCGAAAACGATATCGAGTGGATCAAACCCGGTCTCCCTTGCGACGAATAACTCGCCGCCGGATGCCAGTTCCACCCCAGCCCCGAGCTCCATCAGAAGCCCGACGAGCGCGAGGGACGGGTTTGCCTTCATCGAGTAGAAGATCTCGAATGATGGGAAGGCGCTTCTGAGGGCGCGGAAGCGCTCGCGGATCCTGTCGCCGTCGTAGACATACGTCGGGGTCCCATGCTCTCCCGCAAGGTGCGTTACAGGGACACCGCCGATCTCAAGTACACCGTCCTTGTGTGTGAAGTTCCTAAGCAGTTGTTCCTCCTTGCCGCTATTTCTTTCTGTAGACGTCTATTCTAGAGGTACCACCGAAGATGTAGAACGGGAAGGGCTCTGCGATCGCCGTGTCGATGCCCATCTTCACATACTCCCCGCAGAGGTTCGCCCCGGTCTCGCAGAACAGAACGATCCGGGTTCCGGCTCTCTTGGCGGTCTTGATGATGTCATCCATCGTATCCGTGGAGATAATCATGCCCGTCATCACAGCGACATCGGATTCCTCGATCAGTTCCAGCGTCCGGTCCTCGTTAAACACGGGCACGCCGTCTATCTCGGTGCCAACGATCGCAGGATCCTCGTCCGTGCCGACAACGTGCACTCCGCGGTCGGAGAGCATCTTGACGATGTTCCCGATCACGCCAACGTTGACGACGCGACCGCCGGGCTTGTCCAGCTCCTCGAGTTGACGCATTACCTCTGTCACGACGATGTCGCTTCTCCAGAGCGCCTTCTTCCTCGAGCTTCCCGTCTCACAGTACCTCTCGTCCGCGTGCTTCTCGAAGGCGGAGAACATGGCGTCCGTAGTGGCGACCTCGAAGCAGCGGTGTTCGTGCTCAACCTCGCGGCAATCCTGCCCGAGAAGAGACTGTCCCTTCTCCATGGCCGGGATGGTCGAGCAGTAGCACGCTCCCTCCCCGAACGTCTGAACGAGGAGAAACGTGTAGTCGAATGTCCGCTCCGCAGCGTTCGGTTTGAACAGAAGATCCGTCCGCCAGAGTCCGCGAATCTTGAAGGACTCATCCGGGTAGTCCTTACTCCGCTCGATGCCGATTCTCGCGATCTCTTTCAGATAGTCCACAGAGGGCTCCTGGATCGGTGTGTTCATGGGGGCTTGGGCGCCCGGACGGTGAGGTCGGGTAGGCCGCTACCTCAATCGGTTTCGATGGCGAATATAGCACGCGAGCGTCACCGAAGCACGGCGATCTTCCGCGTGAGTTCCGACGTCCCGATACGTGCCCTCACGAAGTAGACACCGGCAGCGACGGATCTGCCATCGCTGCCCGTTCCGTCCCAGTGGGCCGTGTAGCCTCCGGCCTGGCGCGGACCTTCAAAGAGGGATCTGACGAGGCGCCCGTCGAGAGAGAAGACGTCCACGGACGTCCACCTGTGGTCCGCCTCGACAACATATCGGATCACGGTCTCACCCGTCGTCGGGTTCGGGAAAGGTGGAAGAAGCCTGGGGACGGATGTGTCGAAGGGGGTCGCTATCTCCCATGGGCCGTGGATGGTGGTACCCCCGCAGCACTCAAGGACGCGCAGACGGTAGCTGTAGCTGGTCCACGCCACGGAGGACGTGTCTGTGTAGTGATACCATCCCACTGCATCCGGCGAGAGCGGCGACGAGGTGAGGGATATGTAGTCGTCGTCCGATCCAATGATCCGGCGCTCCAGATAGCACCCAAGCGGCCCGTCCCAGGGCGAGAGATACCAGGTGAAGCTCGTGGAATCAGGTGTCTCCTCCCAGCTGAAGCCGACGAGCAGCGCCGGTTCCTGCCACTCGGTCATGTTCTCAAGAAGCGCCAGAACCACGCTCTCGGCGGCGTCTGTCTCTATATAGTATAGAGGGAATCCGAGAACGGCGACGGACCCTGTCCCGTCATCCGCGAGCCTGAGCGTGGCGCACGGCTTCTCATCAAGGTCCTCGTTGAGGTAGGCATCAAACAGGTGAAGCCTCGTCGTGGTCGGGGAAGGCCTGTAGACCTCGCAGTCGGGTAGGCCACCGTATGTGGCATGCCCACCCTCCCACTTCACAAGCGTGTCCACCGGGAGGTGCGGGTAGCTCCACGGAGCGATCGAGATCCCCCCAAGGAACGCGTATCCATAAGAAGCCGGGATCTCGGGGTCCGACAGCGAACCGGTATTGTACATGCTGTCGATCCCCGCGTGGCCGTGAACGAATTCCCCCTGCCCGAACGTTCGCCATTGCTCAGACTGGCCATTGGCCGCGAGCGCGTGAATGGCGGAGTGTCCCTCGATGATGAGATTGCCTCCGGCCCGGACGAACCCCTCGATCGCGTGATAGCCGGCCTCGGACTGCGCGGGGTGAAGCAAGGTCGCGCCGGCGCCGAGGCTCCAGAGAATAGTCCGGTAGCCAGCGAGGTCCTGCGCCGATGGGAGTTGGGGGTATATGCCTGAGAAATGCTCGTAGGGATCCCAGGTGTCGTGCTCCAACCCGGACAGAATCGAGTCGTAGAACGCATCGTGTACTGCCTCCGGCACCGATTGTCCGAACCAGTCGTCGATGTGAAGGAGCGGCGACGTCATCCCGGCCTGTATCGGAGCGATCGCGATCTTGCCGATGGTCCGGGAGCCGTTCTCGTCCTCGGTCAGGAAATATATGGCCGTGTCTCCAAGCTCCGGCACGATGACGAAATCGTGCGGCGCGCTCTCCCATTCCGACCAGTCGACCGTGTCACCGATAGCGAAGGCCACGGCATCCGCCGTCCCGCAGTAGTCGTCCGCTCTTGCCTCAAGCCCGAAGACAAGGCGCTCTCCCTCGAAGACCCCGAACCTCGGGATGCCCCCGGGCGACCAGGAACCCAAGAACTCGACCGTGTCCTGGATGGCGTCTATCTCCACACGGAGGACGGGGGAGAGTGAGCCGGTTGCCGTGAACGTGTGTGACGCCGGCGTGGGGTCCGCTACGCCATTGTCGTCGATGGCCCGGATCTCGAACCGGTAGTCGCCCTCCGTGAGACCGGGCGGCACGATCGATGTCTGACTCACGGGAAGCTCAATCCACTCACGCTCAAGGAAACCCTCGTCGGGGCGAACGTTGCTGCGCACTTCGCCATCCCACTCAGGAAGTTGCGTGATGCGGTACTCGTGAAAGGCTATGTCCCCATCGAAATCGGTGGCTCGCCACTCGAAGAGGGGCTGAAGTGTGAGAAGCGAATTAGTGGCTGCGCAGTTTTCGGCGAGAACTGTCTCCGGCGGCAGATTGGGTTCCTCTCCGACGACTCCCGCAACGGCCGTGCCGGTGGCTACGTTGACGGCAGCTAGCGCGCGGCATATGGGCAGGTCCACGTTCTCAATGAGATCGTACGGCGTGTGGTGGTACGGAGACCACCCTGCGCCCGCGCTCGTATCGAGTACGTTGTAGCCAGCGTTCCAGAAGCTGTTCTGATCGCTCGCGCCTATCGGCTGCACTGTCGTGATGCAGCCGTAGTCGGTGTTATCCGTGATGAGATCGCACATGAGGGCTGCCACGGCGAGGGACGATGAGTCCGAGTAGACGATGGCGGTCGGGTCCGGTTCGTCCGGATACCCGAGGCAGTCCATGTTGAGATAGATGACGATATCGAGCCCGGAAGCGACAGCGTCACTCACCCAGGCATGGCTTCCCCTTAAGCCCAGCTCCTCACCCGACCAGCAGGCGAAGATGACACTTCGTTCGAGTTCCAGGTCTGCCAGAAGCCTGGCGGCCTCGAGAACCCCCGCTATCCCGGTCCCGTTGTCGTCGGCCCCCGGGGCTGGGGCATCAGGATCGGTGAAGTTGTCCGTGGTGACCGAGTCGTAGTGGCCGCCGATTACGACGTATTCATCGGGGCGTGACAAGCCCTCCTTCCAGGCGACGACGTTCATCGCATCGACCGTGTCCTGGAAGGTCCAGCATCTGAAGGTGTCGAGTTCGACGTCGGTGAGTCCGTAGTCGATGAACTGCTCGCGAATCCAATAGCCCGCGGCCCAGCACGAGTCGACGGCGACGTATCTGCTCCCGTAGTCCTGCATGTGTTGAATAGTCGAAGTGATGTTGTCGAGACTGGTCGAGTCCATGAGAGCGACAAGGAGGCTGTCGGGTGGTAGGCGAAGAAGGTGCACCGGCGTGGCCGTCTCGCGTTGAGCTGTCTCGTGTAGTCGCGTGCCATCCGCGACAAAGTCGCTGGGAGTGGCATCTCCTCGCTCGTCATCCGGCCACGGCACGTCACCCGTCAGCATGGCGAGCGGTGCCCGCGATGTCCGGGTCTGTGAGAATGCAGCCGGCATCGGGCCGGCCGCGTTCACCAAGACGACGAGCAAGATACTGAGCGCGATGAATGAACGCGAGTTCATATGACTCTCCATACAGTCGTCCGTTGTTGGCCTCAGTATACACCTAGAAGGGCGAGAGAACGAGTGGGCACGAAGCCCCAGACACGGCCGCCCGTGTCGCTACGTTCTATGCCCTCCATCTGGCTCTCGGCACAATACCACTGCGGAACCACCGCGACTGTGCTATGATAAGTGTGTTGCCCACATGAGCGCACGCCGTGCCGCACCGGGCACGGCTGAAAGATGAGGTTGGCATGCGATATGTGAGTATCATCGCCGTGCTTGCCACCGCTCTTCTTACCGCGGGGTCCGCACAGGCCCAGATCTGCGATGAGCAAGTAATCTTCGACACCGACCCCGGCACGATCATCTGCCACCACACACAGACCGAGTTCAACTGCTGCGCCTGGATAGACTTCTCCGTCACCATCACGGAGTTCTCGATCTCGATTGTGGAGACGGAGGCCTATGATGACGGTCCCTGCTACTGCAACTGCTGCTTCGACAACGAGATCGTGATCGGCGGCCTTGAGCCGGGTCTCTATGCGGTGACCATCTGGAAGATCGATTTGGGCGGCGCGGAGTACGTCGGGACCCGGGAGGTTGAGGTCGATGGGCAGTCCGCGCCCTTCATCGAGACGACGTACGAGCCGTGCGTGCAGACGACGATCGACGACGATTCTCTCTGGAGCTGGGGTACCATAAAGGCTCTGTATAGATAGGTAGCACAGAATAGCCCGTGTCGGGCCGGTTCTTCGGGGCTCCGTGGACCACCACGGGGCCCTGCTGTTTGTGCGCCGGGCGTGGTGCGAAGCCGGATCAGGAGCAGCACGTCCAGCACACTCTACTGGTACGTAGACACGCCTGAAGGTTGCCTGGACGAGTCCGGGCTGCTAAACTCTTCGTTCAGGCTTGTGTCACAATGTAGGTGTGACCGGGCAACATTGATTACTCATACCGCGGCGCGGGTCCCCATCGGGGACCGGCGCGGTGGCTCATTGCGTTTCATGCATAGCCGTGAGGAAGACTATGAACCCTGAGATGAGATCCATTGAGGGCGGCGACCTCGAGGCCGTGAAGACACTCACGAGTGCGAAAGAGAAGATACTCGGAGAGATAAGAAAGGTGATCGTGGGGCAGGACCAGGTCATCGAGGATCTACTGATGGCCATTCTGGCTGACGGGCACTGTCTTCTGATCGGCGTCCCGGGGCTTGCCAAGACCCTGATGGTCAGTACGCTCGCGAGCGTCCTGGATCTCTCCTTCAAGCGGATCCAGTTCACGCCCGACCTCATGCCGTCCGACATCACCGGAACCGACATCATCGAGGAGGATCCGGCGACCCACGCGAGGGACTTCAAGTTCATCAGGGGGCCGGTCTTCGCGAACATAGTTCTCGCGGATGAGATCAACAGGACACCTCCAAAGACACAAGCGGCACTCCTCCAGGCCATGCAGGAGAAGGAGGTCTCGGCGGGCGGCAACACCCACGCTTTGGCACTTCCATTCTTCGTACTCGCAACTCAGAACCCGATCGAGCTGGAGGGAACCTATCCGCTTCCAGAAGCGCAGCTCGACAGGTTCATGTTCAGCATCTACGTGGACTATCCGAGCGAGACGGAGGAGAAGGAGATCGTCGAATCGACAACCAGTGCTTATGTTCCCGAGCTTGAGAAGGTGCTGAACGGAGACGATATCCAGCGACTGCAGAAGCTCATCCGTCGAGTACCGGTTCCCGATCACACACTCGACTTCGCGGTGAAGCTGGCGCGCAGCACGCGGCCGACCGAAGACTCACCTGACTACATCCGGAACTGGGTGAGTTGGGGTGCTGGGCCACGAGCCTCACAGTATCTCATCCTGGGCGCCAAGACGCGCGCGGTGCTGAATGGGAAGTACGCGCCCGAGACGGAGGACGTAAGGGCGGTCGCCGGGTCCGTTCTCAGGCACCGCATCGTTACGAACTTCAATGCCGAAGCCGACGGCGTTTCCGCATCCGACATTGTCGATCGCCTCGTGGCCGACGCGGCCTAGCAGCACGTGGCCGGCAGGGCCCGCCCCGCCGGCTGGAGATTAGCGATGCCCGATGAATCCTACAGACGCTTCCTCGACCCAACCGTCGTCTCAAAGCTCGCCACGATGGAGCTTAGGGCGAGGCTTGTCGTGGAGGGCTTCGTTACGGGTCTTCACCGGAGCCCGTACAAGGGATTCAGCGTGGAGTTCGCGGAGCACAGACAGTACATGCCCGGGGACCCGCTCAAGCACATCGACTGGAAGGTCTTCGGTAAGACCGACCGTTTCTACATCAAGGAGTATGAGGAGGAGACGAACCTCCGCGGCTACATCCTGCTCGACGCGAGCGCATCGATGGGATACGGAGAGGACCGGATCACGAAGCTCGAGTACGGGAGCTACCTGGCCGCCGCGCTCACATATCTCATGCTGAAGCAGCAGGACTCCGCCGGCCTCCTGGTGTTCGATAAGAGCATCAGGGAGTACGTGCCGCCTCGCTCCAATCCCAGACAGCTCCACCTACTGCTTTCGGAACTCGACAAGACGGAGGCATCTTCAACAACAGGGATCGGTGAGGTGCTCCACGAGCTGGCCAAGCGGATGAAGCGACGCGGCCTGGTCATTCTCATCTCTGATCTTCTCGATGACCCGGACAAGGTTATTCCAGGTCTCAAGCACTTCCGGCACATGAAGCACGAGGTCATCGTCTTCCACGTGCTCGACCCGCGTGAGGCGGAGTTCACGTTCGAAACGGACGCTACGTTCCGTGACATGGAAACGGGGGAGACGATCACGACCGAACCTCTGGCCATCCGCCGGGATTACCTGGCCGCGGTCGGGGAGTGGACGGCGCGGCTCAGACGCGAGTGCGCGGAGAGTCGGATCGACTATGTGCCGGTGCTGACATCAACACCGTACGACCGGGCGCTCTTCTCCTATCTGGAGAAGCGGAAGCGACTGGGGTAGAAGAGCCGACGGATCGCCCGTGGCTCAGTGGCACGGACAAGACTGACGGGGACACACGTGGGATTCACGTTTCTGAACACAGCGTTTCTCTTCACCGCCTTCGCGGCTCTGCTTCCGCTGATCATCCACATGATCAGCAGACGGCGCGTGGACGCGATCGACTTCAGCTCGATCCGGTTCCTCAAGCAGCTTGAGAGGAAGAAGATGCGCCGGGTTCGCATCCGGCAGATCCTACTTCTCATTATAAGAAGCCTGATTCTGCTCTTCGTCGCACTCGCGATCGCGAGGCCGACTCTGCGGGGAGCGCTCGACGGTGGAGTCTTGAGTCATGCAAGGACATCGGTCGCGATCGTAATTGATGACAGCTCGAGCATGTCGCGGCGAACGAATGGCGGCGTCCTCTTCACCGAGGCGGTGGCGAGGGTGCGCGCGATCGCAGAGCTTCTGTCCAGTGGAGACGAGACGTTCCTCCTCACCGCGTCATCACCCACAGAGGTTGTGATCGGGGACGGCACGTTCAGCCCCGATGTACTCGATGCCGAGCTCTCGGCTCTCGAGCCAACTGAGGCAGGCACCGACTACCGGCGTGCGGTGACGGCGGCGCTTGGGTACCTTGCAGAGTCGCACAACCTGAATCGCGAGCTGTACATCATCGGCGATATGCAGCGAACGGGGTGGGAGAGCGAGGTTGGCTCGTTGGTTGAGACGAGCGCCGAGCCTGGATCGCCGGCCGAGATGGCCTGGGAGCGGGTGCGCGGCTACCTTATCCCCGTAACCGGCCCGACCGGCAACTGCGCGGTAGCGGCCGTTCGCGTAGAGAGACGCTACGGCGGCACTCGTGGGATGTATGGGATCGTTGCAGAGGCGCGAAACTTCGGTGCGAGACCGTGTGACATTCCAGTTCGTCTCTTCGTCGACGGCGTCCAGGTCGGGCAGACAGGTGTGGCAATTGACGCCCATGCAAGAGCGAGCGCCGCATTCTCGACGGCCGTGGATGTGAACGAGTGGCACTCCGGCTGGATTGAGATCCCGACGGACGTTCTCGATGCGGACAACCGACGCTACTTCGTCATCCGCCCGGAGGAACGCATTGAGGTTCTGGTCGTGCGAGCTAACGGCGCCGCCCAAGGCGGTGGCGGCGTGGGTGCGCCCGGGGGCAGTGGGCGCGTGGGCGAGCGAGATGACTCATACTACATCGAGCGCGCACTCGATCCGACCCGCCGCGGCGAGCGGTTCCATCCCGTGGTCTTGACGGCCGGTGCACTTGCGCACCAGGAACAGGGCCGTTTCCCTGTGGTCGTGCTGGCGGACATCGACAGGCTTGATGGCGCCGGTGAGCGTTGGATCGAGCAGCACCTCGCAGGTGGAGGAGGCGTCCTGGCGGTTCTTGGTGACGGGACGGATATTCGATACTGGAATGCAGAACTCCTTCCTCTCCTTGCCGGCGGCGCCATCATCGGTCCGGTCGAGAGACGGGGCGGCATGAGGCTGGCTCCGGTGTCGGCCGGTCACCCGCTTCTCGCAGGGCTCGTATTCGGAGACCGGCTGATCGATGACGTGGCCGTCAGAAAGGCGCTCCGCGTGGAAATCGACGGAGCAGATGAGATCATGGAGATGCCGGGCGTGGGCCCGGCGATGGTCGCGACGACACCACCGGTGGGAGGTGCTGCGGCTCTTCTGTACACGGGCATCGATCCGGCGTGGAGTGACATCTCCCGAAGCGGACTACTGGTGCCTCTGCTTCACAGGATTACTGGAAGGCTCGCGGAGCCGGCCGCGCGCGAGCTCGACTGCGTAGTCGGTGGCGATCTTGCGGTTCCCTATGACGCATCACACTCAGGTGCGCCTGCCGTGCTCCTGCCCGATGGCAGTGAGGAACCGGCCGTCAGGATATCCGGTCTGCGAGGTGGCGCTGTTCTTCGCCGCGCCGACCAGACGGGAATCTATGAGTTCACGGAGAGCGGAGAACTCCACGCCCTGGGAGCCGTCAATCTGCCGGACCAGGAGTCAGATCTGGAAGCAGTGGTCAAGGCGAGTCTGGCCGGACTCCTCGATCCACTTGACATGAAGGTGATTGAACCGGGAGCCGGGCTCGAAGAGGAGATCCTCGTGGCCAGACATGGGAGAGAGCTCTGGCGGGCATTCGTCTACATTGCACTCATGCTTCTGGCCCTCGAGATGTACGTCGCGCGCCCGACGGAGCAATAGGCGCGTGGGCGCGCCCAAGGTTCGCGGAGAGAGGAACCAATGCCGGGTAGAAGGATAGTCGAGCTGGCGGTGAAGGCAGAGCCGTTCGAGCGGATCACCCGGAGGATCGCCGGTGGGGACAACCGGCTTTGGGTAGGCGGCCTTATGGGGTCGTCGAAGACCCTTCTTGCGGCCGTGCTCAGGAAGCAATTCCCCCACGTCTGGGTCGTTGTCGCACCCGGCCTGTCCGATGCGGAGCACGTCTACGACGATCTCGTGACTTATCTCGGCGACGGAGTCGTGAAGCTCTTCAGCGAATGGGAGACGCTTCCGTACGAACGCCGCTCCCCACTCTCCACAATCACCGAGACCAGACTCGTCACGCTGAACAAGCTCCTTCAGGGCGAATCCCTCGTCGTCGTGACCACACCCAAGGCCATGATGCAGAGGACCCTCTCTCGCCGTCTTCTGGCCGACGCCACAATGCAGATCACGCTCGGCGGATCCCTGTCCACCCAGGGGTTCGCGCGCAGCATGGCAGACATGGGATATCGCAGAGTTAGGATGGTCGAGCAGTCCGGTGAGTTCAGTATCCGCGGGGGCATTGTGGATGTGCTTCCATTCGGATACGACGACCCCATAAGAATCGAACTCGAGGGTGATGTTGTCGCATCGATTCGCCAGTTTGAGGTCTACACGCAGCGGTCGGTCGGGGAGCTCGAGGAAGCCGTCATTCTGCCGCGCCGGGAGGTCGCTCTCCTGAGTGAGGGGGCGGGGGAGCTGGCGCATAGTCTCAGGAAGGCGCACCCGGTCGATTCCGAGGACAGAGATCATCTCCTGAACTGTCTGGATGAGAAGTTCTACTTCGAGGGAGTCGAGCAGTACATTCCCATCATCCACCCCGATGCGGAGACGCTCTCCGACTATCTGCCAGATGATGCCGGCATCATCATGATCAGAGAGGATGAGATCTGGGACAGGGCGGAGCAGACCTCGCTTGAGGCCGCCAAGATCTACATAGACAAGCACGAGCGGATGCCTCTGTGCGAACCCGAGTCGCTTCTTGTCCCGTTCGACAGGCTCATAGCACGCCACGGCAACCGACCGCTCATAGCCACGGGGCTCATCAGAAGCAGGGCACTTGAGGACCTGCCTCACATCAATGTGAGGTCGAAGCGACAGGAGTCGTTCGGCTCGGACATGGAGAGCCTGAGGAAACACCTTAACGAACTCTCGAGGCTCAATCAGGTCTTCGTCATGTGCGACAACCGCGGCCAGGCAACCAGACTGTCGGAGCTTCTCGGCGATACTGCAACCGACGTGGCCCTCGAACTCGGAAGCCTCGAGAGGGGTTTCTCGATGTACGATGCGGGTCTGGTCGTCTACACAGACCACGACATCTTCGATCGATACAGACGCAGAAGACGCAGGAAGTTCCGTGGCGGGGCGCCCATATCGAGCTTCGAGGCGCTCGGAGAGGGAGACTACGTCGTACACATCAACCACGGCATCGGGCGCTACGTGGGCATTGACCGTGTCGAGGCCGATGGGAGGTTTATCGACTGCGTCATCGTCGAATACGCCGAGAGCGGCCGGCTCTACGTGCCGACCGATGAGATCGACAGGTTGCAGAAGTACGTCGGGAAAGAGGAACGCAACCCTCGTCTGAACAAGCTGGGCGGCATCGCGTGGCAGAAGACCAAGGCGCATGCCAAGCAAGCAGTGGAGAAGCTCGCCAGGGAGCTTCTAGCACTCTACGCCGCCAGGAAGGCGCTCCCCGGGTCGGCCTTCCCCGAGGACACGATCTGGCAGCGGGAGCTCGAGGCGTCGTTCATATATGAAGAGACAGCCGATCAGCTCACCGCTACCGAGGACATAAAGCGCGACATGGAGTCGCCGAAGCCGATGGATCGACTGATCTGCGGAGACGTTGGATTCGGGAAGACCGAAGTCGCAATGCGCGCGGCCTTCAAGGCGATCATCTCCGGAAGACAGGTTGCCGTATTGGTTCCCACCACCATCCTGGCGCAGCAGCACCTGATCACCTTCCGGGATCGGTTCGCAGAATACCCGGTGCTCGTCGACGTGCTGTCGCGTTTCCGGACCGCCAAGGAGCAAGAGGACATCGTTGGATGGCTGGCCGAGGGGAAGGTCGACGTTCTCATAGGAACACACCGGCTCATCCAGAAGGACGTCAAGTTCAAAGACCTGGGCCTTCTGATCATCGATGAGGAACAGCAGTTCGGTGTTCTTCACAAGGAGTCGATCCAGCGGCTGCGGAAGACGGTCGATGTGCTGACGATGACGGCTACCCCCATACCCAGAACACTCCACATGTCGATCATGGGCGCACGCGACATGTCGATAATCGCGACGCCCCCAAGAGACCGGCTTCCCGTCAGGACGGAGATAGCGCCGTTCGACGACGACCTCATCGAGGAAGCGATCATGCGGGAGGTGGACCGCGGTGGGCAGGTCTACTTCGTGCACAATCGTGTCCAGACCATCGAGGCGATGGCTTCCCACTTGCGCCACAGGCTGCCCGACCTTGTCATTGATGTCGGCCACGGACAGATGCCGGAGCGTCAGCTCGAGACCGTGATGCTCAGGTTCCTTGAGGGGAAGATAGACGTCCTTGTGTGCAGCATGATCATCGAGTCCGGGTTGGACATCCCGAACGTGAACACGATCATCGTGAATCGTGCCGACCGCTTCGGTCTCGCCCAGCTCTATCAGCTGCGCGGACGGGTCGGGCGATCTGATCATCGCGCGTACGCCTATCTGCTTGTGCCGAATGACATGAACATAACACCAGTGGCAAGAAGGAGGCTCGCTGCCATCCAGGAGTTCACGGATCTGTCATCGGGCTACAAGCTTGCCATGCGTGATCTTGAGATCCGCGGGGCAGGGAACATCCTGGGGGCTGAGCAGCACGGCCACATGCTCGCCATCGGCTTCAACCTGTATGCTCGCCTGCTGCGCGGGGCGGTCAGGGAGCAGAAGGGTGACGTGGTGGAGGAGAGGCCGGAGCCCGTGATTAATATCAAGGTAGATGCATATATCCCGGACAGCTACCTGGCAGACAACGACATGAAGCTCAGCGTCTACAAGCAGATGCGAGACACTGCCGACGAGGAGGCCGTGGAGGAACTTCGGGGCGAACTCGCCGATCGCTTCGGGCGGCCGCCCGGGGAAGTTGAGGCGCTCCTGGATGTGCAGGCTCTCAAACTCGCATGCGCGGCGGCTGGTGTTGAGGAGATCACCACTGTCCGTGGGCGGATCGAGGCGCGGTTCTCGCTGTCAAAGACGCCGAAGCCTGGGCATATCAAGCGAGTGTTGGAGGCAAGCGAGGTGCCGCTCGAGTTCACGGCCACATCGGGGTTGACCGCCTGCTTTGAGTCACCGCGGGACCGGCGAGAGGCTCTCAGGGTAGGGAGAAAGGTGTTGAAGGTGTTCATTGGGTGTGCTAACTTGTAAGACAGATGTGTGAGCCCGAGAGCGGGCTCTTTTGGTATGGCTAACTTCTGACAGCACAAAGGAATAGGCTCAACGTGGGTGTGGTGGGAGCCCGTTCCGGGAGCGAAAGGAGCAGGACGATGAGGAGACTGACCGCAGCGGCTTTGCTGTTCGTGGTTGTCGCTCTTCTGGCCGGCTGCGCAGGACCCGGCGAGAAGCCCGTGGTCACGCTGACCGACCAGAACGGCGTCATTGAGAATCGTGTGATAACGGTTGCCTATGTGAATGAGCGCATGGAGCACATGCCGCCCATGCTCCTGCCGGGAATCGGCGGGGATGAGGGCAAGCTCGCGTTTCTCGATGAGATCATCAGGAAGGAACTCCTGGTCATCGGCGGTTACAGAATCGGCATTGATCAGGATCCACGGCTCCAGGATGCACTCGATCACTTCAGGGGCACGAAGACCGAGGACATGCTTCGCCAGGAACTCATTGTAGAGCCAAGTCAGGTCACGCCGGACGAGGTCCAGGAGTACTATGAGACACGCGACGTGCTCCTCCAGATGCGCGAGATAATCCTGAAAGATGAGGCTGTTGCTCAGGAGGCCTACCGCCGGGTCACAGAGGGCGGAGAGGATTTTGCCGAAGTCGCCAAGGAGCTGTCCGTGGCGAACACCTCTGTGGATGGTGGGCGGAGAAGCAAGATAGACACATGGCAGGATCTCCATCCGCTGGTCCGGGTGGGCGTTCGCTACCTTGAGAAGGATGAGATCTGCGAGCCGATCGAGGTGAGCGACACCTACCACATATACCTTGTGCTGTCCCGCAAGACGCCCGCGGACCGCGAGCCTCTCGTGGACAAGCACCTCGCCGGGGTCACCATGGAGGCCAGGTCCTTCAAACGCGACCTGACTCAGTTCTATGTCATAGGGGCCTGGTTGGACGAAGCCGATATCACTTACAACGATGAGGCTGTTGATCTAGCCGGCACCAGGATCGATGAGAAGGTCTTCGAGCTCATTCCCCCGAGTGAAGAGCGCCTTGATAGTGCAGCATCCATCGCGCGCGCACAGACGCAGATCGTCCCCGATTTCACCGAGGAAGAGGGGCAGATGGAATTCACGCGCTTCAGGGTCGGTGGGCAGGAGCACATCTGGACACTCGGGGACTACGCGAGAATCCTGAGCGAATCGCCCGGCATGGAGACGCCGAAGAGCGGTAGCCGGCTCTACGTCACGGACTCGGTCACCAAGCGCGTGTTCGATATGATCAAGGATTACGAGAAAGAGAAGCGAGGCTATCTCACAAGTCGTGAGATGCAGGACTACCTGGCGGAGCGATTCGAAGAGGGGATCGTGGACCTCACCTATGAAGCAGAGGTTCTCCAGAAGACGGAAGCGCCAAGCGGGCAGGAAGTCAGAGAGTACTTCCGATCGCACCGAGAGGATTTCGTGAGACCGCCGCGGGCCGATGTCCAGCAGATAATCGTCGGGACAGAGGCGGAGGCAAACCTCATCCTCCAGCGCATCAGAGAGGGAGAGGCTGATTTCGCGGAGATGGTTCAGAAGCACTCGATCGACGACTGGAGCAAGACAAAGGACGGCGTCATCACCGACATCGTCCAGGGAGAGGGAAGACTCGCTTACATTCAGGAGCCGTCATTCTCCGTCGACATCGGGCGGATAAGTGAGCCGGTTCGCGCACCTGGCGGCTATGCGTTGGTGAAGGTGCTGGCACGCTATCCCGAGGTGCAGCTCGATTTCAGTGAAGTCGGTGAAACCGTCATGTCGACGCTCATCGGCCAAAGGAGAGAGGATGCCTTGACGGCCTTCCTCGACGATATCCGGGCAACTGTCGACATGGAAATCCACGAGGGCAACCTCCAGTACGTGAGCGATCCACTGGACGTGTACGAGGAGAAGGACAGCCAGCGGGTTACGACGATCAGCGGCTAGCCATCGGTGAACGCCCATGATATGCATCGGAACGTCCACGGGCAATCAGTAGTCCGTGGGCGTTCGCGTGAAATGGAGACATCACGGTTCTGTGCACATGCGGAGAGAACGGTAGACGGAGGTGACATTGAAGGGTCTACGATTGGTCTTGGTGCTGATGCTCCTTCTTGCCGTGCTCGCGGGATGCGGGAAGCAGGATGGGGGGAATGCTGTGGCCCGCGTGGGAGGATCGTCGCTCACGATAGACGAACTCTACGCGTCGATCCCGGAACAGCACCTCGCGATGATGAGCCTCGAAGATCAAGAGGAGGCCGTTGGGAATTGGGTGAAGACCGAGCTCTTCTACCAGGAGGGACTTCGGCAGGGTGTGGGGAAAGGTGATGAGATTGAGCGTCGCCTTGGGGAGATCGAGCGCGAGTTCATCGCGGAGGAATATATCAAGCGCCGGATGAGTGAGGTTCCCGACGTTACGGATGAAGAGGCCGCGGCGTATTTCGGAAAGCATCAGAATGAGTATGCGATTCAGGTTCGTCTCGCTCACATCCTCGTGAGAAACCGGCCCGAAGCCGAGCGCGCGCACGAGCAGATTCTCGGAGGGACCCCGTTCGAGACTGTTGCCGGGTCGTCCTCGATAGACCAGACCGCATCGATGGGAGGCGATCTCGGCTACATGCGGCGCGGTGAGATGATTCACGAACTCGAGGAGACAGCCTTCAGTCTGAAGGTGGGCGAGATCAGCGACGTCATAGTAAGCGGGTATGGCTACCACATTCTGAAGGCACTGGATCGCCACCCCGGTGCGGGACTGCCATCGTTCGAATCGAAGCGCTCGGTCGTCCTGAGCTTTCTCACATCGAAACGTCGACGGGAGGCGTTCGACAGCTGGCTTGTCGATATCGAGACTCGCTCGAGTGTGCATGTGGATACGCTGCTCATCCGAGAGGCGGCCACCGAGAGAATGAGAGGAGCAGGAGATCCGTCGTTCGTAGATCAGGTCAACGAGCAGTCCGGCGACGATGCCGAGGACGGGACTCCCTAGTGAACTGGAGGAAACGATGACGAAATCTCACGTCGGGTCTGCAGTAGTTCTACTCTTGGTCGCGATGTTCCTGTTTGCGCCGCCGGCCGTGTCCCAGGAGCCGACTCGTCGGCTCGTTGACGGGATAGCTGCAGTCGTCGGGAACGAGATCATTCTAGAGAGCGACGTGGATGAAGAACTCTATCTCTTCAATATGAGAACGGGTGGGGAGGCGCTTTCCGAGGAGAACCTGCTCGAGTTCAGGAGTGGCATCGTCAACGAGATGATCGACGAGATGCTGCTTGTAGCGATGGCGAGGCGAGACAGCATCGTTCTCTCTGCTCGACGCCTGGATGAGGAGATGGAGCGACGTGTTGTTGAGCTCAGGCAGAGGCATGGCTCTCAGGAGGAGCTTGACCGGGCCCTTGCCGATCAGGGAATGACGCTCAGCGATCTCACGGCCCTCTACCGCGACGACATTGAGCGCAGACTTCTGGCGGAGATGGTTGTTCGTCAGGAGGTCCACGGCAGGATCGACGTAACCTGGCGAGAGGTCGTGGACTACTATGAAGAGCACGGTGCGGAGTTGGGCCAAATGCCGGAGTCGTACCGATTCTCAGGGATCATGGTTACTGCCAAGGTCAGTGAGAAGGCCAAGCGCGCGGCCATCGAGAGGATGACAGAGGCCAGGGCCCGCCTTGACGCGGGTGAGGCGTTCGCCGACATCGCCCTTGAATACTCAGAGGATGCGTCGGCCGCAAACGGCGGGGATCTGGGCTGGTTCGATCGAGGCGTAATGGTTCCGGAGTTTGAGGAGGCGGCATTCGCCCTGGAACCGGGTGAGGTAAGCGGGATTGTACCATCCCGATTCGGATTCCACATTATCCGGATGATCGAACGCGACGGCGACCGAGTCCATGCGAGCCACATCCTCCTGAAGGTGATGCCTGGGCCGGACGACGACGTGCGTGCCGTGGCGAGGGCGGAGAGTCTCAGGCAGATGGTCCTGGACGGAGCCGATTTCGCATCCGTGGCAGCCGGCTATTCGGAAGACGCAGCGTCGAGCGTGCGCGGCGGAGACCTGGGCTGGTTCTCTCCGGCAGATCTCGACCCCGCATTCGTCGCCCCTGTGGCGGCTCTCTCCGAGGGCGAGATGACGGGCGTTCTCAAGGGAGCCACCGACTACTACATTCTCCAGCTGACCGGGTACGAAGAGGAACGCGAAGCCGAGCTCGACGAGATCCGGGAGCAGCTCAAGGACTACATCTTCAACTTGCGGGCGGAGGAAGCATACGTCGCTCTGATGGATCGCCTGAAGAACGAGATCTACATCGACATCCGGACAGAGATGGTGCCTTCCCAATGAGACTGGACCAGTTTCTCAAGGTCTCGCGGCTAGTGAAACAGCGTAGCATGGCGAAGCGGGTATGTGATGCGGGCCTCGTCTCCGTTCTTGGCCGCAGTGCGAAGGCCGGTCTCGAGATCAGGGTTGGTGACGAGCTGACGCTCAACATGCGAGACAGGTTTCTGCGAGTCACGATCATCGAGATACCGACCGGCAATGTCCGTAAGGAACATGCACAGACGCTCTACGAGATAATCGAGGAGAGAGATGCATCTGCCTACTGAGGGGCGGCCGCGGCTTCTGGTTACGATGGGTGATCCTGCCGGGATCGGCCCTGAGGTCGTGCTCAAAGCGTGCGCCATTCGGAAGCTCAGCGAGCGGTTCGATATCCGCGTCGTGGGCAGGCGTTGTCGGCTTGATCAGTGGAGTTCGCTTCTTGGTATACCACTCGAGGTAGAGCTGATCGATCCCATGGAGGACGCAGCCGAAGCGACGGCATTCTCGCCGGGTGTGTCTACGCCCGAGGGAGCGACGGAAGCGCTCGCCTGCATCAAGGCGGCGGCGGAGATGTGTCTCTCGGGGGCGGCCGATGCACTCGTGACGGCTCCGGTCTCGAAGATCGCGATGACGGAGTGCGGGATCGACTTCCCCGGGCACACCGAGTATCTGGCGCGCCTCATGCGAACATCCGAGTATCTCATGACCTTCGTAGTCGCGGGGAAGCGTGTTGGCCTCGTGACCACACACCTCTCAGTAGCGGACGTGCCTCATGCGATAACGCGGGCGCTCGTCCTTGGGAAGATCGGGGTTCTCGACCGCGGTCTGCGCGAGTGGTTCGGAGTCGAGGATCCGAGGATCGCCGTGACCGCTCTCAATCCCCACGCGGGTGAGGGGGGGATGTTCGGTAGTGAAGAGGAGACAGCGATCACTCCGGCGATAGCAGATGCTGTTGCGACGGGAATCCGGGCCGAAGGACCGTTCCCCGCCGACTCAATCTACTGCGGGTTGGGTGGTGCAGACGGCCCCGGTGCTGGCTTCGACGCGGTCCTGGCGATGTATCACGATCAGGGGACGATAGCGGCGAAGCTCTGGGGCTTCTCCCAGGGTGTAAACGTCACTCTCGGGCTTCCCATCGTGCGAACGTCAGCCGACCACGGCACCGCGTTCGGGCTGGCGGGTCGCGGTGAGGCCGATCCCGGGAGCATCATTGCAGCCGTGACCCTGGCAGGCGAGATCGCCGAGGCGAGAGCGAGAGCGGCCTGATAGGAGCTCTCCGACCTCCTCGCGTACACCAAGACACCATAGACAGCATTCCCCACCCCTGGTTCCAGCCCTGCGCACCCCAGTGAAGCCACCTCAGAGTGAAACACCTTGACCCGGTCCAAAGACGGCGGATAAACTCATAAGTTATCTCATGATGGGAGTTCCCATGTCCTGGTTGGATCGGCTGAAGGGCTTGTGACCGAGAGCGTTCAATGGGTCTCGATAGGATAAGAGGGCAAGAGCAGGCGATTTCGCTCCTGGAAGCCGCGTTCAGCTCGGGGCGCTTGGCACATGCCTATCTGTTCAGGGGTCCATACGGCGTGGGCAAGGAGATGGCTGCGCTCGAGCTTGCGAAGGCCCTTCACTGCGAAGCCGGGGGATTGGAAAGCTGCGGCAAGTGCCGGGCGTGCAAGATGTCAGACGGGCTGAGTCACCCCGACACACATCTGATCTTTCCCATCCCCAGGACCATCAAGTCAGCGGAACTCGCGGAGCGCATCTCCGAGTCCGTGAAGAACGGCTTCCGCGACGAGGACTTCGGGAGGAAGACAGCCATCATCTCGGTGGAGACGGTCCTGACCGAGGTCGTGGTCAAGGCGGGGAAGCGGCCATACATCGGTCCCTGGAAGGTGTTCATTATCGCCGACGCTGACAGGATGACGACCGAGGCGGCGAACACACTTCTCAAGACCCTCGAGGAACCGCCGGCACAGACAGTTCTGATTCTCACGTCGTCCCGACCGAGCGCACTCCCTGCAACGGTAGTGTCGCGTTGTCAGAAGATACCGTTCTCACCCCTCTCAAGGGTCGATGTGGAGGCAGTTCTGGCCGGCGATTCGCGACTGGGGATGGATGCCGGGAAGGCACGTGCGGCTTCAGCGATTGCCATGGGGAGTCCAGGGGTCGCAGTTCGTGCCAGCCAGAGCGGGCTTGCGGCGGAACTCAAGAACGTCGCCGCCATCATGAAGGGAAGCCGTGCCGGAGGGGTGCGGTCGCTCATCGACGAGGCGAATCGTCTCGCGTACCGCTTGGGACGAGACGAACAGCAGAAGGTCCTGGACCTCATGTTGCTGTGGCTTCGCGATGTCCTGGTGGTCTCCGAGTCCGGGAGTGCAGCCGTTCCGGAACTCCTGTACTCGTCGTACGTGGACCAGATCAGATCCCAGGCAGACACCATGGAGCTTGAGGATCTGGAGCAGTTGATCACGAAGGTTGATGAGGCACGAAGAGCGATAGAGCGTTACTCAAGTCCATCCATCGTCTTCACGTCCGTGCTCCTCGATATGGCGGTCGTGCGAAAAAGGGCGGTCACACGAAGAGGAAGCCAACATGGAGTTCAGTGACATCCTGCGCGGAACACCTGACTCCTTTGAAATAGTGTTCAAGGGGGGCAGAACTGCGCTCTACTCCAACCCTCGCGGCATACCACTCAAGGTCGGTGATCATGCGATCGTGGAGGTGGAGCGGGGGAAGGACATCGGGCAGGTCGTACGCGAAGGCGGGGCCGCGAGCACGAAGCTCCGGGACAAGGGTCCCCGAGGGTCGATCCTCCGGCGCGCGACGAGCGAAGACCAGGAGCATCTGGAGGAACTGCGCGGCAAAGAACAGGAAGCCCACCACATCTGCCAGCAGTACATAGGGAGGCAGAACCTCCCCATGAAGCTCGTCGATGTTGAGTGGCAGTTCGACAGCAACAAGATCCGTTTCTACTTCACGTCGGACAGACGCGTCGACTTCCGCAAACTCGTGCGTGATCTCGCCGGTGTCTTCAAGACGAGAATCGAAATGCGACAGATCGGCGTGCGGGACGAGGCGAGGCGACTCGGAGGCTACGGCCGCTGTGGCCGCTACTACTGTTGCAGAGGTGTCATCGGTGACTTCGACCCCGTAACGCTCAAGATGGTCAAGGAGCAGCATCTGGCGCCTGGTTCCCCAAAGATTTCGGGAGGCTGCGGTCGGCTCATGTGCTGTTTGAGATACGAACGTACGTTCTACAGCGAGTCACTCAACGAGTACCCGAAGATCGGAACGAGGATCAACCTGGGTGACGGCACAAGAAGGGTGACCAGCGTGGACATCTTCCACCGCACGGTCACTCTTGAGGACAGCGAGCGGGAGACGATCAAGGTCGCGATCGATGACTATAAGAAGGGACGCCTGGGGCCTGAGGACGAGGAGAAAGATCTCGCGCACCCGGATCTGGGCGGCAAGGAGATAAAGCTGGGCCGTGAGAGAGCCGGGCCGGACCGCAAGGACTCAGGGTCAGGCCG
>CAZFRO010000014.1:0-8113 GCA_964521425.1 uncultured bacterium
GATCTCCGACGACGCCAGCGTCTCCACGAGAGCAGCCTCAGATGATACTAGCGTGTCAACTAGAGTGACCTCCGACGACACCAGCGTGTCCACTAGAGCCATCTCCGATGGCACCACCGTTTCCGCCGTAGCAGTCTCCGACGGCGCCAACGAGTCCACGACCACCGACGCCAGTGTGTCCACCGGCGCATCCTCCGCTACTTGTGGTTCGCTCCACTCCTTGATCGTCAGGAGATAGCCCTGCAGGTTTTCGACATCCTTCATCGCCTTCGTGGCCAGCTTCGCCACATCACTCCTCGGAGACTCGTCTCTGGCTGCCCTGAACGCCTCAATCGCCTCATCGAACAGCCCGAACCGGTCTCTCCTGATGAGACCGATGCGGTAGCGCGCCTCGGCAGCAGCCTCGGAGCGTGCGTGCGACGCGGCGATACCTCCGTATGTCTCCACGGACTCGTCGTAGTCCTCCCCCGCCTCCAGGGTCTCACCGCGGAGAAGCAGAACACGATCCAGTTCGTCGCGATCCACCGTGCGGCGTTCCAGATCACTCAGCACGCTGAGCGCCTCATCAAGCTCATTCAGTTCGAGGTAGACATCCGCCAACTTGATACGCGCCTCGAATGCCAGCTGCCGCGCGCCGCTCTCCTCGGCCACCAAACGCAGATGTCGAGCCGCGTCATCGAGTCTGCCCATCGCTGTGTAGTTCTCCGCCGCTAGAAAGTGCACCTCCGCCCGCAGGTCGCTTCGTGGGAAGCGTTCCAGCGCCGACATGTACACCTCTGCCGCCTCGTCGAAGTGCCGTCTCGCGTTCTTCGCCCTGCCGATGAGGACCATGGCATCGTCGGAGAGATCCCGCGGGGGGTCGGCATAGGCAAGGGTTTGGACCGCCTGCTCCGCGGAGACCGGATTGCCACGCGCCAGCATGACCGCGGCCAATGCGTATTCAGCCTGTGGTCGGAGTTCACTCTCCGGATAGAGAGTCAGGAAGCTGGTCAGGCGCGTCTCGGCGCTCTCGTACTTCTCCTGTCGATAGAGGGCCTGCGCAAGAAGGAGAAGGGCGTCGTCGGCCCACGAGGATTCCGGATAGAGTTTGAGCACGCGACCACTCTTCTCGACGACCCTGTCAAGAAGATCCAGCTCACCCGATGTGGGATTCGAATCCGGAGGGCGGGTTGTTCGGATGCGCTCGGCCTCATCGTACGCCGAGCGGGCATGGTAGAACGTATTGTAGTAGACGCAGCCGGTGGTCGCAGCGACCAGGGCGACAAGGACGATGGCGAATGACGCTTTGCGAATCACGAGGACCAGGGGCTCCTTTAGCTGACGTGCCTGCCTTCGCTCTCTTGAGAGTTGACTTCAAGGATCACGACCTCGTCGGTTTCGTCCTTCTCAATCATCCTGACCGCGATTATCTCGTTGTCAGCGGTCGGCACGTTCTTGCCGACGTAGTCGGCACGGATGGGAAGCTCTCTGTGTCCTCGATCGACTATGACGGCAAGCTGGACGGCTCTCGGGCGACCGAAGTCGATGATCTCATCGAGCGCGGCGCGCACCGTGCGCCCCGTGAAGAGCACATCGTCCACAAGCACGATGACCTTACCCTGTATGTCGAACGGTATGCGGCTCTCATTCACCACCGGTTGATCGGCTACGGTCTTCAAGTCATCCCGATAAAGGGTGATATCCAGCACACCGAGCGGGACGGGCTCACCCTCGATCTCCTCGATCTTCTTGGCAAGCCTGTCGGCCAGAAGCGCCCCTCGCGTCTGGATTCCTATCACGGAGAGCCCCTCGGTCCCTCCGTTTCGCTCGAGGATCTCGTGGGCTATTCTGGTAATGGCCCTGCGAAGGTCCTCGGAACTCATCACGCGAGCCTTGATCCTTGTGTTCACGATACCTCCATGGACGGGGCTTCCTGCCGCGAGAACTCCTCGAGACGCCTAGAATCTATCACCTGTGCCCGGTATCCGCAAGGTGTCGCACACCTGGCGGAAGAAGCAGGCGTTCCAGCTCCTGGGCCCTGCTCGCACCCAGGCTCTTCATACGGTTCACAAGCTGGTATCTCGGTGGAGGATCGAGCGAAAGCCGCTCAAGAAGAGGGGCATCTCTGAATATGCTGTCCGGGGCCGCATCAGCTACGATCTTCCCTTCGGACAGGACAATCATGCGACCGGCGACGCTCCCGGCCAGCTCGAGATCGTGCGTAACCAGAACGAGTCCACGACCTTCCTCAACCATGCCGAGCATGAACTCGACGAGTCTCTCACGCATCGAAGGATCGATTCCCGCGCTCGGTTCATCGAGCAGAAGAAAAGGTCTGTCGAGAGCTATCATGCAGGCGAGAGCCACCCGTCGTTTCTCTCCTGCGCTGAGGCTGAGCGGTGACCTGTCCAGGAAGTGGACCGGATCGAGTCCTGACCGCTCAAGTGCTCTCCTGACGATACCGGGTATCTCCTCCTCCGCCGCTCCCTGATGCCGGAGCCCGAACGCCACTTCATTGAGAACGCTCTCCTCGAAGAACTGCAGCTCCGGAAACTGATAGACAAGTCCGACGGCCGATCTGAGCGTGCGGTCAGCGCCCTCAAGAGCAACTGAGCCTGCGGTCGGCGCCACCAGTCCGGCCATAACCTCAAGCAGGGATGTCTTGCCTGATCCTGTCGGTCCTGCGATGGCCACGGACTCGCCCTGCTCCACCGACAGATTGACTCCACTCACGGCAGCTCGTTCATCGGGAAGCCCGCGTTCGTAGACGACATTCGCATCTCTCAGGACTATCCTCACGCGCTCACGCCTCCCCCCAAGCCCTCATCGTGCGATACCGCGAGGACCAGCTCGTCGAGAGTCATCACGCTCGCCGGGACGGCGATTCCGTTCGCCCTCAGCTCGTCCGCGATTGCCATTGCCCGCGGACGCTTGAGCCCCCAGCTCTCGAGATCGGACGCCGAGCCGAAGAGATCAAGAGGGCGTCCGTCGAACACAAGCTTCCCGGACTCCAGCACGATCACGCGCGTCGCGAGGGCAATCTCCTCGGGGAATTGCGTTACGTGCACAACGGCGCACGAGGCATCCTCCGCGAGACCGGCGATGATGCTCCACACCTCTCGTCGACCGAGGGCGTCGAGGAGCGAGGTCGGTTCATCGAGCAGCAGGTAGGTGGGCCGCATTGCCAGCACGGCCGCGACGGCAACACGCTGCTTCTCACCCCCCGAGAGATGATGCGGAGGTCTGTCGCGAAGCGAGCCAAGGCTCAGCTTCGATAGCACATCCGAGATACGCTCGCGCATCTCGGCTCTGTCCAGCCCGAGGTTCTCCATGCCGAAGGCGATCTCGCGCTCGACGGTGGTGCTGACAAGCTGGTTGTCCGGGTTCTGAAAGATGAGACCTACACGGCGACGAATTTCCCACACGTGCTTCTCATCCGCCGCATCCATGTCGTCCACGACAACGTGGCCTGAAGTGGGAAGTACGAGTCCGTTCAATAGTCTCAGGAGCGTCGTTTTCCCGGAGCCGCTGGCTCCTGCGATCGCGACCGATTCCCCGGGACGGATCGAGAGGCTCACGTTCGAAAGCGCAGACGCCTCCGCTCCGTTGTAGGTGAGACCGACGTCCTGCACCTCTATCAAGGTGATTCCTCCTGAACGTCTTCTCCAGGCTCCGGGCGATGATCGGTCTTCTCCAACGCCCCGAGCGGCATGTGTTCTCTGGCCAGAGCCTCGGCAACGATCTTACGCGCGGCCGCGGCGCTGCCCGCGAGTTCGATGAGACGTGCTCTGGCGACGTCGGCCCAGTGCCCGGAGGGGAAGCTCCTCACGTAGCCGTCCAGGGCGACAATACCGTTCTCAATCTCCCCCGATTCGAGGAGCGCAGCTGCCCGGGCGAATACCGCATCCTCGAGTCCCGGATCGAGTGCGATCGCGGCATCGAAACGCTCGATGGCGTCGGCCACTCTTCCCGCGTCGAAGTAGGCTTTGCCCAGGGCAAATTCCTGGGAGGCGTCACCCGCCCTGACCTCTATGACCTGTTCGAGGACGCGAGCCGACGCCTCCGGCTCACCCATCATCAGAAGCACAACGCCCAGGTTGTACCCTGCATCGGCGAACCGGGGGTCTTGCTTGAGTGCCGCCCCGAACTCGTCAGCCGCTTTCCTCAGCTCTCCTGTGGTGGCGAACGCGATTCCTCGATTGTAGCGGGCCTTTGCATCGGTCCTCACGGCGTACCGCGCGATGTCTTCTTCACCCACGGGCACCTCAACAAGCATCCCGGGATTCAGCTGGAAGGCATCGTCCACGCCGTTGACGCCGGCGAGATAGGAGGCTCCACTTGGATCTCCATAGTAGTCGTCGGCGATGCTCGCAAGCGTCTCCCCCTCAGAGACCACGTGCGTAACGATTTCAACAGTGAAGACGCCGCTCCCGCTGGATCTGGGCGGACCGCCGCAGCCGCTCACCACGACAACCGCAAGAAGCGCCGCGGCTACCGCAAACCACCGGCCTGCTCTGCCTCGTTGTCTCATTGCTTCTCCCCCCCCCTGGCGCCCATCTCCCGGCTCGCGTCGAGTTCAGCCATGGCCTCTCTGATTCTTTCCTTCACGATCTCGGGATCCTCCATGATAACAAGCTCGGCCCTGAGTTTCGAAGCGCTGTGAAAACCCCTGAGGTACGCCACGATGTGTTTCCGCATTTCGTGTACGCCCCGGCGCACGCCTTTCGCCTCAACCATGAGGTCAAGCTGCTCAATTGCAGTCTCGAGACGCTCGTGCAGTGACGGCTCGGGCGGTGGTTCGGCGCCCGTCATCGCAGCGCGCACGTCCCGGAAGATCCATGGGTTGCCGATCGCTCCCCGCCCGATCATGACGGCATCACATCCCGTCGTGTCGATCATGCGGATAGCATCATCTGCACATCTGACATCTCCGTTCCCGATGACGGGGATCCGCACCGACCGTTTGACCTCGGTGATGAGGCTCCAATCGGCCGTCCCGCTGAAGCTCTGAGCCCTTGTCCTCGGGTGGATCGTGATCGCAGAGACTCCAAGCTCCTCGACAAACCCGGCCACTTCGGGTGCGTTGATCGAATCCTCGTCCCACCCGCTTCTGATCTTGACGGTGACGGGCCGGGACGTCGACTCGATGAGAGCGCGAACGACCTCCTGCATCAGCACCGGATCGCGCATGAGAGCGGAGCCCGAGCCGGACTTCACGACCTTCTTCGCCGGACACCCGGCGTTCAGATCGATGACGTCGGGGTTCATCTTGTCCAGGATGCGCACCGCCCCCGCAACGGACTCGGGATTCGCCCCGAAGAGCTGAAAGACAATCGGGCGCTCCTCCTCGACGAAATCGAGGAACTCGAACGTCCTCTGACTCTCCCGGATCGTTCCCTCGGCGCTCACCATCTCCGTCCAGACGAGCGACGCGCCCATACGGCGGCAGAGTCTGCGCATGGGGCTGTCGGTCAGCCCAGCCAGCGGCCCCAGGATGAGTGGGGGGTCTATGACGAGGTTTCCTATTCTCATTGTCCGAAGTATATTGCCCCACTGTACAGAGCGTCAAGAAGACGGGGCGGCCTTTCCGACCGCCCCGCGTGGCATCTACTGCAGAGTTCAAGGGGTTGTCAGACGAGCTACTCCTCCGCTTCCACGGATTCCTCGGCTAGCGTGAAGAGATCCACCAGGCCCTCGGCGCCACCCGCGATCTCCGCGGTCCGGCTGAGCTGTCCGTCACCCTCGATAGCAACGATGTAGGCCTCGGTTCTGCCGTACAGCTTACGTGCCAGGTCGCGCCGAATGGAAAGCTCGATCTCATCGCGGTGCTCCTCAAGCACATCCTCATCAAACTCGAAGCCGTCTCTCTCCAGGAACTCGAGGAACGCGCTCCACAAGGAATCATCGATTTCGATGGCACCGCTGCCGAGCTCATGCTCCGACAGGTAGTGGATGGCGAATTCGAAGTACTCCTCGCGACGCTCGAGATCGACGGCAATGTCGGATCTCCGCGTGCCCTCTATCTTGACGTCGGGGATGATCCCGCCGCCGCCGTAGACGATCCGTCCGGCCGCCGTCGCATACTGAGGTCTTGTCTCCTCATCATCATCTTCGCTATCGGCCACGTCCGCGTTCGGATCCCACCGCTCGGGTTTCTCAATGAGTCTGCCGCTCGCCGTGTACCACTTGGCGGTCGTCAGCTTGATGGCACAGTCCTTCGTATACGGCTTGAGCCGCATGAGCGTCTGAACTGAACCCTTGCCGAAACTTGTCGTTCCGACGACGATGCCCCGGTCCCAGTCCTGGATGGCGCCAGCGACGATCTCCGATGCGCTCGCGCTACCGCCGTTGATGAGAACCACGATCGGGAAGGCCCTCGAAAAGCGCGCCGGCCGTCTTGCGTAGAACTCCTTGTTCTGCTCACGGAGACGTCCCCGCGTGCTCACGACCAGCTCCCCGGCCTCGAGGAAGACGTCACTCACATCGACGGCCTGAGAAAGAAGACCTCCGGGATTGCTCCTGAGATCCACGATCAGAGATCGCATCCCCTCGCCTTCGAGATCGTCGAGCCTCTCGGAAAGCTCGTCCGCGGTCGTGCGGGCGAATCGCGAGATACGCACATACCCGACATCGCCATCCATGATGAAGGCGTAGGGCACGCTGTCGATTCTGATGATGTCTCTCGTGACGGTGTACTCAAGAAGGTCTTCGAGTCCTTCACGATGGATCGTAATAGCGACCTTCGTGCCGGGTTCGCCGCGGAGGGTCGCGATGGCCTCGTCGACTGTGATCCCTATCGTCGACTCACCCTCGATGGCGACTATGCGATCACCTGACTGGATGCCGAGATCGTATGCTGGTGTTCCCTCTATCGGACTCACGACCGTCAGCACACCATCTCTGACGGCAATCTGAATACCCAATCCCCCGAACTCACCCTCCGTCGACACCTTGAAGTCCCCGAAGGACTCCTCATCAAGGAACATGGAGTACGGATCGAGACTGGCGAGCATCCCCCGCACCGCCCCGTACATCAGCTCCTTGGCATCCACGTCCTCGACGTACGCCCGCTCCACTTTGGAGAGCGCATCAGTGAAGAGATCGAGATACGTGTAGAGATCACCGCGCGCGCTTACGCGCTCGACCGTCCACGCGCCGAGGAGAACCCCGACGATGAGTGCCACGAGCACCGGCGCGAACCGGCGGAATCGTCTCGTCATGTTAGTCATCTCCTGGATGTACTCCGTCCCATTCCGTCAGCCGATCGTCCACCCGCGATGCTATCTCGCGAGCCAGATCTTCAATGTGGTCTCTCGCGTCGAGAACCGCAAACCTCTCGGGATTCCGGGCCGCCTCATCAAGGTATGCCTGCCTGACCGCCCCGTGGAACTCGATCGCCTCACTCTCGATCCTGTCCCGTGACGCGATTTCGCCACCGTCCTGGATCCTGCCGTCCAGACGCCCGAGACCCTCCCCTGCATCCAGATCGAGGAGGAAGCTCATGTCAGGTTTGACGCCGCCTGTCGCCGTTTCGTTCAACGAGCGCACAAGATCAGCCCCGAGCCCACGTCCCCCGCCCTGGTAGGCCACGCTTGCATCACCGAAACGGTCGGATATGACGACGGCGCCTCGAGCGAGAGCTGGAACGATGACACGGGCTACGTGCTCGGCCCTGGAGGCCAGATAGAGGAATAGCTCCGTCTCAGCGCGCATGCCGGTCTGACCGACGTCGAGGAGGATCTCGCGAAGGCGTTCACCGAGGGCCGTTCCTCCGGGTTCACGAGTGAGCACCACTTCCATACCGCGGACCTCGAGGTGTTCAACCAGGAGCCGAGTCTGTGTCGACTTGCCGCAGCCCTCGACACCCTCAAATGTAATGAAGAGCCCTGTTCGCGCCCGCTCGCTCATGTCTCCCGTCTCCAATCGCCGACCCCTGTTAGCACTTCAGGTCGGACACCCTCCGACCTGAAGTTCACGACCCTCCGTGCGCGTACGCGACCAAAGTCCAATCGGTCGCGTCCAACGCGACCAAAGTCCAATCGGTCGCGTCCAACGCGACCAAAGCCCAATCGGTCGCGCCCAACGCGACCAAAGCCCAATCGGTCGCGCCCAACGCGACCAAAGCCCAATCGGT
>CAZFRO010000014.1:8213-23021 GCA_964521425.1 uncultured bacterium
CCAATCGGTCGCGCCCAACGCGACCAAAGTCCAATCGGTCGCGTCCAACGCGACCAGAGCCTGTTACTTCCTGGTCGCCTTCTTGGTCTTCTGCCCGTACTTGGTGATGTACGCCTCGGTCTTCGTCCGCGCATCGTAGTCGGTAAACTGCTTGGGCGGCGACTTGAAGAAGTACGATGACGGTGCGTCGATGGCGCCTGAGAGACCGTTGTCGAGCGCGAGCTTCATGCACCGGACAGCATCGATCATGACGCCTGCCGAATTCGGCGAGTCCCAGACCTCGAGCTTCAGTTCAACATTGAGCGGCACATCCCCAAACGTGCGCCCCTCCATCCGGACATAGGCCCACTTGCGGTCAGAGAGCCATTCGATGTAGTCCGAGGGACCGATGTGAACGTTGCCTGCTCCGATATCGTAGTCGAGCTGGGATGTTACGGCGTTGGTCTTTGATATCTTCTTCGATTCCAGTCTGGAGCGCTCGAGCATATTGAGGAAGTCGGTGTTGCCGCCGACATTGAGCTGACTCGTCCGTTCGAGACGAACTCCGCGCTCTCTGAAGAGCGTGGTCAGCACGCGATGCACGATGGTGGCACCGACCTGCGACTTGACATCATCCCCCATCACGGGCAACCCCTTCTTCTCGAAGCGCTGCTGCCAGTAAGGCTCGCGTGCGATGAAGACCGGGATCCCGTTGACGAAGCCACACCCGGCCTCCAGGATCTGCTCAACGTACCACTTCGTCGCCTCTTCGCTCCCGACCGGGAGGAAGCTGAGCACAACATCTGTCCTAGTATCCTTGAGAAGCCCCACGATGTCATCAGTCGGACCGGGCGCCTTCTCGATAATCTCTGACAGGTACTTCCCAAGTCCGTCGTGCGTCATACCCCTCGCCACCGGCACATCCAGCTTCGGCACGTCGCAGAACTTGTAGGTGTTGTTTGGTGTCGTGAAGATGGCCTCGGACAGGTCCTTGCCGACCTTGTTCTTGTCGATATCGATGGCTGCCGAGAATTCGATATCGCTGATGTGATACCCGCCGAGATTGACATGCATGAGGCCCGGAACGAACTCATCGTCAGCTGCGTTCTTGTAGAACTCCACGCCCTGAACGAGTGACGATGAGCAATTCCCAATGCCGATGATCGCTACCCTTACCTTCTTCTTGCCCATCGAAGGTTACCCCCGGTGTGTGACTGTGTTCGAATCTGTTCCTACGAACCAGTGTTGCGAATAACGTGGTGGATCCTCTGAATCGCCGTTATCTGTGAGGCTATCGCCAGAATCCAGATGGCCACCCTGAAAACGCCCGGACCAAGAAGCGCACCGATGATCACAATGACAAGGCGTTCCGGCCGCTCAGCGATCCCCACCTCACAGCCCGTTCCGAGCGACTCGGCCCGGGCTCGGGTGTAGCTCACGAGGAACGATCCACCGAGTGCCAGGAAGATGAGAACGGCGGTCAGGGGTTCGGGCGCAGCCGGCGATCGGGTCTGATAGTAGATCAGGGCACCGAGGAGCACTACCATCTCCGAGTACCTGTCTATCGTCGAGTCCACAAACGCGCCGGACCGTGTCGCCCTGTTCGCGGCCCTTGCTGCGGCGCCATCGATCATGTCGCAGGCGCCAGCGAGGATCAGCAGAACTCCCGCAGTCGGAAAACGCCCCACCGCAAGCGCCCAACCCGATGCGACGGCAAGGATAAGCCCAACGACCGTGATGGCCGTTGGGGAGATTCCCAACTCGGCTGCGAAGTTCGCGGCAGGATTGAGAAGCTCTCGGGCCTTGCTCTTTATTCTACTTGTCATCGGTATCCCGCCGCTTCGAGCGGATTCCTCGCCCATCTTCCCACGTGAACGCCGCAGTCTATCACTCGGGAATCGTGAGTGTCAATATGTTAGGGCATCTCTGGAAATGTAGGAGTAGCGGGGTCATCCGGACCATCGGGCTCGCTCTTGCCGTGATCAGGTCCTGCAACGATGATCACGATCTCGCCCTTGAGAGTGCGCTCCTCGACAAGCTCGGCCAGCGCCGGGAGACGATCCCGCAGGAATTCCTCGTGGATCTTGGTGATCTCCCGTGCGATGACGGCAGGCCGGTCCCCGAGTTCCTCGGCCATGTCCCTGATGGACGACGCCACGCGGTGCGGAGATTCGTAGAACAGGAGTGTACATGGAAGATCGGAGAGAGTGGCGAGACGCCTCCTCCTGGCCCCGGACTTCCTCGGCAGAAATCCCGCGAAGTAGAACGGATGCGGTGGCAATCCTGATGCACAGAGCGCCGCGACGAGCGCGGACGGCCCGGGGATCGGCACGATGTCGATGTCTGCCTCCACGCAGGACGCCACCAGCAGAAACCCCGGATCCGAGACCAGCGGCGTGCCCGCGTCGGTCACAAGTGCGATGCTCTCGCCACTCAGGATCCTCTCTAGAATCGTGCGAGCAGCGCGCGCCTCGTTGTGCTCGTGGTACGCGACAAGTCTGTTCTTGATCTCGTAGTGCGAGAGGAGCTTCCTGGTGCGGCGCGTGTCCTCGGTGGCGATCGCATCGACGTCGCGGAGGATCTCCACACCCCGGAATGTCATGTCTCCGAGATTGCCGAGCGGGGTCGCCACGATATACAGAGTGCCCGCCTCGCTCGAACCCGTGCGTGACGAACCCGCGCGCATCGGATCAGGCGCGGCGTTCATCGAGAACCTCCATCGATCGTATCGACGATGCTCATGAACACTATCCCGTCCGACAGGCGAAGCCGGTAGACAAGATCGACGGGCCGTCTCAGGCGAGGAACGGGTGTGCGAAATCGGACCCCGGCAATCCTCGCCGCATCCACAACGTCATCTGTAACCCCTCTGGCCAGGAGAGTCGGCCGAGACCATCCCTGTCCGAATGGGCCAAGTGCGTTCATCTCTCCGGCGATATCCGTGGTGATGCCGGTGAACGCGAGTTCCGCATCGATCTGCCTTGGAATGGGTATGGGTGGGTTTGTCGCCGCGTACTCGAGCATGCGCTCGCGGAAGAGTGGAATCTTCGCGCTCTCGATCGAGAATCCGGCAGCCCGTGGGTGCCCGCCGTAGTTCAGGAAGAGGTCGGACATCGACCGAAACGCCTCGACGATGTTGTACCCCACGGGTCCCCTTGCCTCAGCCGTGGCATCGCCGTTCTTCCTCCTCACGAGTATGACAGGTTTGCCGGTATGATCGGCAAGACGAGAGGTCGCCGCACCCATCACGCCGATCGGGATGTCAGCATCGATCACGAGCACGGGCTCGGGACCATCAGGAGCGAGAGCTTTCACGCTCTTCCAGGCAGTTGCCGCCGCCTGCCGCCATTCATTTCTCTCCAGGGCCAGTTCGCGCACGATGTCCCCGGCCACATCGTCTCCCGCAACCAGAAGGTCATACGCCGTGTTTCCACCCTTGCCGTCCGAGGAGCGCCCGAAGATCGGCCCGAGGAACTCACGGGCATCGTCATGGGTCACTTCCGCGCCGGCAAGGCCGGTCTCCGTCAGGAGGGCCTTGAGCCCCGGGCGCTCACTCCGCGGCACGGCCTTCAGTCCATCTACCACCATGTCCCTGTTATCCCCCGTCAACGGCACACGATCGGCAATGGAGCCTATGGCAACAAGTGCTAAGGCCTCATCGTCCCATGTGGAACCGTACCACGCCGCTCCTCCTCCCCCGTGCTTTCCAGACAGCTCCTCCAGAAGGAGTCGGGAGACCCGCCACGCAACGCCAACGCCGGCGAGGTACCGGTAGGGGTAATCGACACCTTCGAGCTTCGCATTCACGATCGCCACGGCGGGCGGAAGCTCAGGGGGGATCTCATGGTGATCCGTCACGATCGTGTCGATGCCAAGGCTGTTTCCGTAGGCGATGTCGTCGCGATCGCTGACACACGAGTCGACCGTGATGACGAGCGAGACGCCTCTCGCCGCGAACCCGTCGAGTTCGGCTCTGTTGAGCCCGTGTCCCTCTGTCCGCCTGTCCGGTATGTAGGCATCTACGGTTGCGCCCAGCTTGAGCAGCGCCTCGACCATGATGACGGCCGCGGTGACACCATCGGCATCGTCATGCCCGTGCACAACGATACGTTCATCATCGTCAAGAGCGCGCGCAACACGCGTGACGACGCGGTCGGCGTCTGGCAGTGAGTGAACGTCAGGAAGCGATCCCACACCGGGATTCAGGAGCCGCACGGCCGCGGCGCCGGTAAGGAGTTCGCGAGTAGCGAGCACCCGCGCGGTGGTCACTGAGACACCGGCCGACCTCGCAATCTCATCGATGACTGCGGGATCGGCCGGCTCGAGGCTCCACAGACGGGAGCCACCCTCAAGTATCATTCGCCGCCCTTTCCGAACGTCTTCATGAAGTGCTGAATGAGATCGATCGGAACGGGGAATATGATCGTCGAGTTCTTCTCCACGGAGATCTCGGTCAGCGTCTGCAGGAATCTGAGCTGGATCGACGTCGGCTGCTGAGCCAGCACCCCCGCGGCCTGCGAGAGCTTCTCGGACGCCTGGAGCTCGCCCTCGGCGTGGATGATCTTCGCCCGACGCTCGCGCTCGGCCTCAGCCTGCTTCGCGATGGCCCGCTGCATCTGGTCGGGAAGATCAACGTGCTTGACCTCGACGGCCGAGACCTTGATGCCCCAGATGTCGGTCTGCTTGTCCAGAATGGACTGGAGTTCGACGTTTATTTTCTCGCGCGCGGAGAGGAGTTCGTCCAGCTCGGCGGAACCGAGGACGCTCCTGAGCGTCGTCTGTGCCAGCTGCGAGGTGGCGTAGTGGTAGTCCTGAACCTCGACGACGGCCTTGCTCGCATCGAAGACCCTGTAATAGACCACCGCGTTGACCTTCACAGAGACGTTGTCCTTTGTCACCACGTCCTGAGAAGGAACATCCATGGCGATGATCCTGAGACCGATCCGCACAAGACGATCTATGAACGGAATGACCAGGATCAGGCCGGGGCCCCGCACTCCGGAAAGACGCCCCAATCGGAACACGACGCCGCGCTCGTACTCGCGAAGGACATAGACGGCCTTCGAGAAGAGGACAAGCACGACGAGTATCAGTACTATTACTCCGCCCATTCGTCACCCCCTTAGAGAATCGCTTCCACCGAGAGAACCATCCCTTTGACGCCGACGACTCGGATCCTGGTTCCCCTTGGCATCTCCGCATCCGCCACAGCGTTCCAGTACTCGCTGTGAACGTAGACCTTTCCACCGGGAGCGAGGTCGGTAATCGCCTCGCCCTCCTCCCCGATCATCCCGGCCTTCCCTGTCACCACCCGAAGACTGTGTGACAGAAGCCCGACCGGCACCGCAATGATGAAGAAGAGGATAAGAAGCGCGATGGCGGGAAGGATGGCGCTCTGCTCGAGACCGAAGAGCCTCAGAAGCGCCACCAGGAGGTCTATCAGACTCGTAAACTCACCCATCACACCCTCCCGGTCCATTCCGGTACGCTATCATCCCCTCAAGTCCTATCCTGCTCCATCCTCTGCATCGCTGTCAATGCCATTCCCGTGTGGGAGAACTTGCCACAGGCGCGAAAAGGGGCAGGGGATCGCATCGACCCCCTGTCCCAAATACTCTACAGTAGTCCAGAGACTACTTCACATAGTCCTTGAGCGACTTGCCGGCCTTGAACTTCGGGTAGTAGTGAGCCTCGACATGCTTCGTCCTGTCGGTGCCCGGAATTCTCCAGTCCCTTGCATCGCGATGATCAGCGCTGAAGGTGCCGAAACCCGTGATCTGGACCTTGCCGTGAGCCTTGAGCTCCTCGGAGAAGATGCCTCCGCCGATGCCAAACAGTGAGTCCAGAATGTCCTTGGCGGCCTTGTTCGAAAGACCGTTCTTGCTTGCCAGCTTCTCGATCAGCTCTGCCTTGTTCATTTCCACTCCCCCGTTTGCGGCCTGTCGATCTTGTCAATTGCCCAACACCCCAAGTTTTCGGACAAGTTACACCAGACCCCATATCTTGTCAATGGGAAATGCCCTAGAAGTAGGAAAACTCAGATGATCCACTATGGGTGTCCACCTGCGCTATATTTACGCCTACGTGGTGACAGCGGTGCATCGACGTCCCGGGGGCACCTCAGCCAGGCCGTGCTACTTGCCTACCTGATAGTCCTGTTCAGGTGCCTGCTCCCCACCTCTCCCTGGATCTCGGGCAGAGCCTTGATGCTAATGCGGAAGTAGTACTCCCACTCCTCGTTGTAGTAGCGCGACACGAAACGCGCCTCCCAGCAGTGCATGTCCCGATAGACGGCGTACTCCTGACTCGCTACTTCATCGCCTGAAAGGTCGTAGTGGATCTTGTAATTCACACGCCAGTTGGCCGTTAGCGAGAGGGCGAGCTTCAGATCGATCCAGTATGTGGCATCCTTGGGGTCCGATCCCCGCGAGTAGCGGAAGGTCGTTGACGCATCCCACGGCCTTCCCCCAACGTGGTCAGTCATCGACCGCTCAGTGAGTTCCCGCCTGAGCTCATCGGCGGGAGAGCCGGTTCCACCGGCGATGCGATCCTCCCAGGACTCATCCGGCATGACAGGTTGCTGTCCGGTGAGATTCAGGCTCACGGTCAGATCGGCGCGCTCCATCTCCCAATCGTAGGCGTCGTGCCGCATGTTGAGCCGTACGGATGATGCCCTCCAGGGCTTGAGATCAACACGAGATGTCACATCTGCCCAGCGCAGATCATCACTCTTGAAGTCATAGGAGCTCGACACCGTGAACCGGAGGAGATCGTCCATCCTCCGCGTCCCCTCCCCTTCACTGAGCTTGAGCTGAACCTTGTTCACAAGAGATACACCCACGGACTCCCTCGACTTCGGAGTCGAACCGAACCCTGAGAAGGTGTAGAAGCGATCGCTCCCGTCCGCGCTGAAGTACTGCGAGAGTTCGGGCTTCCATGTGTACGAGAGAGACGGCTCGATGACGTGCCTGATGCCCTCCAGTGGCCCGATCTCCGGGAAGAAGGTCCCATAAATGGTGGTGCGGGCCGACACGCTGGCGTCGTATGTGAGCCGCGAGGGGAAACGATTGCCGTCCCTGTCACGGTCGTACCAGTTCTGCTGCGCGCCGAAGCGAGGAGTGATGTTCAACCACCCCATCATCTTGCTTGAGCCCCTGAGTGTGCCGCCAATGCCTATACCCTGCTTGATATCGATCTCGTCAGCCGATCGATCCCTGTCATTCACGGCCCTGGCTTTCCAACTGTAGGAGAGGCGACTCAGCCATTCCTTGAGACCGCTGTCCCCGGCCTCAGCCTCCACGAGCGGCCGCTGGGAGGCGGTTACCTCTACCTTGGGAAGGAGTTCCGATATGACCCCATCGTCCAGCTGCTCCCTGCGGTCCAGTGTGAGGCCCGCCGAGAGACTGCTCCAGCGCCCTCGTACCCAGAGCTGGGAGTGCAGGCTTCTGTTCACGCTCTCCTGAATCGACTGGTTGACATCGCTCGCGTAGAACTCGTCGCTTCGGAAGTCGCCCGATACTCCGGCCGTCCAGTGTCGTCCCATCTCCTGACGATGGTCGATCCTGAGATCCCACCGCCGCTTGTCCTGGTAGAGCTCCTGCATGAACGAGGATCGGACGGATCCGGACAACGAGTAACGGATCTTGTAGCGGCTCTCCAGATGCACGGTCCATTTCGTCTGCTCGTAGTAGTCGGCCCAACCCGACAGATCCCAGTAGTCGCTCGGCGCCCAGTAGTATCCGAAGTTCTTGACGAAACGCCCCTTGCTCTCAGAGAGACCGATCTCGATCTGCGGGATGAGGAACCCCGAGTGCCGTTCCTTCCTGATGGGAAAGACGTAGAAGGGCAGCGCCAGAACAGGGATCTCTCCAAGGTAGAGGATCACCGGTTTGGCGATGACCTTGTCATTGAGGTAGACCTTCATCTTGTGTGAGACGAGCCTGAAGTGCGGCTTCGGCTCCGAGCAGGTCGTGTAGACACCTCTCCTGGCCATAAGCGTCCCGTCGTCCTCGCGGATGATGCGCTCGCCATAGTAGAGGCCGTCTTCGAATACCGTGACTCCGTCACTCACGACACCCATCTTCCGCCCCATGTCGTACGCCAGGCTCCCACCGACCAGGCGATCCGACTTCTCCCTGAGGTCGGGCTCACCCTCGGCAGTGAGGATCTCGTCTTCAGGATCAAACGTAACGAGATCCGCATCGAGTACCGTGCCGTCGTACTCCGCATGAGCGGCACCGGTCAGAACGACACGGTTCCTTGGGACGTAGTAGTCGATTCTGTCACCACTGTACTTCACTTCTCCCAGCGTGATCGAATCGGCCACCGCCACACCTTCATCGTCGCGGCCACCCGCCTCAGGACCGATCTCCTCGCTGGAACCGGTCACCTCAGGACCGATCTCCTCGCTGGACCCGCTCTCCTCAGAGCCGCTCTCCTCGCTGATGAGCCAGTACGATCCCGTTGCCCCTCTTCTAAAGGTCGTGCGGGTGATGCTCCCCTCCGAGAACAGGATGTCCGCAGAGGGAGCCGTGATGTGATTGCGCTCCCCAAGCGATCCGATGATATGCTCGCTCTCCGCATTCCCGCGTACGGCCGTGAGGACCATCTCTCCGCCCGTGAAGAACATCGTGAGCGTGTCACCTGCTACATGCCCGAACTCGACATCGGCATCGACGTCGTCCTCGTGCTCTACCGTGTAGTCAGCCCGCACGCCCCCCGTCGCAATGACACGCGAGACCTCTCCGTCAGAACTCATGATCCTGATGAGTTCTCCGGAGAGCCGATTCGACTCCTGCTCCACGTCGGGTTCACCCTTGAGCACAACGCTGTCGTCCGCGCCGGAGATGACGATGACTCGCCCGTGCCCGGTCACATCCTCGCGCCGCACGGCCGCGTTTCCCAGCGCGCGCACTGTGTCGCTCTCCGGGTACAGTTCTATGACGTCGGCCGAGAGCTTTGCCTCGACCTCTCCGTCATCGTCGTATGTCGTGAGAAGGGGATCCTGGGACGTTCTGATCTCGTGCCGCTCGAAATCGTAGATGAGACGGCCACTGGTGAGTCGTGATTTCCCGTCGTCATCCAGCGCAACGCAGGATCCGTTCGCGATGGCTATTCCAAGACGACGGTGCATCTCCATCCTGTCTGCATGGAGGACACCGGCCGTGTCCGCAAACGAGGCGTTGCCCGTGAGCACGATCAGATCCACGTCCCGGAAGTACTTGAGAGTGTCGCACTCGATGCGGGCGCCCTGATCCGTGCCGTGCACATCACCGTAGATGATGGCAACCCTCTCGCCCTGGCGATAGAACCCGTGATCGCCGACGAGCAGACTACCCTCGCGCGTTATGGTGACGTTGTCCTCAAGCCTGACCCAGCGTCCCGTGGAACCCTCGCCGCCCTCGACACTGTCGGCTGTGATGACAAAACCGTCCGGATCGACGGAGTAAGGCGGCTCACCCGCCTGCCCGAAGGCCCCGGATGTGAGGAGTATCAGGGAAAGAAGAACCGTTCTGGTAAGTCGCATGAGCAAGGAACTCGCCGTTCAGTGAGGCGTGTGAGACAGCTACCGCATGAACTCGTCGCGGGCCATGAGCGCCGCGCCTACAACACCGGCTGCGGGTCCCAGCGCGGCTGGAACCACTCGCGGCAGGTCCTCCCGACATCTCAACGTGCGCCGGACCAGTTCGTCCCACGCGGCATCAAGAAGGGGCCGTCCAGCCTCCGCCACACCCCCACCGATCACGATGATCTCCGGATCAAGCAGAGCTGTGATATTGGCAAGCCCCACGCCGAGCGCCTGTCCAAGTTCTGTAACGGCGGCCAGGGCCGCCTTGTCTCCAGCCGCCGCTCTGATCCCGATGTCTCGAGCGGAAAGCGGTTCAGGCGTATCCCCCTCTGTGCGAGAGAGAACACGGCTGACAAGCGAGCCGGCGTTGACGAGCGGCTCCAGACACCCAAAGCCCCCGCAGGCGCATGGTGTCTGGCTTGAGATGTCGACGGTTGTGTGCCCTACCTCGCCGGCGAACCCGTGCTTGCCGCGATAGATCGAGCCATTGAGTATTATGCCCGCGCCCATTCCGGTGCCGAGCGTGATGACGACAGCGCTCGCAGCGCCACGGGCTGCCCCGATCATGTACTCGGCATACGCGGCCGCATTTGCGTCGTTGTCAACGATCATGGGCAGGGCGATTCTTTCACCCAACATCTCGGCGAGTTTGACGTCGTGCCAGGTCGAAAGATTCGGTGACTTTCGGACCACCCCAAGCTCGTGCGCGACGATCCCCGCGCAGCCGACCCCGCAGGCAACGGGGGCTTCGTCGATCCCGCCGACCACGATGTCTGCCAGCTCAACAGCAGCGGACACGAGTTCGGGCGCGTCTCCGCCCGACCACCGGCGCTGTTCCGACGCCGCAACACCGCCGTCTTCCGCGATGACGGCGGCCTTGACGTTGGTGCCGCCTATGTCGATGCCGAGGTAGTGGGTCACCGTGCCTAGCTCCGATCTCCAAGCAGGAGCGATGCGCCGGTCCCCTTGTCGAACAGGTGAACACTGGTAAGATCGATAGCAAGATCGAGGTCTGTATTGACGGCCGGAGGCGTTCTCACATCGATCCGTGCCACGATGTCATTCCCGCCGAGACTGACATAGAGGAAGATCTCGTTCCCCATGGGCTCAACGACATCGACATGCGTCTTGATGGAGGCCGCGGACTCGAGCCGGGATGCTTGGTCAGCTTCGTAGATATCCTCGGGACGAAAGCCCAGGACGACATCTCCCGAGCTGCCCTCCGGGATTCTTCTGACAATGGAATCGGGAAGTCGCGCAGAAAGCTCCTGTGACTCAAAGGTGTATGCGCCTGAGTCACGTTTCAGTGCGCCTTCGATGAAATTCATGGCTGGGCTGCCTATGAAACCCGCCACGAACTGGTTGACGGGCTCATGATAGATGGCCAGAGGATCGGCCACCTGCTGGGATAGCCCGTCCTTCATGACCATGATGCGTGTTCCCATGGTCATTGCCTCGACCTGATCGTGGGTCACGTAGATCATTGTGGCGCTCAAGCGCTCGTGGAGCTTGCTGATCTCCGTTCGCATCTGAACACGCAGCTTGGCATCCAGGTTGGACAGGGGCTCATCAAAGAGGAAGACCCTGGGCTTGCGGACGATGGCCCTACCCACGGCGACTCGCTGCCTCTGTCCCCCGGAGAGTGCCTTGGGACGCCTGTCCAGGAGCTTCTCTATTCCGAGTATGTCGGCTGCATCGCGAACGCGCTCATCGATCTCCTCCTTGGGGTACTTCCTGAGGCGGAGTCCGAAGGCCATGTTCTCATAGACCGACATGTGCGGGTAGAGGGCGTAGTTCTGAAAGACCATTGCGATGTCACGATCCTTGGGGGGAACATCGTTGACTAGACGGCCGTCGATGAAGATCTCCCCTTCCGTCACATCCTCCAGCCCCGCCACCATCCTGAGGAGCGTCGACTTGCCGCACCCGGAGGGTCCGACCAGTACGACGAACTCACGATCCTCAACTGTGAGATCCATGTCACTGACGGCAACCACATTGCCGTCGAAGACCTTCTTGACGTTCCTGATGATGACCTCGGCCATCTGTGCCTCCCGCGTACTGAACTCTAGAGGGAATCCCCTATCCCAAGGCTTATCATGATATCGCCAACAGTGTAGTGGGAACCGGTGATCAAGACAAGGTCCGCTTCACCGGCCATCGAGACGGCGCGTGCCAGGGCGGCGCCCGGCGACTCGATGATCTCGTGCTCCAATCGATGGCTTCGGGCGATTCTGGCGAGTTCCTCTGGATCCGCAGCCCTCACACTGGACGGCCGCGTCAGTATGACAACGTCCGCCACGTCTGATATCGCGCTCATGATGCCGTCAAGATCCTTGTCGGCCATCACGCCCAGAACCGCTATCACGGAGCCGTATTCGAAGACCTCACGCACGGCCTGGGCCAGGACGTTCGCCGCATCAGGATTGTGCGCCACATCCGCGAGAATCGTCGGCCGCCGGTCCAGTATCTGCATTCTGCCTATGCTGCCCGCCTCGGAGAGCCCGCGCCTGAGCGACGCCTCGGAGAGATCGATCACTCCGTCGCGCGAAAGCTCGTGGGCGACCAGAGCCGCACAGACTGCATTCGCAACCTGGTGGCGCCCGAGAAATGAGATGGAGAGCCCTTTGTGGACGGCTCCATCATAGGTGAGATCGAAGATGCTGCCGGTCGAGATGACGGAAACACGATCGACTATCGCCTCCTCACTGGCGGAGACGAAACGCGCACCACGCGTCGCCGCCACGTCACGAACGACGCCCAGAGCACTTCCGACGGCACCGGTGACCACAACACCGTCCGTTCTGACTATTCCTGCCTTCTTGCGGGCGATCTCATCCACCGTGGTCCCCAGGATCTCCGAGTGGTCCACGGCAACACCCGTGATCACCGACAACACCGAATCCAGGGCGCTTGTCGCATCCATGGCGCCGCCCATACCGACCTCGACCACGGCGATGTCCACGTTCTCCTCCGCGAAGAAGACGGTCGCCGCCGCCGTTGCGATCTCGAAGAACGTGGCCTCGATATCATCGGCGCCCGGCTTCAGCCGTCCGATGATCGACACGATGCGGTCCCTGGACACGCGAGAGCCGTTCACGACAAAGCGTTCGGTGAAGTCGACCACATGAGGAGATGTGAAGAGCCCTGTCCTGAGTCCGTGCTCAACCAGAATCGAGGCGACCATGGCCGACGTCGATCCCTTGCCGTTTGTTCCACCGACATGGACGATGCGAAAGCGTTTGTGGGGGTTTCCGACGGTCCCGAGCAGGTACTCGACCCTCTCGAGTCCCGGCTTCATTACGAATCGCCGGCGAGTGAAGAGCCAGTCCAGGCACGATTGGTAGGAATCAAAGACCCTGTTTCCGAGCCTGCTCAAGCGTGTCCTCCGCTCGGTCCCGTGCGTCATCGGAGAAGAAATCAAGAACCCGCACGATGGCGCCCTTCAGTTCCATGCGGTGAACGATCATGTCGACCATCCCATGCTCGAGAAGGAACTCGGAGCGCTGGAAGCCGTCCGGAAGATCCTGCTTGATGGTCTGCTGGATGACCCGAGGCCCCGCGAATCCGATGAGGGCGCCCGGCTCGGCAATGATGACATCACCGAGAGATGCGAAACTGGCGGTCACCCCACCTGTCGTCGGGTGAGCCTGGATGGCGATATGCGGGAGTCCCTCATCGTGGAGCTTGGCGAGCATGGCGCTCGTCTTGCCCATCTGCATAAGCGAGAGAATGCCCTCCTGCATCCTCGCCCCACCGGTGCTCGAGAGCGTGATGACAGGGACGCGCTCCTCCACAGCCATCCTGGTGAGCCGCGCTATCTTCTCACCCATGACGGATCCCATGCTCCCCCCGAGGAATCCGAAATCGAGGACCGCGAGCATGGCCAGGTGCCCACCGACCCGGGCGCTGCCTGTCAGAACGGCGGAGTTGTGCCCGGTCTTCTTCTTCGCTGCCTCTATCCGGTCGACGTACTTCTTCGAGTCCACGAAGCCCAGAGGATCTATCGACTCGAGACCGGTCAGGAGTTCCACGTAGCTGCCGGAGTCCGTGAGGATGTTCATGTACTTGTCTGCAGAGATACGGAAGTGATGCCCACACTTGCCGCATGTCCAGAGGTTCTTCTCGAGTTCCTTGTGGTAGAGAATCTCCCCGCAGCTGTCACACTTCTTCCAGAGGCCATCGGGCACATCGCGCTTCTTGGTGTCCTTGATGCCTGGCTTGCGGCGCTTGAGCCATGAGACCTGGTCCATCTGTCGATTCTCCTGTGTAATTGTGCGATTCTCCGGAACTACTGCTGATCCGTCGATCGTGCATCTATCATGACACGGCCATAGCCGCCTGGCAACCCCTACTGACGGCTTCGCACACACGGCACGCCTCTACTGACGGCTTCCCACGCCGAGCAGCCCCTACCAGCAGCTACATCCGGCGCGCAACGCCAGAGACGACTGCGTACAGCTTCTCCCCGCCGGCTCTTCCCGCCGCCAGGACCTCCTTGTGCGTTGTCTTGTGACCGCTCCCGGGGACCGCGAGATTCGTGATGAGTGCTATGCCCATCACCTTGAGCCCCAGCGCTCTCGCCGCCTGGACCTCCAGCACGGTCGACATCCCGATTGCGGAGCCACCGATCCGGCGCATCATCCTTATCTCGGCCGGGGTCTCGTACGTTGGCCCAAGAGCTCCGATGTAGACACCACTTCTGAGCGTAACTCTCTCCTCGACGGCCACGGCTGCGGCATGCTCACGCAGGCGCTCCGAGTAAGCGTGGCCCATTCTGAAGGTCGGTAGAGGAAGTCGTCGCGGTCCTGAGATGAGCGAGAGCTGGTCCGCGATGAGCATGAGATCGCCCACCTCGAAGCCCGGGTCGAGCCCGCCCGATGCGTTTGTCACAATGAGTGTATGCGCGCCGAGTTCGGCCGCCAGTCTCACTGTGAATGTGACGTCCTGTGGCGAGTGTCCCTCGTAGAGGTGGACTCGTCCGGCGAAAACGATCGTCTCCTTTCCACCGATCCTCCCGAGCACAAGAGCACCGCGATGCCCGGCTACTGCTGTCTGTGGAAACCCGGGGATCTTCCCGTACGGTACGGTGAGGTCCGGAGAGAAACTGTCGGTGAACGATGACAGCCCCGATCCGAGAATGACACAGATGTCGGGGCGCTCCACTCCAAGCTCCCGCAACCGATCCGCTGCCTTCGTGAGAGCCTTCTCCGGGGCCCCTTCCGGAGCCTTCTCCGGGGCCCCTTCCGGAGCCTTCTCCG
>CAZFRO010000014.1:23121-63242 GCA_964521425.1 uncultured bacterium
TTCTCCGGGGCCCCTTCCGGAGCCTTCTCCGGGGCCCCTTCCGGAGCCTTCTCCGGGGCCCCTTCCGGAGCCTTCTCCGAGCCCCCGTTCGTTCCAGATTCCATCGTGCTCCCCGTGTTCACCTAAGTCACCTCCGCCAGCATCACGATCGCATCCTCGCCGTTGTCGGTGTAGTATCCCCTGCGAATCGCCACCGCTCTGAATCCGTAACGCTCATACAGACTGATCGCCGCATCGTTGGACGCGCGCACCTCGAGCGTCGCCATACGGACTCCTCGCTCATGCGCGACCCGAATCGCCTCGGCCAGAATCCGCTTTGCGATGCCCTGCCTTTGTCTCTTCCCCGTAACCGCTATGTTCCCGATGTGGAACTCATCCTCAATAATCCAGCCGATGATGTAGCCGACAACGCGCCCCCGCTCCAGAGCGACGAGCGCAAGTGTGGGAGGTGAACGTTTGAGGTCCGCCTCGAACGCCTGTCTCGACCACGGGATTGGGAATAGCTCCGTCTCGATGGCACACACGTCATCGAGGTCGGCGAGCGTCATGGCTCGGAGATCCGTGGACGGCGTGGGCACGGTGCACCCCCAGAAAAGCGGTACGTGAGAAGATCCGCCTGATCATATACCCCTGAGATAGACCGGCTCAAGACCGTCAAGCTCAGGCGCCTCACCCTCGCCGGCCGCCCGGGCTGCCAGTGCCGCAAGCGCCACGGGGTCGCTGACATCGATGCTACACTCGGGAGCTGACAGGCTGCCACCGAGAACGGCCTCAAGTTCCTGCGCATACTCGGAGGCTCCGGTGCCCACCGGCTGGACCTTCCGGCCGTCGGCCGCATTGAGCGCCAGTCGCGCCGCCTCCTGCGGCTCGATTGCTCTATCCTCGGAGAGACGCTCCCGCCGTTGCCCGCTCGCGTCAAACAGGGCGCAGTAGACCTCTCCCTTTCTCGCATCGATCGCGGAGAGAATCAGCCCCTCACGGGCGGGCGCGCTCGCGGCGAGCGACTCCGTCGTTGAAACGGGCCAGACTGGCACGCCGGTCGAGACGGCCAACCCTTTGGCGGTAGCCAGACCGACCCTGAGACCACTGAACCTGCCGGGCCCCACTGCGACGGCTATGCCGTCGAGGTCCCGAATGGCGACTCCCGCCTCGTGGAGGACCGCATGAACGGCCTCCAGCAGGCGCTCGGTGTGCCCGCGCTCCGTGCGTCGCTCCGAGACACCAATGAGCCTGTCCCCATCCACTACGGAGACAACCTCCACGGGCGTCGATGTGTCAATCGTGAGAATCTTCATCTTGCGGCCGCTCTCTCCACAGTTTCAGGAGCGCACTCTTCACACGGACGTGCCTGTCGCCACGCGCGTCAAGCACCATGGTGCGTATGTCCGGGGCATCGATCGAAATGCGTATGTCGAGCCTCTCGTCTGGGAGAAACTCCCTGGCGCGCTCAGCCCACTCGATGATCGCCACCCCGTCACCGAAGAAGAGCTCGCGATACCCAAGATCCTCGATTTCGGCGAGATTGTGAATCCTGTAAAGGTCAACGTGCAGGATCGGGACGCGCCCGGCGTATTCGTTTACAACGATGAAGCTGGGGCTGGACACATAGCCGTCGTACCCGAGTCCGACCGAGATGCCCTGGGCAAGAACCGTCTTCCCGCTTCCCAGATCCCCGTAGAGCGCAACGAGATCACCAGCCTCAAGCAGGCGTCCAAGTGCGCGGCCCAGCTCCCGGCTCTCGTCGGATGACTTGGTGACAAGGCTCTCTCTTCTGGCACTCATCGCCTGGGTCCTATCCCCTGGGAGTCATGATGGCACACGGGAGGATCATCTCCTCGGTCGATATCCCGCCATGCTGGAAGGTACCCCGGTACTGCCGCTCGTACTTGTGAAACTCCGTCGGGTAGACGAAGTAGTAGTCCTCCTTCGCGATGGCATACTGCTTGCTCAACCCGTCGGTCGGAAGCCGGAAACGGTCAGGATCATCTATCAGGAACGTCTCCTTTGGGTTGTAACCAAGGTTGCTTCCGAACTTGTAGCGGATGTTCGTCGTCGTCGCCTTGTTGCCCCGCACGAGTGCAGCGCGTCGCCCCAGTACGGCGCCGTGGTCGGTCGTCAGAACGACCGTGGCCTTCTGCCGTGCCATCTCCTCGATGATGTGGTACAGGGCCGAGTGAACGAACCACGAGCGAACGAGCGAGCGGAAGGCCGGTTCGTCGGGCGCGATCTCCTGGAGAATCTCGGATTCCGAGCGCCCGTGCGAAAGGATGTCGACGAAGTTGTAGACGAGCGAGACGAACTGGAGATCATGGAACGATCCCATCTTCCGCCTCACGTTGTCCGCCTCATCCTTCTCGTAGATTTTCACGTACTTGTGCGCGGGGCTCACTCTGATGCCCATCCGTCTCAGCTGCCCCTCCATGAGCTGGCGCTCGTAGCGGTTCTTGCTGTACTGGTCTCTCGAATGCGCATCCCATATGTCGGGGAACTTCTCGCCGAACTCCGCGGGGTAGAGCCCGCTGAAGAGCGCGTTTCGCGAGTACGGAGTCGCCGTCGGCAGGATCGAATAGTAGTAGTGGTTCTCTATGTTGAAGAACGGCTCCAGGCTCGGTCTGAGACTCATCCAGTGGTCGAGTCTCAGACAGTCGAGCACCACGAAATAGACCTTCTTCTTGGCCTTGAGAAACGGCGCCACGTATTCCCCGAAGATGTCCGGAGAAAGAAGCGGGCGATCGGGAGAGTCGTTGACCCACCCCTCGTATTCGCCCTCCACGTAGCGTGAAAACTCCGCGTTGGCCGACATCTGGAGATCACGGTGGATCTGCCTGAGACCCGGGTCTCGAACGCGGTCGAGTTCCAGATCCCAATGGACGAACTTGGTGTAGAACTCCACCCATTCGCGCCAGTCCATCGCCCCCATTATCTGCGCCCGGAGCTGACTGTTCTCCCGGGCGTATGTCTGAGCCAGCTGATCCCGCCGTATCTTCCGTCCATCGAGAATGCGCTTGATCGCACTCAGGACCTGCGTCGGCTTGACTGGCTTGATGAGGAAATCATCGATGCGCTTGCCCAGCGCATCGTTCATGAGATCCTCCTCCTCGCTCTTGGTCACCATGACCACGGGAACGGAAGGGTCAAGCTCCTTCATCTCAGCCAACGTCTCGAGTCCGTCCATCCCGACCATCATCTCGTCGAGCAGGACGATGTCGTAGCGCCCCTCCCTGACCATCTCGATCGCTGCTTCGCCACTGGTCGCCGTCGCCAGATCGTAGCCTCGCTGCTCAAGGAAGATGATGTGCGGCTTGAGCATATCTATCTCATCGTCGACCCAGAGGATTCGCCTGTTTGCGGTACTCATCTTGAGATCCCGTCCCCTCTCCATGTATGAATCCTGGCGGACACTTGGCAGGTCCGCCTGAGGCATCTCTTGTGGCAGAAAGCTCGTGCTAGGTAGCCGGAAGGCAGATTACGAAGGTCGTGCCTTTCCCGGGTTCGGACCATCCGATGTAGAGTCGTCCGTTGTGATGTTCCTCCACAATCCGTCTGGCCAGAGCCAACCCCAAACCCCAACCCTTCCTTTTCGTCGAATAGCCCGGGAGGAAGACGCGTCTGCGCTCGGCGGCGGTGAGACCTCTGCCGTTGTCGGTGAAAAAGATCCGGATGTCGCCTTCTTTGGTCGCGTGCTCGGTCCTGATCCCGATCGTTCCGCCCTTCGGTGGAAGCGCCTCCATGGAGTTCTTGACGAGGTTCTCAATGACCCACTCCATCAGCTGGGCATTGACGTCAACAAGCGGGACGTCCGCGTACTCCTCGCTGATCTCGATTTCCTGACCAAGCGAGGGCAGACGCCAGCGAAGATAGTCCACTGCTCCCCTCAGCACGACCGCGACATCCTGTCGCTTCATCTTTGGTGTGGACCCTATCTGATTGAATCGCTGGGATATCCTGTCCAATCTGTCGAGATCCCGCTGCATCTCGACAGACATCCGCGAGATCTCTCTGCAGGCTTCACATTCCTTCGTCCCGGTCTCCCGGAGGAGTTCAACCCACCCCATCAGTGATGAGATCGGTGTCCCCAGCTGGTGGGCGGTCTCTTTCGCCAGCCCGACCCAGATCGAACGAAGCTCCGCCAGCTTCGCATTGCGGAAGCCGAGGAATCCCAGAAGCAGGAGAACGCCGAACGCCAGGATCTCGAGCGCCGGCACGAAGCGCATCTCCTTTATCATGCTGGACTCACCGTAGTGAACGTAGCCCAGAACGGTCTCATCCCCTATCTGAGTCATCGGGATCGGGGAACGACGACGATCCACCTCAGCCATGATCCGCATCACGTCGCCCAGCCCTGAATCCGAGGGGTTCTCCGGATCCGCGGAGAGATATTCCTCGTGGCTCACCTCCTCCGGGTCGACGGCGAGAGGGAGTCCCTTCCACGTAATGGGCACACCTCTCACATCGGAGATGATCACGGGGAAATTGATGCTCTCGATCAGCTCTCCGAAGACGACCGACAGCTCCACATTCTCCCTGGCTGCGTAGGTGGCCGTGGCACACAGACCCGCTATGGATCGGGAGAGCGTGGCAGACTGAACCTCGAGTCTTCGAATCAGGCTGTTTGTGTAAAGGAAAATGACCACTGCCAGGAGTGAGACGGCGACAAAGACGTAGGCCCTCGTGCGGATTCCCGCCGTCTGTATGTGATCAGATGTTGTATTGAGACCCAGAGCCATGGCCACAGTCCTTGCAGAATCTCTACTCTTAAGACTTCCTGGTCAGCCCGGCTGCGACCCTCGCGCGGCCGGAGCTGTCACACGCCAGCTATCTCCTCGAGGCCACCCATGTAGTCCTTGAGCACCTCGGGGATGCGGACGGCTCCCCCGGGGGTCTGGTAGTTCTCAAGGATTGCGACAATGGTCCGAGCCAGAGCGACGCCGGAGCCGTTCAGTGTGTGTACGTACCTGACCTTGCCGCCACCGACTGGACGGTACTTGATCCCGGCCCGTCTGGCCTGGAAGTCCTCGAAGTTGCTGCACGAGGAGACCTCGAGCCACTTGCCGACGCCGGCTGACCACACATCGATATCGTAGCACTTTGCCGCGGCAAATGAGAGGTCGCCGGTGCAAAGTGTCTTGACTCTGTATGGCAGATCAAGCCGCTCGAAAATCAGCTGCGCATTGGCGGTCAGCGACTCCAGCTCATCGTAGGAGGTCTCGGGCTCCACGAACTTCACCATCTCGACCTTGTCGAATCTGTGCAAACGCAAGAGCCCCCTGGTGTCCTTGCCGTACGATCCGGCCTCTCGCCGGAAACATGGCGTGTAGGCGGTGTGGTAGATCGGCAGGCGGGCGCCGTCCAGAATCTCGTCGCGGTAGAGGTTGGTAATCGGAACCTCTCCCGTCGGGATGAGAAAGAAGTCGTCTGCTTCCAGGCGGTACATATCGAATTCAAGTTTCGGAAGCTGCCCCGTTCCCAGCATTGAGTCACGGTTGGCCACGAACGGCGGCGCCACCTCCACGTAACCGTGCTCCCCGGTGTGGACATCCAGCATGAACTGGATGAGCGCGCGGACAAGACGCGCCCCCGCTCCGATGAAGACGGGAAAGCCTGATCCAGCGATCTTCGTCCCTCGCTTGAGGTCGAGAATTCCAAGAGCCTCACCTATCTCCCAGTGTGGGACTGGATTGTCGCAGACCGACCAGGGCTCGCCCCAGCTCCTGAGTTCAACGTTGTCGTCCTCGCTCTTGCCGACGGGCACGGACTCGTGTGGGATGTTCGGCACCGTGAGCATGAGTTCCCGGAGACCGGCTTGCACACCGGAGATCTCCTCGTCCAGTCCCTTGATTTTCTCCGAGACCTCGCGCATCCGAGTGATGATCTCATCCGCATTCTCGCCCTTCCGCTTGAGCTCAGCCACGCGTTCGCTCTCGACGTTGCGCTCCTTCTTGAGCTCCTCGGCTTCGACGAGAAGAGACCTGAGCTTCCCGTCAAGCACAAGCAACTCGTCGAGATCCGCCTTCTCATTCTTGTTCGTGATGGCGGTCCTGACAATGTCGGAATTCGCTCTCATGTACTTCAGGTCCAGCATATTCCTCTCCCTTGTTCCGCCCTCTTGAGTAGGACACGGAACTGCTACACCTCGATAGTTTCGCGGGAACGGATCGGGACCGGTTCTACCTCAGTCCCTCCCCCATTGACCTTCGTGTGGGCAGCCGTCAGGAGAGCGATCTCCTGCTCAGTCGGACGGTACAACCTCACCGCGACCGGTGAAGGCACTCCGTTTCCTCGTACCTGCGTCGGAACGCGGAAGAGCCTCATTCCCATGAAGAAGAGACCGCCCGCGACCGCCAGCGTGACGAGCGCATGGATCAGCAGGTCGCCTCCGTGATAGAGCGAGAGATAGACGGCGATTCCAGTCAGCAAGATCGAAAGAACATATATGGTCGCGGCCGTCTCCTTCGGGGACAGCCCCAGCCCCGCAAGTCGATGAGAACTGTGGTCCTTCCCACCTTGAGCCACGTCACGCCCGTCGGCCAGTCGGGCTACCGTGACCAGGCTGGCGTCGAAGATGGGATACGCAAGCATGAGCACCGGGATGACGATGGCCGTCGGATCAGCCCCGGCATACGCGACTGCCCTCATGGACAGGGCGCCAACTACGTAGCCAAGAAACAGACTCCCGGCGTCCCCTAGGAAGATCGTCGCCGGACTGAAGTTGTAAGTGAGAAAGCCCAGTGCCCCACCTGCCACGGCGATTGCCGCTATGGCAGTGAGCACCTGCCCGTGCCCGAGCGCGAGCGTGAAGATGCCGAATGTCGCGATAGAGGCAATGCCCGCGGTAATGCCATCCATGTTGTCCAGGAAGTTAAAGGCATTCATGAGCCCCACCATCCAGATGAGTCCCAGCACAAAGGAGATCACCGGATGAAACGGTAGCCCGCTCAGGCCCCCGGAGAGCATCATCACGGCCGCGGCAACGGCCTGTCCCATCAGCTTGACCGCCGGGCGCATCCCGTTGGCATCGTCGGCAAGTCCAAGGACAACGACTATCAGACCGCCCGACATGAAGCCGACTATCGTCGCACTGTAGGGGTAGTTGATCAGCGCTAGCGCTGCCGTCGCCGAGGCAAGGCTTGCCAATGCAACAGCGATACCGCCCATCAGAGGAGTGGGTGTCCTGTGAACCTTGATTGTGCTTGGGTGGTCGAGAAAACGAAGATGCTTCGCCAAGCTGCGAAGAGCAGGTGTCAGCGCAAGCACGGCCATCATAGAGAGAAGGAATGCTCCAAGAAAGATCATGCGGATCCCCGCGGTTCCCGTGTCCGTGTGGGCAGAATATCCCCAACGAACGGCTGTTGTCAAGGCCTTCCGGCCTGTCCCCGACCCGGCGCCACCTGCAGACCTTATGGCCCCGTGGTTCTCAAGAACGGGTAATCCGTAGCAATCCTGGCGTCTTCCCCCCTATGTAGTCGTCTCACTTGCCTGCGGCGCCCGATGGGTTCGTCCGACTATGCGCTTCAGGAACCCCGGGGACCAGCTGCGCTACCTCTTGAAATCGGCGACGACGCCCTCGAGGAGTTGCTCAAGCGAAACCTCCGGCTCGTAGCCTGTGAGATCCCTGAGCTTTGTGAGGGCCGGAATCCTCCGCCTCATATCCTCGAAGCCCTGCTCGTACGCCTTGTCGTATGGTATATATTCTACAGGCGAACTACTGCTTGTCAACTCCCTGATCTTCTCAGCGAGTTCCTCGATCGAGATGGGGACGTCACTCCCCACGTTGAAGACCTCCCCGACCGCAGCGGGCTCGTCCGAAAGCGCGGTCACGGCCCTGATCACATCGGAGACATCACAGAAACACCGCGTCTGCTTCCCGTCTCCATATACTGTAATAGGGTGATTCAGAAGCGCCTGCTTTACAAAACGCGGGATCACCATTCCATACTGACCGGTCTGCCGCGGGCCGCAGGTGTTGAAACACCGTACGATCACCACAGGCAACTGCTTCTCCCTGTGATATGCGAGCGCCAGGAACTCGTCGATGGCCTTGGATGAGGAGTAGCCCCACCTGGCAATGGTCGTCGAGCCCAGGATTCTGTCGTCGGTCTCCTTGCAGGGCTGCTCGTTGGCCTTTCCATAGATCTCTGAGGTCGAGAAGAGTATGACCTTCTTCTTCCCCTCGTTAGCTGCTTGTAGGACGAACTCTGTGCCCTTGATATTCGTTTCGAGCGACTTCAGGGGGTTGTCGATGATATAGGCGACGCCGACAGCGGCCGCCAGATGGAAGACGGTATCGACCTTCGCGGTCGCTTCGCCTACGACGCGCTCGTCGAGAATCGTGTCTATCGTATAGTGGAACCTCGGGTCGCTCTCCAGATGAGCGATATTCTCGAACCGCCCCGTGGAGAGGTCATCCACAACCCAGACCTCATCCCCCCTCTTGAGGAGCGCTTCGCAGAGATGCGAACCGATGAATCCTGCTCCGCCGGTGACGAGTACCTTCATCGCGAGCCATCCCCTTCAGAATGAGGGGCCCAGGAGGGCCCCGCTCAAGCAGATCCACACGCTGGGAGTATACTGCTTCCTCCGGCGCGCGGCAACCGTTTTGCGACTAGCCCTCCTCGAGACCCCAGTCGTACGGAACGGTCCCGTCATGCGGATCTACGCGGAACTCATCCGGCTCGTCGTAGTTGTAGGACTTGGTCGGGCAGTTCACGAGAAAGCCGGGCGCGTTGCCTATGGCCTTCATTCCGTGAAGTACGCCGGGAGGAATCGTGATGAGGATCGGGTTCAGCTCGCCCATGAAGAACTCGTTGATCTCACCGCGGGTCGGCGAATCCGGACGATCGTCGTAGAGCACGACTTTCATCATCCCCTTCACAATCGTAAAGAAATCCGTCTGCACCTTGTGGTAATGCCAACCCTTCACCACACCGGGGTAGGCCACCGACAGATAGACCTGTCCGAACTCCTGGAAGATCTCGTCGTCCGAGCGGAGCATCTCCATCAGATAGCCGCGCTCGTCCGGGATGAGCCTCAGTTCCTTGACACTGACACCGTCGATCAATCGCTTCGCCTTGATCCCCTTGGGTAGTACGGTTCCGGCCATCTTTTCCTCCTCGGAATCACTGCTTCGCACGCTTGCCGCGGCCGACGCCAACGTAGCTGAAGCCTGCACTCTCGAGAGTCTCCGGATCGTAGATATTCCTGCAATCGACTATCACTCGACCCGCCATCACGTCGCTGAGTCGATCAGTGTCGAACTGTCTGAACTCGTTCCACTCCGTCACGAGCACGACCACGTCGGCGCCCGTGGCAGCTTCATAGGCATCCGAAGCGAACTCCACGAACGGCATGATGGCGCGCGCGTTGTCCATGGCGACTGGATCGTAGCCTCGAACGGTTGCGCCCTTCGCCTTGAGACCCTCCGCGAGGACTATCGAGGCCGCATAGCGCATGTCGTCGGTGTTCGGCTTGAACGACAGACCCAGGAGCGCCACGGTCTTGCCTGACACGTCACCTCCGGCGGCTGCCAGTACCTTATCGACCATCTGTTCCTTCTGAAGCCTGTTGACCTCGACCGTCGCATTCACGATGCGGGAGTCCACACCGGCCCCTAGAGCGATCTTCGTCAACGCCTTCGTGTCCTTCGGGAAGCAGGAGCCTCCGTACCCGGCTCCGGCGTGAAGGAACTTCGGACCGATACGCTTGTCCAGTCCCATCGCATACGCCACGGTCTGCACGTCTGCGCCCACCTTCTCGCAGAGATTGGCAATTTCATTGATGAACGATATCTTCGTCGCCAGGAAAGCGTTGGACGCGTATTTGATGAGCTCGGCACTCTCTGGTGTCGTCTCCACGATCGGCGTGCGGATCAGGTAGAGCGGGGCGTAGATGCTCCTCAGAATCTCCTTCGCCCGATCGGTGTCCGCCCCTACGACCACTCTGTCCGGACGCATGAAGTCGCCGACTGCCGCCCCCTCACGGAGAAACTCAGGATTCGACACGACGTCGAACTCGTGCGGCTCGCTCTGGTTCTCCTCGATGATCTTGCGCACGCGGCGTGCCGTGCCGACGGGAACCGTGCTCTTCTGCACGATGACGCGGTAGCCGTCCATGTTGCGCCCGATGTCACGCGCGACGGCGTCGACCTGTGTGAGGTCGACTGCACCGCCGTCCCCCTCGGGCGTTCCCACGGCACAGAAGATGACATCGTTCTCTCTTACTGCGGCTGCGAAGTCCGTTGTGAAGCTGAGTCGTCCCTCCTTCACATTCCTCAGGACGACATCAGAGAGCCCCGGCTCGTAGAATGGAATCTCGCCGGCCTGAAGACGCTCGATCTTCTCTTCGACCTGATCGACGCAGGTAACACGGTTTCCAAGATCCGCCAAGCCGGCGCCGCCGACGAGACCAACGTACCCTGTTCCGATGACTGCTATTCTGTGCATGTCGTTGCCATCCCCTTCGCCCTAGTCCGCCTGACGTCGCCGCCCCGGCTGCGTCCGTACGCTCCGTTGCCCAGATCGACCGGGCCAAGTGTCTCTCCACTGCCGGCGAGAAGCACCTGGACATCGGATCTGCCTGCCTTCTCCAGAACACCCACGGCCGTCTCGAATGCCAGCCTGGGCGTGTTGTTATCGCGGGAAAGGTGTGCCAGAATCAGCACCGAAAGCGGCCCCTCTGCCATCGTGGTGAGTTCCTCTGCCGCAGCCGCATTCGAAAGATGGCCGGTGTTGGCCATGATGCGCTGCTTGAGGCTCCAGGGGTAGTCGCCTTCCAGGAGCATCCGCTCGTCGTGATTGAACTCCAGAACCACACAGTCCGCCTGAGACAGATGGTGGCGAACGCTCCTGCCCACGGTTCCGAGGTCGGTCACGATTGCGACGCGATGGTCTCCGTCAGTGATCGTGTACCCAACAGGGTCAGCGCAATCGTGGCTCACGCTGAACGCTGAAACAGTGAGATCACCGATCCTCTGCGACGTTCCGGATTCCATTACGACCGCATCGATGGTTCCACCGACACGGTTCTCGAGCGCCTCGTGTGTACGCTGGGTGGCGAAGACCGGCAGCCCGAAACGTCTTGCCACCGGCCCCAGTCCACTGATGTGATCTGAGTGCTCGTGAGTCACAAGGAGTGCGGAAAGGTGTTCAACATCCACACCGACTTCGTCAAGTGCACTCTCTACACGCTTGGCGGACATGCCCGCATCCACCAGGAGCGAGTCCGAATCAGAAGAGACAACCAGTGTGTTGCCCGAGCTGCCGCTCGCCAGCACAGAGATCTTCATCCACTCCCCTGTCATGGATTCCGGCCCGGCGCTGCCGGACCGGCCAGTGACTTCGTGATCACAGAGAGGCCCGCGCCCCAAGAAGTGATCGACGAGCCCGGTTCCAGGTTGAGGGCTAGTCTTCGGTCCCGGTGGAGCGGATCTTGATATACTGGGAGATCAGGCGCTCGAATCTGCTCTGATAGATGAGATCGAACGTGTCCATCATGTCGGGAATGATCTCCTGGGCCTGACGACGGACACGCTGCGCGAGAACCGTGGCCTCCTGACGATCCAGCCTTCCCCCCATGATCTCCTCGCAGGCGCTGTCCACAAGCTCCCTTAACTGAGCCAGTTTGAGCTCCTCATCCGCCAGCAGTCTCGCCATCTCGTGGTCGTCAAGACGTTCGCCCATGGCCTCCGCTCCGTGTGATCCTCGAACCTCCGACTCAGCCAAGTGTATCGTGGAATTGTAGGGCGAGCGCTCGACAAGGTCAAGCCTTTCGGCCATCGCTCCTCAAGCGACATTCCAAGCACATGGGGCATGTCACGCCGGCGAAGACCCTGCAAACCGGGCATCTACGCACAAGTCGCCGGTCGATGCTGGTTGACCGCCGGAGTACGGTGCTGTAGGTTCATCCGGATATCCTTGGCCACACTCGGCGGCCGGCGTGGACAAGTGCACGGTCTCAGCCCATCTGAGCGACACACCGCCGTGCGCGGGTACCAGAGAGGTGACGACGACGTGAGGATCCTTTTCATCACTCAGGGCTTCCCCGAACCGAGGATGGTCGGAGGACAGATCTCGAGCTACTTCCGCGTCGTGCAGCTGACGAGAGCCGGGCACGAGGTAACCTGCCTCTGTCAGGTTACGCGGGGTCCGACACCGACGGGAGATGCGGCTGTCTCGGAGATTGCCCATGTCACGTCGGTGGAGAGCGTCCCGGCGAACAGCCTCTTGCGGTATGCGCTGAGCGTAGTGGACCCACTCCCATGGCCCATCAGGCGGTACGCCTCCGCCAAGGCCCGGGAGACGGTCAGCAGAGCGCTCGAGACGGGGTCATTCGACATCGTCCTTTTCAACAGCATTCACGGTGCTACTCTGCTCGAGACCGTCCGGAAGAGCACTGATGCTTCATGTATCCTCTTCGCGCCTAACGTGCAATCTACGATCATGGAGCTCTTCAGCGACTTCCAGCCCGGATTCCTCCACCGCACCTACGCTCGGCTTCAGTGGCGGCGGATGCTCACCTTCGAGAAGGAGCATCTCCCGCGGTTTGATACCGTGTGCGCATACACGAGAGAGGATGCGGAGCAGCTTCAAGCGATCGCGCCGGAGGCAACGATCGAGGTCTGTCCCATCGCACTGGATATCACCTCGATGCGGGATACCGCCGACGGATTCCGGACGAGCAGGGCGTCTACCCCAGACGCTGACGGCAGTTCCACTCGAGCGAGCGACATCATCTTCGTCGCCTACCTCGGTTGGCGGCCGAACCAGGACAGCCTAAGATGGTTCGTCGATGAGATCCTCCCATTGATTCGTAAGGAGCGTCCGTCGACGACGCTGACGATCGTCGGTGCAGGCGGCCCCCCGTGGATTGAGGGGCTCAAGGATGAACACACGTATGTCGCCGGCAGGGTGGAGGACATCACCCCGTATGTCAGCCTCGCCAAGGTGTTCGTTGTGCCGCTCCGTATCGGCAGCGGCGTCCGTGTGAAGATCGTCCAAGCGCTTGCGATGCGAACGGCGGTCGTCTCAACATCGAAGGGCTGCGAGGGACTGGGACTCGACAATGGAGCCCACCTCCTCGTCGGCGATACGCCTGAGACCTTCGCCGGAGCGGTCCTGCAGCTTCTGGAGGATCCCGCGCAGCGGAAGGTCATCACGGACGCCGGCCACTCCGTCGTCGCTGACCGGTTCGATGCGTTGAGTTCCAATTCGCGGCTCGCCGGGATGTGCGAGCACGTCGCCGACGGCAGTCGAGGGGAGGGCACGAAGTGAGGCGCAACCGCCCATCAGCTCCCGCTCCGTCTGCCGGCGCCGACCGGGCGCCGGGGTTCTTCTCGAGCTACCTCTGGAACTCGGTCGCGAAGCTGGGTGATTTTGGGCTTGCGTATGTCTTCGCCGTGCTGCTGGCGCGCATGCTGACTCCCGCAGACTACGGCACCTACATTTCGGTTCTCAGTCTTGCAACGCTCGTGTTCGTTCTGTCATCGATGGGGATCGACAAGACGCTCCACAGGTTCCTCGGTGAGTTCGCTGCGACCCCCGGGACACACAAGGCGCCCACCCTGGTTCAGGGGCTTCTTGGCATTCGTCTGGGACTCATCGTAGTTCTCGTGGGAGCCGTGGTCCTGGGACGAGACTGGATTGCCCTGCGCTACGAGAACGTGGCGATAGCCCCTCTCATTCTCGCCGCCGCCCTCTATATGGTCTGCCAAAGCCTCGCGTCCTTCGCAGGCAACGTGCTCGTCGGACTCCTCAGAACGCGCGCCGTCGGCGTGCTTACTGTCTTCTTCCGCGGAGCGAACATCGCGATCGCCTATGTTCTGCTGAGCAGTGGCGCCGGCGTGCGGGAGATCATGGTGATGCTTGGCATCACCGGAGCGCTCCTCCTTCTCGCGTACGTCTGGAGCATCGGCAGACTCCTTGGCAACAGAGGCGACGCGGTCGAGTTCCGGCCGGTCCTGTCGTTCGCCGCAAGCTCCTGGTTGCTCACCGCGGTGGGATTTGGCCTCGGCAAGCAATCCGATGTCATCATCCTCAACATCATCCGGCATGGCCAGACCGAGATCGCCTTCTACGATATCGCCTTCTCACTCACGCACGCGGTCGGCACGGTGCTGACGATAGGCCTCTCCGGGATTGCATTGGCGCTCTTCTCCCGAAGGCAGACGCGCAGACCGGAGGCTATCGGCTCGCTCTGGCAGTCCGTCATCGTGCTCACGGGCACAGTCGTAGTCCCGCTCGTCGTGTTCCTCATGGCGAACGCGAGCGCGTGCGTAGTCGCGATCTATGGCCGCGACTACGCGGGGGCAGGTCCTCTGCTTCTGGCCTACGCCGCACCGATGACGATCAACTGGCTTCTCGGGGGTGGGGCAAGTTCCACAGCTCTGCAGGCCACGCACCGCATCCGCAAGGTGGTGCGCGTGAGAGTCGTTACTGGGATGCTCAACGTGGCGGTGAACATCGTGCTCATAACCAGGTGGGGCGCTGCCGGAGCGCTCGTCGGAACCGGCATCTGTGCAATGAGTGCAGTGCTCGCCGAGACGATCATGGCGAGGAGAGTGCTCGGGATTGAGTTCCCGCTGCGGCACATTCCCTATGTTGTCAGCGCTGTGGGGGTCGCCCTCATTCCATCCCTTGTCTGGCGACCATCAGGCCTTGCCCCGCTCGCGCTCCACGGCGCGGCATACGCGTTGCTCTTCGGTGGGCTACTGATGCTGATGCGGCCGCTCCCCAAGCTTGACGAAGGTCTCGTGGCTGCTCTGCCAAAGCGGCTTCGGGCACTGATCATCTACGTCTCAAGATAGCGGGAGGATCGTCGACACGCGCGGGCCTGTCAGTCCTGCTATCGCTCTGCCACGGCCTCGGCACGATCGAGCGCGTGCGACCATGCAAACCGGCTTGAGACGAATCGCCTCCCCGCCTTGCCGAGCGTAGCGCGCCGGTGGGCGCTGCCCACAATCTCTCCGAGCGCGCGCGCGAACTCCTCGGCCCCACTCGCCACGATTACCTCGCTCCCGGGCTCAGCCCTGAGCCCCCGGTTTCCCGTGGGTGTCGTGACGACGGGCAAGCCTGCTGCCATCGCCTCGAGCATCTTGTTCTGCACGCCGGCCGCGAAGCGCATGGGCGCCGCGAACACGGCTCCACTCCGATAGGCATCGCGCAGGTCGGGGACGAAGCCTGCGAGCGTGCACCAGTCCGCGGCATCGCAAATACCACGCATCCGATCACCCGCCCCCTGCCCCACCACGCGTAGCGTCGCTCCCGGCTCAGTCGTCCGGAGACGCGGCATGACGTCGCGGATCAGAAACTCGACGGCATCGATGTTGTGCGGAACGCCGAGATTACCTACGAACACGACCTCGCGCGCGTCCTCCGGCGCAGGGTTGAGTTCGAAGAGCCTCTCGTCCACACCGTTCGGCACAATCTCCACGCGCGGCCCTGAAACCCCCGAGAGCACGTCGTTCCGATCCGCTTCAGAGATAACCCATGTTTCATCGAAGCTGGGCATAACGCGCTTCTCGTACGCTCTGATCTTCCGGCTCTCCCACGCGTAGGGGAACCGTGTGAGAATCGGCCGGTGCCTGATCGAGAGTTCGATCTCGGAGGCCACGGAGTCCGTAAGGTCGAGCACGGCGCGAGTGCTGCCCGCTGCTTCCAGCGACCGACGTCCGAGTAGAGGAGCAACGAACGGAGCCATACGGAAGAGATGCACATAGATGAGATCGAACGCGCCGCCCGCGAGAGCGGCTTGCACCACCGTGTGCATCCGGGCAGACCGGTAGTAGAGAGCCTGGTACGGCATCTGCGAAAGGGCGTGTGTTGCGATGTTGAGAAGCGAGCGCCGCTTGCCGAGCACGATGAGTTCCAGTGAACAGATGCTCTCGAGTTCTCTGACCATCTGGCGCTCCTCATCGCTCTCGATGAACGAGATCAGATGCACATCGTGTCGCGAGGCGAATGCCCTGAGGAAGTTGAACGTGCGGACGCGGTCACCCCTGTGCGGCGGGTACGGAAGTCGGGATGTCAGGAAGAGGATCCTCACTTCGAGTTCCCTCCGGAGCAGCGTCGACTGTCAACAGCCCTCAGCACGCTGGCCACGGCCTCGGCGACCTCGTCGACGGTGATGGCCTTCATGCAGGCGCCGTCCCGGTCACAGTCAATCTGCGGGCACGGCGAGCAGTCCTGCTTATGGTACAGCACAACGTCGCAGGGGCCGACATGTCCGAAGCGACGCGGGTCGCCCGGCCCGAACAGAGCCACGACAGGCGTCCCTGTTGCCGCCGCGAGATGCGTAATGCCCGTATCGGAGCCGATGTACACGTCCGCCAGCGAGAGCAGCGCGGCAACGCGCCCGATGTCGTACTCACCCGCCACGGAGCGACCCTGCACACCACCCGCAAGAACACGGTCCGCCAGCTTCCGTTCCTCCGCTGAACCGGTCACGACAATGGTGGCCCTGTGCTTGCTGTAGAGCCGTGCGGCGAGATCGTTGTACCGATCGACCGGCCAGAGACGATGGACCCAGGCGGCCCCGGGATGGATTACGATAAGAGGTCGGGACGCGTTCGGTTCCTCGCCCAGAATGTCCTCTCTCACTCTTTCGACATCGTCGGGCGACACTGTCAACGGCGGGAGTGCAGGTGCGTCTCCAGTGGCCGCTCCGACAACGCGGAGATTGGTCTCTAACTCGCTGAGCGGACCAGGGTCACCCCGCCCCCTGAGCATGGCTCCCAATCGTCGCACCCGGTCCCCGATGCGGACCGTCCCGCGGTCACTTCGGTGGCGACACCCACCGAACAGGCAAAAGCCGAGAACTGCCGGGTCCTCGCGAAGTCCGTAGGCGACGTCGTACCGGCGCCTCTCGAGAGCCTCCCTCAGTCCGCGCTGCGCAGGTTCGTTCCCATCGGCACGCGTCCTGTCGAATCGCGGGCTGTCGTAGACCGCAACGACGGCGACCGGGAATAGAGATTTTGCCAGCTCAGCGCACCAGCTACCGACGACGAGTGTGAGCTCCGCATCCGGATGCCGGAGCCTGACCGCCGAGATGGCGGGAGCGGCGGTGACAAGGTCTCCCAGATGGTCCAGCTTGAAGGCGACAACGTGACGCACCACTCCACATCCGCGCGGGTGGAGAGCGTTCACGAGCGTGCTGACCACGCCCGACATGACAAGGAGAAGATACTCCATTCGAGATTCAGCCCTTCAAGACGTCGAGGTAGCCCTGGTGGATCATGTCGGCAAATCGGCGCCAGGTATACAGGTCAAGGACGCGCTGGCGTCCTCTCGGGGAAAGCCCGTCCATGAGACCGCGGTCGGACAGGAGTGCCGCAAGCTGCGTGCGAAGCGAGTCTACGTCATTGTCCGGAACGATCAGGCCAGCGTCGCCCAGCACGAGTTTCATTGACCCACACGTCGTACCGATGACTGGAACGCCGCATGCCATGGCCTCGACAAGCACCCGCCCGAATGGCTCGTTGAACTTGCTCGACCTGATGGACGGCAGAACCATCACATCGAAAGCACTCAGATAGAGCGGAACCTGCTCGTGTGCGACACCCGTTATGAAACGCGTCGAATCACCGATGCCGGATGCTGCCGCCAACTGCTCCAGACTCTCCCTTTCTTCACCGTCACCAATGATGACAAGTTCGGGCGGATCCGTCAGCCCCGCCACTGCACGGAGCAGCACATCGACACCCTTCTTGTAAGTCAATCTCCCAACGTAGCCGACGACCGGCCCCTTAAGCCCCAACTCGCGCCGGAGAGATGTCGCATCCATCGGGCGGAACTCGGTCTCGTCAACTCCGTGGAAGACGCGTGTGATGGGGCCTTCGTATCCTTTCGATCTGAGGATCTCCCCTGCAACCTCGTTGATCGTGAACGCATACCGACCCATACGATGCGCGTAGCGCTGGATAGCTGCGTACATCCACGACGGCCTGTACGGGTACCGATTCTCCCATGAAAGGCTGTCTGAGGAATGGAAGATGATCCGTGCTTCCGGCGCAAGCGCCTTCGCAAGCACAGCCGACTGAAGGAAGAACAGGCTGAACGCCTCTTCGTAGAGATCAAGAATATGCGGGCGCACCGCCTTGAGCGCTCCAGCAAGACCGGAGATGAAGAAGGCGCGGTTGTTGTAACCCGGGAAGATGACCTTCCCGGTTCGGATCGCATACCCTCGCCCCTCGTCAGGAGGGACAATCGGGTGGTAGTTCTCCTGCCACACCGCCGGCGCCAGCACCGTCAGCTCGATATCATCGTGCTTCGCGATCGCCTCGAACTTCTTCCTGAACGGCTTGATCCCGACAGTGTGATCGACAGCAAGCACTCTGATTCGCTCGCCCGGTGCGAGCTGCCTAGCTGCCATCAGCATCTCCCTTCCCCAGCCGACCCGTTCCCGTGTCACCACGCTCGAGCTTCCCGCGGAGCGACGCATGCGCCAGCCCGAGCACCAAAGCCAGGACCAGCGCTGAGCTCTTGTCGTAGAACTGGGGAGACGTGAGTGAGAGAGGGACAGCCACGATGAGGATGGCCGCGCCGGAGACAAGCAACGCCTGGACCAGTGGCGAGTCCACCTTTGCCGCGGCGCGTATCGTCATGCGCAGTCCCCGGAAGTAGAAGATCAAGAATGAGGCGAGTCCGACGATCCCGAGCTTGAGCCAGATGAAGAGGTATGCGTTGTGAAGGAAGGGACGCGTAATGACATAGTGTTTCACGGGCGACATGTAGGAGACGTGAGCGCCCAGACCGCGTCCGAACACCGGGCTCGCCCAGATCAACGCGAGCGCCGCACGCGTCTCCGCCATCCGCTCCTGCACCGAGAGAACCTGAAGTGGGCTGGAGATGGTCGAGAGCCTGTCCGCCATCGAAATGAGAATACCAAGAAACCTGGCGGAGAAGACGGCCACGCCCCCGGAGATGATGATCGTGAGGAGTATGAGCGAGAAGACCACGACCCTGCGAGCGGGACCGCGCATCATCACTGCGACGATCGCACACGCGAGTACCGCCGCCATCCAGTAGCCCCGCGTGAACGACACGCCGAGAGCAATGAGCCCGACGAGCCCCATCCCGAGAGCCGCGACCTGTACTGCGCGAGTGCGAGCCCTCAGGAAGACGCCGAACGACGCAACCAGCGTGGCCATAGCGAAGATCTCGTGGAGCGCCACACGCTGATACTGCAGTTGCCAGAGAGCCCTCGTCGATGAGACGGCCTGCGCGTACCACGTGATCGTGAGCGCTCCATGGTACACGATGACCGCGAGGAGGCAGCCGAGCACGACCCAGGCGTCGCGTCGTGACTTCACGGCGCCCGCTATCGGGAAGAAGAGAAGCAAGTAGGAGAACCGGACGAGATCGCGCATCCACCAGAGGGGACTCCCCCCGTAGAGAATGACGAACGCGATCGAGAATACACAGAAAGCGAGGAAGGCCAGAAGTGACACTCCTACCGGCGAGCGGAGAAGCTGCCTGCCCTCGACTGTCCTCCCCTCTCTGAGGACCCACCCCAAGAGCGTGGAGAGGAACAGCGCCGCATACGCCAGCTCACCTACACTGATATCAGCCGTCCCCTGAAGCACGTAGAGCTGCGAGAGGATGATCAGGACAAGTCCAATGAGGGTAGATCTGAATGGGAGAACAAGAGCAAGCAGGAAAAGCGCTCCGGCCGCGGAAGCAAGCGGCCGGCCGGCAGCGAGTACGGCGACGCCGACCTGAAGTACTACGAGTAGGCAGAAGAAGACCGCCGACTGTTGCGAGTCCAGCGGCCAGCGGCGGCCGTTCGAGTCTTGTCCGGAGAGCAGAGTGTCGGCGCTCAATTCTACCGTCCCCGCAACCGAGCCACATCCTCCCTGAAAGCGGACAGGGCAGCGTTGATGCTTCGCCTGGCAGGGTGCGCTTCGTCCGTCGTCGCGAAGAACTCGGACATGAGCGCCATGGCAATCCCTACCAATAAACCCACGAGTCCCCCGATGATGACCATCAGCTTGCGCTGGGGCCTCGTCCTGCGATCAGCGGGGCGAGGTGTATCGAGGACCTGAACGGTCGGCGTGTCACGCGCTTCCTGGATCTTCGCCGACTCCAGCTCCTGTGAGAGAAGATAGAAAACGCCGCTCTGCACCTCCACGCCACGCGTCAGGCGCACCAGCTCGAGTCCAAGATCCGGCAGCTCTCCAAGTGACGGAGATTCCCCAGGAGATCCGGAGCCGTCGCCGGCTCTGAGAGCTGCGAGAACGCGCTGCTGCTCACGGATCCTAGCTTCCAGTTCAACGACGCTCGGGTGCGTCTCGTTTGCATAACTTCTGAGGATGCCGAGCTGGATCTGCGATGCCATCACCTCGGCCTCCGCACCGGCAAGAACGGTGATCGCCGCCCGTGTCTGTTCACCGAGTTCAACGGTCGCGTACTCCCTCTGAAAATCAACAAGCCGTTCCTCGGCGCCAGACAACGTAACGGCGGTCTCTTCTATCCTGAGTTCGACGAACTCACGCATCCTCCGCCCGGATGTCGTGCGCACTTCCTGATTGTACCGTTCGAGGTACGTGATGTACGAGCTCGCGATGTCCGCCGCCCGCTCAGCATCTCGCGCCTCCACGTCGATTCTCAAAACACCATTCTCGGTAACGTTGATGCTCGACCGCTTCCTCAGAGTCTTGATCGCCTCATCCAGATTTCGCGAGCGGTAAGTACTTATGAGGTCATTCGCAACGATGACCTCCTCCGCAATCCGTCTGCTTGTCAGAATGGCGCGCATCACCTCTGATGGTGCTGAGACACCGGGAATCCCGAGAAGCGGGAATGTTGACTCGATCATCGACATGAGCCCCGCACTCGTGCGCCCCGATTCGGTAGGAAGAATGGACGCCGTGGATGTATACCAGGACGGCAGAATGAGGGAGACAATCGCCGTGATCACGGCGACCACGAAGATATTCAGCAGAACGAGCCGCCGTCGTCTGATGAGCACGAGGAAATAGTCAGAGAGCGGCCTCACGGCCTGGGTGCTGGAATCGTCCCCGATTGGTCTCTGCTCCAAGTTGTCCTCCAGAAGAGCTTCGTTCCTACGGTTGCGCGATGCTGTCGATCACGAGGTAGATCGTGGCAGCCTGACCAACGACCGTCAGAACCTCCTTCGTGATCCCCCACCAGTCGCGGTCGGGCACGCGTGGCACCCACACCATGTCGCCCGGCTCGATCCGCACGCCACGCGACGCTCGAAGACGGCTTCCGGATTGAGACTTGACGATCCTGAGTCCTGAACGATCCGCATCGCTCGTGAACCCACCCGCTTGCGCGATGTAGTCTCGTGCAGAAGCGTCCGGTATGAACCTAACGAGGCCGGGCCTGCTGATGGCCCCACTGACGCGTACGACAGAGAGAAAGCGAGGGATCTCGATGATATCGCCATCCAGAAGCAGCACATCCTCGACGTCACGCCTGTGACTGAGAAGCGACTCCAGATCGATGGACACCTGGTCAGGAAGCTCGAGTCGCTGCGAGACCAGGAAAGCGTATTCCTCATAGGTCATCTGAACGGGCTCATACTCCTCAAGCAGTTCGACCTGTCGTTCGGCCCCGCTCTCGATGTCGCCGGCAGCCCGTCTGCGGAGCGTGGCTCGCGCGAGATCTGCTGCTTCGGTCGGCCCACCGGCGCGGGCGACGATGTCGCTGACACCCTCCTCACCTTCGGCGATGGAGTATATGCCGGGGAGATTGACCTCACCGCGTACCTCCACGCGGGCATCATGATGCCATCCCTCAGTCCTGTGCACCAAGATCCTGTCACCATCCTGCAGAATGGTCGCGGCCGCTGGGCCGGCCTCAAGTCCTCCACCGGCGACATACGACAGGTCCAGGACTGATCGCGTGTAGACCCGCGGGTCATCGGTCGAAAACCGTACGAGTTCAATGCTCGTAAGCTCCGCATCCTGCGTCACCCCACCCGCAAGTCGAAGCAGGTCGCCGACATCGTCAGTGTCCACGATCTCGTACTCGCCGGGACGATTCACGGCGCCGTGAACTTCGACGGAACGCTGACTGTAGGGCACATGGATCACTGCGCCTTCCATAACGAGCGGATTCGTTCCGAGGCTCCCGAGATACGCGTAGCTCAGGAGATCGGCCGTTCGCACGGTGCGGTTCTGCGAGAGTATGCTGACGGCACGCTGAGACCCGTCTTTCAACACACCACCAGCCAACTCCACGACAGCAGAGACGCGCATGGCCGCAGTCGCCTCATACTGCCCGGGACGCAGGACCGCGCCGGTCACATGGACCACCACGTCCCGCGGCGATATCAGATTCAGCGACAGCTCGAAGTCATGGTAGAAGGCGTCAAAGAAGCGCCGAAGCTCATCCTCGGCTCCCGCGATCGTGAGGCCGGCCACGCGAAGCGATCCGACTGAGGGGATGATCATATCTCCCTCAGGAGACACCGTGAGGCGTTCCACCTCGCTCATCTCACCGCGAAGCGTAAGCAGAAACTCATCCCCGGGTCCGACGACATACTCGGCGCGATCGATGGGAACATCGACGACACGCGTGGGGAGTGCGGCCGTGGCCGGTTGCTCAAACTCGCCCGCGACATAGGCCGGAACTGAGCGATGGCCCGTTCCAGTCTGCCCCATCAGGAGCGCGGCGGTCATCAATACTACGAATGGAGTCATTATCTCTTCCTGTGCTGTAGAAGGTCACAGGGAAGGCACTGGACAACCCCAGTGCGATTGCCGATACGCGCGAAGCGAATTCTAGCACGCAGCTTGGAAAACTGTCAACAACGACCACCACCGCTCTTGGGGAGCGGAATCCCGTTTTGTGGTTGGACTCCTGGGCAGATGCGGGGAATATGGAATCGTGGGTTCGATCTGAACATCGCTCCCCGCGCGGCTTGACAGCACCGTCTGTTGCGGCTTAGGCTTTAGTAGGAACGATACAGACTACCACGCAGGCAGACACGGAGGTTAACCAACAGATGGCCGCACGGCTCAAGGAGAGGGTTACCGGACTCATAGACACTATCGAGAAGGCGCCCATGTCGATCGGGCGTTGGACTCTGATTCTGGCCGCCATCATCGCGCTCAGGCATTTCCTCGAGCAGGTGTCCGGACAGCTGGGAACGCTCCACTTCCTCTCGTACTTCGTACACTACCCGCTCGCGTACATCGCCCCCATCCTGGCCCTCACGATCCTGCTTGCGGCCATGGCAAGGGAGAGGGTAGAGCGCGTCACGAAGCTGATGCTGTTCGCGTGGCTTCTGACGCTCCTTCCTCCGCTTGTGGACCTCTTCCTGACCGGAGCCGGCCAACAGCCGGAGTTGATCGGATACCTGATTCCCAAGAACCACTCGCTCGTCGAAGCATTCATCAACCTGCTGAATCCGTTCTACAGCGGCTTCCAGGGAACGACGGCGGGGATCAGGGTCGAGGCGGCCGTCGGCTGCGTTCTGGCGGCGACCTACGTCCGGATCAAGACCGGAAAGACCGCACGCGCACTCTTGACGGCGATTCTCGTCTACCCCTTGATGTTCATCTTCTTCACGCTGCCGTCGATAACACTTGCGGTGACGCGCCTGTTTGGCTCGGAACTCGACAATGTCTACCAGCTTTTCTTCGCCAGAGCAGATGTCTACAGAGCGTTCGCTGACGTGACCCCCTTCGCGCTGTCCGACCTGTCGAATTCACTGATCGATCTCATTCTGATCGTTCCTCTCCTGGGCCTCTGGTACAGGATGTACTCACGCGAGGACTTCGGAGAGACGGTCGGCTCCATCGACCTCGTCACGACGGTCAGTCACGTCGCCGCAACTGCTGTCGGCATCGTCCTCGCGGCACGGCTTCTGATGGGCTCGCACGGTCTTGTGTCGGTCGCACACGCCTTCGACGTCATTGCACTGATCGGTCTCCTCGCGGCGGCGTTCTTCACCGCGCAGGCAGCGACCGCGATGCGTCTCCTGCACAGCGGGGCCACTCAACTCCCGGGAGCCGCCGCACCGCCCGACGACGCCACGCTTCCGGGGGCCGCGAGAGATCGTGTCTCGATGACCGGGATCATCTACGCGGTGCTGGCCCTTCTCTTCTCACTCTCCGTCAGCTACGTCGCCCTCACATATGTCGTGGCCACGCTGGCTGTCTATTTCCTGTACTTCGCTCCACCGCTCAGACTCTCAAGATACATACCCCTCGGCGGCTTCATGATGGGTGCCGTTCTGCTCTTCGCCGTAAGCCTCGGATACTCCGCCTACGCGGGCGAGCAGACGGCGCTCTGGATCCCCAGGAATATCGTCGCACTGGCTCTACTTATCCCGACGCTCGGCATGCTGTCGCGGGACATATGGCAGGCCCGAGTTCAAGAAGGAACAGCATGGAATCTGGTGGCCGCCCTGGGTGAAGGACGTGCTCGCACACTTGCCGGGATTGCCCTCCTCGTCGCGGCCCTCCTCCCCGCTCTGCTTCTCGGGATTCCCGTGCTCGCCGTCTTGGGAGTCCTCGGAGGAACTGCCGCCCTGCTTCTGATCCTGCGCGGACGTCCCGATCGCGTGCCCGCAGGTCTCGTGACCCTGGCGCTGATCCTGATGGTGGCCGGACTCATGATGGGCGTGGCGGACTCGACGTTCGTCAGGCAGCAACTGGCATCGACGAGCTTCGCCGATGTCTCGAGACGTGGCGGGAGCTTCGAGTTCATGCAGAAGGCGGACGCCACTGAAGAACAGGGATTGGTGAACGAAGGCATCGTCCTGTTCCGTTCGGGAGATCTGGAGGGCGCTATCGAGCTCTTCAGACGGGCGATCGAGATCAATCCCGAGTACGTTCACGCCTACATAAGCCTCGGCTCGGTCCAGCTTCGCCTCGATCAGATCGATGCCGCCGAGCGCTCCTTCCGTCGGGCAATAGAGTTCGATGACCAGAACTCCCTCGCGTACCTCGGGCTCGGGCAGGCATACAAGCTGTTCGGAAGCACGGAGGAGGCGATCACATACGTCGATCGAGCGCTCGAGCTCGATCCTGAGAACGCGGAGGCGGCCTACACGCTTGCGCTCATCTACGCAGACGAGGCGGAGCACGAGAAGGAGTTCGAGGCTCTGACAAGAACCGTGGACATCGACCCACGGAATGGACAGGCCTACTCCCGTCTGGCTGACATCTTCCTTGCGAACAGGATGTACCCGGAGGCGGTGCAGGCGCTCAATGCCGCGAAGGCCGGTCGTGTGCCTGTCGAGCATCTACACACGCGGCTCGGTGAGGCCTACTACTCGATGGGGGATCTCGAGGGGGCCGAGAGCGAGCTTCGAAGGGAGATATCGCTGAGACCGAGGACGGCGTCGCCGCGCGCCAACCTGGCTCGTCTTCTCACGGAGACGGGCAGAACTGATGAGGCCATCTCCGAGTGGACGGTCGCCATCGATCTCACCACGGACGCACGACTCCGATCGCTCTTCGAGGCGGAACTCGCGAAGCTCACGGACTGAGTAAGATCGACGGCGGCTCCGGGCACGGCGCTCCGCACCCTGCCCGGCGCATACAAACAACGACCGGGGGCCACATGGCCCCCGGTCTTGCGTTCAGTTCATGGGTCTACACAGAGCTTGCTATGACGCTACTTGAGAAGAACCACCTTCGAGACCGCCAGGTTTCCGCCTGCCTCGATCTTCACGAAGTAGATGCCCGCGGCCGTCTCGCGACCGGCATCATCGGAACCATCCCACCTGACGTCGTGTTCACCCGCCTCGCGCTCCTGATCAGCGAGCAGCGTGCGCACGACTCGTCCGGCGGCATCATAGACCACGACGCTCACGGCCCCGGCGGCCGGGAGCTGGAATCTCACGGTTGTCTTCGGATTGAACGGATTCGGATAGTTGGAGACGGAGAGTGGCAGCACGGCGACATCGTCCACGCCCGTATCCGGCATATCACTTGAGATCGTGACATCGTCAACGTACCAGCCATCACGGGTGATGTACCCGTCCGAATCGAGCCTGAATCGTACCTTGAAACCGCTCGTGCCTATGTAGCTCGCGAGATCGATCTGGACCTCGGTCCAGTCACCAAGATAGCCGTCGTACGATGCGACCTGGCTCCAGCTCGATCCTCCGTCCGTACTCACGTCAACGTAGCAGTAGTCGTATCCGGATTCGGTATCGTACCTGTGCCAGAACGACAGAAGACCGGTCGTCGCATCGGACAGATCCACGGAGCTTTGAAGCGCAATGATCGTGTTGTCGTTGTCGCCGTAGTTCCCGCCAGGGCTATCGGTCATCGATGTCGATGGGCTGTACGACTCGCTCGTTGTTGTTGCCCAGGCCCCCGTCCACGCCGCGAGACCCGATTCAAAGTCGTCGAAGAATGTCGGGGTGGCGAGAACGAAATTCTCGCTCGAGGTCGCACCGTCGGACACGGCAACGTCATCGGTCGTGGCAGACGTGTAGCCTGACTTGGTCGCCTTCATGTCGTAGGTTCCGACCGGAATGTAGTTGATCTCATAGTAGCCGGTCACGGCGGCGCTCACGGCTGAGTAACCCACTATGTCGGTTAGCTCAACGGTCGCACCACCGAGCGGACTCATAGTCTCGTCGTAGACGTAGCCCGCGATCGTTCCACGGGGCGGCGGCTCAAGCTCGAAGTTGACGATCACGAACGTGTCGAGGCTTGCCGTAACGTTGTAGACCGTCTGTGTCGGATACTCGGCTGACGTGCAAACGACCGTATAGGTCCCCGACTCAACCATGCGATGGTAGTCGCCGACGGCCGGGTCCGTGTAGACGTCCTTGCCGATCTCGGGAATGCTGATGGTCGCGTAGATCGGATCCCCGGTGTCGCCGTCGGTCACGAGGCCGCGAATGCCGCGCCCCGACATGCGAGCCTGGTAGAGCATTGCATCTCGGTTGTCGTTGAAGATCGGTGTTATCTGCGACGCGGGCGGGTCCTTGGTCGACGACACCTCGATGGTCGTGTCTATCTCGCCACGCACGTCGTAACACCAGTCCTGGCAGCTTCCCTTGACAATGTACCAGTCGGCGCCGTTGATGACGGGGTAGCCACTGTACGAGGAGTACCCGTTTGAGATAGTGATGATCATGGGTTCGTCCGGCGTCGGAGCGTACGTGTAGTCCCAGAGGTAGTTCACGTAGACGGCGCCCGAGTGGAAGGTGAGAGACGTCACGGGGTTCATACCCACATTGAAGTCCCTGAGCGCCCTCGACTCAGCCCCACTCCAGCACGTACCCGCGTTCGAGCCGTCCGGGCTGTAGTAGTCGCGGTTCAGATCGATACCGTCGGCGTTGTAGCGAGAACCGTTCTCGTAGCCGTCGGGATTGAGCATCGGGATTATCCATATCTCGCGCTCGTCGACGATCCACGTGATGTTCGGGTCGACGCCGTAGTTCTCCAGAAGGTGCTCGATCATGTAGTAGCAGACCTCGGCGCTGATCGTCTCGTCCCCATGGTGCGCGCCTATCCACTGAACCTCAGGCTCGAACTCCTCAACACCGGGGTTGTCCGTGATCTTCATCGCCCAGAGCTCGCGGCCCTGGACGCTCTGCCCGATCGTGACGAGTTCGGTGATGGCCGGATAGCTTGCCGCCCACGCGGCCATGTCTGCCGTCAGTTCCGCGTAGCTATGGTACTCACCGCGATCAGCCAACCGCAGGGAGTGCACGTCAGCGACCATGTTCTCGATGGCGACGACGGGGCGATAGCCGTTCGCCCAGAGGATCTCTATCTCCCCTGGAATCGCCGCAATCTGGGCCAATCCGTCCCGTACGGACATGATGTCCATACCAAGATCGTTCAGACGATGGATGTCTTCCCTGGAGAGGATCTCCACCTCCACCATTGCCGCATCGTCCCGCGGGTACGCGGACGACACGACCGGGAAGGTCAGGGAGACGAGGAGCAGAGCTGCAAGCACAAGATGCCACATCCGCATTCGGAACTCCTTCCAGGAAAGACCCGTGTGATGCAGGCGGCCGGCGGAATCCCGCCGGCCACCCAGTCATCACGAAACAACATCAAGCGCTCTACTTAAGGAGCGCCATCTTCTTCTCTGCTGTCTCATCGCCGGCCGTCAGCTTCGCAAAATAGACGCCGGAGGCGAGACTTCTACCGTTGTTGTCCCTGCCGTCCCAGACGACAGAGTGCGGCCCTGCGGTCAGCTCATCATTCACGAGCGTGCGCACGAGCCTTCCGCTCACGTTGTAGACATGAAGCTCAACGGCGCCTGCATTGTCGGGCACGCTGAACTGGATGCTCGTGATCGGGTTGAACGGGTTAGGTGTGTTCTGGCTGAGCACGAGCTTCGTCAACTCGGGCGCGCCGTCGTCCGGCACACCGGTCTCGTCGAAGTCGAACCACGCCATGATCCGATCGATCAACACACGGTTGTTGTTTGGCGGAGTGGCCACCGACTTCACGCACTCAAACGGGAATGCAAGGAAGACCACCTTGTGACCGTCCTCCGATATCTTGACAGCCTTGTCCCCGCTGTTCGCCGTGAAGATGACATCGTCACCCGACATCGGCACCACACTGTCGCTCTCGGTGAGAGGGAACGGACCACCGAGAAGACCGAGTGCCATACCGTCGGACACCATGTCGTCTGTGACACCGTTCATGATGAACCCTGACGTGTCGTTGGTCCACGAGCTGATGTGGAGGTAATCGGTTATGAACGAGTTGGAGGTACGACTCGACAGGTAGTTCATGCTCGCGAGGCAGAGATTTCCACCCGCGTCGAGATAGTCCGCCATCGCCTGCTCGTCACCCGCGACTATCGTCGTCGCGGCCCTGCTGGCGGTGGTCCAGAACGTCGCGTAGAACGACTTGAGGAACGTCGCACTCGGCCGCCCCTGCGTGTTGCAGTCCCACGTGTACGGCGGGTAGCCCGTATCCGTGAGGGCCTCCTGGAAGTACGTCTCGTAATACATCGGACCATCATCATCGACGAGCAGAACCGATGTCAGATCACAGAAGGCGATGAACTCCGACTCCTTCGTGAACCCGGCGGTGCTGCTCTCCACAGTCACGTTCAACGTTCCGATGTCCTGGAGCGTACCGTTGTAGTCCGTGATGTGGACGTAGAGCGTCTCGGTGCCTCCGACAGGAACGAAGAACGAATGCGGCCCCATGTAGCAGGTGCCGTCCGGCGAGCAGTACTGGCCGATCCAGTTGTAGGGATCACCCGGGAAATCCGTGGTGAAGTCCACGTTCAGATCGTCATCGGCCGTGCCGGTGTTCTGCAGGAGGAGCGTGTAGACAGCGTCGCCCCAGTAGTCGATCTCGTGCGCGTACGTGTCGACCACCATCTCGAACATGTACGGGTCCGGCATGAGTGTCGATTGAACGATCTGCTGAGGAGATGTGTCCTCGATGAAGACGATGATGTGCATATTGAGCGGGTTGTTCGTCGAGTTCGTGACGCCACTGAAGTACTTCGTAAACTCGACATAGTCTCCGCTGTTGACCAGCGTTGTCACCGTCTCGGCCGGCAGCATGTCGCGAACCGTGTACGGGTACGATGCGTTGACGTCCTCGTAGATCACGAACTGCGCCCTGAGAGTTCCAAGACCGACCGTATCGGTTGCCTCGAACCTGGCGGTCACCCAGCCACCGACCGTTCCACGAGCGCCTTCGTCCGCAATTGAACCTGTGCACTCAATCTCGATCGGACTCGACACGGCGAGTCTGTCATCGACGATGTCACGGTAGGTGGAGATGACGCCACCACCTGCGCCAATGACCTCGTCCACAGCATCGAACTCGCAATGCGGGATTCCGCCAACGCCGTAGTAGCTGGCGCGGGCAGCTGTCTCACCTGTCTCATAAACATCGCTGACGTGATAGTAGAGCACGACCAAGTCGTCTGTGCCCTTTTCTGCCTGGAGATCAACGAGCGCCTCACGGGCGTCCGGGCAGTAGCCTCACCAGGTAGCTCCAAACAGCTCCGCCAGCACGGTCCTGTCGGACGCGAGCGCGGAAAGCGCTGAGATCACAAGAACCACTGCTACCAAACCAACGATCACCGATCGCCTTGCCATATTTGTACTCCTTCCGCGGCGATACCGCTGCAAATGCAAGGATCCTCCCGCCGAGCGTTGGGGCGACAGTGTTCCTGCTCCCTGTCTCCTTCAATCATCCACAATGCTTCGTTCCACACCTCGTTCTATCGTGCTTCCAGTCTCGCCGACTGGACTATCTCCATGGTGTCATCGTTCTGGACGAATGCCATCGCGTCCAGGTTTGCCGGATTCCAGCCTCCGTCGATCGTCACGTCATAGACGACCTCGGTGGAATCCCCGACTGCGGTCAGCGTGAGCACCTCGTCGTCGAGGAGATCGCGCGCGACGTACGGGAAGAGATCGTGCGCGAAGCTGACGTCATCCTCCAGTACAACCGTCCTCAGAACGTAGGTACCGGCGGGAAGGGCATCCATCACCTTCACCTTGGCCGTGAGGCTCGCCCGCGCTCCACTCAGATCCCCCGTCAGCTCGAGCGTGAGCGGTGAGTCCTGGGCCAGCCTGAGCTCGATCTCAAACTCGTAGTCCGCCTGGGCCGTAGGAACCGAAGGTGAACCCTCAACGATCCTCCCGCCATCGAAGACAGCGATCGGATAGGCGCCCGCCTGCCCGGGAAACTCCGGGTTATCCGTGTACCAGTCGATCCTCGCGATCGTCTCATCCGTTCCCACCGGCGTGAGATCGTGATAGGCAACGACGCAGAGCCTGTCGGCCCCATACTGGTCCATCAGGTTGTGAAGCGCCTCCTCCCCGTACGGGCAGTTGGTGCAGGCGAACTGCGTTATGAACTCAACGAGTACGTTTCTGTCTACCAGACCACCGGCGGTCCCGACCGTGAACGAGCAGGTGTCGGGTGGGCTCTCGTCGCCCTCGTTATCGATAGCGACAACGATGAAGACGTGGTCGCCCTCGACAACATCCTCGACCGTGTGCGCGCCGTCCGATGTGGCTCCTGTCACCGTGTCGTCGTAGCTCCACTCAAACTCTGCTATGGTCCCGTCGTAGTCGCCGCCTGTCCATTCAAACGTCACATCGTCTCCGGCCACTACCTCTCCACCGGACGGGCAGCTCGTGATCGTCACCCAAGGCAGCAGATTGATCTCGATAGGATCGGCGAACCAGTCGCATCCTCCCTGAGCCGCTATCCAGACGGTGATGAGGACGATCATCGACGCGAGTCGGCGCGTTCGCCGCCCGAGTCGGGAGTTCATGTTCAACACTCGCCGTCCTCCTAGAAGAATGCGCTGAGCCTGATACGCGCGCCTTCAAACTCGGGTTCCACGTAGCAGACACCGCCACTGCACTTGAGACCGCCGCGCTCGCTTCCCACGCTGACGGAGACCTCGAAATCGTTAGCGAGGAGCTTCTTCACCTCAGTCATCATCCAGATGCTTCGCTCCTCGGTCGTGTCGTTGCTGGTCTCAATCACGGTCGCGAAGGTCAGACCGTGGCTCGGGTAGACTGTCGTCGAGAAGAGATAGTCCTCGTGCTTGTCCCCCGTAAGCTCCTCTGTCTGCTGCGCCTGGAACTGGAACTCGATGTCCCGTCCTGATTCCGGCGACAGAATGAACTCCGTTCCAACCGTAAGGTGCTCGATGAACTTGCCCAGTTCGTACTCCCTCGACCAGGCCCCCGCGAGTGAGGCGCTGCTTCCGCCCTCAAACCAGTGATCGGCCTGTGAGAAGACCTCCCAATGCAGAAGCTCGGCCTCATGATTCCGTGCCTCGGAGGCGCCCCCCATGAGCATCGAGTGATGTCCAAACGGGATGCTGCCCTCAACAAGAAACCCTCGCTCGTCATCGAGGTCGGGTTCATAGGTCGTACGGTTCATGAGTGTCCAGAGATGGTCCCGCACGCACGTCGGTGGGCTGACAAGGTAATGATAGAAGTTCTCGAAGTCCTTGAACTCACCGAAGAGCGTTACCCAAGGAAGCGCGACTGTGCTTGCCACGTAGGTGGCGTGACCCTGAGATGCTTGTTCGCCTGTATCCGTATCCTCCACGTACCTGCCGGTGTACTCAGCCATGAGCGTGACCGGCCCCATCCACGACTCAAGCTCCGCACCCAGGAGCACATCTTCCGATCTGGCGATGGTGCCCGGAACGAGAGGATCTGTGTCCTCGTCAGCTGCCACGCGCTCGACCGCGCTTCCGGCCAGATTCAGCCAACCGGCAAGGCTCTGCTCAGCGCGGATCGCGCGAACCTCATGACGACGGTAGCGCGTTCCGAAGAGAGCCTCGTCAGTCGCCCCTGCGAGCGCCGTGAGATGCACGCCCCCAGTGGTGTACTCCGCCAGAAGACCGTCAAGAGCGGCATTGTGCTCCAGATCGATGTCCTCAAAACTGCGAAGCGACAGACCCCGCCCGAACGTCGAGAAGAAATGCCCGACCCTCAAGTGCAGGTCGTTCTGCTCAAGTTCGGCGAAGCGATGTCTGATCTCCGCGAGCGGCAGATCGACACCGGACGGGTTGTATGTGGGGTCCGAGAGCTGGTAGGCGCGATAGACCACGCCGACCGTCAAGGGACCGATGCCCGCATCCAGCGCCAGCCTTGCGTCGAAGGCTGATGCGCCAAGGCCCGTATTATAGAGATACTCACTCGTGACGACGACGCCGGTCCACACATCGCTGTCCGCGCGCGCGGATATCACCGGAGACAGAAGAAGCCCGATGACGACGACCGTCGCCCAGGAGCGCACGTTTCTACTCACCGGCCTCTCCCAGGTTCACGGTCTCGCTCGCATCAGACTCAGGACAACCGCCCGGAATGAGACCTTCGATGGCCTCCACCAGATCATCATGGTTGCCCGGCCTGTACCCCGTGACCGCGTAGGCAACGTTCCCGTTGGTGTCCACAAGAACCGTGCGCGGAACGGAGGTCACGTGATACTTGCGCGCGACCTTCTGGCTCGGGTCCAGGACGACTTCGAACGTGTTCCCCTTCGCCCTCACGAACGCCCCGACCTTGGAGGTCGTCCGCGGACCGTCGATCGAGACGGCTACGACTGTAAGACCGCAGTCTTTGTAGTTGTCAAAGATCTCCTGAAGATCCGGGAATGCCTTCACGCATGGCTTGCACCATGTCGCCCAGAAATCGACGACGACCGGACCGTCCTTCAGTAGTTCCGAAAGCGTGACGTCCACGCCCGCGGGATTTCGAAGCGTGAAGTCGGCCGCCTTCTTCTGGGCCGCAAACAACACGCTCGTCCCCATCAGTATGACAATGACCGCGCATATCGCTGCGAGGCCCGTGAGTCTCCTGCCAGTCATGGATCCCCCATTCATCAATTATGCTATTATAGCACCAATGAGCACCACTCGTCAAGAGTCTCGCCGGGAGCAGGCGAGACTCGTTACATCATATCTGCCGATCTCTTTCGACCGGAATGTGGTAGTACTACCCTACCAGTGCGGCAGCGGCCGTCTCTCTCATCATTGAGCTGATCCCCAGCTGACCAACGATCATGTCGAGAACACCTCGTATCGCGGAATCGTCTGAGAGCAGATTCAGATTGTCTGTCTCGATGGTGATCACGCGCGTCTCCTGAGAGGCACGCGCGCTCCAGTCCTCGTAGGCCTGGTTCAGAGCCTCCAGGTACGCCGGAGAGATGTCCCGCTCGCAATCCCGACCACGACATCGGATCCGGTCCATCAGCGTGCCGACATCCGCCCTCAGATAGACCACAAGATCCGGCTTCCTCAGGAAGCTCGTCATCGAATCGAACAGCGCCGTGTAGTTCTCGAAGTCGCGATCTGACATGTTGCCCTGGCGATGCAGGGTCGTCGCGAAGATTTCCTTGTCCTCGTAGATCGTCCGGTCCTGGATGCACGGCTCGTCGGACCCCACCATCCCCCTGTGAATCTCGAAGCGCTTCGAGAGAAAGAACACCTGAAGATGAAAGGACCACCTGTCCATGTCCTCGTAGAAGTTCGTGAGATACGGGTTGTCGATGACCGGTTCGTAGTAGGCACGCCACCCCAGATGATTCGCGAGGAGCGTGGTCAGGTGAGTCTTCCCGACACCGATGTTTCCGGCTAGGGCAACGAACTGACCGGGCTGCATGGAGCGACTCCGGAGGATTGTAATGGGTTCGCCGACAGACACACCGTCGACTCGAGGCGGCTGGAGTATACTTCCACGCAGTCATGGTGTCAACTCATTTCAAGAGCCGCCGCCTCACCAGAGAGACGACGGCTCTTTGTATTTCGGTCACGGGAGAATGCGGACCTCTGTTCCAATCTTGACCCGCGGCACGAGCCGCTCAAGATCCTCGTCCCGCATCCTGATGCATCCTCGACTCGCTCTGGTCCCGACAGAATCGGGATCGTCAGTGCCGTGGATGCCTATGCCCTCCCAAGGCGGACAGTCGAGACGCAGGAAGTAGGGACCGTAGGAGCGGACACCCTCGTGCTCCCACTCACTCGACTCCTCGATGGAGACGATTCTGAATTCGCCCTCGGGGGTCCTGCTGTCGCCCTCGGAGATTTTGTCCCCACCGTCCGGATTGAGACCTATGGCGATCCGGAAGGTCTCGGTACCGTCCTCGCAGACGAGTTCCAGACTGAAGATCGACTTCCTTACTATGATCCTCGTCGCCGTCATCAGTCGACAGTCCCGCCATCATCAGTAGACTTCTCGACCTCGGCCCGCTCCGCGGGCTCGCATCCCGGACGCATTCACGTTGACACGCCCATCTTGGGTAGAACGACGAGCTGTATGATGAGCCACGCACCAAGAATGATCAGTGGAAGCCCGATGTCGCCAAATTTCAAGCGTAGTCTCCTCTGCCGATCTGCCTCACCGCTTCCCTACCCAGGCACCAGCGCCATCTGCGTTTCCCGAGCTTAGGCGCCAGCGACATCTGTCGAGAGAGCGTTTACGATCTCTGACGTGAGCTCCGGGACCATCTCCATTGCGAAACCGACGTGCTTCGCGACGATGCGCCCATCCCTGCCGATGATGAACGTGGTCGGGATCCCTGTCACCTTGTAAGCCTCGCTCACCGCGCGGCCACCGACGAGAATCGGATACGTGATGTTGTTCTTCTCGACGAACGGGACAAGATCCGGAGCGCCACCTCTATCGAGACCGACGCCGAGTATGACCAACCCATCGTCCTTATATTCACTGTAGAGATCGATCAGTACCGGGATCTCCTCGCGACACGGCGGACACCAGGTAGCCCAGAGATCGACTACGACGACGCTGCCTCTGAAGTCGCCCAGCGCCACGTTGTTTCCATCGAGATCGGGAAGCGTGAACGTGGGAGGATACTGCCCAACCTCGATCCCCGTCTCGGATCCCTCTTCACTTGAAGCAATGTCGGTGGTCGCGGTGTCGGTACCGCCGGCCTGCGTCGAATCTTCACCCTGACCACCGCAGCCGCCGAGTACCAGCAAGCCAACGAGCGCGGATACAATCATAAGAGATAGAAAAGTGCGCGATCTCATTTGTGTTTCCCCCACCGGGTCCGCCGGCATTTCAGCCTCGCATGCTCCGGTCTCTGTTCATGTGTCTGCCGTATCGGGGTTCGTCTGTGACTCCCCGCATTATCCTGCTGCCGGACAATCCCTAGAGCAGCCCGTCGATCTTCTCCTGTATGCTCTCCTTCGCTGCTGCGCCGACGATCATGTCGACCGGCTCACCGTTCTTGAAGAAGAGAAGGGACGGGATTCCACGAATGCCGTACTGCTGCGCGAGCGGCTGGTTCTCGTCGACGTTGACCTTCGCCACCTTCATCTTGCCGGCGTTGTCATTCGCGATCGCCTCGACGACCGGCCCCACGACCCTGCACGGTGCACACCTCGGCGCCCAGAAGTCAACGAGTGCGAGACCCTCGTACTTTATGATCTCCGAATCGAAATTCTCTTCCGTTGCTGTGAGTAGATTCTCTGCTGACATTCCTTCTCCCCTCTCATGTAACGTTGCCGATCCAATTCGGCACATTGAACTCTTCTCTTCGACTCTCAATCCGATGCAGTCAACGGCTTTAGGGTTCCGTATTGACCGCTCTCCACCTACTTCGTTTCAGACCGCTTAAGGGCCAGCTGGGCTATCTCCACTGCCCTGCCTTCCATCAAACGGTAGCAAACCAGATGTCCTCGGCGCTCTGACTCGATGAGCCCTCCGTACTTGAGCCGTCGCAAATGCTGCGAGACCGACGGCTGCGACACCCCGAGAAGCTCCTCAAGGCGCTTCACACAGAGTTCACCCGAACTCAGGAGTTCAATGATCCTGAGCCGAACTGGGTGAGCGAGCGTTTTCAGAAGCTCGGAGGCGATGTCGAAATCCGCATCGGCCGGAATTCTCCTGGGAGTGACTCGGCCGTCTCCTCGTCCTGTGCTACCTTTCTCCGCACTCATGCCTCACTCCAATAGATCTCTGTTCGGGAACATGCAAATGTGTTTATATTATATAGTCTGCATCCCCACCCGTGTCAAGCGGGGAATCGCTGGGGCGGCACCCCCCTGTCCAGGGCAACATCCAGTTGCGAAGACGACTCGCGTATCCGCCCCAGACAGGAAAGCGCCCCCGCGTGTCGCGAGAGCGCCTGTCAAGGAGTGCTGCTGTTCTTCGGGTGCCTCTATTCTATAGAGAAGCTGAGCCGCTCGAGAAGGAAACCGTCCCGGTCGACAATGTCAACGTGCCACTCCCCTCGCCATTCATCGAGGACCTTCTTCTTGCTCCACGTGCGCCAGCGGCTGCTTTTGACCTCCAGCGGAACCTGGCCCATGTTGCGATCGCCCCAGTACCAGACATGAAAAACCGAATCCGGTTCTGCGGCTCCACCAATCTCACTGAAGCAGCAGAGCCGGCCCACGCCGTCCCCCTCGGGAAGAAAGCTCCTCCCGGCCTCAGTCGGTTCACTCTGCTCTATACCCTTACAGATGTAGGCGCGGATCACCGTGAGTCCCGATGGCGAGACCTGTACGGACTCCTCCTTGGGAATGTCCGACTGACGTGGTGTCTCTTGCTCTGTGGGAGTCATCTCGAGCGGCAGGGGCTCGCCACCCGGCGCGTCGACCATACTCTCTGGGTCATCGGACGCGTCCCTTGTGCTTTCAGGAACGTGGGACTCGTCGATCGTCTGCTCGGACGCCTCGGCCACCGCACCTTCGGAGACGTCGATTGCCGCATCACCGGCCGTGCTCACATCAGTGCCGCTGGAATCGGATGATCCGGAAACTTCGGCAGTGGAGGCGTCTCTGGACGCGTCCTCGCCGCGCTCTCCCGAACACCCTGCTGCAAGGATGATCGCAGCTGCGAGGCAGACTATGAGAATTGCTCTGGTCATGAATCTCACCCCCCAGTCGCCGATCGTACGACGACATCATCGAGACACTTCTCTAAGGAGAGCTGTGCCAGCCTAGTCCTCCCCCGCTCAGACTGTCAAGAGGTCTTCTTAAGCCCCACGGCCCTCAAGTTCCTGAAGCCTCTTCTCAATGAGAGTAAGCCTGCTGACAATGGGATCCGGGATCGCACCGTGCGCCAGAGGGGCGTCGAGGACCTTCTTGCCGTTCCCTCTCACAATTCTGGCCGGCACACCAACAACTGTGCAATCGTCCGGCACGGGCTTGACCACGACTGAGCCGGCGCCTATGCGGACATCATTGCCGATCACGATATTCCCGAGCACTCGTGCCCCACACCCGATCACGACATCACTCCCGATGGTGGGGTGCCGCTTGCCCGTCTCCTTACCCGTACCACCAAGCGTCACGCCCTGGTAGAGAGTCACGTTGTCGCCAATGACGGTCGTTTCCCCGATTACGACTCCCATGCCGTGGTCGATGAAGAAACGACGACCGATGTCGGCGCCGGGGTGGATCTCAATACCAGTGACGAAGCGCACAATCTGTGAGATAAGTCTCGGCAGGAATGGGATCCCCTGTTTCCAGAGCCAATGGCTCGCACGGTAAGCCAGAGTCGCGTGGAACCCCGAGTACGTCAGTACGATCTCGAAAACGCCCGAGACGCCTCTGGCAGCCGGATCCCTCGCCATCGCAGCTCTGATGAGATCTATCACTACTCTACCCCTCGCGATCCCGAGGTCGCGGTTGGCCCAAGCCCTCGCATAGAGGACGTGCCGCCGGGACTCACGTCCCCGTTGGTGTGGACGCGCGCCGTTGGCGTCTGCGCACGCCGGCCGGCTGTGCCGGTCCTGGCTCAAACGTGAGCTATAAGGGCAAGGACCGTGCCAGCCGCGCTTCCCGGAGGCCGTGGATTCCCCCTTGTACCTCCATCTTGACACCGCGGCTCATGCGCTGCTATAGTCCTCCATCGGCACCGGGCCTCTTCCTGCGAGGCCTGTTTCTTCATCAAGCGACGGGTGGGTCCATATGAGCCGGACAAGAGTCAGATTCGCTCCAAGCCCGACGGGGTACCTGCACGTGGGGGGCGCCCGCACGGCTCTGTTCAACTGGCTTCTGGCGAAGCACACTGGCGGCCGGTTCGTCCTCAGGATCGAGGACACTGACAGAAAGCGGTCGACGACAGAGTTCCTCGACGCAATCCTCGAGGATCACAGATGGCTTGGACTCGCCTGGGATGAGGGTCCTGAGATCGGCGGGGACGTCTGTCCCTACTTCCAGTCGGAGCGGGCCGACACCTACGCTCCGCTCATTAAGAAGCTCCTCGATGAGGGTTCTGCGTACAGGTGTTTCTGCTCTCCAGATGAACTCGAAGACCGCAAGAGCAGGTCGTCGCAGGAGGGACGCGACTGGAAGTACGATAGACTCTGTGCTGCTCTCTCCGGAGAGCAGTTGGCGGAGTATGAGGAGGAGGGTCGTCCTTCCGTTGTTCGGTTCAGGATCCCCGACGGCAAGACGAGCTTCGATGACATGGTGCTAGGCCCTGTCGAAGTGGACAATCGGGAACTGGACGATCTGGTGATCGCGCGCTCGGATGGAACGCCCACCTACAACTTCGTCGTGGTGGTGGACGACAGCCAGATGGGAATCACGCACGTCGTGCGTGGGAGCGACCACCTGTCCAACACTCCCAAGCAGATACTGATCGCCAAGGCGCTCGGAACAGAACCGCTGACGTTCGGCCACCTGCCGCTTGTGCTCGGTTCGGACAAGCAGGTGCTCTCGAAAAGACGCGGTGCTGTAGCTGTCGGCGAGTACCGCCGGCAAGGCTATCTCCCGGAGGCGCTCGTCAACTACATGGCTCTTCTCGGGTGGTCCAGTGGTAGCGAGCAGGAGTTCTTCAGCCTCGACGAGCTCGTCGCCGCCTTCGATATCACGAAGGTTAGTAGAAAAGCGGCGGCCTTCGACCCCGAGAAGCTGGCCTGGATGAACGCTCAGTGGATCAAGCGGCTGCCGGTCCCTGAAAGAACGGCGCGCGTCGTGCCGTTCCTGGCGGCTGCCGGCCTGGTCAGCGATTCGCCGAATGAGGAGGAAGTGGCTGAGCTTGAGCAGATTGTGCATCTAATAGATGATCGCCTGAAGACACTGGCCGATATCGTAGAGCACGCGAGCTTTCTTCTTGCGGATGACATCGTCTTTGACAATATTGCCGTCGACAAGGTGTTGACCAAGCCCGACAGCGTCGATATACTTAATGATCTGTATGCGGTCCTGTCCGACGCCCCGGATTTCGAGCCGGAGACCATCGAAGAGCTCACTCGAAATCTCGCCGAGAAGAGGGGCACGGGGGTCGGGAAGGTGATTCAGCCGGCTAGAGTTGCAGTGACCGGCAGGAAGGTGAGCCCGGGGTTCTTCGAAACGCTCTCCCTCCTCGGTCGCGAAAAGGTGCTTGCAAGACTCAAGACCGGAAGTGAACTGGCGGCGACACTGACAATTGAGTAATTCCTGGGGAGTCGTCTAGTGGCAGGACAGCGGACTCTGGATCCGCCGGCGGAGGTTCGACCCCTCCCTCCCCAACCATGATCACGGCGCCATCGTCTAGTGGTTAGGACGCCGGCCTCTCAAGCCGGTAACACGGGTTCGATCCCCGTTGGCGCTACCACCATAGAAAGAGCGGAGCGCGTGTAGCGCTCCGCTCTTTCTATCTCTATCGGAAGGCTCCTGCTACTTCTTCTTCTTGCGAACGACCTTCCTCTTCGCCGGCTTCTTCTTCACGACCTTCTTCTTCACGACCTTCTTCTTCGCCGGCTTCTT
>CAZFRO010000015.1:0-54967 GCA_964521425.1 uncultured bacterium
TCGTCGGAGATCACTCTGGACACGCCCGGCGAGCGCGAAGAGCCCCCGGCGGGAGATGACGACGCGGATGACATCTCTGAGCTGGCGCTCGCCCGCTTCCGCGTTGCCGAGCTCTACCTCTTCAAACTCGACAATCCTGAGTTGGCCATCGACTACTACACAGACGTCGTTTCTCACCACGGCGAGAGCGAGCTGGCTCCGAAGGCGGCGCTGGCAATCGCATACGTGCGGGAGAGTGTCCTGGGCCAGCCTGTGCTGGCCTCCGGGGCCTACCGTGACGTCATGGATCTTTATCCGGAGACCGAGCACGCGATAGAGGCCGAGAAGGCGCTGGCCGCTCTCGTGGAGCGGGAACATATTCTGCAGCAGTAGTGAGCGTATCGCTCGACTCGTACGGGCGGAGCGCGGTGGGCATAGGGAGATCGGACAATGATGCTTATTCGGAGCGTCTCAGGCGTGCGGGGACTTGTGGGCCAGGACTTGACGCCTGCCATAGTCGCGGGCTACGCCCGGGCGTTCGGATCCATGGTCGGCGGCACGATCGTCGTTGGATGGGACGCGAGAAGAGGCGGGGATGAACTCCACAGCGCTGTCCTGAGCGGTCTTGAGGCTGCGGGCGCCGTACCGCACGACATCGGCGTCGTACCTACTCCGACGGTCGGCATCGCGGTCAAGCGTGGAGGATTCTCGGGTGGGATGGTAGTGACAGCGAGTCACAACCCCGAGGAGTACAACGGTCTCAAGTTCTTCACAGCGAGAGGGACCTTTCTTGAACGTCCCGACGTGGAACGTCTGCTCGCGGCGGTCGACGCGCTTGCCGGCTCCGGAATTCCTGAAGCGCCCGCAACAGCGTCTGACGGATCGACGCGAGGCAGCCAAGAAGTGAATTGGATCGAGAGACACCTCGATCTGATCCTGCACTGCGGGCTGATCTCCGTGGAGGCAATCAGGGTCAATCCGCCCAAGGTCGTCGTTGACTGTGTTAACGCTGCGGGATCGTACGCCCTGCCTGAGCTGCTGAGGAGGCTTGGCTGCGATGTGGTCGAGCTGAACACGACGCTGGGGGCCGGGTTCCCTCACGGCGCCGAGCCGGTGCCTGAGCATCTCGGGCAACTTGCGGAAGCCGTGAAGTCCGGAGGAGCATCCTTCGGGTGTGTGTGCGACCCGGATTGCGACCGGCTTGCGTTCGTGGATGAGACGGGACGGCCAATAGGAGAGGAGTACACCCTCGCGATGGCCACCGCCGCCGTTCTTGAGCAGAAGAGTGGTCCGGTAGTGGCGAACGTGTCGACGAGTCGCATGGTCGATGATATCGCGAAGGAGCACTCCGCACCCGTCTATCGTTCGCCCGTCGGGGAGATCAATGTTGTCGCGAAGATGCTCGAAGTGTCAGCCGTCATAGGTGGTGAGGGAAACGGAGGCGTCATCCTGCCGGAGGTTCACATGGGGCGGGACGCCTGCACGGCAGCGGCTCTCGTTGTTGGATGGATGGCCGCGCGCGGTGCGAAGGGCTTGGGCGAACTCACATCGAGTTTCGGTCAATACGCCATGATGAAGACGAAGGTGGCTCGCGATGGCGCCGATCGTGCTGAGATGGCAAGCGTCATGCGTGAAGCGTTTCCTGACGGAGATCTTGATCTTACGGACGGTCCGAAGATCGTCTGGCCTTCAAGTTGGGTTCACGTCCGTCCATCGGGGACGGAGCCGGTTGTGAGAATCATCGCGGAGGCGGGGAACGAGTCCGAAGCCCAGCGACTCATCGATCTGGCCACTGCCGCGCTCTCGGCGGCCTAGAGAGGGAATCGGCCATGTGTGGAATAATCGGATGCGTGACCAGAAACAGGGATATTGTCCCCACACTTGTTGAGGGGCTGAGACGGATGGAGTACCGCGGATACGATTCTGCCGGCGTTGCTGTCCTGGCGGACGGAACGCTCCTGTCACGGAAGATGGTCGGGAAGGTAGAGGAGCTCTCTCGCGTTCTTGAAGGTGATCCGATAGACGGTGCGACCGGCATCGCGCACACTCGGTGGGCGACTCACGGCGAGCCGTCAACGGCGAACGCGCATCCTCATCTCGATAGCACCGGCAGATTGGCCCTCGTTCACAACGGCATCGTGGAGAACCACCGGGAGCTGAGGCGTTCGCTCGAGGAGGAGGGGCACGTATTCACGACGGAGACGGATACAGAAATCCTCGCACACCTTGTCGAGAAGCACTTCGCGGGCGACCTCGCTGATGCCGTGCGATCGGCGCTGGCGGAAGTCCAGGGCGCGTACGGGATCGCTGTGATCCACGCGGAGCAGCCGGGGGTGCTTGTGGCGGCGCGTAACGGGAGTCCGCTCATTGTCGGCATCGGCAAGGACGCCTACTACGTGGCCTCGGATGTGGCAGCCCTCGTGCGACACACCAAGGATGTGGTCTACCTCGATGACATGGAGATGGTCGTGGCTACACCTGATGGCTTCTCGACGACCACGCTTGAGAACGAGCTTGTCACGAAGAACGTCGAGAAGATCACCTGGGACATCGAACAGATCGAGAAGAACGGATTCCCCCACTTCATGCTCAAGGAGATCCACGAGCAGGAGAGAACCGTGATGGACGCTGTTCGCGGCCGTCTCATCGAGTCGTCCGGCGACGCGTTTCTCGGCGGGCTCCGCGAGCACATGTCCACGCTCAAGAGCGCCAAGTGCATCATCATCATCGCCTGTGGTACTTCGTGGCACGCCGGGCTGATCGGCGAGTACATGCTCGAGGATCTCGCGCGTATCTCGACGGAGGTTGAGTACGGTTCGGAGTTTCGCTACCGCAACCCCGTCATCCGGCGCGGTGATGTCGCCTTCGTGATAAGCCAGTCCGGAGAGACCCGCGACACGCTGGCGGCGATGAGCGAGGCACAGAGGCGTGGAGCGGTTGCGCTCGGGATCGTGAACGTAGTTGGATCGTCGATCGCCCGCAGGAGCGACGGTGGTGTCTACACGCACGCCGGACTGGAGATAGGTGTCGCCTCGACAAAGGCGTTCACGTCACAGGTGATGGTCCTGGCGGCCATCGCGCTCATGGTAGGCCGGTCGCGTAGCATATCGGTGATCGAAGGACGAGAGATCGTGTGCTCCATGCTCGCCATCCCACAGCAGATTCACACGATCATCGAGAAGAGCGCTGAGATCGAGAAGATCGCATCACGCTATGTCGATGCGTCGAACTTCCTGTATCTCGGTCGCGGCTATAACTTCCCTGCCGCGCTCGAGGGCGCACTGAAGCTCAAGGAGATCTCCTACATTCATGCGGAGGGATATCCAGCAGCTGAGATGAAGCATGGGCCCATCGCTCTCATCGACGAGAAGATGCCCGTCGTCTTCATCGCGACCCACGATGCCTACTACGAGAAGATCCTGTCGAACATGGAAGAGGTGAAGGCACGGGGCGGGCGGGTTATCGCCATTGCCACGGAAGGCGACACACAGGTGGCGAGGCTGGCCGACGATGTCTTCGAGATTCCGAAGACCTTGCCGCACCTTACGCCGCTTCTGAGCGTGATTCCGCTTCAGCTCCTGGCGTACCACATCGCGGTCGCGCGGGGCTGTCCGGTGGACCAGCCACGGAATCTCGCCAAGAGTGTAACCGTCGAGTAGCGCCGGCATCCAAGTGTGTTGAGTGGCCAGTTCGCTCGTCGCAACGAAGGTCAGAGCCACAAACGGAGAGAGTGTGAGTAGAGAAGAGATCATCAAGTTGACTCAGAAGGTCCGCTGCTCGGGCTGAGCGTCCAAACTTGGTCCGGAGGACCTTGCAAAGGCGCTTGAGAACCTGGAGCCGATCATCGATCCGCGCGTGCTGGTCTCTGCCAGCACGGCCGATGACGCCGGCGTCTATCTCATGGATGACGGACGAGCCATCGTCTTCACCCTTGATTTCTTCACGCCCGTTGTCGATGACCCCGGCGACTTCGGTCGCATCGCGGCCGCCAACTCGCTCTCCGACGTGTATGCCATGGGTGGAACACCCATCGTCGCACTGAACATCGCGTGCTTCCCTGAGAACGAGCTTCCTGCCTGGGTTCTCGGCGAGATTCTGGCAGGTGGTCAGGAGAAAGCAATGGAGGCGGGAGTCCCCACGATCGGCGGACACTCTGTCAGCGACACGGAACTCAAGTACGGTCTTGCCGTTGTCGGCACTATCGACCCTGAGAACATCGTCACCAACACGGGCGCCAGACCAGGTGACGTCGTCGTTCTCACCAAACCGTTGGGGATAGGGGTTATGACCACGGCGATCAAGTGCGAGCGGCTGTCGGCCGACGAGATCGCGCAGGTCACCGATGTCATGACATCCCTCAATCGTGTGGCGTCACAGTCGATGCTCACGGCGGGCGCTCACTCGGCAACCGATGTCACCGGGTTCGGCCTGGCAGGCCACGCCCTCGAGATGGCAGAGGGGAGTGGGGTCACTCTGGAGCTTTCCCTTGCCGATATTCCTGTCCTCGATTGGGCCGAGGAACTCGTCCGCGACGGTGTCGCGCCGGGTGGGCTCGGAACGAATCGCAGCTATTACGGTCCACGGGTCGAGACCCGAATAGAACAGAGAGACGCCCGGTTGAGCCTGATCTACGACCCCCAATCATCCGGGGGCCTGCTTATCGCCCTGCCAGAAGAGGGTGTCGAGTCCTTCGGGCAGGCAATGCTCAAGGCCGGCGTTGATTGGTGGACGATAGGCCGCGCGGTGTCCGCGGGCGAGCGACCTCTCGTCATCCTCTAGCAAACGTCCCTCTTCTTGGCTATACTACTTGAAAGCACGAATCGACGGAATCGCGCGGGAGTGGATGGGTCCTGGTGGGCTCCAAGGGCTTCAAACCCTTATGTCGGGCGGCTGATCCCGTCCGAGGTGGGTTCGATTCCCACACATTCCCGCCACAACCCTTTGCTGTGATGGAGAGTCATACAAAGTGAAAGCTCTCTCTCTCATGTCCGGTGGCCTGGACAGCATGCTCGCCGCCAAGCTCATAATGGAGCAGGGCATCGAGGTCATCGGCATCAGCTTTGTCTCGCCCTTCTTCGACGCTGAAGCCGCGCAGAGGGGTGCGGATGAACTGGGGCTTGAACTCGTCGTGATCGATTTCAGCGACGAGCTTCTCAAGGTCATCAAGTCGCCGAAGCATGGATACGGCAAGAACATGAACCCGTGCATAGATTGTCACGCGCTCATGTTCCGGTTGGCCGGCGAACGGATGGAGGAACTCGGCGCGTCGTTCGTCATCACCGGTGAAGTGGTGGGTCAGCGGCCCAAGTCGCAGATGCGCTTCGGTCTCGGGGTCGTCGAACAGGATTCCGGGCTCAAGGGGTACCTTCTCAGACCGCTCTCTGCAAAGTTCTTGACGCCGACGATGCCAGAGACCGAGGGGTGGGTCGATCGGGAGAAGCTCCTGGGTCTTCACGGCAGAAGCCGCAAGCCCCAGATGGAGCTTGCCGCGGAGTTCGGCATCAAGAACTACGCTACGCCGGCCGGCGGGTGCCTTCTCACCGATGAGAATTTCTCGAGGGCGCTCAGGGACCTCAAGAAGCACGGCGGATTGACAAACCCCGGAATGCGGATTCTGAGCTTCGGCCGCCAGTTCCGGTTGTCCGACACGGCGAAGCTGACAGTCGGGCGAAACCACGCGGAGAACGAGCATCTCTTCAAGCTCAGGCCTGAGGATGACATGTTGGTGAAGGTCACACACCACAAGGGCCCGGTCGGAGTGCTTTCCGGAGATGCAACCGATGGGAATCTCGAGCTTGCCGCTCGCGTCGTCGCGCGCTACTCCGATACCGACGCAGGTGAGTCCGTGGCTGTGAGGATCTGGAGTTCGGAGGACGACTCCAGGGAGGTCACAGTCGTGCCCTTCAGTTCGAAGGAAGTGAAGGAGCTGGCAATCTGATGAGGAACGTCGCGCTCACCGGTCTGACAGTGTGCGCGGTTCTCCTGCTTGTGGCTGCCGCGACGTACGGGCAGACACCAGAGGAGGATGGGTCCTCGGCTGGGACAACGATCACGCTTGCAGCAGGAAGAGTGTCACCGGTCGTCTCCGACTCACCCAGCCGCCCGAGCGGCAGCGTCGCTCTGACTGCCTCTGTGGTCTACCCGGGGTTGGGTCAGCTTCTCAACGATTCGGAGATGAAGGCCGCCGTCATCGGGGCAGTCGAGGCGTTCCTTATCGCCCGTCTTGTTCTGGAGGACCGCTGGACACGGGATTCCAAGAGGAACTATGTAGAGACGGGTAGCGCCGTCTGGTACAACGAGTATTCGGAGCACTACGACAGGAGACAGACTCTCGTTTGGTGGGCGGCCATTGCGGCGCTCTACAGCCTGACCGATGCCTACGTCGATGCGCATCTGGCTGGATTCGATGATCCTCTGCCGGCGTATCTCGACGCTGTCTCGATAGGTCCCGGCTCGGGCGGAGATGAATTCAGGGTAGCCTTGAGCGTTCGGTTCTGATCAGCGAGAAACGAAGCCCTGCACTGGCGCGTGTGAGGAGGAGTAGAGGATGGTAGGGAAGAGCAAGAAGAAGGCTGCGAAGCCGAAGGGCAAGGGCTTCTACAGAGATTTCGTTGAGACCATCGTGACGGCCGTTCTGCTTGCCCTGATCCTCCGAGCGTTCGTCGTTCAGACCTTCAGGATTCCATCCGGCTCCATGGAGAACACACTGCTCGTCGGCGACTTCCTGGTCGTGAACAAGTTCATCTACGGCATAAAGGTGCCGTTCACCGACACCCGCATTCGCGGTGTGCGGGAGCCGGAGCGCGGGGACGTCATTGTCTTCGAGTATCCGAACCCGAATCCGCGCGCGAGGAAAGAGAACTACGTCAAGCGTTGCGTCGGTGTCGAGGGCGACATCGTCGAGATAAAGAACAACGTAGTCTACATAAACGGCGAGCCGATCACTGAGGACTACATCAAGCTCAAGCCGCCGACCCCGAGGTGGTCGACCTACGGTCCGGTGAAGGTTCCCGATGGGCAGCTTCTGATGCTCGGGGACAACCGTAACTACAGCGCCGACAGTCGTGACTGGGGTTTCCTCGACAAGAGCCTCATGCAGGGCAAGGCGATCGTGATCTACTGGTCGTGGGACAATATACTCAAGCACCCCAGACTGGGGCGCATGTTCCAGCTCATACGTTAGCGGCGGGTACTCGCCCGCACGTCTGCACGTCATGCACTGTGCCCCCTGAAGAGCCGTCGTCCGCTGCGACGCTCTCCGGGGGGCGTCGTACGTGCCGCCGCAGCGAACGGTGCATCCTCCATCCGGCCACTCCCTCTGTGTAGTGTCCCCACCATCCATGCGACCATCCCCTTTTCGGCTTGACACCTCAGCGGCAGGGGGCTATGTTATCAGTATTAGCAGTCTTCATACTAGAGTGCTAACCCGTGAAAGCCCGGAGGACATGTGAGGCACGAAGATCTGACAGCACGCGAGGAGAAGATCCTCTCAGCCATAGTCGAGAGCTACATCCGGTCGGCTCGACCGGTGAGTTCGGGCGCCGTCGTACGACGCGGTTCGCTCAAGCTCTCCTCGGCGACTGTCAGGAACGTCATGCGTTCTCTTGAAGATCGCGGTCTCATCGAGCAGCCGCACACGTCTGCCGGCAGGATCCCGGCCGATCGCGGCTACCGGTACTACGTCGACAGACTGATGGGTCCAGCGACCATATCGAACAGCGATAGCGCGCAGATCCGTGCGGGCATCTCTGTTCTCGGGGGACGGGACATCGCGACAATCGTGACCGGAGTCTCGAGGACGCTGAGTGAGCTGTGTAAGCAGCTCGCCGTGGGGCTTGAGCCCGCCGTCGAAGGTGGAGTCATAGATCGCGTGGAACTCGTCCATCTTGAGGAGGGCCGCTGTCTCGTGGTCGCCGGACTTCGGTCGGGTCAGACCAGAAGTGCTCTCGTCGAGTGCCGGGAGAAGGTATCGGAATCCGATGTCGCCGCCGCGACGGAGCTTCTCAACGACTGGCTTGACGGTCTGTCGATCGCCGAGGCATCAGAGTTCCTGAAGCGGAAGCTCAAGCAGCGGGACTGTCCATCTCGCGATCTCATCAAGGGTATCCACGATCGGTGGGATCGAATCTTCCATCTGCACGACTCGGAACGCGTCCACTACGAGGGCGCCCGCTACATTCTCAGGAACCCCGAGTTTGCTGGAGATTCCTCGCTTCTCGGCGAGATCCTCGACAGCGAGGAGGCACTCGCCGACCTCGTGAGGAGGCCCGGAGGCCGAGAGGTCGTGGTGATCATCGGCCACGAGAATCGCCGGCGAAGGATGGAGGGAGTCTCTCTTATCGTGGGAAGCTACCGCGTCGGCGAGACCATAGGGCGTATCGGAGTCATCGGTCCGACCCGGATGCAGTACCGGAGGTTGGTCGGTGTTGTTGATCAGTTCTCGAGGCTCCTGGATGATCTCTTCTCCTCGAGCCATTGGCAGGAGCGACGATAGACCGCGCCACATGGCGCGCGGAGGACGCACACGGTTTGAGCAAGAAGAAGAGGGAAACCAAGGCAGTACCGGGATCCACGGAGGAAGCCGCATCGATCGAAACCCAGGGAGCCGGTCTGGATGCAAGCGAACTCGACGCGCTCAAGGTTGAGGAGCTCAGCGCCAAGTGGCTCCGGGCGCTCGCGGATCTCGACAACTATAAGAAGAGGGTGCAGCGCGAGCGGATCCTGTGGGATCGCTCGGCGCGTGAGGAAGTGCTCATCCCGATTCTGGAGGTCATCGACAACTTCGAACGTGCGATCTACGGCGAGCACGCAGACGGTCCCGACGCCGGGGACGCGAACGGCTCCGGCACCGGAGACGCGTTCAGAGACGGTGTGGAACTCATCTTCAGGCACTTCCTGGATGTGCTTGAGAAGGGTGGTGTCACGCCGATAGAGACAGAAGGGCGCGGTTTCGACCCCAACCTCCACGAGGCAGTAGGTCACGTGGAGTCAGATGGACATAAGACGAACCAGATCGTTCAGGAAATGCAAAAGGGCTACATGCTGGGCGACAGGCTTCTGAGGCCTGCACGCGTAGTAGTCGCGAAATAGGAAGGAAGGCGAATATGAGCAAAGTCATCGGAATCGACCTGGGTACAACGAACTCCTGCGTTGCCGTAATGGAAGGCGGGGAGCCGGTCGTGATCGCCAACCCTGAGGGTGGGCGGACCACGCCGTCGGTTGTTGCATTCACAAAGGCGGGAGAGCGCCTGGTGGGCCAGGTTGCGAAGCGTCAGGCCATCACGAACCCGGAGAACACGGTCTCCTCGATCAAGCGGTTCATGGGTCGGAGATTCGACGAAGTGACTGAGGAGATCAGCCTCGTTCCGTTCAAGGTCCTGAAGGACTCGAGTGGAGCGGCGAAGATCGAGGCGCACGGAACGGAGTACGCGCCGCCCGAGATCTCGGCCATGATCCTCCAGTCAATGAAGAACGCGGCCGAGCAGCATCTCGGAGAGAGCGTGGAGAAGGCCGTCGTCACGGTGCCTGCGTATTTCAACGACGCGCAGCGTCAGGCGACGAAGGACGCCGGCAAGATCGCTGGCCTTGAAGTTCTCAGGATCATCAACGAGCCGACGGCGGCGTCGCTGGCGTACGGCATCGACAAGAAGAAGCAGGAGAAGATCGCCGTCTACGACTTCGGTGGCGGCACGTTCGACATCTCGATTCTGGAGATTGACGAGGGTCTCGTGAAGGTCCTCGCGACAAACGGTGACACGCACCTCGGTGGCGACAACCTTGACCGGCGCGTCATCGACTGGATCGCCGATGAGTTCAAGAAGGACAACGGGATCGATCTCAAGCAGGACGCGATGGCTCTTCAGCGCCTCAAGGAGGCTGCGGAGAAGGCCAAGAGTGAGCTTTCAACTACGCTTGAGACCGACATCAACCTGCCGTTCATCACGGCCGATGCATCCGGACCGAAGCATCTCACGCTCAAGCTCACGCGTGCGAAGCTCGAGTCGCTCATCGATGATCTCATCGAGCGGACCATCGGACCCTGCAAGCAGGCACTCGCCGATGCCAAGGTCAAGGCTTCGGAGATAGACGAAGTCGTGCTCGTCGGTGGTTCGACCAGAATCCCCGCCGTGCAGGCGATCGTGAAGAAGCTCTTCGGGAAGGAGCCTCACAAGGGCGTTAACCCGGATGAGGTTGTTGCGGTCGGCGCCGCGATCCAGGGCGCCATCCTGGCCGGCGAGGCTGGAGTCAAGGACGTGCTCCTGCTCGACGTGACCCCGCTCTCACTCGGTATCGAGACGTTGGGCGCCGTCATGACACCCCTCATCGAGCGGAACACGACGATTCCGACCAAGAAGAGCCAGATATTCTCGACTGCGGCCGATAACCAGCCGGCCGTCTCGATCAACGTGCTCCAGGGAGAGCGGGCGGGGGCGGCGCAGAATCGCACGCTCGGTCGGTTCGACCTGGTCGGCATCCCACCGGCGCCGCGAGGCATGCCGCAGATCGAGGTGACGTTCGACATCGACGCGAACGGCATCGTGCACGTATCGGCGAAGGACCTCGGAACCGGCAAAGAGCAGAAGATCAAGATCGAGGTCTCGAGCAGTCTGTCCGAGGAAGAGATCGACAAGATGGTGAAGGACGCCGATGCGCACGCCTCCGAGGATGAGGCGAAGCGCAAGGAGGTCGAGCTCAGAAACCGGGCGGATGCTCTCGTCTACTCAACCGAGAAATCCCTGAAGGAACATGGCGACGCACTCGACGAGTCCGAGAAGTCGGCCATCGAGGCGGCGATCGCCACCCTGAAGACGACGCTCGAAGGGGGAGACGCTGACGCCATCGAGCGCGACATGGAAGCTCTGAACACGGCCTCGCATAAGCTGGCCGAGAAGATGTATGCTGATGCGACTGCCGCGCAGCAGGCGGAGGCCGGAGCGGGTCCCGAGGCCGGTGGCCCGGGAGCCCAGGCCGCCCCCGATGCAGGCGGCGCTGATGAGAACGTCGTCGACGCAGACTACGAGGTTGTCGACGACTAGAGTAGTTGGTGTTGAAGACAGATGAATCTGGTTCGGGGTCGGCTGTTGGTGCCGGCCCCGTGTCCGGGTTCTATCGTCATAGTGATCCGAGTTTTGTGACCACGGTATGAGTGTGGGTGCTCAAGGGCGAGTGCTCAGAGAGGTGATCGATGGCAGGTTCCCGAGACTACTACGAAGTTCTGGGTTTGGGCCGTGACGCGTCTGACGACGACATCAAGAAGGCCTACCGGGAGCTTGCTTTCAAGTACCATCCGGACAAGAACCCCGACGATCCGGCCGCCGAGGAGAAGTTCAAGGAGGTCGCGGAGGCCCACGAGGTTCTGGGAGACAACGAGAAGCGCGGACGCTACGACCAGTTTGGTGCTGCTGCGTTCAACCAGGGTGGTGCTGGTGGCGGGTTCGGTGGAGCTGATTTCTCTCACATGGATCTGAACGACGCCCTGAACGCGTTCATGAGAAGCTTCGGTGGCGGTGGTGGCGGTGGTCTGGGCGATCTCTTCGGGTTCGGTGGGCAGGCCGGCGGAATGCGCGGCGGCCCCCAGCGAGGTTCGGACGTACGGATAAGATTGAGGCTCACGCTCGAGGAGATAGCGACCGGCGTCAAGAAGAAGATCAAGGTCTCCCGGTTTGTTCACTGCAAGGACTGCCACGGGTCGGGCGCCAAGCCCGGCACGAGTCCGACAACCTGCACGACCTGCCACGGCGCGGGGCAGGTGCAGAGCCAGCGCTCGATGGGAATGCTCGGCACATTCATGACGACCACGCCCTGTCCGACCTGCAGAGGTGCCGGACAGGTCATAGACGAGCCGTGTGCACGGTGCGTGGGGAAGGGGCTCGTCAGAGCGAAGGAGACCGTCGAGATAGACGTCCCGGTAGGCGTATCGACCGGGAACTACATCCCGATCAACGGCGCCGGCAACGCCGGTCCGCGTGGCGGTCCCTCCGGTCGACTCCTCGTGGTTCTTGAAGAGATCCCCCACAAGACATTCGAGCGGCACGGCGATAACGTGCTCCTTGAGCTGCCCGTGTCGATCGCGACGGCGGCTCTCGGTGGCAGCGTCGAGGTTCCCACCCTCGATGGTAAGGCACGCCTCAAGATCCCAGCCGGCACCCAGTCCGGCCAGCTCCTCAAGATGCGCGGCAAGGGGATACCCCATCACCGCGGCTTCGGAACGGGCGACCAGTTCGTAAGCGTCGTCGCCTGGGTTCCGAAGCGCCCCTCGTCCGACGAGAAGAAGCTCCTCAAGAAACTCGGTGACATCCAGAAGAAGAACGTACCCGGGCCGAGGCGGCCTGGGCGGTAGGGGGTGGGGTGGATGGTGAAGGAAACCGTTTGCGGCCGGGGGTGCGTGTGATTAGTTTCATGGGCGCCAGGCGCGATGTGATGTGCCGTGCCGACGAGCTTGGCTGTCACGCCAGCTGCTGACGCACCCATCGCGCCAGCCTTGACGCTCGCAGCTGATGTGTTGATGCCAGACCACCCACATGGAGGACCTATGCGTGCAGTAGTACTCGTCTCGCTCCTGGTCTGCGTTGGGCTAATCGGCTGCGCCGGCGAAGGAGAACGCTCGGCGGTCGCGCTCGAACAAGAGATGCATCGCGTCAGTGAGGGAAGACAGTTCTGGCCTGGATACGACCCGCTTGCAGTGCCGCTTGCCATCTTCGACGGTACGAGCACGTTTCTCTTCCGGCACCCGACACCTCCGGAGGGATTCGTCGAGAGAGCAGACCTGCACGTTTTCGAGGGGCGGCACGCATCCGTCGTGGCGAACTCGTCCGTACAGATCGGAGGCGTATCAACCGCGACAGTGATGCTGGAGTCGTTGCCGCCAGAGGGCACTCTCAGCGAATGGGCCGCCGTCGTCATTCATGAAGGATTCCACGTGTTCCAAGGCACGACTGCGCGACGTTGGGGAGCGAACGAAGCTGATCTGTTCGTCTATCCCGTCGATGACGCTGAACTTCTGTTGCTGCGTCGTCTCGAGACCGAAGCGCTCCGGCGCGCGTTCGCTGCGCAAGAGGGAGACGTTGCAGCAGGGTGGGCGCAGCGCGCTCTGGATCTGCGGCATGAACGTTTCGGGAGAATGGAGCCTGTCTTCCAGGCTTACGAACGGGGCATCGAGACGCACGAGGGAACAGCCACCTACGTTGAGTACAACGCGACTGGACGAACAGAGCCTCCGTTTCCTGCAGGAGGGTTCGATGCGGAGGACGTGCGGAGTCGTGCTTACACCACGGGCGTGGCGTGGGCTCTCCTGCTTGATCGCTTCGACACGGACTGGCGGGACGGGTTCGATAGTGATGAAAGTCGTTATCTCTACACTGAGCTAGCTGAGGCTATCCTTGTGATCAAGGAGACAACTCAGGACTGCGTGTTCACCGCGTCCGAGCGAGCAGAGGTCGCGCGTGTAGCTCGGGAGGATGTTGAGCGGGTGTTGGCGCTTCGCGGGGAAAGGCGGGACCAGTTCGAGTCACAGCCAGGCTGGACGATAGTCGTGCAGGCGGACGACACAAGCCCGCTCTGGCCGAGAGGATTCGATCCGCTCAATGTGCACCGTGTCGATGGAGGGATTCTCCACACCCGATTCCTGAAGCTTGGGAATGACAGCGGCGCCCTTGAGGTCATGGGAGGCACTGCCCTCACGGAGGCGGCGGGACCGCATCCGCTGTTCAACGGCGTGCGTCGCCTGATCCTGGCAGGGCTCGAGGCTGAGCCGCAGATCGATGTCGACGGTGAGCACGTGAGGATCAACCTGTCCGGCTTCAGCGCAGACTTCACCGGGGCCAGCGTGCAGAGATCAGACAGACAGATTACCGTCGGCCTTGGGCCATGAAGAAGCGACTGATGGGGTGGATCGGGACGGTCCTACTTCTGGCGATCATCGCGGTCAAACTCATCCGCCACCTGAACCTGCTGACGCTACATCCGAATGTCACCGGAGTTCTTCCGAGCGTGCTTGGCCCAGCTGGACTCCTGTTTCTCATACGGTCGAGTGGTGGTCAGCTGTCGCGCCACTCCCTGCTGCAGACGGCGCTACTTGTAGGCTTCGTGGCAGTGGGACTGGAACTGGCACAGCTGCTCCCGCGCCCGGGTGTCTTGGCGCAGGTTCACTACACGTTCGACTGGCTTGATCTCGGTGCAAGCCTCATCAGCGTTGTGGGCGGCTACTTCCTGGCCCGCGCCGTGACCACTTCAGCATCACTTGCGCGTGGCTGAATCGCCGATGGTAGCCAGCCGCGCAGAGGATGGATGGAATGCCCTGCAACATCGAGATCAAGGCGAGCATCAGAAACCCGGCGACGCTTCGAGCGCGTGTCGTGGCTCTGGCCCAGGGCGAGCCGGAAGTCCTCCGTCAGGAAGACACGTTCTTCCACACGAGCACCGGTAGGCTGAAGCTGCGTGTCTTCGGTGACGGCAAGGCCGAGTTGATCTACTACGAACGGGAGGACGACCAGGGTCCGACATCCTCCAAGTATGTGCGGATTGCAGTGGATGATCCTCGGGAACTCAAGGACCGTCTGTCAGCAACACTGGGGATTCGTGGAGTCGTCCGGAAGGACCGCGAGTGCTTCCTGGTGGAGAACACGAGGATTCACATAGATGAAGTGCAGGACCTTGGCTCCTTTCTTGAGCTTGAGGTAATGCTGGAACCCGAGCAGTCGGCGGAGGCAGGTCGAGGTAGAGCGACGGAGCTGATGCAGCTTCTTGGCGTTGATGCCGATGATCTGGTGAGTGGCGCGTACATCGACCTGCTTGACGAAGCGCGTGCCGGCTAACTAGCCTCTCCGATTAGCCTCTACTCGAAGGGAATGTCATACTCGTAGTCGGAGACAACCTCGCTGACTGTCCTCACGCTGTCCCCGCTGTTCTCGATGAACTCAAACCACTCGTCGTACGCGGCTGCATCCTCGAGATACTCAAAGCAATGGAACACGATCCCGTAGATCTCGTCGTGCTCCATATTGCTGTATTCCGCCTTGAAGATATCCAGGGCCTCCTGAATGGGGATCGCGGTCGAAGTCATCGTCAGCTGCCTGTGGGCAACCCTGACAACCGTTCCACCGCCGGAGTTGAGCACCTTGGTCGGCCTCAGACTTCGCAGCTCACCATACTTTTCAAAGGAATCGTACTGGTTTCCTCCGGTGAATATCAGGTCTTCAGCCGTGTCGTCGTAGCTCTGGGGCATATCCATCGGAAGGCCGGCTATCATCGCTGTCGTTACACTCGCTGGCGTGGCCAAGCTCCTCACGAAGTCCAGCCCGGCATCAACATCCCCCAGATAGAGCGAATCACCCAAAGCGATCGGATCGTTGGAGTAGCCGTTCCAGTCGGGGGGGCTGTATGCATGATGGTGAAACGCAATCTCATGTTCCCGTTCCTGCCACTGTCTGACAGTGTCTGCCCTTGCGCCGTCCAGGAGGAAGTACTCGGCCCATTGGGGATTGAACGCCAGGGTGAGATGAAAGCCGTGGTCGTCGGCTTTCTGAACCAGGTCCTGTGCTGTCTCAAAGAGATATGCTTGCCAGCCGAAGTCCATCGCTAGGTACTCAGGGGGAAGTTCGATTATCAAGTTGTCTTCGATCCTCGCCTTGTACCCAGCTTCAAGGTGTATCATGACGAACGTGTACGTGCCGGGTCCCGGTGAGTCGGTGTCATCTGGGTTTACCGGCCCATCTTGAGAGCATCCTACCGATGCCAGAATTGAGATGAGAAACAGGCACAGGATGCCCAGTCTGGGTTTGCGGTTCATCGCGCCGCCCTTTCTGCCTAAGGTAGTTGCAGGTGACACCGTACTCTCTTTGGACTCCCTCAGAAGGTGCGGGGTTCCCGGCGTCGTGATGTGCTCTGGCTGCAAATGTGGACCGGCGCTGCTCGGGCCGATTCGGAATATGCCACCGATCGAGTTCGAAGACGTGTATTATCGTAGCCATGTCGATCACACTCAAGCGCGCAGACACATTCCTCGTCCGGGGGACAAGTTGGCTGAGCCGGGCGATCCGTGTCGTCACGCGGACGATCGGCGAGAGCCGTACGCAGGTCAACCACGTCGGTCTGATCGTGGAGGACGGTCCGCTGACGGACGTCGACATGGTGGAGGCCGTGAGCACGGTGAAGCGTCACGGGTGAGCAGATAGACCTCATTGTGGATGAGGCCCTCAGACAGGTGGGGAAGTCGCACGGCTACGTCAAGGCCGTCGCCCACTTCCTCGACTGGGTGCTCCTCGGCGCGTACGTCTTCCGGCGCATGGCCCGAAGCAAGCGGTATCCGATCTGCTCATGGCTCGTGGCGGATGCCTTCAAGACGGCCGGCAAACATTTTGGTGTGGCGCCCGGGGCCGCGAGTCCCGATGATATATGGGACTTCATGCAGGCGCATTATGAGACGATACACTCGCTCAGGCCGCTCAAGGCAGACGAGGAACCACCGATCTAGGAGAGAAGGGAGAACTTCCGTGAAGCGCAATACGCTCAACTACATCATCGACGCGATAGGATTCGTCGCGATGGCATTCCTGATCTCCACAGGTGCGATCATGCGGTTCGTGCTCCCGTCCGGTTCGGGTTACACGCTTGCCGTGTGGGGCATGGATCGCCATACGTGGGGGCACATCCACTTCTGGCTGGGCTCCGTGTTCCTCGTGGTGGTCGTCGTTCACATCGTTCTTCACTGGGCGTGGATCGTTTCGGTGACAAGAGGAAGCCTGGAGAGCCGCGCCGGAACCCGCACATGGCTGGCGGTAATCGCAACGGTCGTGGCCCTGGCGCTGGCGGCGATTCCGTTTCTTGCACCTGTCGAGGAGACGGGGGAAGCGCCTCGTAGAGGGCGATCGGAGCGGGCTCAAACGGAGACGGCGGACAGCGAGCGGGCTCACGTGGAGACCGAAGGCACCGAGGGGGAACGCACGGAGGCCGCGGACGTCGTGCACGATACCCACGGTGCAAGCTTCGAGTATGATATCCAGGGCTCCATGACGTTCAGGGACGTTGAAGAGCTCACCGGCGTTCCCGTCGCACACCTTCTCCAGGAGTTGGGGCTATCGTCGGGCGTGTCAGTCGATGAGCGGCTGGGCAGACTCCATCGTGCGCATGGGTTTGAGATCGATGACGTGCGTGCGATAGTCGCGCGCTACCACAAACTGAAGTAGCGGCGTCGCCTATCGGCCGAGTGCAACGAGCACCTGACCTATGGGCTCATGAGTGTGACGCTGTTCCGAACTGGGGAGTGCGCTAGTGGACCATCTTGATGCGATACGCGGGTTCATCCGTCAGGTACGAAGAGAGATCACAGCTCGGACTGCCATCACGCCATGGATGAGATACATGGAGATCGAAATAGTGGAAGAGCTGTTGGTGCGGCTGCATCCACGGAGTTGCCTGGAGTGGGGTGCGGGTTTCAGCACGCTCTGCTTCCCCGAGTCGCTCGATCGCGAAGCAACGTGGCTCGCGGTGGAGCATGATCACGAGTGGGCGATCAAGGTAGACACGATGAACGAGCGACCCAATGTCAGAATCCAGCACGTCGCGGCCAACCACGATCCCTGGAGCGACAAGCACGGCGACGGGGCCTACTCGGACCTGGCCGACTACGTCGACTACCCGACTGCGTTTGCCCCTTTCGATTTCGTTCTGGTGGATGGCCGGGCGAGGGCCGACTGCCTGGAGAGAGCCCTGGAGCTAGCCGCAAAGACAGGTGTGGTCGTCCTTCACGATGCGCAGAGACCTTACTACCACGATGCACTGGCAGCGTACGAGCACCAGGCGTGGTTTCGCTTCTACGATGTTCGGGCAAGTGGGCACAAGGAACGTGCTCTCTGGATTGGAAGTACGGGCGTCCCGATTGAGAAGGTGCTCGACGTTCCGCGCCATCATCGGATATGGCGCCTCTATGGTGTCGTGAGCGCCCTCCGCATATGGCGTCTGTACGATGCCCTCCGAGCTCTGCTGAAGGGTCGAGCGAGGTAGTTCCTTGAAGCCGCTCAGGGCTGAGGACAGCGTGTGAGCGTGCTCCAGGTCACGGAGTCTCACTTCGCATGGATTCAACATTCTGGTACAAGCTCGGCCTCAGTTTCATCGTGGGAAGCGCCTGGGTTACTCTGAGCACGGTCGTCGCTGAGAGGTACGGCAGCAGGCTCGGTGGCGTTATCGCCGGGTTTCCGTCTCCCGTTGCCGTCGCTCTTCTCTTCATCGGTGTTACCCAAACACCGCTTGCCTCAGTCCAGGCGACCACGAGCATGCCGCTCGCGATGTCCTTGAACGGCGTCTTCATGATTGTCTACCTTCTCCTCGCGCGGCGCGGGCTTGCCATCGCGCTCGCGAGCGCGCTCGCCGTCTGGTTTCTCCAGGCGAGCATCATGCTGGCGCTCGACATTCAGCGCTTCTGGATATCAGTCGCCGGATGGGCCCTCATCGTCCCGGTCTGCTACCTGGTAGTCGAGAAGGTGATGACGATCCCCTCCCGTCGGGGAGTGATAGTGACGTACTCGCGCGCCCAAATCGCGTTCAGGGCTCTCTTCGGTGGGTCTCTCATCTCGTTCGCAGTACTCATGGGCAAGCTTGGCGGTCCCGTCTACGGTGGCATCTTCGCCATCTTCCCGATGATGTTCATCTCAACGCTCGTGATTACCTATCAAGCGGGAGGAGTCAACTTCTCCCGGGCGATGGGAAAGGCCATCATGGTGAGTGCAACGGTGAATGTCCCTCTCTACACGATGGCAGTGAGGTACACCTACGCATGGGCGGGACTGGCGTACGGAACGGCGATAGCTCTAGTTTTCGCTAGCGGTGTCGGGTACCTGACCTATAGATTCATGAGGGTGAGGCTATCGTGACGTCGACGTGGATGTGGGGAGAGAGAAACGGGCGCTGCCAATGGATGTGAGAGCCGAGAAGCGCGCGCTGCTTGATGAGATTCAGAAGCACGTCGACGCGAGGTACCGGAAGGCGATGGGTAGCGTCGTCCCGACGGGCCTCAAGATCCTCGGTGTGCGAGTGCCCGTGCTCAGGAAGGCGGCCGCAGACTGGCACCGCGCACACAAGACGGCAGACCGTGATGATGTGATGAAGCTTGTCGAAGCGCTCTGGAATGGGGAGTCGCGTGAGGAGCGCATGCTCGCCGTGTACATTCTCAGCCGCTACAAGCGCTTCATCCCTGATCTGACATGGAGGGACTTCGACCGCTGGCGGCGAAAGGTGGACAACTGGGAGATCGGCGACGGGCTGGCCATGTGGGTGCTGTCTCCCTGGGTTGCGGCGGACCAGCGGGCTCGTCTGGATCATCTTCGGACTCTCATCGTGGACAGCGACATGTGGAGCCGCCGGCTCGCACTCGTGGCCACGGTCCCCCTGAACCGGAAAAGCGATGACCTCACGGCTTCCGACCTGACCTTCGAACTCGTCGATGTAGTGAAGGCTGAGCGGGACGCCATGATGACCAAGGCCGTCTCCTGGGCACTTAGGGGGATGGCCAAGACGCATCCGGAGCGGGTCGCCGCCTACATTGCATCCGAGCGCGAGTTCCTGGCCCCTCATGTTGTGAAGGAAGTGACCTCGAAGCTTGATACGGGCCTCAAGAGCGGCAAGCCGGGAGTCGCATGATGGAACTAAACAGCAACTCGATCTGGAGACTCACCACATTCCACGTCCCGGCGGGCAGCATTGGCGGGAGCGAGATCGTCATCGACGGGACCGAGGGGCGCCACGCCGCCGTCGTGCTGCGTGTGCACACGGACGAGCAGATCCGCGTGATAGACGGCGAGGGTGTGGAAGCTCTTGCGGTGGTTGCCAAGTCGAGTGGGGGAGTGGTGAGGGCGAGCATCCGAGAGACACGGCAGTACTCGCGGTCGGACGGCAATGAACTCACAGTCGCGCAGGCGCTTCTCAAGGGGCGCGCCTTCGATGAGGTCGTTCGGCGATGCTCGGAGCTTGGTGTCGGACGCATCATCCCCTTGAGCACCGAGCGTTCGATCGGACGTGTCTCTTCCGATGCGCTGGAATCGAGGCTCGAACGATGGCGCGGGATCGCCCAAGCCGCCGTCAAGCAGTCGCGTGGCATCTTCCTTCCGCTCATCGAGCCGCCGCACGAGATCGCTCAGCTTGAGCCGACGATCCAGGAGGCAGGACTTGCGCTCGTCGCCTGGGAAGAGGAGAGCGCAGCTGGGCTTGGTGATGCCCTGAAGACGCGCGCGAGGTCTCCCCACAAGGCAGATGAACGCGGGCCGATCGTCCTGGTGGTGGGTCCCGAGGGTGGGCTATCCGGGAATGAGATCGAGATGCTGAAGGGCTTTGGGGCAGACCCCCTGAGTGTCGGTAGACGCGTCCTCAAGGCGGACTGGGCAGCAGCCGCCATCGCGGCCATGATATCCTCTGAGATCGGTGGCCTTCTGCCGTAGCGACCAGGGTACAGAGTACCTTCATACCAGCGGAAAACCGTCAGAAACAGGTTGACAGCTGGTTCGATAGCCAATACACTAAACGGTTCAAGCATCCACGCCACCCCTGTGCGTTCGCATGAAACCATGCGGATACGTGTGGGGAGGTGTGACTTTTTGACCATGTCCACACCAACCTGAACGACCCTTGAGGGGGTGAACACTGAATGCCGGGTGTCCGAGTCAAGGACGGTGAGTCGTTTGAGCGCGCACTGCGTCGCTTCAAGAAGCGGTGCGAGAAGGCCGGAGTCCTCTCCGATCTGCGCAAGCACTCACACTTCGAAAAGCCGAGCGAGCGTAAGAAGAGGAAGAAGAGCGCCGCGAAGCGGAAGCTGCGCAAGCTGAGGATCAAGCAGGACAAGCGCAGATAGCACAACCCTGGTTCCGGGGAGCGCTAATGAGCATCCTGGAGCAACTGAAGAGCGACATGATCGCCGCGGCCAAAGCTCGCGAGAAGGAGCGTCTGGGCGCCATCAGGTTTGTTCGCTCTGAGATGAAGTATCGTGAGATCGAACTGGGCCGTCCTCTCAAGGATGAGGACGCTTTGGAAGTGCTCTCGAGGCTCTCGAAACGTCATCGTGAATCGATAGAGCAGTTCACGTCAGCCGAGCGTCTCGATCTTGTTGAGAACGAGAAGGTCGGACTTGACGTTGTGACGGGGTATCTTCCGGAGGCGTTGACGGAGAGTGAACTCGCCGCCATCGTGACGGAGACCATCGCAGAGGTCGGAGCGACTGCTCCGGGCGAGATCGGTCTCGTTATGAAGGCGATAATGCCGAAGGTGAAGGGACGTGCGGACGGGAAGATCGTCAAGACCCTGGTGCAGGCCGGGCTCGCGCGTGCGACCGAGAACTGATCCTGAAGGAGACACAGCCAGATGAAGCTCGGGAAACTACACGAAGCCGCGATGAAGGTCGGGATCGCCAACGATCCCAGGGGTAGCGCCAGCGTTCGCGCACAGCTCAAGAGGGCCAAGAAGAAGTACGACGGCCTCAAGTCCGACGAGAAGAAGCGATTCGATCTTGAAAGCCTGACGAATCCGTACGCCGATTCAAGGATTCTCCATGGCAAGGACAGCCTTGAGATCAAGAGCATCATGGTCGGCATCGACATGGAGGTCGGCGAACTCCTGATCGCCGACAGGCTTCGCGAACGGGGCGAGAGTGTCGACCTCGTCTGGGCGCATCATCCCGAGGGCTCGGCGCTGGCTAACCTCAGCCGGGTCATGCCCATGCAGGCCGAGATCCTCACGCGCTACGGCGTTCCAATCAACGTTGCAGAGGGAATACTACTGCCGCGCATAGGGCAGGTAGAGCGCGGCGTTCTGCCCACCAACCACATGCGGGCGGTGGATGCGGCGCGGATCCTGGATGTTCCCATGATCTGCTCGCATACGCCGGCTGATAACTGCGTAGCAACACATCTTCAGAAGCTCTTCGACAAGAAGAAGGTCGAGACTGTCGGTGATGTACTCACTGTGCTTCGGGGCATACCCGAGTACGCCGACGCCGAAAAGGCGGGTGCCGGTCTCAGGATCTTCGTTGGCAGCAAGGAGCGCAGGACCGGCCGTGTTTTCGTCGACATGACAGGCGGCACAGGCGGATCCGAGAAGACGTTCGAGAAGCTGGCCAACACATCCGACATTGGCACGATAGTCGGCATGCACATCTCCGAGAAAAACCGGGAAGAAGCTAAGAAGAATCACATCAACGTCGTGATTGCAGGGCATATCGCCAGCGACACGCTTGGAATGAATCTCCTCCTGGACGGCGTAGAGAAGACCGCCAGGACGAAGTTCAATGTGATCGATTGTTCCGGTTTCGGGCGACACAAGCGTTAGCGCCTGAAGACCCCCGATCCATATCTGCACCAAGAAGAAGCGAGTGAATGAACACACACGCGCGCAATGTCCTTGAGTACGACAAGGTCGTCGAGATGCTTGTCGAGAGGACTTCCTTCGAGCCGGGCGCAGAGCTGGCAGCGGCTCTGACTCCCACGGTCGACGTCGAGTCGATCGAGCAGGCCCTTGATATCACAGGCGAGATCCGCTCGCTCATGGACACGGGCGCCAGACTTCCGCTGGAGGGCGCGAGTGATGTCCGCCACGCAGTCGAACGGAGCGCGACGGATGGAGCCGTGCTCACGTGCGAGGAACTCGCGGATGTCCGGGCTACACTTCAGGCAATCCGGAGCCTGCGCGACTACGTCGACGGGCGGTCGGAGGTGTCACCCGCTCTCTGGTCGCTGGCTCAGGGGCTCAGTCCGAGCAAGGAGATAGAGGACGCCATCGAGCGGGCCGTGGACGAGTCGGCGATGGAGGTTCGCGATTCCGCGAGCAAGGAACTCGGGAAGATCCGCCGTGCCATCGAACGGACGCGGATCCGGCTGGACGAGAAGCTTCAGGAGATAGTCAAGAAGGAGATTGAGAGGGACACGATCCAGGAGGCCGCCGTTCACATCCGGAACGGCCGTCTTGTGTTGCCTGTCAAGCGTGCAGCCAGATCGAAGCTCAAGGGCATCGTGCACGACCAGTCGTCGACCGGCGCCACCGTCTTCATGGAGCCGATGGGCACCGTTCCGCTCAACAACGAGCTTGCCGAACTCGCCGCCGCTGAGAAGAAGGAGATCCACCGCATTCTCCGGGAGCTGACGGCTATGGTGGGCCTCCAGTCCGGTGAGATCGCGCACTCCCTGAGGTTGCTCGCCGAGTTCGACTACTACAGGGCGACAGCGATTCTGTCGCTCGATCTGGATGCGGTGAGACCGAAGTTGAACCGCGAGGGGAGGATCCGGATTCTGGACGGACGACATCCGGTGCTTGCGGCCGTCTCCCGCATTAGCGGAGCCGACGTCATTCCGCTGAACCTCGAACTCGGTGACGCGGCATCGACGCTCGTCATCTCGGGGCCGAACGCCGGCGGGAAGACCGTGACCCTGAAGACCGTCGGTCTCCTGACCATGATGGCGCAGTCCGGCCTCCATGTTCCCGCCGGAGCCGACACCGAGATCTCGGTCTTCAGAGATATCTACGCCGATATCGGCGACGAGCAATCGATCGAGATGAGTCTCTCCACCTTCTCGTCTCACCTCAGGATCATCGACGAGATCCTCCGCGAGTCCGACGCTCGCACGCTTGTGCTCATCGACGAGTTGGGTTCCGGCACCGATCCGGACGAGGGAGCCAGTCTCGGTATCGCCATCCTCGAGGAGCTGACTGACCGGAGTGTTCACACGATCGCGACGACCCATCTCGGAATCGTCAAGAACCACGTTCACGAGTATGAGGGCATGGCCAACGGCTCGATGGCGTTCGACCCTGAAACACTCGAACCGACATTTCGGTTCGTTCCCGAGATCCCGGGGTCGAGCCACGCACTGTCTATCGCAGAGACCCTCGGGCTTCTTCCGAGTGTCCTCGAGCGGGCGCGCGAACTCCGTGACGGGGACGTGGCGAAGATAGACGGGCTCCTGGCCGACCTTGTAGAGCGCGGCCGGCGTCTGGAGGATGCGCTCGGCGCCGCCGAGATAGAACGCGACAAGGCCAGGCTTCTCACGACCGACTACGAGACGCGGCTGGCCGGTGTTCGCGACGAACGGAAGCAGATTCGTACGAAGGCGCTTGCTGAGGCTCGTGAAATCCTCAGTCGGGCGCAGAGCCTGGTCGAGGAGACCGTCAAGGAACTCAAGGAGAGCCAGGCGGCGCGCGAGAGCATCAAGGCGGCGCGGGAGAAGCTCCGTCGCGAGAGGGTTGTGGTGATTGAGGAACTCGCTCAGGAGATCGAGCCACCCACCGATGATGGCGTGACGCCGGAGGGGCTTGAGATCGGCATGCGTGTCCGACTTGGCGGGCGCGTCGGCAAACTGCTGAGCCTTCCCGACGGCAAGGGCAAGGTCCGGGTCCGCGTGAAGAGCGCCACGCTCGAGGTTCAAGCCGACGAACTGAGAGAGGCGGGCGCACCGGAGGTGAAGCGCACCGGTATTTCAAACGTCACGTTTGAGGCCCAGGGCGATGAAGAGCCCGCGACCGAGCTACATCTGAGAGGCATGACGACCGATGACGTGGAGGGCTCCATCGACAAGTTCCTGAGCACCGCCGTGATGCAGGGGATCACCATGGTTCGCATCGTTCACGGCAAAGGCACGGGGGCCCTGAGAACGCGGACGCAGGAGGTGCTGAAGGGCTCGCCGGCGGTCAAGTCGTTCAGGCTTGGCAAATGGGGCGAGGGAGATACGGGTGTGACCGTGGTGGAACTGAAGTAGAGGGAGCAGACAGTCAGTGGCCAACCGCATTCCAGATGAGCTGATCGACCAGATCCGAGAGGCGAACGACATCGTCGATGTCATATCGGAGCATGTCCAGCTCAAGCGGGCAGGCGGCAACTTCAAGGGGCGATGTCCCTTCCACCAGGAGAAGACACCGTCCTTCAATGTCAACCCAGCCCGCCAGATCTATCACTGCTTCGGGTGCGGGGTGGGCGGCAACGTGATCACGTTCCTGATGGAGTACGAGAAGATAGGCTTCATCGACGCGCTCCGTGAGCTGGCCCACAAGGCCGGGATCACGCTTCCCGATCGTGGAAGCGACCGGACCGGAGCCGAGGATGATCCGGCCGTCGTGGCGAATCAGATGGCGCTCGCATTCTACCGTTCCTGCCTCGAGGGCGAGGGTGGCAGAGATGCAAGGAAGTACGTGGGTGAGCGCGCCCTCGGCCAAGATGTCGTCTCGACGTTTGCCATCGGGTATGCGCCGGCTGGATGGGACAATCTCCTGGGCGCCGCGCGCCGCAATGGCGTAGCTACCTCCGCGCTCTTGTCGGCCGGGCTTGTCGTTGAACGAGACGGCGGTGGGTTCTACGACAGATTCAGGGACCGTCTCATCTTCCCGCTTCTGTCGTCCGGCAACAGACCGGTCGGTTTCGGCGGTCGGTCGTTTGGCGATCAGGAACCCAAGTACCTGAACTCGCCTGAGACCCGTCTCTATCGGAAGGGCTACTACCTCTACGGTCTCTCTCAAGCGCGTCAGGCGATCAGGCTCTCGAGGGAGGCGATATTGGTGGAAGGCTACATGGACCTCCTGAGTCTCTACCAGGCCGGGTTTCACAACGTGGTTGCATCGGCCGGGACCGCGCTCACGAATGAGCAGGGCCGGATAATCGCCAAATACGCAGACAAGGTGTTCATCGCCTACGACGGTGACAAGGCCGGGACCCTTGCCGCGACGCGCGCTGCCGAGACGCTCATTCAGCTCGGCCTCAAGGTGCGGGTCGCCGCATTCCCGGATGGGGCGGACCCCGACTCCTACGTGCGGGAGGCCGGCCCCGATGCGCTGCGAGAGGCGCTGATATCGTCCCGGGACTTCATCGATTTCTATGTGTCACTCAATCCCACCGACAATCCGGACGACCGTGAGGGGGCGGCCAGAAGTCTGATTGAGACCGTTGTGGGGATTGAGGATTCACTCAAGGCCGAGTTGATGTTGGAGAAGATCGCCGCCGCGCTCTCACTCAGACCGGCTGCTGTGGCGCGGGTCTACGAGCGCCGCCGGGCGGAGAGACAGCTTCGGGGACGCGCGGCGCACAAGGCGCGAGGGGGCGAGGAGAGGCAGGCAAACGGGCGCACTAGGGGGGACGGCCGTCAGGCCGCTCGCTCCGGGCGCCACGGTGAAGCCGCCGGGGTTCAGGATACGACCGGCGCACACTATAGAGCACAGAAGGGGCTACTGGGCCTCCTGCTCGCGGGGGGTGAAGGTGCCGAGTGCGTGAGGTCGCACCTCGAGGTGGACGACTTCACGAATCCCGACATTCGGGTACTGGTCGAGCGTATTCTGGCCGGTTCCACGTCTGAGGATCCGGTTGATATCGCAGCGCTGATCGATCCGGAGGATGATTCAGAACTGGCTGTGCTCTTGACCGAACTGGCGGTGCGGGAGCAGTCCGAGAAGGATGGCGGCAGGCTGTGTGATGACTATATTGGGGTCATCAGAAAGGCCCAGATCGAGGGCCGGATCCGGGATGTGGACACGGAGATCCGCGCCGCCGAGTTGACCGGTGATGAACGACGGGCCACAGAGGCCATGGTCAGAAGGCAGGAACTTGCGCAGCAGTTGAGTGCGCTTTCCTCTGACAGATAGCTCTTCCTTTGATGCCGGGGAGGCGTGTCACACGTATGGCTAAGCGTTCTGCAGTGAAGATCGTTGAGGCGATCAAGAAATCAGTCGGGGCTTCGAAGGCCCTGACGTATGAGGATTTCAGTGGTTTCTTCGGCACGGATATCGATATCGACCTTGTCGATGATGTCTACTGCCGTCTTGGTGACATCTCCGTTGAAGTGGTCGACAAGAAGGTACATGAGGCTACCAAGGAGCGGGATCTGAGAAGGAAGGCGAAGGCTCAGCCACGTCTGAGATTCGACGATCCGGTCCGCATGTACTTGAGGGAGATGGGGTCGGTCAAACTCCTGAACCGCGAGGGCGAGGTCGAGATCTGCAAGAGAATCGAATCGGCCGAGCGAATGGCGTACGGAGCCATCTTCGAGTCGCAAACGACCATGAGACGACTGGGCTCACTGACTGAGCGTCTAACGGGCGAGAAGGTGCGGCTCGACCGCGTCGTTGTTGTCGACAGGAAACGGAAGAACGCGACCAGCAAGGAGGAGCGCCGCAAAGTCGTCTTGCGGATGAACAGAGTCGTCAAGCTCGACACCGAGATGAGGGAACTCAAGGCAAGACTCAAGAAGTCCGGTTCGCGGCACTCGACACAGACCAAGAAGGCGGCCGAGCGGCGACGCAAGAGCCTGGTGGTTGAGACACGAAAGCTCTGTCTGCATCCGACGCAGGTCGAGAAGATGGGTGTCCGAATAGGCGAACTCCTGGTGAAGGCGGAGCTTCTCGAGGACAGGACCGCTGAGCTCATCGAGCTGCACCAGGCGGCTGTCAGGAGACTCGAGAGGGCAGAAGCCAAGAAGAAAAGAGAACGGGCCAAGAAGAGTAAGGCTAAGAAGAGCAAGGCTAAGAAGAGCAAGACCAAGAAGGCCTCAGCAACCGCGGTGAAGCCGAAGTCGCGCGCCAAGTCGGTGGCCACGCTGAAGAAGGAGGCCGAGGCGCTGGCAAATGAGGTGAGGAACAGCAAGAGGGCCCTGAGACGAGTCGAGCGCGAATGCGGGCTCTCCTGCGACGACCTCAGAGATGTTGTCTATCGAATCCGCGTCGGTGACCGGGAGGCGAACCGGGCCAAGACTGAGATGGTCGAGGCGAACGTTCGACTGGTCATCTCGATCGCGAAGAGGTACACGCACAGGGGGCTCGATTTCCTCGACCTCATCCAGGAGGGAAACACGGGGCTCATGCGTGCAGTCGAGAAATTCGACTACAAGAGAGGCTACAAGTTCTCCACGTACGCCACGTGGTGGATCCGTCAGGCCATCACACGTGCCATCGCGGATCAGGCTCGGACGATCAGAGTGCCCGTGCACATGATCGAGGCCATCAACAAGGTCGTGCGTACGACGCGGCAGCTCGTTCAGGAGGAGGGCAGGGATCCGTCGGTGGACGAGATCGCCGACAAGCTCGAACTGTCCGAGGACAAGGTGAAGGGGATCCTCAAGGCCGCGCAGCAGCCGATCTCCCTCGACCGGCCCATCGGTGAGGATGAGGACTCGAGTCTGGGAGACTTCGTTGAGGACACCAAGGTCGTCTCACCCTCAGAATACGCCTCCTTCCGTCTTCTCCGCGAGGAGATCAACGAGGTTCTGTCCGAGCTGGATGCCCGGGAGGAACGGATCATCCGTCTCCGGTTCGGTCTGGAGAAGGACCGCGCGCCAATGACCCTTGAGGAGGTTGGTGTTATATTCGGCGTCACGAGGGAGCGCGTGCGACAGATCGAGAAGAAGGCGATCGGGAAGCTGAGACACTATAAGCGGAGGAGCAGGCTGAGGGGGTATATCGACCTGCCCTAGCGCGCAACGTTGACACCTCGAAACCAGGGTGCTATACTGCCGGCTTGGTTTGGGCCCATAGCTCAGCGGTAGAGCAGCGGACTCATAATCCGTAGGTCCTTGGTTCGAATCCGAGTGGGCCCACCATCACAAGACGCAAGACCCGGGCGATTAGCTCAGTTGGTTAGAGTGCCGGTCTCACATACCGGAGGTCACTGGTTCGATTCCAGTATCGCCCACCATTCATGTCTCCACTGCCGTCGCGACGCGAACAGATAGTTTCTGATATGTGGACCGACCCGGGTTCATCCGCCTCGCGAAGTCTGCATGGTGTTCCTGTCAGCGATCGAGGGGAAGCTCTTGCGCGAACAACTGGAACTGCTGCTCAGACTGCAGGAGATAGACAGTGCGCTGACCGATCTTGAAGGGGAGACTCAAGATCTTCCCGAGCGGATTGCAGATCTGAGACGGCGGATGGAGCTGACCGACACCGCGGTCAAGGAGCAGGAGACCGCTCTGGATGCTGCGAAGAAGGACAGGGCCAAGCTCGAGAACGACCTCGAAGATGCAGGCGTGAGACTCAACGGTCTTAAGTCGAAGCAGTTGGTCATCAAGACCAATGAAGAGTACGCTGCCCTCCAGACTGAGATTCAGTACACTACGGACGCGGTTTCCAAGATCGAGGATTCGATCCTCGTCCTTCTCGAACAGATCGAGGGCGCCTCTGAGGATGCGGAGAAGGCCAAGCAGTCAGCGGCCGATTCCAGGGGGATCATCGAGCGGGAGATCGCTGAACTCGATCGCGAAATGATCCGCCTGACGGAAACGCTGACGATAAAGAGAGACGAGCGGGTTCGCGTTGCGATGCATGTAGATGAGCGTATGCTTGAGAGGTACGAGCGAATCATCGAGAGCAGGGGTGAAGAGGCGCTTGTGCCGCTTGTCGACGGTTTCTGTACGGGCTGCTACAAGAAGCTGCCGTCGCAGAAGGCCATCGAGATCAGACGGGGCGAGAAGTTCTTCGAGTGCGGTGGATGCGGTCGCATCCTCTACTGGGGAGGAGAGGGGCAGGATGGGGAGGAGTGAGGAGGCGTTCGTCCAGGGGCTGATAGACGGGCTGACGTGGAAGGACTCGGCGGCTGAATCCGGGCTCTCACCAGAGAAGGCCCTGGCGTTTCTTGAAAGCATCGCGCGCTTCGCCGGATCGATGAACGCGGACATCGAGTTTGCTTCGCCCTCCGGATCCCCCAAGAAAGCACTCGGGGACGATCATGAGGAGCTTCTGGTATACACGGATGGGGCTTCACTTGGAAACCCCGGTCCCTCGGGCGCCGGTGCGATGGTCATGACTCCTGACGGAGTGACAGTGGCATCGGTTCACGAGCACCTTGGTCACGCGACGAACAACGTGGCGGAGTACGGAGCTGTTCGTCTCGGACTCGAGACGGCTCTGGCACACGGGGCGAGACGTGTCACGCTGAGGATGGACAGCGAACTCGTTGCCAGGCAGCTCGTGGGGCGATACAAGGTGAAGAACCGGAATCTGATTAGTGCCTTCTTCGAGGTCAAGGCACTCATAGCGAAATTCGAGGACGTGAAGATTGAGGCAATTCCCCGTGAGCTGAATGGCGAGGCCGACAAGCTTGCGAAGATGGGCGCCAAGGACGCCGGGAAGAACCGCTGACTCCTGCAAGCGCGTCGGCGCCTGGTGGACGAGTCCGGGATCATTAGATGTCAGTAGAGGGTGAGGGAGGGGAACGAGAGGCCGCAGCAGGACAGGCGATCGCGGGTGGGCAGAAGCTTTGTCCGCTCGAGGAAAGTCCGAGCTCCACAGGGCAGAGTGCTGGGTAACACCCAGTGGGAGCGATCCTAAGGAAAGTGCCGCAGAAAGGGAAACCGCCTAAGGAGCCTCGCGGTTCTGCCGCTGGCTCCCGGCAAGGGTGAAAAGGTGAGGTAAGAGCTCACCAGTGTCCCCGGTGACGGGGGCAGCTTGGTAAACCCCGCTCGGAGCGAGACCAAGTAGGGGAGGATGAGGTGGTCCCGCCTCGCTAGAACTCCCGGGTAGGTTGCTAGAGATGACGGGTAATCGTCGTCCCAGATGAATGATCGCCACGGAAGGCTTGCCTTCCGACAGAACTCGGCTTATGACCTGCTGCGACCTCGTCGTTCCTCTTCGATATTGATTGGATGCCGAATGGAGAGCCAGGAGAGCGCGTGAGACGGAGATGGAAACTTCCAGATCCAGACAGGATTCGACAGACTGACGAGCTGGCGAAGGCTCTGGACGCTCCGCGTGCATTCGCTGCTGTGCTTGTTAACCGTGGTGTCACGACCACGGACACTGCCGCCTTGTTCCTGAAGCCGGATCGCTCCCAGCTCTACGATCCCTTTCTTCTTCCGGACATCGAGCCCGCCCTCGACAGGTTGCGCAGGGCCATCGACAAGCGCGAACGCATCTTCATCTGTGGCGACTACGATGTCGACGGTATCACTTCCATCGTACTGATGAAGCGCTGCCTGGAGGCGGCCGACGTGGATGTCGGATTCTACATCCCCAACCGTCTCGACGAGGGATACGGACTCTCAGAACGAGGCGTCGTGATCGCCAAGGAATCGGGCGCCGGACTCATCGTCACGGTAGACAGCGGAGTCACCGGTCACGAGCAGATAGACGTCGCCAGCAAGCTGGGTGTCGACATCATCGTCACGGACCACCACGAACCGCAGGATACGCTTCCGAATGCACTTGCCGTGGTCGACCCGAAGCGGAAGGACTCGCGCTACCCCTACAAGGACCTGGCCGGTGTCGGCGTGGCCTTCAAGGTGCTTGAGGCTTTGGCCAGGGACTACCGAGAAGTGGCATACACGGTGGAGGAGAATCTCGACATCGTGGCTGTCGGCACCGTCGCGGACATAGTGCCTCTCAACTCCGAGAACAGGATACTGACATCGCTTGGGCTAGACAGGCTCCGGGCGACCACGAATCCCGGACTCGCGGCCCTCATGAAAGCCGCCGCCGTCGAGCCGGCCAGTGTTCAATCGACCCACATCGGATTCGCTCTTGGGCCGCGGCTGAATGCCGCCGGCCGCCTGGGCGATGCCAGCATAGGTGTCGAACTCCTGACGACAGAGGATGCGAGCAAGGCGGGCGCCATTGCGCTGAAGCTCGATGGCGAGAATAGGAAGCGGCGTCAGCTGGAGCGTCAGGTTCTCGAGGACGCGACCCGCATTCTCGAGGAGGCGGTCGATCTGGGCCGTAACCGCTCCATTGTCCTCTGGTCGGCTGGGTGGCACGCGGGTGTCATCGGCATCGTTGCCTCGAGGATTGCGAAGCAGTACAACCGGCCGACGGTGCTTCTCTCCATCACGGACGGCATTGCCAAGGGCTCGGGGCGGAGCATCCCAGGGTTCGACCTGCACGCCGCACTCATATCGTGCAAGGACCACCTGCTCAGCTTCGGAGGACACCAGTACGCTGCCGGTGTATCGCTTGCCGAAGAGCACCTCGACATGTTCCGGACATGCGTTGAGGAGGCGGTATCGTCCAAGCTGACCCCGGACGACCTTGTGTCGGAGGTCGAGATCGATGCCATGATTCCTCTGTCGGCGTGCAGTGTTGAACTCGTCAACATTCTCAAGCGAGTGCGTCCGTTCGGGGCCGGAAACCCGGAACCGGTATTCGGTACGAGGGACGTCAAGGTTACGTCAGCGAAGGTGGTTGGCAACGGCCATCTCAAGATGACTGTCGAACAGGGCGAGAAGGTAATGGACGCCATCGGCTTTGGCCTCGGTGAGGTCTTCGATGATCTCAAGCGAAGTGGTGGAATGGTCTCTCTTGCTTACGTACTCGAGGAGAATACGTGGAGGGGGGTCACGAATCTCCAGCTGCGCCTGAAGGATGTCCAGTTCGAGGAGTACTAGCCCAGGGCGCAGGGTGCCCCGAAACCCCACCTCCGTGAATCCAGATGACAGGCAGCGAATTCGCCAAGGCACTGATCAAAATCGATCCGAGGCTCGATGTGGACCTGATCGCGCGGACCCACGACTATGCCGTTCTGGCCCACCAGGGGCAGACGCGGAAGTCAGGGGCTCCGTACGTCGAGCACGCTCGCGAGACCGCTTCCATACTCGCGGAACTCAAGCTCGACTCGGCCACGGTTGCCGCAGGCCTCCTCCACGATGTTCTTGAGGAGAGCGACACCACTCCTGCTGATCTCACTCGAGAATTCGGCACGGAGATATCGAAGCTGGTTGACGGAGTCACCAAGATCACGGGTCTGAGATTCGAGAGCCGTGAGCGTGCACAGGCAGAGAACTTCCGCAAGATGATGCTGTCTGTCGTGCAGGACATTCGCGTCATACTGATCAAGCTCGCCGATCGTCTCCACAACATGCGTACCATCTCTCATCTTACGCCCGAACAGATCGAGCGTATCTCCCGCGAGACACGGGAGATATTCGCCCCGCTGGCGGGGCGGTTCGGCGTGGCGAAGATCCAGCGCGAGTTGGAGGATCTGTCATTCAAGTGGCTGGAGCCCGATGCGTACAGGCGGCTTGCGGCTCTTGTGAAGGCGACTCGCGAGGAACGCGAAGCGACAATCGAGGAGTCGACCCGCCCGCTCAGAAAGCGGCTGACGCACGATGGGATGAAGGCGCGCATCGCCGGTCGGATAAAGCACCTGAACAGCATCCACCGGAAAATGGTGACGAGGGACAAGAACTTCGGTGAGATATACGATCTTCTGGCCATTCGCATCATCACTCAGACGGTAGAGGAGTGCTATCGGGTACTCGGCATCGTGCACACGCTCTTCGCTCCCGTTCACGACAGGATCAAGGACTACATCGCGACCCCGAAGCTCAACGGCTATCGCTCGCTTCACACGACTGTCATGTCGCCGAAGGGGCAGATGCTGGAGATCCAGATACGCACGCGCGAGATGCATGACCAGGCCGAGTTCGGCATCGCGGCGCATTGGACATACAAGGAGGGCAAGCCGGGAGACGACGAGCTGGCCAGAAGTCTCAACTGGGTGCGTCAGCTTCTTGAGGGCAACGTGGATCTCACGGAGGCCCACGAGTTCATGGAATCGCTCAAGGTCGATCTCTTCCACGATGAGATCTTCGTCTTCACGCCAAACGGCGACCTCAAGCACCTGCCGAAGGGATCCACGCCTGTGGATTTCGCCTACACCATTCACACGGATGTGGGCAGCCACTGCGCCGGAGCAAAGATCAGCGGGCGGCTCGTCTCGCTCAAGTACAACCTCAAGAGCGGGGACACGGTTGAGATCGTCACATCCGATTCGGCCCGCCCCAGCCGCGACTGGCTGGGCTTCGTGGCAACCTCCCGGGCACGCAGCAAGATCCGACACCATCTGAGGGCGCAGGCGGACAGAGAGAGCATCGTTCTTGGCCGGAGGATCGTCGACCGCGAACTCAAGAAGCTGGGAGCCGGAAGGAAGGATGTCGCTCTCGACGACATCGCGCAGGGCCTCGGATACGATAGCGTTGAGGATTTCACGGCAGCCGTCGGTCGCGGTGACGTCAGCGCCGGGGAACTTACCAGAAAGCTCAGTCCGAAGCAGCAGCTCGGCAGGGGTCTGGTCGAGCGTCTGACGCGGCGTACACGTCGTCACGACACAGGAGTCAGGATTGAGGGCATCGGCGAGATCATGATCCACTTCGCGAAGTGTTGCCAGCCGGTCCCTGGAGATCAGATCGTCGGCATTATCACGAGAGGACGCGGGATCTCTGTGCACCGCGTTGGCTGTCCCAACACGTTCGGTCCCACTATCGACAAGGAACACAGGATGCCTGTCGAATGGGATGTCGCGGAGGGCCAGACGTTCCCCGCCGCCTTCATCGTGAAGGGGGATCTCAGACGCAGTTTTCTCGCTGACGTATCGAACATCATCTCCGAGGAGCATGTGGAGGTTTCCGCGGCAAGCATGACCACAGAGAGCGGGCTTGTCACCGTGAGGTTCCGCGTCGACATAGGCAATCTCCACAGGCTGAGGAAGCTCATGAAGGCGATCCTCGCGCTCAAGGGAGTCAAGAGCGTCGAGCGCAGTCGTTCGGTTCGTGAACGGTAAGATCTCCGTCTTGAACTCCGGGAGGCAGCCCTGAGAGCAGTTCTGCAAAGGGTGTCACGCGCACGCGTTTCCGTCGATGGTGAGACGGTCGGCGAGATAGAGGGCGGCCTCGTCGTGCTGCTCGGCGTCCAAGATGGCGACACCGAGGAGGACGGTCGCTGGCTCGCATCCAAGTGCGCCCAGCTCAGGATCTTCGAGGACGACGAGGGGCGGATGAATCGCTCCGTTCTGGAAACGTCCGGCAGCGTGCTGCTCATCTCGCAGTTCACCCTTCTTGCCGATTGCAGGAAGGGCCGCAGACCCAGCTTCACAAGGGCGGCACGACCCCAGGAGGGCGAGGAGCTCTGTGAGCAGTTTGCCGCGCTACTGCGAAGCGATGGGCTCGCCGTGTCCACGGGGCGTTTCGGTGCGAGGATGGCCGTCGAACTCACAAACGATGGTCCCGTGACCATTGTGATAGACAGCTCCGACAGACACAGGAGCAGGGGAGGTGGCGGTGGCGTGTGAACTCGTGAGACGGCTTGTGAGCGAGGAGCCGCTCGTGCTCGGCTCGAGTTCCCCTCGGCGCCGGCGCATTCTCGATGGGCTCGATCTCGAGTTCATCGTCGATGTTCCCGATGTCGATGAGTCAGTGGAGGATGGAGAGGCTCCTGATGAGCATGTGAAGCGTCTCGCCTGGCTCAAGGCCGCAACAGTGGCCGGACGCCATGAGAAGGGAACCGTCATCGCGGCCGACACCATCGTGCTCCTGGACGACAAGATCCTCGGGAAGCCGGCCGACGCCAGGGAGGCCGTTGAGATGCTGACGACACTTCGCGGCCGCCGGCACGAAGTCCTGACCGGTGTCGCGGTCCTGCGCTGTTCCGATGGCGCCGGCGCCGTTGGCGTGGAATCTACTGAGGTGTTGGTTCGCATGCTATCGGACGAGGACATTGAGTCGTACGTGGAAGGCGGCGAGCCGCTCGACAAGGCCGGCTCCTACGCAATCCAGGACTGTGGTGCGGCGATCGTGGAAGAGGTGAGTGGCTGTTTCTACAACGTCGTGGGGCTGCCCGTGGCGCTCCTGTGTGATGTGCTCAGTCGCCTTACTTCCATGGACTAGAGCGGGTTTTCGAGCAGGTTGGGGGAGAGATGAGCAGGAACGAACACATCAAGACGATCGAGTGGACCGGTGGTGTCGTGCGACTGGTCGATCAGACGCGTCTGCCCGGGGAACTCGTGTTCAAGGACGTGAGCGACTACAGGCAACTGGCCGAAAGCATCAGACGTCTGGAGGTTCGGGGCGCTCCTGCCATAGGCGTTGCCGGGGCCATGGGCGTGGCGCTCGCTGCCGTGGGGAGTGAGGCCGGTTCCCTGGATGAACTCCGCTCCGATGTTAGGGCCGCCGCCGAGCTTCTCATCGCAACGCGACCGACTGCCGTCAACCTGCGCTGGGCGATAGAGCGAAGTCTCCGTGTTGCAGATGACGAGTCGATTCGCGACACGGGCGAGCTTACCCGCCGCCTGATCGACGAGGCGCTCAGTATCTACGAAGAGGACATAGAGCTGTCCCGCAGTATCGGACGGCATGGAGCAGCCCTTCTCTCAGACGGCGACAGCGTTCTGACGCACTGCAATGCCGGTGGGCTCGCGACAGCTCAGTTCGGCACGGCGCTGGCCATTATCTACACGGCCGTCGAGGAGGGGAAGCGCATACACGTCTATGCAGACGAGACCAGGCCGCTGTTGCAGGGGGCGAGGCTGACAACCTGGGAACTGATGCAGCACGGGATCGACGTGACTCTGCTCTGTGACAGCGCCGCCGCATCTGCGATGGCCCGGGGCTGGGTGAATGCGGTCATCGTCGGCGCCGACAGGATTGCCCGAAACGGCGACGTGGCCAACAAGATCGGCACTTTTCCTCTGGCTCTGGCAGCGCACCGGCACGGGATCCCGTTCTATGTTGCGGCGCCCTACTCGACTCTCGATCCGGCGCTTCCGGACGGGAGCACCATCCCGATCGAGGAGCGATCCTCCGATGAGATCACCACCATAGGGGGTTTTCGGGTAGCTCCAGAGGGTGTCGAGGTGTTCAACCCTGCCTTCGATGTGACGCCGGCTGAGCTTGTGACCGCCATTATCACCGATGTCGGGGTCTTCCGCCCCCCCTACGGTCCCTCGCTTCTCTCGAAAAACAGCCCATCTGGCGCTTGACAGCGCTCCAGCACATTGCTATTATTCAGGGTTCGTACTGTGGAGTCCGGTCGTGGCGTCCGAATCGCCGGACGATGTTCCCGACAACATCGACCAGCCGATTCGTTATTGAGTATTCGGCGCGCCTCGAAATGCGGATGGGCGGAGAGGTCTGCCTGTATCCACGGGCGCGTGACAACAGATGAAAGCAATTCGGAGGACTAGCTGGATGTCGACACATGTAACGAAGATCTCGGAGATCGAGAGGAAGCACTACGTCGTGGATGCCGACGGGAAGATTCTCGGCAGGCTATCCACCGTGGTCGCTTCCGTCCTTCGCGGGAAGGGCAAGGTGAACTTCTCGACGCATCTGGACACGGGCGACTTTGTCGTCGTCGTGAACGCGTCGAAGGTCGTGGTCACGGGGAACAAGCTTGAGTCGAAGACTTACTTCAGTCATAGCGGTCACCCCGGCGGCGCAAGGTACGTCACGATGAAGAAGCTCATGGAGACCCGACCGGAGGACGTCGTGCGGCACGCTATCAAGGGCATGCTTCCGAAGAACAAGCTCGGACGCGCCATGCTCAAGAAGCTCCGCGTCTACGCCGGCCCGGAGCATCCGCACGAGGCACAGCAGCCTGAGGTTCTGGAAATCTAGTGGTGCATCGCGCCGCATCGTGTCGCTCATGGCGATGCTTGGGCGACGCGCGGCGATGATTGCTTGAAAGGAGAAGTCTGATGGCGAGTTCCTTCCATGCCGTTGGAAGGCGCAAGGAAGCGGTCGCGAGAGTGCGACTGATTCCGGGCACAGGAGTCAGAGTCGTGAACGGGCGAGAGATCAACGAGTTCTTCCCGAGAAAGACTCTGGTCGGCGATATCCTGCGGCCTTTCGATGTGACCTCTACCAGCGACCGCTACGACATCACTGCGAACGTCAGAGGTGGCGGAGTGGCCGGGCAAGCGGGTGCGGTGCGACTCGGTATTGCCAGGGCGCTGGTGAAGATCGACGAGAGCTACAGGAAGCCTCTGAAGCAAGAGGGGCTGCTGACGAGAGATTCGAGGATGAAGGAACGGAAGAAGCCCGGTCAGCCAGGTGCCAGGAAGAAGTTCCAGTTCTCGAAGAGGTAGAGTAACACATGCTCCGTGCGCGGACGTCTCGGTCCCGATGTGGTGATCGGGAGGCGCCGGAGCAAATCCAGCACGCGGTCGGACCGTTGCAGGGGTCCGTGGCGGATTCACCAGCCACGGCCTGCCGCGGGATGATGGCCGCGGAAGATGCAACCATGTAGTTGAAGGGAGTGAAGAGCAATGGCATCACCAGATGTCCGTACTCTGCTGGAGGCCGGTGTCCACTTCGGTCACCAGACCCGCCGCTGGAATCCCAAGATGAAGCCTTTCATCTTCATGAGGCGGAATGGGATTCACATCATCGATCTCGCAAAGACAGTTGCAGCCATGAAGAAAGCGGAGACCGCGATCTTCGAGACGGTTCGTGGTGGCGGCAAGGTCCTGTTTGTCTGCACGAAGCGGCAGGGCCACCAGATTGTGAAGGAGGAAGCCGAGAGGTGCGGCATGCTCTACATGACCGAGCGTTGGCTCGGTGGCACCCTGACCAACCTCCAGACCGTCCGCAAGAGCGTCAAGAAGCTCGAGGACATCGAGAAGATGGCCGAGGACGGAACGTACGAACTCATCTCCAAGCGCGAGAGACTCAAGCACGACAGGGCGAAGGCAAAGCTTCTTAACGTGCTCGACGGTATTCGCGATATGAAGAAGCCTCCCGGTCTGGTGTTCATCCTCGACACCAAGAGGGAGGAGATCGCAGTGTGCGAGGCCGGCAAGCTCCGCATACCGATCGTAGGAGTCGTTGACACGAACGCGAATCCGGATCCGATCGTCTACCCGATTCCCGGCAACGATGACGCGATTCGGTCGATCAGGCTCTTCTCGGCGTTTGTGGCCGACTGTGTACTGGAAGCCAAGGCTCACCAGTCCGAGGGCAAGGACGACGTAGTGCCGGATTCGACCAAGGCGCCCCAGAGTGAGAAACCTGCAGCCGAGGAGAAGCCGGCGGCTGAGGTGGCGTCAGAGGTCAAGCCGCAATAGGCATAGTGGCTCAAGCGTATCAGTCATCCATGTGGATTCACAGAGTTGGAGAACAAGATGGAGATAACTGCAGCCCTGGTGAAGGAGCTCAGACAGAAGACCGGCGCCGGTCTGATGGACTGCAAGAAAGCGCTCAAGGAGACCAGTGGCAACGTGGAGGAGGCGAGCGACTACCTTCGCAAGAGTGGAATTCTGAAGGCCGCGAAGCGCGCCGGCAGGGCCACCGGCGAGGGACTCATCACCTCTTATGTGCATTCCGGCTCGAAGCTGGCCGTGCTTGTCGAGGTGAACTGCGAAACGGACTTCGTGGCGAGGACCGACAAGTTCCAGGACTTCACGAAGGGCGTCGCCATGCATATCGCGGCGCAGAGTCCTCTCGTTGTTTCGCGCGAGGAACTCTCTGAAGCCGATCTCACCAGAGAGAAGGCGATCTACCGCGAGCAGGCGATAGCTTCGGGCAAGCCGGAGAACATCGTGGACAAGATCGTGGACGGACGAGTCGAGAAGTACTACTCGGAAGTCTGTCTGCTCGATCAAGCGTATGTCAAAGATGGCGACATCACGGTCGCGGATCTTCTGAACCAAACGATTGCCGTTCTCGGCGAGAACATTCGTATCCGACGGTTCGTCCGCATGAATCTCGGCGAGTAGACTCAAAGGTAGGTAAGGAGCCGAATGCCTGCGTTTGAACGAGTTATCGTCAAGGTCAGTGGAGAGTCCCTGAAGGGTGAGGGGCATAGACCCATCTCGCTCGAGGCGGCCGCATGGCTGGCGGGCGAGATAGGCAAGGCCCACGAAGCCGGAGCGGAACTCGGTGTCGTGATAGGTGGCGGGAACATCCTCCGCGGGGGTTCGGTTGCTCGCGACGGCGCTGGCCGCGTGACGGCCGACCACATGGGGATGCTCGCGACCATCATCAATGCGCTGGCGCTCCGAGTCGCACTTGAGGAACAGGGGCTCGACGCGCATGTCATGAGCGCCGTACCGTGTGGCTCCATGGCGGAACCTGTCGATATCGCCAGGGCGAAGACGTACCTTTCCCAGGGCGGCGTTGTGATGTTCGCCGGAGGGACAGGGAACCCATTCTTCAGCACGGATACGGCAGCCGCACTCAGAGCCTCTGAGATCGTGGCTGACGGGCTTCTCAAGGGTACGAAGACCGACGGTGTGTACGACGCCGACCCCGCAACCCATCCGGCTGCAACACGGTACACAGAGCTGACCTATTCAGAGGCAATCGAGAGAAGACTGGCCGTCATGGACATGACGGCCTTCTCGCTGTGCAGGGATCAGAAGCTGCCGATCGTCGTGTTCGATCTCTGGGTCGAAGGAAACATCAGGCGGGCAGTTGACGGTGAATCGGTTGGAACCGTTGTGAAGGAGGACTAGGTGATGGAAGAACTCTTCGCCCGTACTGGAGAGAGAATGGCGAAGTCCGTGGACGCGGTGAAGCGTGAACTCGCGAAGATACGCACCGGGAAAGCCACGGTCTCACTTCTTGACGGTGTGAAGGTCGAGTATTACGGCAACACCGTTCCACTCAGACAGATCGCCAACATCAGCGTGCCGGAGGCGCGACTCCTGATCGTGCAACCGTGGGAGAAGGGCATCATTAGTGATATCGAGAAGTCCATTCTCAAGGCGGACCTTGGTCTGAACCCATCGAACGACGGCAACATCATCAGAGTCCCGATTCCCGCGCTTACAGAGGAGCGCCGGAAGGAGATGGTCCGCTTCGTTCACAAGCTGGCCGAAGAGGGGCGCGTGTCTGTAAGAAACGTTCGCAGAGACGCAAACGAGTCTCTCAAGAAACTGAAGACCGCGGGCGAAATCTCGGAAGATGATTTCCACCGGGCGCACGACCACACGATTCAGGACATGACCGACAAGCACATCAAGGAAGTAGACAGTGTGCTCAGTGCCAAGGAGAAAGAACTCTTGAGGGTCTAGCCCCTGTGGTCGGGCCTGTGAAGCTGGATGTTCAACTGGAGGTTTGAATGGCTTACGTGATCAACGACACATGCACCTCTTGTGGCGCGTGCGTGAGCGCGTGCCCTGTCGAGGCGATTTCGGAGGGTCCCGACAAGCACGTGATCGATGCGAACCTGTGCACCGACTGCGCTCTGTGCGTTGACGAGTGCCCGTTCGATTCGATCGAGCAGGGCTAAGGGCCGCAACGAGTCACGGAGATCAGCGAGGGCGGCCGATGTGATTCGGCCGCCTTCGTCTGCAAGTCACAGGAGAGACCATGGCAGGACGCAGTCACAAGAACGCCCCGGCACGTGCGGGCGTTGATATCGACCGCCTGCCGAGCCACGTTGCGATCATCATGGACGGCAACGGACGGTGGGCCAAGCGCCGCCGACTGCCCCGGATAGCCGGGCATGCCGCGGCACGCGAGTCCGTCAGAGATGTTGTCACGGCCGCGGCCGAACTCGGGCTGGATGAGCTGACCCTCTACACGTTCTCCATGGAGAACTGGACACGCCCCCGCAAGGAAGTCTCCGCTCTCATGCACCTCCTGGATCAGACTCTCAAGGAGCAGATCGAGGAGATGGATGAGAACGACATCACACTGCAGGCGATCGGCCGGATCGATCTGCTTCCCAAGTACGTCAGAAACAGACTCGAGAGGTGCATAGCGAGACTGTCCGGGAACACGGGTCTCAGGCTCAACCTTGCGCTCTCCTACGGAGGGCGGGCTGAGATCATGGACGCCGTGCGCGCGATCGCCCGAGACGTCAAGCTCGGGACGCTCAATCCGTCCGACATTGATGACGATACCTTCCAACAGAATCTGTACTGTCCGGATCTTCCGGATCCGGATCTCCTCATACGAACGAGCGGTGAGATGCGAGTAAGCAACTTCCTTCTGTGGCAGATTGCCTACACCGAGTTCCACATGACTGACGTCCTCTGGCCGGACTTCAGACGGAGGCATCTGTTCGAGGCGATAGTGGACTACCAGGCGCGACAGCGGCGTTTTGGCGGAGTAGGAGCCTAAGCCACATGGCAATAGAGAAGAAGCAACTTGCCAGACGACTCATGACCGCCGCGGTCGGCGTTCCCGTTGCGATCGTGTTCTCGCTTGTTGGAGGCATCGGCTTCCTCCTCGCCATGAATCTCATCATCGGTGTGGGGCTCTTCGAGTTCTACAAGATGATGGAGGCCAAGGGCATCGAGCCCTACAAGAAGCTGGGTATCGGGGCAGGCCTTGGTGTCTCCTGGTATGTCTATTTCCAGGGGGGGCTCTTCTCGAGTCTCTTCATCACGGTCGTTCTCATCGGTGTCATGGTGATGGAGCTTACACGCCGAGACAACGAGCTGGCTGTCTTTCACATCTCCACTACGATTCTCGGCATCTTCTATGTGGCCTGGCTCGGGAGCCACATCATTCTCCTCAGAAGGCTCGGCGAAACGGCTCCCTGGGGCGACACTGGAGGCTGGTTCGTGATCCTCGCATTCGCGCTCGCGTGGGGCAATGATACGGGCGGGTACTTCTTCGGTCACGCCTTCGGGAAACGGAAACTCCTACCCAGGGTCAGCCCGAACAAGTCTGTGGAAGGTGCCATCGGTGGTTTAGTCGTCTCGCTCTTTGTTGCGGTCTGTGCCAAGTTCACGTTCGCGACCTATCTTTCGTTTGTCGACGTGATCATCCTGGGGCTCGGATCATCCGTCATGGCGACGTTGGGAGATCTCGTGGAGTCGCTTCTCAAACGAGATGTGAAGGTGAAGGAGACGTCCCACGCGCTTCCCGGGCATGGAGGGATGCTCGATAGGTTCGACAGCGTTCTGTTTGTGGCGCCCCTCGTCTACTACTACCTCTATTTCGTCGTGCACTAGGCAAGAGAGTCCAGTACTGGAGACGCAAGAGTGACAGCTCCGAAGCGCATCGCCATCCTCGGTTCGACCGGCTCGATAGGCCGGGCGGCGCTCGATGTCGTCGCAGCCTCCCCTGGAGCATTTGAGGTTGTGGCTCTCACCGCCCTCAGCAACTCGGCCCTCCTCGCCGAGCAGGCAGCCCGCTTTGGCGCTCGCAGAGTCGCAGTCGGTGACGAGGCCGAAAGCGTGGAATTCGCTCCGGGCGTGGATGTGAGACGAGGTGCTCTAGCTCTCGAGGAACTCGCCGGCGACCCGGACCTGGATCTGGTCCTCAATGCTCTGGTCGGTTCGTCGGGCCTCAGGCCCGCGCTTGCCGCTATCCGAGCAGGCAGCCGTGTTGCCGTCGCGAACAAGGAATCGCTTGTCATGGCGGGCGAGCTTCTCATCCCGATGGCATCGGCGACGGGTAGCGAGCTCATTCCGGTGGACAGCGAGCACAGTGCGATCTTCAGATGTCTCAAAGGCACCCGCACCGAGGAGGTAGAGGGCATCACGCTCACGGCCTCGGGCGGCCCATTGAGATGTATGTCCTCCGAAGCGGTAGCGGTAGCCTCACTCGAGGATGTTCTGGACCATCCCACGTGGGAGATGGGCCGGAAGGTGACTGTGGACTCCGCATCGATGTTCAACAAGGGACTCGAGGTCGTCGAGGCTCACTGGCTATTCGATCTGCCGTACGACAGAATCGATGCCGTCGTGCATCCCGAGTCCATCGTTCACTCGTTCGTGCGGCTGACCGACGGGAGTCTCCTCGCACATCTTGGGGAGCCCGACATGAAGGTGCCGATACAGTTCGCGATGTTCTACCCTGAGCCCGCGCCTGTCGCCTTCGGGCGGTGTGATCTGGGGGCAATCGGCGGGCTTAGCTTCGAGCCGCTGGATGAGACTCGCTATCCGTGCTACGGCCTCATGCTTGATGCCGGGCGAATCGGAGGTACCGCACCGACCATAGCGGCTACCGCCGACGAGGTGGCAGTTGAGGCATTCACCGAGAGACGAATACGGTTTGGAGAGGTAGCTTCGGTCATCGATGCGACGCTCAAGGGGGTTCGGGCGGAGCCGGCCGATGAAGTGGATCATATACTCGCCGCTGAGGATGAAGCGAGAGCCTGTGCCATGAGTGTTGTGGCACAACTCGTAAGCTGACCCACCGGCCGCTGCCTAGGCATTGAGACTAAAGAGAGCGGGAACATCATGTACATCTTCTACCTGTTTGCAGCCATCCTCCTGGGGATTCTGATCATCGTGCACGAGGTTGGGCACTTCGTTGCGGCTCGCATCTCCGGCGTTCGCGTGGAGCGCTTCTCGATAGGCTTCGGACCGAGGATCGCGAGTTTCGTCAGGGGCGACACGGAGTATGCCATATCGCTCATTCCTCTCGGTGGGTATGTGAAGATGGCGGGGGCAGAGCATGTTACCGATCCAACGGGTGCGGAACCGTGGACGTTCGTGGCCAAGCCGATCGCACTGCGCATGTTCATCGTGGCCGCGGGACCGGTGATGAACTTCGTCTGGGCCATCCTTGTCACAACGCTGGTCCTCATGATCGCCGGAGCGCCCACACTCGGCGACCCGATCATCGCTGATGTACTTCCGGGATCGGTGGCCGAACAGGCGGGGCTCGTAGGGGGCGACCTGATAGTCGCCGTGGATGATGCAGAGGTCGGCACGTGGGCCGAGGTTGATGACGCGCTCGCCGGCGCTGAAGAGGAGTTCACGTTCGGGGTTGTCTCAGAGGACAGTCGTGAGCGGCGAGAGGTTCATGTCCAGCTGGCCGTGAGCGACGATCCGAACGCCGATCCCGTCGTCCTCGGGATCACGCCCTACATCCCTTCCGTCATCGGAGGGGTCATGCGCGGCAGCCCGGCGGATCGCGCGGGGCTGCGCTCCGGGGACAGGGTCGTATCGGTGTCAGGCATCGCCGTGTCCACGTGGTACGAACTCGGGGATCTCATCCACGAGCGTCCGCTCGAGGAGACCGAGGTGGTTTGGGAAAGAGACGGCGTCTCGATGCGAGCCGTTATCGTACCGGAGGAGGGGGAGGACCAGGTCAGCTCGGAGACAAGGAAGATCGGCCTGATCGGCATCATGCGTCCGTGGAATACAGAGCGATTGGGGCCATGGCATGCGCTGACAACGGGCTTCACGATCTCAGTCTCGACTCTCTCTCAGATCGGCCAGTTCATCTGGGGGGTCGTGACGCGTCAGGTATCGTCGGGGCAGCTCGGGGGGCCGGTCCGTGTTGTGCAGATGGCGAGCGAGAGCGCAAGATGGGGTGGGAGTTACTTCTTCACGTTCATGGCGTTTCTCAGCTTGAACCTGGGCTTCATCAACCTGTTGCCGCTTCCCATACTCGACGGAGGTCATCTCCTTCTGCTCCTGCTGGAGAAGCTGCGCCGCAGGACACTCACGGAACGCCAGCTGCTGGTCTGGCAGCAGGCAGGTTTCGCATTCTTCGCTGTTCTGATGGTCTTCCTGCTGGTGAGGGATCTGATAGGTCTGCGATAGAGGCCTCTGGCCGCTACCTGTTCTCTTGACGGCGGCTCTGCTCCCTGAGCAGTTCGATCCGTTCATCCACAGATCGTTCGATCTCCGCCCAGTGGACCGGGTCGCGGCGAAGACCATCGAGAGCCGCCTCGATGTCGTCATTGCCGAGGACCCTGACACCGAGTTCGGATACTCTGGAGTCAGCCGCCTCGCCGGTCAGACCTTCTTCGAGGGCGATTGTCAGAGCAGCCATGAAGCCGATGTACTCTGACTCGGTGACGGCGGAGCCTTCGATGGCCACGTTCTCTAAGGACGGATCGCCTGTTGGTTCACTGCAGGAGACAAGCCCGATTGCCACGGTCACGGCAAGAGCTGTGAGCGGAATACGAAGAACGTTTCGGATGCGCTTCCCTGTCGACACAGATACTCTCCTTCGAAGAACTCAGCACGCGGACGCATCTCATATCTTCGCTACGACCGACGCTCGTGTCAACCCCTTCGTTTCCGGTCTCCCTCAGGTCACCGAGCGGTAACCCTGGCCAGACGTGTGGGAGAGCAAGCCTGGGCGTTGTTGACATGACGTAGCCCGGTGCTAGAATGTAGTTAACCTCTTCTCATCAAACGGACGGACCATCAGATGTCACGCTTGTTCTCCAGAAACACGTTTATCCCGGCCGCTCTGGCGTTGCTGATGCTGCTGTCAGGCCTGCCGGACGCCTCCGCGACCAGGTTCGGGCGCAACAAGGTTCAGTATGAGCGGTTCGAGTGGGAGATAGTCAGAACCGAGCATTACGATGTCTATTACTACTCGGGTGAGGAGGACCTCTCCGAGGCAGTCACGCAGATCATCGAAGAGGCGAACGACAGCCTCGAGACGTTGATGAACCACGAGCTCTCGACGACCATTCCCATCATCGTCTATGCATCCCACAACGAGTTTCAGCAGACCAACATCCTGTCCTCGCATGTTGGGGAGGGCGTGGGAGGGTTCACCGAGCTCTTCAAGAACCGTGTCGTGATCCCATTCACGGGTTCATATGATGAGCTGAGGCACGTGCTTCATCATGAGCTGACACACGTGTTCATGTTCGACATCATCTATCGAGGTCTGGCAGAGTCCGTGATCCGCCAGGCCTATTTCAATCCCATCCAGCTTTGGTTTGCGGAGGGGCTGGCCGAGTATGCATCCCAGGGATGGGACACGAACGCGGAGATGATGATTCGTGACATGGTCATCTCCGATGGCGTGATCCCGCTCGAGTATCTCTACGGTGGCTACGCCGCCTACAAGGAAGGGCAGTCGGTTTTCAACTTCATCGCTGAGCAGTACGGGGCCGAGAAGGTATCGGAGATGATCCACGGTCTCGCGCGCACTCAGAACCTCGACAAGACGCTTCGCGAGACGCTGGGGTTGACACCGGCCGAACTCTCCGATGAGTGGGAGGAGTGGCTCAAGCGCAACTACTGGCCCGAGGTAGCTGAGCGCTCACACCTCAGCGATGTGGCGAAGCTTCTCACCGATCATCGACGCGAACACTCCTACTTCAATATCGGCCCGGATATCTCTCCCGACGGAACCCGCGTTGTGTTTGCCAGTGACAAGAGCGGCTATGCGGATGTCTATGTCGCCTCCACGCTCGACGGGGCGGAGCTTGAGCATCTCGTCAAGGGAGAGAGAAGCGACGAGTTCGAGCAGCTTCATCTTCTTCGCACCGGATTCTCATGGTCTCCCGACGGGAAACGGATATGCGTGGCCGCGAAGGCAGGAAGTGGTGACGCGCTTCACATTCTCGATGCTGAGACAGGGAAGATCCTGAGGAGTCTGAGCTTCCCTCTCGACGGACTGTACACGCCGGCATGGTCGCCGGACGGCAAGTGGATAGCCTTCGTGGGCATCAAGGGGGGAGCGTCGGAGCTCTATCTGACCGATCCCGACGGCAGTCGGCTCGACAGGCTCACGGATGACTTCGATGATGAGCGCGACCCCGCGTGGTCGCCGGACGGCAGGTTCATTGCATTCGTCTCGGATCGCGGTTCACCGATTGAACGCGGTTTCCACAGAAGCTACGACCTCTATATGGTAGATGTGGAGAGCCGAGACGTTACAACGGTCGTTCAAGTCTCGGGAAGAGAGAAGTCGCCGGCGTGGTCGCCGGACGGGCGCAAGATCATCTACTCCTCCGATCGCAGCGGATCACCTGAGCTCTACATGGTTGACCTGGACACCTCGACGTGCGTGGCCCTCACGAATCTCATCGGTGGAGCCGAGTCGCCGAGCTGGTCGCGCGAGGGCGACCGGCTGGTCTTCGTCGCGTACGAGCACGGGGGCTGGGACGTCGCCGTAGTGAAGGACCCACTAGCGCACTTCGCCGATGCGATCGAATCCGGGATTGCCTTCCCAAGCATGGAGATGGAGCCGGGGCCGGAGCCGTTCGATGAGATGACGGTGGAAGCGGTCCCAGACGCCTCGGACGATGAGCCGGTGGCGACCGGCGTCGTCGCGGACGCGGACACCACCGCCACCGTGAGCGAGAGCGTAGACACGATCGAGAAGCTCGATATCAGCGTCGTCGCGGACGCGGACACCACCGCCACCGTGAGCGAGAGCGTAGATATTACCGAGAAGCTCGATATCAGCGGCGTCGGGGTAGCGGACACCACAGCCGCCGTGAGCGAGAGCGTGGACACGACCGAGAAGCTCGATTCGGCGCCGACGAACGACACCGTGCGCCTGGCCAGAGATGCGTACGACAAGGCGGCCGGAAGGGAGCCGCAGAGGTCGAACGACGACCCAGAGGAGAGAGTGGGCGTGGTCGAGCGCTACACGCCGCGATTCTCCCCTGACTGGATCAATGGAGGCGTGTCGTACAGCTCTGCACACGGCGTCGGTGCGGCGGCGGAGGTAGCCATCAGTGACATCCTGGGAAACCACCGCTTCTATCTCATGACGGACTTCTTCTCATCGATCGAGTTCAGCAACGCGCACTTGAGCTATGAGTACCTGGCACGACGCGTTGACTACTCCGCCAGTGTCTACACGTACCGCCACTACCTGTACTCGGACAGAACCGTGTTTGGTGAGGACCTGGGGGAGAAGCGCTACTTCACCGAGCGGCACTACGGAATCTCGCTCGGTGTGTCCTATCCGTTCAGCAGATTCACGAGGATCGAGTTCGATGTCGACGGACTGAGCATGACGCGCCAGTTCGCCGAGGAGAACGACGTGGGGGAGATGGTGCTGACGGATGAGGGCGTAGAGAGAGCGCTCATCATCCCGGCTCTGCGGCTCGTCAACGATACAACCCTCTGGGGGAGCGTCGGCCCGATCGGAGGAGGACGCTCATCGTTTACGATCACGAAGTCGCTTGGCCTGAACGAGAGGTTCGACTATCTGACAGGAATCGCCGACTTCAGAAGGTACGTTCGGATCGGCAAGAGACACAGTCTTGCGATGAAGCTCGTATTCGCGCGCAGCACTCAGCCCGACGCGCAGACGTTCTTCGTGGGCGGCGCCAGCAGCATACGTGGACACGACGATTTCGAGTATTCAGGGCACAACACGGCGATGGCCAATTTCGAGTGGCGCTATCCGTTTGTGGATAGGCTCGACATAGCATCGCCGCTGCCGCTCTCGATCCGGGGGCTGAGGGGCGTCATGTTCATCGATCTGGGTTCGGCCTGGGATGGCGATGATTTCCGCGGAGTCGTAGATGAGGGAGGCGTCCGGTTCAAGGACATCAAGGCAGGATACGGTGTCGGTGTGCGCACGCAGTTCATGTTCTTCATCCTTCGCTACGATCTCGCATGGTCAACGGATCTCAAGACAAGAGGTGAGCCGGTCTCGCACTTCTCAATCGGGGCCGAGTTCTAGGTGTGTCAAAGCCGGCAACCTTCGCGGCGGCGCCGAGGAAGTCGGCGGCCGGTGCGGAGTCTTCACAGATTGGGGGAGGGGTGGGGATGATAGATAGCAGACAGATCGACAGTCTGAATTCAGTGCAGCAGACAGCGGTCCGCCACGGAGACGGGCCGCTTCTCGTGCTTGCCGGAGCCGGTAGCGGGAAGACACGCGTACTGACATCCAGAATCGCATATCTGATCGCCGAGTGCGGTGTGAGCCCGCGCAGGATTCTCGCGGTGACCTTCACCAACAAGGCGGCCGAGGAGATGAAGAAGCGTGTGGCAGCCCTTGTCGGTGGGGGGAATGAGCGTGCCTGGATAGGGACCTTTCACTCCATCTGCGCCCGCATACTGCGGACCGAGGCCGACTGGGGGTGGTGGACGCGCGACTTCTCCATCTACGACATGGGCGATCAGCTCGATCTCATCAAGGCCTCGATGCTCCGTGTCGGCATCTCCTCGACTACCTTCGTTCCGAAGGCCATTCTATCTGAGATCTCCAAGGCGAAGGACAAACTCCTCACTGCCGACGGATACGCACAGCGCGGCGGTGGTCGGTTTGAGCAGGTCGTTGCCAAGGTCTACGCGGAGTATGAGAAGGGACTCGCGAAGAACAACGCCTTCGATTTCGACGATCTAATCATGCAGACTGTCGGCCTCCTGAGACGGAACCTGGATCTCAAGAGCAGCTACGCATCACGCTTCCTGCATGTCCTCGTGGACGAGTACCAGGACACGAGCCACGCGCAGTACGAACTCATCAACATACTCTCATCCCAGCACCGGAACATCTGCGTCGTTGGAGACGACGACCAGTCGATCTACGGTTGGCGCGGGGCCGACATCACGAACATCCTGGATTTCGAGAAGGACCACCCGGACGCTGTTGTCCTCAGGCTGGAGCAGAACTACCGTTCCACTGGACGCATACTCGCCGCGGCTCACGATGTCGTGAGCAACAACGAGCGACGCAAGGAGAAGAAGCTCTGGACCGAGCGCGAGCAGGGCGCTCCCGTTCGGCTCACGCGCGTCTCGAACGAGTACCAGGAAGCCGACGCCATCAGGGACACGGTACTCATGATCATGAGGGGACGTGAGCTGTCCTACCGCGACTTCGCTGTGCTCTACCGGACGCACGCCCAGTCGAGGGTGATCGAGGACAGTCTTCGCAGGGCGGGTATCGCGTACGACATCATTGGTGGGGTCAGGTTCTACGAGCGTGCGGAGGTGAAGGACGTGCTCGCGTACCTCCGTGTCATCATCAACCCAGCCGATGAGGTCAGCCTGAAGAGGATAATCAACGTGCCCCCTCGCCGCGCTGGTGAGAAGAGCGTCGAGAGGCTCGAGGAATTCGCAGAGGCCGAGGGCATCAGGCTCATTGATGCGCTCGCGAGGGCCGGTGATGTGGTGGGTATCCCGGCCGCTGCCAGGGATGGAATGGTGTCGCTTGGGGCGATGTTCGCCAGGTTGAGCGAGACGAGCGACGCCACTCCTATCAACGAACTCATCGACGATCTGCTCGATGAGTCCGGATACGTGACGTGGCTTGAGGGTAGGCGCAACGAGGAGTCGGCGCAGCGACTGGCCAACCTCGAGGAGCTTGTCTCCGCGGCGAGCGAGTTCATTGAGTTGAGCGGAGAAGGAACCCTGGGTGCATTCCTGGAGCAGGTCGCCCTCGTGGCCAACATCGACCAGTGGGAGGACGGGGCAAATGCCGTCTCGCTGATGACCCTCCACAGTGCGAAGGGACTCGAGTTCGGAATCGTCCTGATACCTGGCATGGAGGATGGGCTGCTTCCCCACGAGTCCGCGTACGATGACGACGATGAGATGGAGGAAGAGCGGCGCTTGTTCTACGTCGGAATGACGCGTGCCAAGGACGAGCTACACCTGTTCGCGGCCGACACGCGGCGGCGTGGAAGCACGATGGACCTTCGGTCCGCATCGCGCTTTCTCCGCGAGATCGATCCAGAGCATGTTGAGGCTGTCTCGACCGGTCCCAAACCCAGCCGGGGCGCGGGATCGTACGGTCAGGCGTCGTTTGGGCGCCGTCGTCCAGCTGCTCCCTCGGGCTCCCGCCGTTCGGCGAGCCCCCAGGCGCCACGTGGGGATGTGTTCCCGGACTACGAGGGTATGTCTCAGGAGAGGACCGAGCTCAGAGTTGGAACGCGGGTTCGTCACGCGGCGTGGGGGGAGGGAGTCGTGCTCGAGATCGCAGGCACGTCCGGTGATGCTATCGTGCGCGTGCGGTTCGGTGAGGGCGAGTCTGGAATAGAGAAGCGGATCATGCTAAGGTACGGCAAGCTTGAACTGGTGGGTGACTGACGACGGAGGCTAGGATAGTGGCGGCAACGACCGACGACATACGGCACATGGCCGCGCTCGCGAAGCTCTCGTTCTCCGATGATGAGTTGGAGAAGCTGACCGATGAGATGGACGCCATCCTGAGCTATGTAGCTCAGTTGTCGGGAGCGAAGCTCGACGGCGTTGACCCTGCCTTCGCCCTCCTTCGCCGCGACAACGTCTTCCGTGAGGATCGCGTCGGGGAGATGCTCAAGCCGGATGATGTCCTCACGAACGCACCCGATCGGGACGGGAACCTCTTTCGCGTCCCCGGGTTCCTGCCGGAAGGCTGATGTCCGCGGGCGGCGCCGGCATTTCATGTTCATGATGCTCGCGTACGACACCCGCACACGAGGCCCATGGAACTCTACGAACTGACATTCAGCGAAACTCGCCGCGGTCTCAAGGACGGGACGTTCTCGGCGCGTGATCTGATCGAGTCTGTCTTGGGCAGGATCGAGGGCGTAGAGCATTCACTCAACGCCTTCATTCGCGTCCGAGACCGGGAGGATATCCTAGCGGAGGCCGGCGAGATCGACGCGGCTCGCGCGCGTGGTGAGAGACTCGGTCCACTGGCGGGAATCCCGGTGGCAGTGAAGGACAACATCTCGACTCGCGGACTTGGGACCACATGCGCTTCCCGGATTCTGGCCGGGTATGATCCACCCTATGACGCGACGGCCGTCGAACGACTTGGGCGTGCAGGCGCGATTACTGTGGGGAAGACCAATCTCGACGAGTTCGCAATGGGTTCGTCCAATGAGAACTCGTCTTACGGACCAGTGAGAAACCCCTGGGACCTGGGTCGCGTGCCGGGCGGCTCGAGTGGCGGTTCCGCCGCGGCGGTCGCGGCCGGCGAGGCCGTGCTGGCACTTGGGACCGACACGGGGGGATCCGTACGGCAGCCGGCCGGATTCTGCGGGATCGTCGGTGTGAAACCGAGCTACGGACGTGTCTCCCGCTATGGTCTCGTCGCGTTCGCTTCGTCCTTCGACCAGATCGGCACTATGTCGCGAGACGTTGACGGCGCAGGCGAACTCCTCGCCGCGATTTCCGGAGCGGATCCCCGAGACGCTACCGCATCGGACGTCGATGTGTCGGAGTACACGGGCTCGGCCGCAGGGGACTTGAGCGGAGTACGTGTCGGCATCCCGAAGGAGTCGATCGGAGAAGGTGTGGATCCAGAGGTTGCGGAGGCCGTGCTCGCCGCCGCCGATGTGATGCGCTCTCTGGGCGCCGATGTGGACGAACTCAAGCTTGAGCACAGCGCGTACGCGGTGGCATCATACTACCTCGTCGCGAACGCGGAGGCCTCATCAAACCTGGCTCGATACGACGGAGTCAGCTACGGCCATCGGGCGCTCGGGGCAGATGGCTTGGGCGGGATCGTCGTGAAGACCCGAAGCGAGGACTTCGGAGCCGAGGTGAAGCGGCGGATCATGCTGGGTACCTACGCGCTCGCATCCGGATACTACGATGACTACTACTTGAGAGCGCAGCGCGTTCGGGCGCTGATAGCCAACGACTTCGCAAGCGCGTTTAGGCGCTTCGATGTGATCGTGACGCCAACTTCTCCCACGGCCGCGTTCCGTCTGGGTGAGCACATTGACGACCCGCTGGCGATGTATCTCTCCGATATCTTCACAGTACCTGCGAATCTCGCGGGAATCGCCGCACTATCCATGCCGTGTGGACTGAGCAGCACGGGGCTTCCAGTCGGTCTTCAGATCACAGCGAACAGATTCATGGAGCCGATGATGTTCCGCGTCGCGCGCGAGTATGAGGCGGTGTCGGGCGTCCGCCTTCGCGTTCCCGACGTGGAGAGGACGGGGAGAGACGCATGATGCGTGATGTGGCCATCGGGTTTGAGGTTCATGCGCAGCTTGCCACTGCGACCAAGATCTTCTGCGCATGTGCCAACGAGCCCGGCGGGGCGCCGAACAGCCGGGTTTGTCCTGTCTGTCTCGGTCTTCCGGGAGCGCTTCCGGTTCTGAACCGTGAGGTCGTCGAACTCGCCATACGCGTTGCGCTCGCCCTCGGATCCGACATCACCGCACGCTCATCCTTCGCAAGGAAGAACTACTTCTATCCCGACCTGCCGAAGGGCTATCAGATAACGCAGCACCGGACCACGCTCGCCACCGGTGGGCATGTAGATGTGGACGTTCAAGGAACCAGGAAGCGTGTTCGTATCCGGGACATCCACATCGAGGAGGACGCGGGGAAGACCGTGCATGAATCGCTCGCGACGGGCACGCACGGTTCCGGCGCCGTCGGTCTTGTGGACATGAACAGATGCGGTGTTCCGCTCGTGGAGATCGTGAGCGAGCCCGACATCTCGAGCGTCGAGGAAGCCGACGCATATCTCAAGACACTCTATCGTGTCCTCATCCATCTTGGAGTCACCGCGGGCGAACTCCACCAGGGCAACGTGCGGTTCGATACGAACGTCTCGATCAGGGGTGACGTGGACGGCGCGCTTGGGATCCCATGCGAGATCAAGAATCTGAACTCGTTCAAGTCTGCCGGACGTGCGCTCTTGTTTGAGATCGAGCGCCAGTCCCGGGTCCTGGATGCGGGGGGGACTATTGAGCACGAGACGCTCCTCTGGGACGAGCGCGCGGGGCGCGCGCTGACGATGCGTTCCAAAGAGGGGGCTTCCGACTATCGCTACTTCCCGGAGCCGGATCTCGGTGACGTGGTCATCGGAGGCGATTGGATCGACCGCGTCAGCCGGTACATGCCTGAGCTACCTGAATCCCACGCCCATCGATTCCGCGAGTGGTATGGGTTGAGAGATGATACGGCGCATGTGCTTACGACAGAACCGGCCACGGCCATCTACTTCGAGGACACGCTTGCGAACCTGCTTCACGTGCTCGGTCTGGCTCCCGATCCTATCGCGGATCCAGGGCACGACCTTCTGGCGATCCCAGTTGAAGACCGTGAGAAGATGTCGGTGGTGTTCTCGAAGATGGAGGGCGCCAGTCCGGATCGAATTCCCGAACTGGCCGAGGTCACGGCCAACTGGGTCACAGTGATCGTCGGAGCATGGGTCAACGAGAATGGTGTAGATCTTAAGACGCTGGCGCTCTCCCGTATGCCTGCGGCTCGTCTTGCAGAGGTCATCGCCGAAAGGGTGAGAGGGACAGTGAATGAGCCGGCCGCGAAGCGTCTTCTTGTCGCGGCCATCGACTCGTCCGAGCCCGTGGATGAGCTGCTCAAGCGGCTCGATCTCACTCAGGTGACTGATTCGGGCGCCATTGAGACCCTCGTCACGGATGTGCTTTCCCTACACCCCGCCGAGGTCGCGCGTCTGAGAGCGGGCGAGGAGAAGCTGATCCGATTCCTCGTCGGGCAGGTGATGAAGCGCTCGAAGGGTAAGGCCGACCCCGTCCTCGTCAATGAGACACTTGTGAGACTGCTTGGAATCGAGTGAGTCTCGGACCGCGCGATTCAGGTGATGCGTCCGGATACGAAGAGAGCCCCAGCGCTGACGCGCCGGGGCTCTCTCTTAACGACGACCGATTCAAACGACTGAAGGTGTTCTCGGACTAGACCATATGGAACGGTCGGGCTCGATCCTTTATCGTGGGTTGGCCGTTGCCG
>CAZFRO010000016.1:0-49101 GCA_964521425.1 uncultured bacterium
CTCTACGGCAATCGTCCCAGGTCAGTTCTTCGCTCTCTACGGCAATCGTCTCAGGTCAGTTCTTCGCTTTCTAAGGCAATCGTCTCAGGAATGTGGCCGACAGGAGCATGTCCAGAAGCAGCAGCACCAACCCCAGCACTATCAGACGCGGCCCAAGCTCCGTGTACGTTGTGAAGTGTTTGACCTCTATCTTAGTCTTCTCAAGTTCATCTATGGTCGCGTAGACCTCCGCGAGCATGCCCTCGGTCTTGGCCCTGAAGTAGATCCCGCCGGTGATGTCCGCGATCTCGGCCAGGGTCTCCTCATCGATGTCTGTCGGCGCGTTCACGTAGCGCGTCCCCCAGACCGGGTCGTGCACAGGGATCGGACCTCCCTCAGGAGTCCCCACGGCGACCGTGTATATCTTGATACCGAGCGCCCTCGCCGCCTGTGCAGCGGTGATCGGGTCTATCTCACCGGCGTTGTTTCTCCCGTCCGTCAGGAGAATGATGATCCTGCTCTCGGCGTCGCTCTTGCGAAGTCTGTTCGTGGCGGTCGCAACTCCAAGCCCTATCGCCGTGCTCTCCTCGTCGATCATCCCGATCTCGACGGACTCCAGAAGTTCGATGAGGACGCGATGATCGAGGGTCAGAGGACACTGCGTGAAGCTCTGGCTCGCGAACACGACCATTCCGATCCTGTCGGAGACGCGTCCCTCAACGAAGCCCGCCACCACTTCCTTGGCCACGGCGAGACGATTCAGAGGCTTGAAATCCTCAGCTCTCATGCTCCCGGAGACATCCACGGCAAGCATGATGTCGATGCCCTCGGTCAGCACCGACTCGGTACCGCTCCCCGCCTGGGGGCGCCCCAACGCCAGAATCAGTGCGGTCAGCACGGCCGCCCTCAGGGCTGTCCTCGCATACCGTTTCCAGGACGCGCCACGCCCGCCCGCGGCTTTCGCCAGATCGACCAGCGGGTAACTGATCGCCGCGTTCATCCGCCTGGAGAACCTGAGCGTCATGAGGAGATAGAGGCCGACCAGCAGCAGAAGCCACAGAAGCTCAGGATTCGCGAACCTGAACACGCGTCTACTCCTCCCCCTTGAACTCGCTCAGTTCCCGGAACCGCGTTCGCTCGACGAACGCCCTGACCGCGACCAGATCGTCGTGGGCGCGTTCGCTTGTGGGCATGTGAAGCGCGAACTTCGACAGATCAGCGTAGCTCAGAAGATCCAGAGTCCACGCCTCATCACCATGATCGAAGTCAGCGCCGTGCATTGCAGAGCCCAGCTCCTTCGTCGTCATGTCGACAGCATCAACGGAGAAGCGGTCCAGAATGTAGCGTCTGAGCACATCGGTCAGAATGAGGTAGAACCGCGGCAGCTCGCCCTGTTCGACAAGACCACTGCGATCGAGTTCGCCAAGACGCAAGAGCGCGGCAACGTGCGCAGCCTCTCTCCTGATCTCAGGCGCTACCTCGGACTCAAGGCCCTGCTTCCTTCTCGATCTGAGCCAGCGTCTGAGGTAGAACAGCCCCGCGAGGAAGGCTGCGACCAGCACGGCGATCACGATGGTCGGCCACATCCGCCGCTTGAGCTCGAGCGGTGGTTTGATGTCTCTGGGGGTTGGACCCTGTTCGAATTCTCCGGGAGGAACGACGCTTTCTATGGTCACTATCAGAGCATCGGTATGAACCACCGCGGTGTCACCTTCCGGCGACACGTAGTGAAACGCCAGGGATGGAACACTCAGATCGCCCGTCTCGAACGCCGTCAGCACGTACTGACGCCGCTCGCGGACATCGCCACCCCGCTCATCGGTCTCGTGGATGATGACGTCGAGCACCTCGAACGGCGAGATCTCGCCCGCAACCCTGGGAAAAGCCAAGGCGCCATCGAAGCCGCGCACAACCGCCAACGTGAGAACGAGCCGGTCACCCACGGTGGCAAGCACCGGGGAGACACTCGCGCGTACCTCAAGAACCGTATCCCCTACCACCGTCGCGCGGACCAGGCTCTCCACCGCAAGAGCAGCATCGCCCGATCCCGGCCCGTCGGCCAACGCTTCATCGAGCGTGACGAGAGGGGCAGAGACCGCAAGCACGAGCACTGCCACTGCGATCACTCTTGCGATGATGTGTATGAACTTCACCCGCATGCGCATCTCCACACGCCGAGGATCTGCATCACGTGATGTCCGACGCCTGTCCCCGTCGCTAATCCGTCCCACTCAACCACGTGCGCCCACTCGCGCCCCCGCCCTTCTTGCGCGCGCTCTGAAGAAGCGCTCGAGCGGCTCGGTGTACGGCGCGTCGGTACTGACGCTGATTGAGTCTATTCCCAGCCGCCTCAGAAGCTCATCCTGTTCCGCGAGTTGTCGCGCTCTCTCCTCGGCGAAGCGAGCCCGGAAGGACCTGCTCGATGCATCCACCTCTATGAGCTCATCTGTCTCGGGGTCGAGGAGCGCGATCGTGCCGACGCGCGGAATCTCCTGTTCAAGCGGGTCGCTCACCCGTACTGCGATGAGATCGTATCGCCGCGCGGCCACGGCAAGCGCACGCTCGGCGCCCGTGGTCAGGAGATCACTCACAAGGAAGACAACCGCGTGACGACGCACTGTGCTCGACAGGTAATCGATCGCCTGAGGAATGTCCGTGCCGCGGCCTTCCGGCTTGAAGTAGAGAAGCTCGCGAATGACCCTCAGAGCGTGCCGCCGCCCCTTCTGTGGCGGTACGAATTTCTCGATCCGATCGGAGAAGATGATAAGACCGACGCGATCGTTGTTCCTGACCGCCGAGAACGCGAGGACCGCGCAGAGTTCGGCGGCCAGCTCCGACTTGAAGCGGGAGACCGAGCCAAACCGTCCCGATGCGCTCGCATCGACGACGAATATGACGGTCAGTTCCCGTTCCTCATCGAACTTCTTCACGTACGGGTGCCCCATACGCGCGGTCACGTTCCAGTCTATCGAGCGGATGTCGTCGCCGGGCAGGTACTCACGGACCTCGGCGAATTCCATGCCCCTTCCCTTGAAGACGCTATGGTATTCGCCGGAGAAGACGTCGTTCACAAGACGCTTCGTCCGGATCTCAATCCGGCGGATCTGTTTCAGTATCTCTCGCGGAATCATGATTCGTAGGAGAGCACCCGACCGCGGTCTGCGCCCGGGGACCCTCTGCTAGGGCACCTCGATGTTGTCGAGAATCCTCTGGACTATGTCCTCGGACGTGAGTTCCTCTGCTTCGGCCTCGTACGTGATGATGACCCTGTGCCTGAGAACATCCATGGCGACAGCCTTGATGTCCTCGGGTGTCACATACGCCCGCCTCTGTAGGAACGCATGCGCACGTGCGGCCGCAATCAGATGGATGGAGGCCCTCGGTGATGCTCCGTACGCAATGAGGTCGTTGAGATCCACTCCGTGCACGGAGGGCTCCCGTGTCGCAAACACGATGTCGAGGATGTACTGCTTGATCTTGTCGTCGACGTAGATCTCTCTCACAAGCTCGCGGGCTTTGATGATCGTCTCCGGAGAGATGACGGGCGAGGCCATCGGCTCCTTCCCCGTCGACATGCGTTCCATGATCTCGAGTTCCTCATCCCTCGACGGGTATCCGACTCTGAGTTTGAGCATGAAGCGATCTACCTGCGCCTCCGGAAGCGGATACGTCCCCTCCTGCTCGATCGGATTCTGCGTAGCCAGCACGAGGAATGGATCATCGAGCGGAAACGTCTCGCTGCCTATGGTCACCTGTCGCTCCTGCATGGCCTCCAGAAGGGCGCTCTGGACTTTGGCGGGAGCTCTGTTGATCTCATCCGCAAGAATCAGATTGGAGAAGATCGGTCCCTTCTTGGTGGTGAACTCACCGCTGTCGGCAGAGTAGACGAGCGTGCCAATCAGATCCGCGGGCAGTAGATCGGGCGTGAACTGGATTCTCTGGAAGCTCGTATCGATGGCACGAGAGAGGGTTCTCACAGCCAGCGTCTTGGCAAGCCCCGGGACTCCCTCAATGAGCACGTGTCCGTCGGCCAATAGCCCGATCAGAAGACGCTCCACCATATACGACTGTCCAACGATGACCTTGTTGATCTCGCCCACGAGCGTGCTCAGGAACTCGCTCTCTCGCTCTATGCGTTCCCCGATGGCCTTGATGTCCGCGTACAACCTGGGTCCCTCCTCTAGAATTCCGTGGCGCCGGTGAACTTGAAGCCTCGGATGAGCATCGTCGGGCTTGTCACGGAGCCGATGGCGCCCCACGCTGAACCGACCACCTCGCGCTTCTGCGTCATCGCGTCCACGTTCGAGAACACCCGCATCATGCTGTCCGTCCACCGGAGGTTCTTCACGGGTCGCACGATCTTTCCGCCTTCTACTAGAAACGTGCCGGCCCGCGTCATGCCGGTGAAGAGAGCCTTCCTGGTGTCGAGGAGTCCATTAACGTAGTGGAAGCTCGTCACAAGAAGCCCTCGGTCAACCATGGAGATGAGCTCATCCTTCGTCTTATCGCCTGGCTCGATGAAGAGATTACTCGGCGCGGGACCACCACGGAAGGCCGCCGTTCCGGCGTGCCCGGTCGATTCGACGGAGTCCTTGACCGCGGTGAGGCTGTCGTAGACGGGAGACCTTGCGATGCCCCGCTCAATGATGCTCACCGGCCTCTTCGGAACTCCCTCGTAGTCAAACGGCACGGGTACCCCGGCCGGGTCGAGACCGTCGTCCCGGATCGTGATGTTTTCACCCATCACCTGTTCACCGAAGCGCCCGTTCATGAAGGAGAAACCCTCCTGCACCTGCTTCGCGCTGAACGCCGTGAAGCCAAGCCAGCTCATAACGCTTGCTACGGCGCTGGGTTCGATGATGACATCTAAGGGCTCGTAGTCGATGGCAACCGGATCGGCTCCGGCCACGCACTTATCGACGGCCCGTCTGGCCGTCGCCTCGACGTCGATTCCCTCGATTCCCTTCGCGTAACCCACTGCGCTGCCGGCTACGCCATCATCATCGGTCGCGTAGACCGAGAGAAACGCATCTGTCCCGTAGTATTCCTGCTCCGTCCCGGATGTGTTCATCACGGCGAAGCGGAAATCGCCGACCCGGTAGGCGCCGGACAGCGTGGTACCCTTCTCGGCGGCGATCGCCACAGCTCTCGCCACGGCCTCGGCCCTCGCAGACGGCGACATCAGAGCCGTAGCTTCGGAGTAGGTATCCGCCTCGGGAGCCCTCTCGGATTTCGGAAGCCCCGGGAAGTCGGGGTCCTCAGGACCGGCCCGCGCGACCTCCGTTGCCTGCCTCACGGCCTCCGCAAGCGCGTCTGCCCCGAGCCGGTTCGTACTCGCAACACCGATGCGCTTGCCCACGGCCACCCGGACCGTCACGGTGCAGTCCTCTTCGCTCACGTTTTGATGTATCACTGACCCGGCGAATCGTGTCAGCCTGTTCGTGCCGCAGCGTGCGACCAACTCGGTCTCGTCGGCGGGAGAACTCGCGAGCGTCTCCTTCAGGAGCGCATCCAGCTGTGCCTTGTTGATCATCGCTTGCCTCCCACCTCGACGTTCCGGAAACGGGCCGGCGACACGCCATGTCCAACGTGCGCAGCCTGCCCCGGTTCACCCTTGCCGCAACTGGGAATGCCCCAGATGTGCCACTCCTCAGGACCGGCCACGGCGTCGCATGCTCCCCAGAACTCAGGCGTGATGCCCGTGTAGACAGGGTTCTTGAGCATCCGTACGCGCTTGCCGCGCTTGATCTCCCAGGCGATCTCGCAACCGAACTGGAAATTGACTCGCCTCTGATCGATGCTCCAGCTCTTGTTCGAGTCCACGAAGATGCCGTCCTCTGTGTCTGCGATGAGGTCTTCCAGAGAGCCCTCACCTGGCATGAGGTTGATGTTGGTCATCCTCACGAGTGGAATCCTGTTCCAACCGCTCGCCCTCATTGTGCCGTTGCTACTGAGTCCGATGCGCGGAGCGGTCTCGCGACTCGTCAGATAGCCCACGAAGATGCCCTCTCGCACGATGTGCGTCCGCTGTGCCGCCACTCCCTCATCGTCATATGCGAACGACCCCAACCCGCCAACGCATGTCGCATCCGCGACCAGATTAACCACCTTCGAGCCGTACTTGAACGAGCCGAGCTTGTCCGTTGTCAGGAAGCTGGTACCCGCATACGATGCCTCCGTGCCAAACACGCGATCCAGCTCGATCGGGTGGCCGCAGGATTCATGCACCTGGAGGGCGAGCTGCGTGCCGCCGATGATGAGTGTGGTATTCACCGCCGGACATTCGTCCGCATTCAGAAGCTCAAGCGCCTCTGCTCCGATGCGCTCGGCATTCTCTGCAAGGTGAAGTGAGCGCGTGAACTCGAACCCCCGTGTTGCGTAGTCGCCACGGAAGCTCGCCGGGTAGGAGCGCGTCTGCCTCTTGCCGGCATCGTCGATCGCGGTCGCTGAGATTCCACCGCCCGCCTCGATGATCGTCTGGTCAATCGAACTCCCCTCGGTGTCCACGAAGAGCTTCTCAGTCCTGAAGTTCATTGTCGATGCCGTGGCGAGCTTGACGCCCTTGGTCCGGCTCATTCCCTCACACGCCGCCGACAGCATCTCGAGCTTCTCAGCGAGTGGAACCTCGAACGGATCCTCGCGGTACTCGCTGGTGTAGGTGTCGACCGCCGGGGGTCTCTTGTCGAGTGTGATTCCAGGGTCGCCGACCGTCCCGCTGGCGTCCGCGATCTTGAGCGCCTCCTCCGCAATCTCCGAGACCTTCTCCTTCGTCAGCTCAGAACTCGATGCGAACCCCCACGCTCCTCCCTTGAGGACGCGGATTCCAAAACCCTCAGACTCTATCGTTGAGGCCGTCTCGAGTGTCCCGTTCTTCATCACGAGAATCTCACTCAAGCCCCGAACTCTCCTGGCGTCAGCGTAATCGACGCCCCTCTGCCTGAGGTCGTCCATAGCTTGCTTCAAGAGATCCTTCACGCCTCTACCCCTCTCCTACCACTTGTTGCTGTCAAGGAAACGCTCCGTCTCGAACGCCGCGGTCGCTCCATCACCGATGGCCGTGGAAACCTGGCGCAGCGGCTTCGTGCGGCAATCTCCGGCCGCAAACACGCCGCGCACCCGGGTCTTCATCTCATCGTTGGTCACGAGGAATCCTCTGTCGTCCTTCTCGAGGAGATCGCCCAGAAACTCGGTCTTCGGCTTGAGTCCTACGAAGAGGAAGACACCAGGCACTTCCAGAACCCTCGGTTCCCCATCACCGACTGGCTTGAGATTCAGCCTCTCCACACCCTTGAAACTGCCCTCGATGCTCTCCACGGTGTGACTGCAGATACACTCTATCCTGTCATGGTTCATCACTCGCTCCGCCAGGACAGGCACCGCCCTGAACTCGTCCCGGCGATGGATGATATAGACCTTGCTTGCGATTCCCGAAAGGTAGAGCGATTCCTGGAGAGCGCTGTCGCCACCGCCGACAACGGCGACCTCCTGATCCTTGTAGAACGGGCCGTCGCAGGTCGCACAGTACGAGACACCCCGTCCCACAAACTCATCCTCGCCCGGCACACCGAGCTTCCGATAGCCCGTGCCGGTGGCCACGATGATGGCACCCGCCTCGTACCGCTCGGAGCGACCGACCACGACCAGGCCATTCTCTCCGGTCTCGATCGCGCTCACTGAGTCGGTGCCGAGCTCGGCCCCGAACTGGAGCATCTGTTTCTGCATTCTCTCGGTGAGCGCGGCCCCACTCTCAGCCGTGACGCCGGGGTAATTCTCGATGAGATGCGTGATCGCCACCTGGCCGCCGGGCATCGCCTCTTCAAGCACCACAGTCTCGAGATCGAACCTGCCCGCGTAGATGCCGGCGGTGAGTCCAGCCGGTCCGGCGCCGATCACCACAAGATCGTACTTGCGCATGCATGACCTCCCACGCAGCTGCTGAAGTGAAATGCGGTGAACCGCGAGTATAGCGCGCCGTGCGCCTCACGACCAGACGCTTTCTCAAGGGCCAAGGTCCTCGTGAATCGTGTCTCTGGAAAGGAGGAAGATGTGGCGATGTGCGGCTGGTCGGAAGGGCTCGCCTGTGCGGGAACGTACGAGAGGGGCCCCGGTGGGGCCCCTCTCTTCATAGGGACTTCGCTCATGCTGTGTCCCGTACGATTCCTGTGCATCTCTGCTCAGCGCACGCCGAGTCTACGAGATGATCGTCGGCGTGATCCTGATGATCAGGTCTGATGTCTTCTGTGAGTCCCTCACGTGTTTGAAGAGATAACCCAGGATCGGGATGTCACCCAGGAGCGGTACCTTGACCTCCTCAACGGCCGTATCCTCGTTCATGAGCCCCGCGATGAGGAAGGTCTCGCCGTTCTCTACGCGAACCTGCGTCGATGCCCGGCGCTCCTTGGTCCATGGGATCTCATCATTCGGACCCTTCCAGCCCACAATGCTGCTGACGTTCGGTTCCACGAGAACCGTGATGTGACCGTCACCGATAGCTCTCGGAGTGACGCTCACCGTGACGCCGACCTTCTCTCGCTCTACCGTCACTTCGACGGCACCAGCTGACGAGACACCTGAGACGGTATAGGGAATGACGTCACCGATGTGAATCTCAGCCTCACGGTTGTTCAGAGTGGCGAGCTGCGAGCGGCTCAGAATCCGCGCCTTCCCTTCGCCTTCCAGGAAGTCAATGGCCATCTCCAGGGTCTTGGCCTGCCGCATGATGTCGTCGCCATCGAAGGGAAGTGCGATCCACGGCATCTCCTCCGGAAGCGCTTCAGGCGGGGACGCTTCAGGCGAGCCTTCTGCAAAGAGCAGGGTCTGACTCATCAGCTTGGACCAATCGATGCCGTACTCCATCAGATCGTTCGTCGTTACCTCGATGACCTCGGTCACCAGCATGATCTGAACCGGCGGAACATCCAGGCTCTTCACAACGCGGCGGATCTGCTCGATCTTGCCGGGCGACGCGACCACGACCAGGCGATTCCCACCTGGATCGGTCGACACGCTCTCAGCTATCTTGGCGATGAGTGGTTCGAGCTCAAACGCATCGGCGAACATGATATTGAGCACGTATGTGTCGAAGCCCGTGTCCTCCACGCGAGACTCGGCGTCTCCGACGAGAATCGAGTTCCCTACCCTCTCGTAGGCAAGACCGGCGGCCCTGACAACAAGGTCAAGCGCCTCATCGATCGGGGTGTCCGTGATGTGTACCGAGACGACCTTCCCCTCAACGACCGGGCTGGACACGATGTTGAGCCCGCTCTTCTCGGCGAGAATGGTGAGAACGTCCGTGAGTGCGGTCTCCCTGGCGCTCACCGATACGGTTGTTCTCTCGAACTGTGCTGACACCGCTGGTGCAAACATCAAGACCAGCAGGAGCCCTGTGATGATTGTCGGCAAAGCAACATCAGTTCTGTAAAATGGGTAGGCGGGTCACACGCTCTTCATGTTGATGTAGACTCCCCCGGCTTCCCACGCCTCGCTGATCTCGACCAGTACCGCAGTCACCAACCTCAGTAGCGACGCCTCGTTCGGGAAGATCGTTGCCACTCTCGTCCGTCGTTTGATCTGCTTGTTCAGGTTCTCCAACCCGTTCGTAGTTCGCATCCTAGTCCGATGATACGGCGGCAGTGTGAACACCGTAAGTCCCTCCGGGATGTTCTCCTCGGCCCACGTTGCCAGCCTCGGCGCTTTTTCATCGTACCGCTCCACGAAGAGCCCGAGCTGCCGTTCCGCTTCGGCCCGATCCGGAGCGTTGAACACGTCCCTCAGACCCTGCGCGACCTCGCGACGCAGCGATATCTTCGGCACGTACGCCTGAGCGTTCCTCTGCAGGTGGAACTGACACCGCTGCCACGGGACGCCGGGCAGCCTGGCAGCCAGACCCGCCTTCAAGCCCTTGTGGTCGTCGCTCGTCACCAGCTTGACCCCGTGGAGGCCGCGCTCCTGAAGACTCGCCAGGAACTCACGCCAGTGCACCTCGGCCTCAGACAGCGACACGCTCACGCCGAGAACCGTACGCTTCCCGTCGTCGGCACGCACCCCCGTCGCAACAAGCACCGCACAGTCCACTACAGAGCCACCGTGACGCATCTTCTCGTACTTGGCATCCAGGGTCACATACGCCATCTCGTCGATCCGCCGACTTCGCCACGACTCGAGCTCGTCGTCAAGAAGCGCTGCCGCACGGCTCACCTCGCTCGAACTCACCTCCAGTCCGCACAGTTTCTCCGTGATCTTCTGAACGCGACGAGTCGACACCCCCTGAACGTACATCTCTGCGATCGCCTCGTTCATCAGAATCGCGAACGCTCGCGACATCCCTTCCAGACCCTCGTCAATCAGTACTTCCACGACCTGCTCGATTGCACTAGAATCGACCCTGTGGGTCATCTCTCGCACCTCCTTGCTGGTGGGTGTTCTGGAAAACATCACCTACAAGAAGAGCGGATGTGACCCACTTCTTTCAACCTAAATCCAACGGACTGCCCGCCGGATCAGCACAAATTACAGATAGAATGTTACACTCCCCGATGCGCATCCAGCTATTGCAGTGTATTAGTCCGTCTATCCGGTCGTTGGTCGTGAACCACCTGTGCTTCTTCGAGAGATCCGAGAACCACGTGTACTTCGCGAAGGTCTCCTTGCTGAGCGTCGCCTCTATCTCGCTTCTGACCCCATTGACTTCGCCTACCGACACGACGTCGTACCTGGCAAACGAGGGACCTGTGCCTACGACGCTCGTGAACGTGGTCGTGTACTCCCCGCTGCCGAGAGTCTCCGCTGTGAAGCCCCCGCTCGCCGGGTAGTCTGGTTTCTTTCGGTTCATTTGCTCGGTAAGGTATGCCATGGTGCGCTGGAGTCCGGCCTCAGCCAGGTAGAATGCCTTGGCCTCCTCGGCCTGGTACGTCACGAGATCGTGTTCGGCGATGCCGAGGATCAAGAGCGCGCTCCCAACCAGCAGCACGGCACTCGTCAGAGCCATGACGGCGACCAGCGATCCTCCTCGCTCTCCCCTACCGATCTTGCGAAGTCGCTCGAGTCCATCCTGCTTGAAGCTCAGGAACGCCGTGACGAGAAGGTTCTTCATGATCCTCTCCTACATGAGCCCAATCCGGAGCCTCCGTGCCCCTACGCACGGTTCTCCCCGGTGCGATACCGAGCAAGTCCCATGTCACAGCGAATCGGCTGGGCAATCCGCCGGAATCCGGTCAGTCGCTGAGCGCCGGCGAGTCCTGCCCACATTCCGGACTACTCACGCCGGCGCGGATGGACACTCCGGACTCCCTCCGCGAGCACAGAACGGGGTGACATCGCATCGATTGCGTTGTGCATGGAGCATCTGTAGTGAATTCGAATTCGGGAATGCACAGCTGGGGATGGTTCAGAGCAGGGACTTCTGGAAGCTACACGCTCACCCGACGACGCCGCACCAGGGCAACTGCTGCGCCCACTGCGCTCGCGGCGAGCGCCAGCCATGCTACAAGATCGCCGTGACGCGTGTAGAAGGTAGCTTCACTCACTAGCGGCAGATCGGCCACGAGGAAACCTCGTGTGAAGATTTCGCTCCTGGCTGTGACTCGTCCGTACGGATCAGCGAAGAGCGACACTCCGCTGTTCGCGCTCCTTGCCAGGCTCCTCCGGTTCTCGATGCACCGCATCACAGCCATCGACGCGTGCTGGAACGGCATCGATGAACGGCCGTACCACACGTCGTTGGTGATATTGACGAGGAGCTCTGCCCCCTCGTCGACGAAGCCACGCACGAGTCCCGGGAAGATCGACTCGTAGCAGATCAGCGTGGAGAACCGAGCGTGCTCAGTGGCAAAGACAACGCGTTCCCGACCCGGTGTGAAGCCGGCCTGTCCCACATCGACACGCTTGAGAATCGGGATAGCGCTCTCGAACGGAAACACCTCGCCGAACGGTACCAGATGGATCTTGTCGTACTTCACGAGTCCGCTACCGGCATTCGGACCGAGCGCGTCCATCGGCTCGATGAGAAGCACTGAGTTGAAGTAGGTGTACTCCTCCGGGCGATCCCCCAGGCGGTCGGGGAAGCCCGTCAGTATGGCTGCACCCGTCTCATCTGCGAGAGCCATGATGGCCACCAGGTGGGCAGGGTCCTTCAGAAGATAGCTTGGGGCGGCAGTCTCCGGCCAGACAATGAGATCCGGCTTCTCCTCTGCGGCCTCCCGCGTCAGAGCGTACAGGACGTTGAAACTGACCTCGCGGTAGCTTGGGTCCCACTTGCGCTTGCCGCCGATGTTCGGCTGGATGACGGCGACGCGGATCGTCTTCCCCGCCGGCCCGGCCGAGGGTAGGACGAGTGCGCCGTGCGCAATGGGAACCAGAATGACCAGCGCCAGCGCCGCAAGGAGTACCCAGAAGCGCTTCGGTACCTGCCCTCTGAGCCTCAAGCCGAGCGCCAGAGCCTCGGCCGCCACGACATTCACAAGTGCAATCCACAGCGTCACGCCGAAAAGCCCAGTCAAGGCCGCGAACTGAATAGCCTCGGGAATCGCGACGCCCGCGTATCCCAGGTTCCCCCAGGGGAATCCGAGCACGAAGAGCGAGCGCAGATACTCGGTTGCCGTCCAGACGAGTGGGTAGACCACGATGCGCGGCAGGGCGGTCCGCTCTGTGATGAGCCTTGCTCCCGCTGCGAAGAGGCCCCAATAGAAAGCCTGGTAGGCTACTAGAAGGAGAAGCGGTCCCGCCATGAGAAGAGGATTGTCCACCTCATTCGACGAGAGGAAGACGAGCCAATAGAGAAGAGGAAGAAAGAACGCCAGACCGGAGATGAAGCCCGGGCGAAAGGCACGCCAGAACCCACCCGTCTTCTCCCCTCTCATGATAAGAAAGAGTGGAACAAGTGCTATGAACGCGAACGGAAAGAGATTCACCGGGGGGAACGCAAGCGCAAGCGCCACGCCACCAACGACAAGAAGAACCGGATCTCTCCCTCTCGCGAAGTTCATCATCTAGGCCCCGAACTTCGCGAGACGCCCCGCGTGCGCGAGCATGAGAGGCATGAGGTCGACACCGCGGATGACGCCCAGACCTCCTCCAAGGCAGCTCGTCTCCCCGAAGCTCTCGCACAGGTCGCGGCGCGAGTTCCTGGACTTGAGCAGTACCGGAACAGGGTGCCAGCTGTGGGATGCCAGCAAGGATGGTGTCGAGTGGTCTCCTGTCACCAGAAGCACGTCCTCTGCTATGTCGGCGATGCCGGGAACGATTCCATCGAAATCCTCGGTGGCCGCCACCTTGCCTGCGAAGTCCCCATTCTCTCCTGTCGAGTCCGTGTACTTGAAGTGCATGAAGAAGAAGTCGTACTCCTCGTAGTGTTCCCTCAAGAGCGTCGCCATCTCCTCAAGCGTGCCCGGCGCCGGGAGAACATCCATGCCGACCAGTCCGGCGACGCCTCGGTACATCGGGTATGCAGCAATGGCCGCCGCCCGCAGGTTGTACCGCTCCTCGAACGTCGGGATCGCCTCGCGCATGGCGATTCCCCTCAGTGTGATCGCATTGGCCTTCGGCTCACCACCGAGGATGCCATCTGCCTGCGACACAAACGAGTTCAGAAGCTCTGCCGTCCGCTTCTTCTCCTCTGTTTCGGCGCGTACTTCGAGCGGCCGCACTCCCGTGGTCTGTGGGTCCGTGTCGTTCAGACCCCCTTCCAGTCCATCACCTCGAAGCACGAGAACAGCACGATGTTCCTTGACCGGCCTGAAGAACAACTCGACTCCCGGAAGCTCGATCGTGTCAAGCTTCGCTGAGAGTTCCGCGCACTTCTCAGTCGAGATGCGTCCGGCCCTTCGATCGGTTATCCTTCCGTCTCCGTCCACGGTCGCGAAGTTGATCCTGGCTGCTACGTCGCCCTGTCTCAGATCGAAGTCTATGCCCAGCGCCTCAAGCACACCCCGGCCGATGAGGTACTCGACGGGATCGTATCCGAAGAGCGCCATGTGGGCAGGTCCGCTGCCCGGTGTGATCCCGGGTGCGATGGGCACATGAAGCCCTGAAACACCTTGTCTGGCGAGGGCGTCGAGATTCGGTGTCTTCGCCGTCTCAAGCTCAGTCAGCCCGGTCTTGGGGTCCGGGAGCCCACCCAGCCCGTCAGCCACGAGCAACACGATCTTCCCGCCTGAGGCGGTTACGATCTCGTCGGGCAACCTGTGGGTCTTCTCATGCATCCGTTCCTCCTTACCAAGCCGCTTCGAAGAAGCGGCCCTCTTACTGAAGAGGAGACCGTCACTCGCGAGGAAGCGCCTGGGATTCGTATTTCTCCTGGAATGCGCGTCTCCACTCGCCGAAATTCCCGGCGATGATGGCGCCTCGCATCTCAGTCATCATCTTCAAGTAGAACGTGAGGCTGTGAAGGCTCGCCAGCCGCCCCGCCAGGCCCTCTCCGGCATTGAAGAGATGGCGGATGTAGCTCCTCGAGAAGTTCCTGCATGCATAGCAGTCGCAGTCGGGATCGAGCGGTCGATCGTCGCGCGCGTAGGCGGCGTTCTTCACCACGAGCCTTCCTCGAGATGTGAACAGGTTACCCTTGCGCGCGTTCCTGGTCGGCATCACGCAGTCGAACATGTCGATGCCCTGGGTGACGGAACCGATGATGTCCTCCGGAAAGCCCTGCCCCATGAAGTAGCGGGGGCGGTCTCTTGGAAGCTCCTCTACTGCCACGCTCACCATCTCCCGCATCACGGACTTCGGCTCACCGACTGCCAGCCCTCCGATGGCGTACCCAGGGAAATCCATTTCCTTGAGCGCCGATGCGGACGCCCTCCTGAGGTCTGCGTAGCTTGCGCCCTGCACGATGCCAAAGAGCGTCTGCTCCCGCGGGTCGGAACGCCACTCCTTGAGCGCTCTCTCTGCCCACCTGAGGGTCAACTCGTGCGAGGTCTTCGTATCCTCGTAGCTCGCGGGGTAGGCCACACATTCGTCCAGAACCATGATGATGTCCGCACCGATGGAACGCTGCAAGCGCACATTGTCCTCGGGCGACATGAAATGTCTGGAGCCGTCGAGGTGCGACTGAAACTCAAGACCTTCCTCACGAATACGGTTCAGATGTCCCAAGCTGAACACCTGGAAACCACCGCTGTCCGTCAGGATCGCCCGGTCCCAGCCCATGAACTTGTGGAGCCCGCCTGCCTGTTCGATGATCTCGGGTCCGGGACGGAAGTAGAGGTGGTAGGCGTTCGACAGGATAATGCGCGCGCCTGTCTCCTTCACATCCTGAGGAGACAGAGTCTTCACGGTGGCCTGTGTGCCCACCGGCATGAAGACCGGAGTCTTGATGACGGCGTGCGGCGTCACGAGCTCGCCGGCTCTGGCCCCGGTCTCTGTATCCTCGGCTATCACCCTGAACTCGAACATCGCCCCTCCGTGGACTCAGAGCACAGGCTCAGAGCCAGCATCGCGTCATCACAGACTCAGAGCACCAACATCGCATCACCGTAGCTGTAGAAGCGGTAGTTCCGCTCGACGGCCTCCCTGTACGCCGCCATGACTTCGTCGTACCCTCCGAATGCCGCCACTAGCATCAGGAGTGTTGATTTGGGAAGATGGAAGTTCGTGATGAGCGCATCAACAGAGCGGAACCGATAACCCGGACGTATGAACAGATCGGTACTGCCGGCGGCAGCCACCATCTTCCCCGCATCGTCCGCAACCGACTCGAGGACGCGAACACACGTGGTCCCGACAGCGACGATCTTTCCTCCACTGTCGCGTGCCGCATTGATAAGAGAGGCGGCCTCGTCAGAGACCTCGTAGCGCTCCTCGTCCATCTCGTGGTCCTCAGGATCATCGCTTGAGATGGGCCTGAACGTCCCGAGGCCGACGTGCAGGATCACCGGAGCGATCCCGACCCCGCGATCGGCGAGTTCGTCGAGAATCTCATCGGTGAAATGAAGGCCCGCGGTCGGCGCCGCCACCGCCCCTTTCACCCGTGCATAGACGGTTTGATAGCGCTCACGGTCGAGCGGCTCCGGTCTCCGCTCGATGTAAGGCGGAAGTGGAATCTGTCCGAGAGCGGCGATCACAAGATCCAGATCACCGTCTGCCACGAGTTCGACGATGCGTTTCCCGGCCGGCAGGACCTCCAGCACACGCGCTTCCAGAAGACCGTCGCCGAAGGATAGAACGGCTCCCTCGCGAATGCTGGTCCCCGGGCGAACGAGTACCTCCCAACGACAGAGCCCGGTCTCCTTCAGAAGGAACATCTCCGCCTTGCCGCCGGTCGCCTTCTTCTCCCCGATGAACCTGGCCGGGATGACCTCGCTCTCGTTCACTACAAGGATGTCGCCGGGAGCAAGGTAGTCCAGAACATCCTTGAAGAGGCGATGCTCCATCTCACCGGTATCGCGCCCAAGCACGAGGAGCCGCGATTCATCACGCCGCTCGCTAGGGTATTGCGCAATGGACTCACGTCTGAGTTCGTAATCGAAATCGCTCGTCTTCATCATTGGTCCCTGTATCGTTCCCACTCGCTGTAGATGCAGCCGCAGTACTGCTGACGGTAGTGCCCCATCTCCTTGGATGCACGGACCCCGTCCATCACAAGGGGTCTGTAGTCCGAGTAGAGAAAGCGCACGCCTCGCTCCCGCCCGGCATCCTCACCGGCGGCGCGAATGGCGTCGTGGTCCTGGTGCGTGCTCACGAGCATCGACGAGGTGAAAGCGTCGTAGCCAAGCTGTGCTGCCAGCTCCGCGACCCTGTCCATCCTCATGCGGTAGCAGATGGGGCAGCGGCTCTCTTCGTGACCAACCACGGCCCGTATGAACTCCACGAGCCCATAAGGGTCTTCCCGGACGATCTCGATACCAAGGTGAGCGGCAACAGAGCGTGCGGCCTCACGCCGTCTCTCGAACTCCCGGTACGGATGGATGTTGGGATTCGTGAAGGCCCCGTCTACCTGATGTCCCGCTTCGAGAAGTTCACGAATCGGAACAATGGCACACGGGCCGCAGCAGATGTGAAGGAGTACACGCATGTGGCCCTGGAGGCGCCGCCTTTCGTTTCTAGCCGTCGCGAGTTCTGGGCAGAAGGCTTCGCCTCTAGAGTAGTCTTCCTTGTTCGCCGTCGCCACCCGCAAGATTGAAATACTCGTAGGCCGCTTGCGTCGCTTCACGACCGCGCGACGTTCGCTTCAGAAGACCTTCCTGGATCAGGAACGGCTCGTAGACTTCCTCGATCGTGTCGGCTTCCTCGCCGACCGCCACCGCCAGGCTCTTGACCCCCACGGGACCACCGTCGAAGCGGTGTATCACTGCCTCCATGATCCTCCGGTCCATCTCATCGAGACCGCGCGCGTCCACCTCAAGTCTCAGGAGCGATTCGTGCGCGATCTCAGCCGTCACCCGCCCGTCGCCCATCACATCAGCGAAATCTCGCACACGCCTCAGAAGGCGGTTCGCGATCCGCGGTGTTCCCCTCGACCGGCTCGCCAGCTCCAGTGCTCCCTCGTCGTCTATCGTAACACCGAGAATCCGCGCAGACCGCTTCACGATCCGCGCAAGCTCCTCGGGGTTGTAGTAGTTCAGTCTCAGTGCCATGCCGAAGCGCGATCTCAAGGGAGATGTGAGAAGCCCGGCACGCGTCGTGGCGCCGACCAGGGTGAAGTGCTCAAGATTGAGCTTCACGCTCCTTGAGGACGGCCCCTTGTCGAGAAGAATGTCGACCGAGAAACCTTCCATCGCAGGATACAGATACTCCTCCACGACATGCGACAGCCGGTGGATCTCGTCGATGAACAGCACGTCACCTCGCTTCAGGTTTGTGAGGATTCCCGTAAGATCGTAGGCGCGCTCGATGACCGGGCCTGATGTCGCCACGAGGTCACTCCCCATCTCGTGCGCGACGATGTGCGCGAGCGTAGTCTTGCCGAGTCCGGGAGGACCGGAGAAGAGACAGTGATCGAGCGGCTCATCTCGCTTGCGTGCGGCCTCGATGAAAACGCTGAGGTTGCTCTTCAGCGAATCCTGCCCCACGAACTCAGAGAAGCCGGGTGGCCTGAGCTGTGTCTCGAAGCGCGCATCGTCACTGGAAAGCGCGGGAGCGGTCACCCTCTCGTCGGACATACTGATTCCCCCTACTTCCTGAGTGCCCGTTTGACTAGCTCCTCTACCGACAGATCGTCGCCGCCATCGCGTCGCGCCGCGAGCACGGAATCGCGCGCCCTCGCCCTCGGGATTCCGAGAGATACGAGTGCCATCACCGCGTCGCCGATCTCCTCGTGGACCTCCGGTTCACCTCCACCGATCGAGGAGACATCCATACCGGAGAGCTTCTCCTTGAGTTCCACAACGAGCCGCTGTGCCGTCTTCTTTCCGATTCCCTTGATGCTCGTGAGAAGCCCAAGGTCTTCATCCACGACCGCGCGGTGAAACACCTCCGGAGAGAGTCCCGAGAGAACAGCAAGACCCAGTTTGGGTCCGATGCCGCTCACACTGATGAGTTCGCGGAAGATGGTCCTCTCGGCTTCACTCGAGAAGCCGAACAGATCGAGCGCGTCCTCACGCACATGCATGTGTGTGAAGAGATGAACGCGGTCCCCTGGCACACCGATGAGCCGAAAGGTTGAGAGCGGTATGAAGGCATGATAACCGACTCCGCCGATGTCGACAACGACGTCCGCCGGCGTCTTTTTGAGAAGCGTTCCGCTTAGCTGGGCGATCATGGTCCGTTCATCCTGTGTATGTGGCAGACCGCTACGGCGAGGGCGTCCGCCTCATCGTCCTTCACCGCTCCCGCCTCGAGTCCGAGAAGGCGGATCACCATCGAGGCCACCTGATCCTTGGTGGCGGCCCCGCTGCCGACGACGGACTGCTTCACGGCGCGAGGAGCGTATTCGTGGACGGGAAGCCCTGATTGAGCGGCCGCGAGGAGGACAACCCCCCTCGCATGTCCGAGCTTGAGCACGGACTTCACGTTCTTGGCGTAGAATAGATCCTCAACGGCCACCATGTCCGGATGGTGCGTCTCTATCTGCTGGATGACTTCGGAGTGGATGCGTTCCAGGCGTTCCGGAAACGGCGCCCCCGAGGGAACCCGGATGACGCCTGACGAGATGATCCTCATTCGCCCGTTTTCGAGAGCGACCACGCCGAACCCGGTAGCGATACTCCCCGGGTCGATACCCAGAACGATGGCGTTGTCGGCCACGTCGCTACCCCTCGTCTAAGGGCTATTCACAGCTACTTCTCGTCCTTGAGGGCCTCAAGCACATCATCGGGGATATCAAAGTTCGCTGACACGTGCTGAATATCGTCGTTCTCTTCGAGCGCCTCGATCAGCCTGAGGACCTTGCCCGCGTCGCTCAAGTCAAGCTTGACCGTCGTGCCGGGGACACGCGTTATCTCTGCGTGCGCAACCTCGGTTCCCGCGCTGGAGAGCGCATCCCGAACGGTGCTGAAGTCCTTCGGGGCGGTCGTGATCTCGAAGACGTCTCCCTCTGTGGAGATATCCTCCGCACCGGCCTCGAGCACAATCTCCATGACCTGGTCCTCGTCATTGCCCTCGACAGGGACCGCGATGATGCCCTTCTGTGTGAAGTTCCAGGCAACGCTTCCCGTGTCACCCAGATGACCGTCTCTCTTGAGGAGCGTGTGTCGCACCTCTCCGACCGTGCGGTTCTTGTTGTCAGTGAGGCAATCTATGATGAGAGCCACACCCGCCGGGCCGTACGCTTCGTAGACGACCTCATCGTAGGTCACGCCCTCTATCTGCCCCGAGCCCTTCTTGACGGCCTTGTCGATCTTGTCGTTGGGCATGTTGGCGTCACGGGCCGCCTGGATGGCCGCCCTGAGCCGGACGTTGATGTTCATGTCCGGACCGCCCTGACGTGCCGCCACTTCAATCAGACGGGCATGCTTGTTGAAGATCTTGCCACGTTTGGCGTCTGTGGCCGCCTTCTTGTGCTTGATGCTCGCCCACTTGGAATGTCCTGACATACGTTCCTCCCAGCTACTCCTCGTCGTCCTGTACCTCGGACGCAGCCACGACCTTCGCCTGCACGTCACCTGGGGTCTCCGCGTAGTGGGAGAACTCCATCTCGAAGAAACCGCGACCCTGCGAGATCGATCTGAGATGTGTCGAGTACTTGTAGAGTTCGGCGAGCGGAACCAGAGCCTCGACGATCTGGTAGCGTCCCTGCTGACCGGTGTCGCGGATCTTCCCGCGGCGGGATGAGACATCGCTCATGACGTCACCGAGGTACTCCTCCGGGACGCCGACCTTGATCAGATAGATCGGCTCGAGCAGCACGCCGCTCGCGTCGGCCACAGCCACCCTGAATCCGATGGAGCCGGCCATCTTGAAGGCCATCTCTGAGGAGTCGACCGAGTGGTACTTCCCGTCATAGACGGCAACCTTGACGTCGACCATGGGATAGCCTGCGACAACGCCCTTCCGCATCCGCTCGAGGACGCCCTTCTCGACCGCCGGGATGAACTTCGAGGGAATCGACCCTCCGACGACCTCGTTCAGGAACTCGAATCCCGCACCTCGCTCGTTCGGCTCTATTCGGAGCCAGCAGACGCCGAACTGGCCTCGGCCACCACTCTGTTTCTTGTGCTTCCCCTCGGCCTTCGCCGTTCTGCGAACCGTCTCGCGATACGCGATCTTCGGCTTCTCCATCTCGACCTCGACGCCGAACTTGTTCTTGAGCTTCTCCACCATCACGTCAAGGTGAAGATCACCAAGTCCGCTGACGATCGTCTGCTTCAGAATCGCGTCGTGCCGAATGGTAAATGTCGGGTCCTCCTCGTGAAGCTTCTGGAGTCCCGCGTTTGCCTTCTCCTCATCGCCCTTCGCCTTCGCCTTGACAGCGACCGAGAGGACCGGGTTCGGGAACTCGATCGGCGGAATCAGGACAGGGTCCGACTTGGTGCAGAGCGTGTCGTTTGTGTGAGTATGCTTGAGCTTGACGACAGCGCCGATATCACCTACGGACACCGCCTCGGACTCCTTGCGGTCCCGCCCGACCATGGAGTAGATGGGACCCATCCGCTCACCCTCGTCGCGAGTCGCATTGAAGACATCGTCGCCCGCACTCACACTTCCGGAATAGACACGGAAGAACGAAAGCTCGCCGACATGCTGCTCGGCAACGGTCTTGAAGACCAGAGCCGTGAGCGGCGCGCCGACCGTCGCGGGACGGATGATCTCCTCTTCGCTGCGCGGCTTGCCAACGGTGAACTCGGGCGTGTCGGCGGGCGAAGGCATGATGCTCACGATCACATCCATGAGCGGCTCGACGCCGGCGTTTGTGGTCACAGCGGTCGCCGCAACCGGGATGATTGAAAGCGATGCGATTCCGGCTCTCAAGCCCGCTCTGATCTCGTCGTTCGTCAATGCCTCATCGCCGAAGAACTTCTCCATCAACGCCTCGTCCGACTCTGCCGCAGCCTCGATCAGCTGGTTCCTGAGCGCGGCGGCCTCATCGGCCATATCGGCAGGCACATCTTCCTTCACGTACTTCCCGGACCCATCGCGCATGAACGCCTTGTTCTCGATGAGGTTGATGACTCCCTTGAATTCCTCGGCAGCGCCGATCGGAATCGTCACGGGAACCAGACGCGCTCCTACGGCATCCGAGAGCTCATCGATGCACTTCCCGTAGTCGGCGTGCTCCTTGTCCATTTTGTTGATGCACACCAGACGCGGCCGTTTGAGCTTGTCGAGGAACTGCCAGACCAGCTCGGTCCCTACCTCCACGCCAGCCGGAGCCGCGACCAGCACTACCGCCGAGTCCGCGACACGCATGCCTCCCCTGACATCGCCGTAGAAATCGGCGTATCCGGGACAGTCCAGGATATTGAACTTCATGCCCTTCCAGGTGCAGTTGCCGATCCCGAGGTTGATGGTAATCTCGCGTCTCTTCTCGTTATCCGCGTAGTCCAGCGCAGCGGATCCGTCATCGACGCTTCCCATCCTCGAGATGGCGCCACCGAGAAACAGCATTGATTCGGCGAGCATCGTCTTGCCCGCGTCGCCGTGTGCAACAAGCGCTATGTTCCGTATTTTGTCGGGAGATGGTGACTTCATCGTAGTCCTTCCGGGCCGAGCCATCGATTGCTGTCAGGAATCGTCTCGTCACTGTGGTGAAACGCTAGAAGATACCAGTAGAACGGCCGTTCGTCAACCTGAAATTCCGACATTCCGCTTGTCATCGTCCATCGAGCGTGCTAGTTTCATGGTTTGTGGAGAGATACGGCTCTCTTGGGGAGCCACCTTGTAGATTCCTTATAGACAGATCCAGCAAACGATCAACGGGAGACACTGCCAGATGCTTGGGGCGCTTCGGTCGAATACAAAAGTGGTTCTGTGGATAGTCGTTGTCGGTTTCCTGGGGTTCATCTTCGCCGGATGGGGCAAGGGCGGTCCTTCGAAACGTAGTGGTCCTGAGAGAGGCGTCGTAGCCACCGTGGACGACACCTCCATCAGCTATCGGGACTTCATGGACTCGTACAGACAGCGGGCCACATCGTATGCAGAGCGGTCCGGCTCCGAGATCACTGAGTCCGCGAGGGAATCGATTCTGAGTGAGACGTGGGACACCCTGGTAGCAGAGATCCTCATCCAGAACGAGATTGAGCGCCTTGGCATCGAGATCCCGGACGATCAGGTCTTCGAGCTGCTCTGGAACAACCCACCCGAATCGGTATACCGCTCGCCCTCCTTCCAGGATGAGAACGGCAACTTCGACTTCGGCGCCTATCACAGAGAGATCCAGATGCACCCGGAGCGCTGGGAGGATGTCGCCGCCATGTATCGTCAGAGCCTCAAGCAGCAGCTGCTGCAGCAGGAGATACAGGCGGCCGCTCTCGTCAGCGACAATGAGCTGTGGACGGAATTCGTCGCTCAGAATGAGAAGGTCCGGGCCTCATACATCGAGATCGACCCAAGAGGCATTGACACGTCTGACCTGGTCCCGACTGAGGATGAAGTGAGAGCCTATTTCGACCAGCACCGTGCTGACTACGAGCAGCCGGAGATGGTCGTGCTCAACTACGTCAGCTTCCCAAGGACGCCAAGTGCGCTCGACGAGCAGGATATCCAGCTGCGCCTTGAGGATGTCGCGAATGCCGTGCGTGACGGTGAGAGCTTCGCCGAGATGGCTAAGTCCTACTCCGAAGGTCCGAGCGGACCCAACGGCGGCGACCTCGGTTGGTTCGGACGAGGGGCGATGGTCCCGGAGTTCGAAGAGGTGGCCTTCAGTCTGAGCGTCGGCGAGATCAGCGACGCCGTCAAGACGCAGTTCGGATACCACATCATCATGGTTGATGACAAGCGAGGGCGAGGCGACACCGCAGAGGTGAAGGCGCGCCATATCCTGATGAAGCTGCGGCCAAGTGCGGAGACGCTTGCCGACCTCGAGGACATCTCATCAGAGATACTCGAGCAGGCCAAGTCTGATGGTCTTCTGGCCGCGGCGGAATCGGCTGGAGTGGAGATTGCAGTCACCGCCCCGTTTGCGGACGGCAGATTCATCCCCAGGATCGGAAACGTCCGGCCAGCGGTCGCGTTCGCCTTCGAGAACGAAGTCGCCACGGTCTTTGGCCCATTCACGACTCCAGAGGCCTACTACGTCTTCGAGGTCGCCGAGAGAATCCCACAGGCGCTTCCGAACTACGACGAGCTTGCTTCTGAGGTGGAGGCTTCCGGGATGGACCACCCGGCACAGGTCGCACTGGTCTACGAACGCCAGAAGGACCGGGCATCTGCTCTCGCTACCGATCTGGCCGACGCGGTGGCATCGGGGGCCACGCTCGACGACGCAGCGGCACGGCACAAGCAGCAGGTGCGATCTACTGAGCTTTTCAGCCGCAAGGACTACGTCCCGGCCATCGGTCGCACGAACGAGTTCGTCGGCGCGAGCTTCGGCCTCAATCCGGGACAGACGAGCGGCGTCGTCATGACCGAGGATCCGACGAAGTACTACATTATTCGCATCGAGGAGAAGGTCGCTGCTGGTCAGCAGCTGTTTGCCGAGGAGCGAGACAATCTCAGGGCGCAGATGATGCAGAACAAAAGCATGGAGTTGTTCGCGGCTTGGCTTGACGGTCTCAGAAATCGTGCGAAGATCGACGACTATCGCGACTTGTACTTCTAGTCAATCGGGCGCTCTTGGACCTGTATCTCTAGTCGATGTAGCGCTTGTAGTCGTTTCCTATGATCACGACTACATCCTCAAGTGGCGTCTCCTGGATCTGCTGGATGACGTTCCCTGTTTTCACATGCCGGGCGACACTTAGGGCACTTCCCATGTCGCCCGCTCGATCCACGACTATCGTCTCACTGTAGTCGAAGGAGTCGGCGTTTCTGTAGTCCACGACGTCGAATCCAACCTCCCTCAGGTGTCTGGCCGTCTTCTGCCCCACACCATCGGCGCCACAGCCATTCAGAACCAGCACGGTGACCACTTCCTCCCGCGATGCCCGCGGGACGAAGACGCCATATATGGTCAGCATCAGGTAGACGATGCCGGTCATCAGTGCCAGAACGACGATCGTATAGAATGCCGAAGCCCGGCTCTTCTTCCGCTTGCGGCCACCTTTGCGCTTTCGGGTCGCCAATCTCTACTCCCCGTCCAGATGACTCTGAAGACGTGTGTATGTCTCGTCCAGAAGCTCGGGCAGCACTCTCGTCTCGCCGACAACGGACGTGAAGTTGGTGTCCCCTTCCCAGCGCGGGACGATGTGGACATGCACGTGACCCGGCACACCCGCTCCCGCGCAGTGCCCCATGTTGATCCCCACGTTCATCCCATGAGGCTCATACGCGCGCCCGAGAACAACCTCTGCGTGAGCGAGCAGTTCCATCAGATCGGACCGTTCCTCCGGAGCGAGTTCGCTCAGGGATGCGACGTGCCGAAAAGGCGCAACCATGAGATGGCCGCTGTTGTATGGATATGCATTCAGTATGATGAAGGAATGCTCCGACCTCTTCAGAATGAAGTTCTTCCTGTCGTCGCCCTCAAGCGGCTTGTCACAGAAGATACAGCCATCGGTCTTATCTGACATGAGGTACTCCATCCTCCAGGGCGCCCACAATCTATCCATCACTTCAGGCTCCGATGATGACGTTATCTATGAGGCGGGTCTTTCCGACGAACACAGCCAATGCGAGCATGACACCAGGCTTGAGTTCATCCACATCCTCGAGTGTCTTGGCGTCAACTGCGGCCACGTACTGGATCTCGGTGGTCTCTCCTGCATCGATCATGTCCCGCATCTCCGAAACGACTCGTTCGACGCTTCTCTCCCCCCCACCGTACCGACTCACGGCATGTTCAAGCGACCGGTAGAGAACGGTTGCCTCGCGCCTCTCGATCTCGGACAGGTTGGCGTTCCGGGAACTCATGGCGAGTCCGTCGGACTCCCTGACGGTCTTCGATCTTATGATCTCGACTCCCATATCGAGGTCACTGACCATCCGCTCCACGACAGCGGCCTGTTGGCCGTCCTTCTGACCGAACACAGCCAGATGAGGTCTCACGATGTTCAGGAGTTTCGCAACGACCGTACAGACACCGTCGAAATGCCCGGGACGAAACGCCCCGCAGAGTTTCTCGGTCAGACCCGAGACACAGACGCGCGTCACGCTGCCCTCGGGGTACATGTCGTTGACCCGCGGAGCGAAGATGATGTCACAGCCGGCCTCTTGAGCCAGGCTGATGTCGCGCTCGAGATCCCTGTGGTAGGTGTCGAAATCTTCAAGCGGCCCGAACTGCGTCGGGTTCACGAAGACGCTCACGATGACTATGTCCGCACGCGCATCGGCCTCCCGTATGAGACTCAGATGCCCGTTGTGCAGTGCCCCCATCGTGGGGACGAGAGCGATGGTGCGCCCCTCTCGTCTGAGGGATCCGGCCGCTCGTCTCATCTCAACGATGGAGGTGATTGTCTCCACGGCATGTCCCTCAGTAGCACTCTTCGTCGCTTGGGTAGCTCCCCGACTTCACATCCGCCACGTAGCGTCTGGCGGCGTCCTCAACGACCAATCCCACATCCGCGTAGCTCCTGACGAACCTGGCCGGCCGCCCATCCGTGTACTTGAGGATGTCATTCACGACCAGCACCTGACCATCGCAGTCCGGACCGGCCCCGATGCCGATGGTGGGAATGGAGAGCATCTCCGTGATCTGGCGGCCAAGTTCGCGCGGCATCGCCTCAAGCACAACCGAGAAGCACCCGGCCTCCTGAACGGCACGAGCATCCGCGAGCAGGCTCTCCTTTGCCTTCTCGTCCTTCCCCTGCACGCGATAGCCCCCGAATTCGTGGACCGACTGCGGGGTCAGTCCTATGTGACCCATCACGGGAATGCCGGCGTTGGCAACTGCACGGAGCTTGTCCGCGATCCTCACGCCACCCTCGAGTTTCACGGCCTGCGCCCCACCGTCCTTGATGAAGGTACCGGCCGCCCTCACGGCATCTCCGATGTCCGCCTGATATGACATGAAGGGAAGGTCACCAACCACGAGAGCACGCGTCTTCGCGCGCGCAACTGCGGCCGTCAGCATGACCATCTCGGCAACCGTCACAGGAAGCGTGCTCTCGTAGCCGAGCACAACCATCGCCGCTGAATCGCCGACGAGGATAACGTCGACGCCGGCGGCGTCAGCAATCCTGGCGGTCATGTAGTCGTAGGCGGTCAGGACAGCGATTCTCTCGCCGCTCCCCTTCATCGCTGTTATCGCCGGAGCAGTCAGCTTCTTGTCTGGCATCCCTCGCCGTTCGCCCCTCTTGTTTCTGTGGGAGACCGCCGCGCCGAAAAGCGCCTCCACCTATCCCTTGGTCCTCGTACCTATGGGAACGTAGTATGCGGTCCCTGCGGTGTGTTCCTCTATCTCCTTCGAGAGCTCCTCAAAGTCGGATGTGTTCTCGACGAAGTCTATCTCGTTCGTGTTGACAACGATGAGGGCAGTGTCGTCGTAGTGGAAGAAGAAATAGTTGTACGCCTCATTGAGAGCAGCGATGTAGTCCTTCGACATGTCGCGTTCGAAGTCACGCGCACGCTTGTGGATGCGCTCCATGAGGACTTCGGTGGACGCCTGCAGATAGACGACCACGTCCGGTTTCGGAATGTTGCGCTCCACGAGGTCGGCAAGACGCGTGTAGAGGGCAAGCTCGTTGTCATCAAGAGTGAGGTTCGCGAAGATCCGGTCCTTGGCGAAGAGATAGTCCGATACAACCTGCTCCATGAAGAGATCGAACTGCTTGAGCTCAAGCTGCTGCTTGTGTCGTGACAGCAGGAAGAAGAGCTGCGTCTGAAACGCATATCCCCTCATGTCCGAGTAGAACTTGGCCAGGAACGGGTTCTCCTCAACGACTTCCAGCTTGAGGTGTGCACCCCAGGTCTTTGAGAGGAGTGTCGCAAGAGTGGTCTTGCCAACTCCGATCACACCCTCGATCGCTACGTAGTTCTTCCTCGACAAGTCGCCTCCCGCCGGTCCGGCCAGGGTGGATCCCCGGCCCGCACCGCATCGCCCGCCTCTCTACTGAGGGTCTCAAGCAGCTGAGCCGGAGTCCTCTCTTCACTCGGAACCAGAACGTCTGGAGCTATCTCCACGAGCGGTACAAGTACGAACGCGCGTTCGGCCAGTCGTGGATGGGGAATCGTCAGATCATCCGACACCTCGGAGACACCTCCGAAGATGAGGATATCAAGATCTATCGTCCTCGGCCCCCAGCGAACGCCCCGAGACCGACCCATACGTTGCTCTATCGCCAGGAGACCCCTGAGAAGACCGCGGGGATCCTCATCAGTCTCGACCTCGGCAACGGCGTTCAGGAAGAACGGTTGATCCGTCTTGCCTACCGGCGCCGTTTCATAGAGAGACGAGACACGCACCACACGGCTCCGCTCAAGCGCGTCCACCTCTCTGAGCGCCGTCGCGATCTGGTCCGCGCGGTCACCTTGATTGGAACCGAGACCGATCCAGGTTCTTGTCATGCTCCCTTACCTGGCGCGCACCACCTCTACCTCAACATGATCTATGGATCCAGCAATCGGAACGCTCGGCTTCCGAACGCGGACGATAACCTCAATCACATCGAACTGCTCGATTATGTCCCTCGCGATCTTGTCGGCCATTGCCTCGAGCAGATGGTACTTCTCGTTCACCACCTCAGATTCCACGAGCTTGTAAACGGCCTCGTAGTTGACCGTCTTCTTCATGTCATCAGTGGCCACGGCCTCTGCGAGATCGGCGCGGATCTCAACATCGATCTCGAATCGCTGTCCGAGTTCGCGCTCGTTCTGAGATGCGCCGTGATAGCCGTACAATCGTATGTTCACAAGCGATACCGTGTACTCAGTCATGTCGGATCACCTCCAGTTCACCGATTCCCCTCGGTGCTCTAGCATCGCCAAGTATCAGAACCTTGCCAGATACACTACAGCATTCGTCCGATTCTATCAACGGCCTCAGCTATCCGATCTTCCGGGGCGGTGAGGGCCATGCGAACATAGCCTTCTCCACTCGGGCCGAAGCCGACACCGGGCGTCGTTACGACGTGAGCCTCCTTCAGCAGCCTCGATGAAAACGCCATGGAGTCCTCGCCGGTCGGGATGTGCGCCCACACGTAGAATGTCGCGTGTGCCGGTGACACGTTCCATCCGATTCCCCTCAGTCCTTCGAGAAGCACATCTCTGCGTCGTCTGTATATCTCTACCTGCTCGTCAACGCGCTCCTGGGGAAGCCCAAGGGCGACCTCGGCCGCAATCTGAATCGCAGTGAACACACCCGAGTCCATGTTGGACTTCACTTCCGCAAGCGCGTCGAGCGCGTATTCGTTGCCTACCGCGAACCCCACACGCCATCCCGTCATGTTGAATGTCTTCGAGAGAGAATGGAACTCGATCGCGACGTCCCGTGAGCCTCCGGCTTGAAGAATGGAGTGTCGCTCGCCCTCGAAGAATATCTCCGAATAGGCCGCATCGTTGACGCACAGGAAGTCGTGCTCGTGTGCGAGGTTGACCGCAAGCTGGAACAACTCCTCATCTGCTGAAGCGCCGGTCGGGTTGTTCGGGTAGTTCAGGAACATCAGCTGTGCAGCGTCCATCGACTCCCGCGACAGCCCATCGAAGTCCGGTTTGAACCCGAGTTCGGCTTCGAGAGGCATGTGCTTGATCTCTCCTCCCGCCAGCCAGGACGCTGCCTGATAGACCGGATAGCCCGGATCAGGCACGATCGCCATACGCCCGGGATCGAGCGCGGCGACCGGCAGGTGCCCAAGCCCCTCCTTAGTCCCTATGAGTGTGAGCACCTCACGCTCAGGATCGAGCTTCACGTTGTACCGTGTTCTGTACCACTCCGAGAAGGCCGTGCGAAGTGACAGCTCACCTCGCTGCGACGGGTAGCAATGCGTGGCGCTGTCCGAACAGGCCATCTGAAGGGCCTCGACGATCTCTGGGAACGTCGGAAGATCCGGGTCGCCGATGCCCAGGTTCACCACGTCGATGCCCTCTGCTGTGAGTTCGTTCTTCGCCCTGTCCATTTCGACGAACAGGTACGGAGGGAGTGCCTGAAGTCGCTCTGCACGTCTGAATCGCATTATGAGTAGCCTCTTCCTCGTCACTGCGTGGGTAGCCGTCGGCTGGATGAGGCTAACCCGCTCCCTCGCGAGGTGTCAACGGCAAAGCTCCGCCATACAACGAAACCGACCGGCGACATGCGCCGGCCGGTTTCCCATCATGACTCTCAAGCTCCCGCGCAGAAGCTAGCCGGGGTAATAGACAGCCGTCATCTGACCAAGAATGAACTCGTCGGATGCGTCCTGACCGCTCAACATCTTGCCGACGAGGTAGTACGTGTGCGTGCCGGCGCCCCCAATAACATGCGTGCTGTGAACACTGAACGATCTGTAGTAGCTCCCTATCGGCTCAGACGCCTGCATGAAATAGGCGACCTTGGTGTAGCTACTGCCCATCGTTGTCGGACTGTCGGAGTGATTCAGCTGCACGTGATCGGCCGATATGTTGTTCGCGTGGTTGATCCCGAGCCAGACTGTTGAGGTGCAGATGATGTAGCCCGGACCCGGAACCGTCAGGCTCACCTCGGCGTCGTCGAACTGCGTTGCCGATCCCCCAATCACCGTGACCGTGCTCTCGTCGTGCACGTCGACGAGGTGCTGCGGCTGTCATGCGGCAACCCCCGACGCATCGGAGGTCAGTGCGTAGCCGTCCGACGGGCTTGTGGTCACCTTGAGACCCGTGGCCTCGACCGTACCGTCGACATCGAGCTTGGAGCCCGGTGAGGAGACCCCTATGCCGACATTGCGAGTGCTGTCGATCATGACCGCGGATATGCCGCCCGTCCTTAGCTCGACCCGGCCTTCGGGGCGGTTGTTGGCGATGACCATCATCGACGAGTACATGGCACTGTCGTCATCGTAGCAGGCGATGTAGGCTACACTGCCGTCCTCGTTCCGAAAGACAATCTTCTCGGCGGATGATGCACCGGTGTCCTGATTCTCAATCGCGATGGTCGTGCTCCCATTCACATCGGCACGCACGTGTAGCTTGCCACTCGGCGCGGATGCCCCGATGCCGACGTTCCCCGATACGGCCGAGTACATGTCGTTCCCTGCGATGGTCCAGTCGCTGTCGCCTCCCGCACCTGCAGCCTGCCACGTTCCGACACCGGCGGCATCGGAGGTCAACACGTAGCCGTCCGTCGGTGAGGTAGTCAGCTTGAATCCGAGCATCTCCGCAGTCCCGTCGACATCGAGCTTCGACGCAGGCGAGGATACGCCTATGCCGACATTCCCGGTGCTGTCGAGCATGACAGGCGAGAGAGCGTCGTTCCTGAGCACGATCCGGCCATCCGGGCGGTTATTGACGATGGTCATCATCGACGCGTACGAAGCACTGTCGTCATCGTAGCAGGAGATGTAGGCAAGACCGCCGTTCTCGTCCCGGAAGGTGAGCCGCTCGCTGGAGTTTGCACTGGTGTCCTGATTCTCAATCGTGATGGAGGTGATCGTGACCGAGTCGTCCCTGACGTGCAACTTGCCGCTCGGCACGGATGTCCCTATGCCCACTCGCCCCGACTCGCGGTAGACGTTGACCCCATCGATGGTCCAGTCGCCATCACCGGAATCAGCCGCCGCTGAACGAAGCGCCGTCGGAACGCTGGCAAGCTTCTGCCGGGGCTCGAGGATTTCGCCCGCCACCGTGAGTTCAAGGTAGTAGGGCGGATCGATGAAGGCGACCAGTGGAGCCGTGTCGCCAAGCTCGATGTTGAACCACCCTTCTGTCACCACGGTCCCGGAGTTTGTCTCCGGACCCCAGAGAATGCTGCCGACGGTCACCGCATCGTAGAGCGTAGCCACGACTGTCACGGTCCCGTTGATCGGATCCCCTGTAGCGACATCCGCCAGAAACCCCTGATACCACACCGTCTCCGCAACATTCCTCTCGCCACCGTCCGCCTGAAGTGGCGCGGCAGCGCCGGCCAAGAGCACGACCGCGAGCACGACAGCCACCTGTGTAAGTCTCAACATCTACCCATCCTGTGTAACACCTGGTATGAAATGCGACACGCAGCGTGTCGCGCAAGACTCAACTGAATCGCAGCACTCCGCGTGTCGCGCAAGACTCATCTGAACCGCGACACCTAGGGCGTCGCGCGAAGCTCATCCTAACTCACCACGGCCGCCGCGCTACTTGAGCAGCACGATGCGGCGTGTCTCGCGATTCTTTCCAGTCTCGAGGGAACAGAAGTAGACACCAGACACGACGCGCTGGCCGTTGTCATTGGTGCCATCCCAGGTCAGCTCGTATCTGCCCGATCTCTCAGGCATGGAGGCGAACGTCTTGACGACGCGCCCGGATACATCATAGATCGTGAGCCTCGGAGGACCGGAATCGGCCGCGATGTCATGCATGATGACTGTCTCACCACGGAACGGATTCGGGGACGGCGGGAAGAGATGCGTCACCAGCCGGCCGCCGGTCATCACACTCGCGGGCTCGAAACCCACCTTCTCTTCAGAGCCATCGACCCGCACAACATAGAGTTCGTACCAGAACTCGGTCTGGGGCCACACGGTCCTGTCCACATACACTCCAGGGAGGTCCGGCTCGAGAATTTTCTCGTTGACTCTCTCAAACAGCCCGTCCACGGACGTCGACCGATAGATGTTGAATCCCTCTGCCTCACCAAGATAGTCGATCGACCAGCGAAGCGTCACGACCAGGGGATCGGTAACGGACGCAAAGAAGATGCCCTCAACGGGCGTGTAGGCGCTGCATCCCCACAGCGAGAAGGATGTGCTCTCCGCGCTACCGGCGAAGGGACCACCGAGTCTCGAACGGAGCGTGAAGCTCGTAGAGGTGCAGAGGGGACTGCCATCAGCTGGTGCTGCCGCAGGTGTTGCCCAGGTACGCAACTCGAAAGCCCCGGATGCGGGCACGACAACGGCTACGAGAAGAACCAGCGCCAGAACAACGCACGAAGTCCTCATAACGTTCCTCCCTATGTTGCACGCGGCACACGCAAGCCGCGCTCTTGGGTTGCTCCCACATGGATATATGATCGCATACGCACATACCTTATCAGCCGCACAGTATGGCCACGGCCACATGGTTGTCAAGAACCAATGCAAGGCCAAGGAACCCGCCTCCATCTACAGGTGGACGAGCACGCGGGGCGTGTTGTAGTGTTATGCGTACGATGCCATGAGTGTAGAGCCGTCGGCGAACCAGACGTCTCAGGCGTTGTCTCAAGCAGGGTCGGTGAATCGCGGTGCACAGGGCACGGGAGTGAAAGAGCGAGGCAATGTGAAGAGAAGAAAGCTCCTTGAGACCATCAGCGACGTTGAACGCTCCCCCCACCACTGGAGCGTGTTCGTACTCGCCTTTCTCGCGCTCGCTATCGCGAGAAACCTCCTTGAGGGCGCTCTGGGACCAAAGGGCTCCATCGGCTTTGTCTATTTCTCATCGCCTTCCGCGCTGATGGTGCTCGATCACTTCCTCTTCTTCTACATCAGTCTGTTTCTCGGTTTCTCCGTCCTCCTCTCAGCGCTGGCGCGAGAGCGCATCGGATCTGTCATGAAGGTGATGACACCAGCATGGGTCATCATCCTCATCCCGCCAGTTATGGACTACATCATCACATCAGGCGAGGGTATGAGGATAACGTACCTCCTCGACCTCCGATCGGTGGCTTTCCGGTTCTTCAACCCGGGAGTCGCGCTCGAGCGCGTCTCTCCAGGACAGCGAGTCGAGATCCTGGCGGCTTGCCTTCTCGCAGTAGCGTACGTCCGCATCAAGACGAAGAGCTGGTTCCGAGGAGCTCTGGCCTTTGTGCTCACCTATCTCCTGCTGCTCGGCCACGGCATCCTACCGAACGCCCTGGCCAGGCTCTCGTGGGCCATCACCGAAGGCACCCGCGCCCCGCTGGCATTCATCTACAACGCCACCTACCGGGCGGGCGGCATAGTCCCCGATGAGAGCAGGAAGCTGGCACTCGTCTTCATCCTCACGTCGTGCGCGCTCGGGTGGCTGGCCTTCCGACTCCACGCACCCAAGAAGGAACGGGCTCTGCGCTTGAATATGCGCCCGCTCAGAACGCTTCACTATCTGGGGATGGCCGCCTTCGGCCTCGCACTCGGGTGGGCCATCTTCTCTCCGGTCGGCCTATCGTTCACCGGCGGCGGTGACGTTCTCGGGATCATCGGGGTTGCTCTTGCTGTCTTTCTCGCATTCCAGGCGTCCGTCAACCTGAACGATCTCTTTGACGAGGAGAGCGACGAAATCGTGGGTGTCTCCCGACCGCTCGTCCGAGGAGCAGTCGGAAGAAAGGACGTCGCCATGATGGCCAGCGTTCTCGCACTAGGCGCGCTCCTCATGGCACTCAACGTCAAGTACTCCACGTTCCTCCTGATGCTCCTTACTCTGGCGCTCTCCCTCTTCTACTCTGCGCCACCCATTCGTCTGAAGCGGATCCCGCTCGTCTCGAACCTGAGCCTCGGACTCATGTCCTTGCTCGTCTGCATGATTGGCTTCTCCGCGTTCGCCGAGGAACGTTCGTTCGCTCTCTTCCCCCCGCGGCTTGCGTGGCTCATCGTTCTCTCGTTCGGACTCGGATTCGCGGCCAAGGATCTGAAGGACACAGCGGGCGATGGCGCAACCGGTGTGATCACACTGCCGGTACTCCTGGGTGAGCGAGCCGGTCGCATCGCTACGGCTGTGCTCGTGCTGGCCGGCTACGTTGTCGTGCCCCTTCTCCTTCCGTACCGCGTGCTCATCGCCCCCGCCCTCGTGCTTGGGATCGGAAGCGCCGTCATGGTCCTACTCTGGAAGCGCCCCCACCTCGACCGGATCCTCCTCGTCGTCTGTCTGGCATTCACGCTCGCCATAGGCGTCATGACCGTGTTCAACATCGACGAGGTTCTTCCCGATCACATCCCGGTCGTCAAAGCCAAGGCCGCCGAGTTCGAAGGCAGGAGGGCGGAGGCGTGGCACAATTTCAAGCGCGCCGGACCTCTCTACGCAATGGCAGCAAGAGTCTTCACGGATGACCCCGACATTCAGGAGCGCGCGGGAAGTGCGCTCTTCCAGAGTGGTGACCCTGAAGGGTCGCTTCCGTTTCTGGAGATGGCGGTCGATCTCGACCCGTCCCGACCCGTCGCCCTCCAGTATCTGGCACTGGCGGAGTCACGACTCGGACGCGTGGATTCAGCCCTCCGCCTCATGCATGAAGCGGTAGCAGTAGCAATGCGGCCGCGCGTGTTTCTCTCGCTCATGGGTGAAGAGCTGGCAGCTCATGGCAATCCTCTCGCCGCCTCGAGTGCCTTTTCACGGGCCCTCAGGGCCGGACAGCCGGAGATTCCGGCCCGCCTCAGGCTGGGTGAGGCGTTCATTGCGATGGGCAGGATGGAGGAGGCGCGCGCCGAACTCGGAATGGCGGTCGACCGAAGACCATCGTCAGCCGAGGCGCACGATGCGCTGGGGAAGTTCTACAACATGTCGCGGGAACCGGATCTCGCCGCCCACGAGTTCACCCAAGCAACCGAACTCGACCCGGACGAGCCAGTCTTCTGGAACAATCTGGGAGTTGCAGAGCGGGAGGCCGGTCGGTTCGAGGAGTCGCTCGCAGCACTCAATACCGCCGGCGAGCTAGCGCCTCGTATGATCGACCCGTACTACAATCGTGGTCAGCTGTTCGAGAGACTTGGCAGGAGTGACGAAGCGAGGAGACAGTATCTCCTCGCCCTAGAGATCAACCCATCGTTCGCACCGGCCCGTGCCGCCCTCGAGTTGATCAAGTGATCACGCAGGCCGTGCGGCGCGAAGCTCCTCCAGCAGATAGTGCGGAACCTCGACCTCTCCCACCTCGATTTGCGGCTTGTTCGCACCGTGGAAGTCGGTTCCGCCAGTCTTGAGGACGCCGTGGCTCTCAGCCAGCGACGCGTAGTGGCCGACGAGTTCCGAATACTGCTCCTCACTGATCAGGGAGTCGCCGTCCCAGTAGGGTCTGTTCTTGTTGTAGCTGTAGTAGACTTCGATTCCCTTCACTCCCGCTCCAACACACGTCGCGATCGTCTTGTCGACATCCGGATCGATGAGCGTGCCGCGCTTCGCGAACACCTCGTTGTATACGCCGGGATGAGCGAGAACAGGAACACCGCCCGCCCGCTCGATGATGTCCACTGCCGCCTCGAGCGATAGACTGAAGTCCTTCGTGACGTGCCAGTCTCCGCCGAACGATGTCTTCTCAAAGAACACGTCGGCGCGGAAACTCGGATAGTGCTCTCTCAGGATCTTCCAGATGTGCGGACGCCGGACCGTGTCGCCGGCGGCTACTGCAAGTACTTCCGTGCTCCCTATCTCGTAGCCGTTCTGGGCAAGCACGGCGAGCTGTTTGTAGAGCTTGTCGTTCTTGGCCTTCTGAAGGAGGTCGAGCGCCTCGATCAGTTCGGGGTGGTCGGGGTCAATGAAGTAGCCCAGGATGTCCGTCTCGATGAGATGCCGCTTGGGATCGTGCGCGATACCTATCTCGGTGCCCGCTACAACCTCGATGCCATGCTTCTCCCCCGCCGCCAGCCCATCCTTCACTGCTCCGATCGTGTCGTGATCCGTGATGGCCATGGCGGTAAGCCCGCGTTCCTTCGCACGAAGCACGAGCTCTTCCGGAGTGAGAGTCCCATCGGATGCCGTCGTGTGAAGATGAAGGTCGATGCGGGCATCGGTCATGCTTGCTACACCTCGATCCCGAAGAGGTCCTTGAGGGCGAAGCCGGCGATGACCGAGATCCCGAAGAAGATCCAGAGCCAGTGGAAGGTGAGACCGAAGAAAAGCCCCTGCTTCTCTTCGTAGTGAACCGTGATCGAGTGCACGATGGAGTCCCACGGAATCGGCTGTTCGGCAGGATAGAGAAACGCGCTCCAGGTCCCGGCCCTCGGCCTGAGCGAGGCGAACCTCACGGTACCGAGGTCCTCGCCTACAACGACCACCTTGTTGATCGTCCCGTCCGGCGTGACGACCGAAAGCGCACGCGTGCCGCAGCGATCGGCCGCTATCTTCCATTCGATTTCGCCTGCTGTGTCCATCCTGAGCGCGGGCGAGACGATGCGGATGCCATCGGGAGTCGCGAGCGTGATGTCGGCCTCCGTGGCACGCACACCATCCGCGAGCGCAACCGTCACGACGGTCACATCCCCGGGGACCAGAGGCTCGTGCGCGTATCTGATGCCGAGCTGCACCATGATGAAGAGCACTGGAATGAAAAGGAACACGATCGGCCTGAGAGAGTGCTTGAGGTACTGGAGGTTGAAGCGCACGACGTTGCCCATCGCGCGGAACATCACCGAAGGAGCGTTCCTGAAGATCCACATCTCCATGATGTGCGCTTTGAGCCTGTCCTTCGTCGCCGCGATCATCTTCTGGTTCGAAGTCTTGCCGAAGATGAAGAGCATCACGACACCGGTCACAACGGAGACGACGAGGAGACCCACGATCGGGTGTATCCCCGCAAACGGTGCGAGAACGATATCGAACGCCTTCGTTATGACTCTAAGCACTGGCCACATGTGTCTCTCTCACTGTGCTGACCGATGGTGACCCTCTCGCGCCCTTCACAGGGCGCCAGCGCGGACACGCGCCCACAGGACTACGAGATGTACCCGAGACCCTTGAGCTTCTCCTTGATCTCCTCTTCGGAGTCGGACTCCTCGAGCTGCGATATCTCCTTCTCAAGCGCGTGCGTAACGAACTCCTCCACCGACGAGTAGCCCGCCATCTCCGCGTACTTCTTCACCTTCTCGAGAAGGTCCTTGTCGATCTTGATGCCTCCACCGAACATCGTGAGTCCTCCTTCATCGCCCTACTCGAACACCGAGCGTCCGACCATCCACTCCCGCTTGCCGATACCGAACTCACCGAGAATCGTCGGGGCCATGTCGTAGAGTGATGGCTCCTCGTGCGAGAACGCCCTGTTGGTGAAGAGCACGCCGGGCACGTGGTGATAGTCGGCGCAGTGGTCTCCACTCCATTTCTTCGTATTGTCGCTGACAACGCTCGAGGGGACCTGGCCGCCGGCCGTCTGGTCCGAACCACGATAGCCCCAGCCATAGCCCATGATGATGTCCGGCGCCGTCGCCTTGTACGGACCGTGGTACGCCTCGGCCGCCTTGTACGCCCGAACGATCATCGTCGCGTCCGTCCTCGGATCCCTTAGCGTCTCAAGCTTGGCCGCGATCTCGTCGATCAGCTCCCGTGCCTCTTCACCCGGCTCCACCATCCCAGAAGCCTCCCGTCCCTTCGTGTTGATGTAGAGGCCGTTGATGCCGAGCCCGAACGCGCGAGTGTGCCCCCAGTCGACTCCGATCAGCCACTCAACCTGCTCGGGACTCGTCCCAGGCTTGAGAACAAGGTACCCCTCGTCGTAGAGCCACCTGTTCAGGTGGAACTCCCGATACCACGGCGCGAACCCGTGGTCCGAGAGAACGATAAGCGACGTGTTCTCATCGAGCCCCAGAAGCACGTCACCCAGGATGGCATCGAACTTCACGTAGAGGCCCTCGAGATAGTCGGCGAACTCCGCATCCTCCTCGGCATTGTATGCCGGATGCGACGGGTCCATGCAACGCCACATGGCATGCGAATTCTGGTCGAGGGAACCGAAGTAGAAATAGAGAAGGCCCTCACTAAAGCGTGACAGTTCGTAGTTGAACAGGTCCAGGCGCTCGTCGAAGACGATGCTGGACTGCTTCGTGAACTCCTCGTTCCCGAATACACCGTGTTCAAGCGCCTTCGTATCCTCCGGCATGTTCTGTGTGTAGAAATGCCCGACCGCGTCAACCAGTTCCGCTCCATACTCCGGCGGGTCCGTGATGGGAAGAACCTGGTTGGCGGCATTGATCTGAACCGGCGTAATGTAGAGTTCGAACTCCGGGTGAGCCGATTTGAGAAGGAACCGCACGACGCCGCTCACGGTCACGGCAGCAGGCACCATCTCGAAATCGACCTCGATCCACTCGCTGAATTCACCCTCCGTGAGAATGACCTCACTGTCGCCGATGACCACCTTGGCGACAGGGTTCTCAGGGTCGACGAGGACCTGAAAATCAAGCGCGACCTTCTTCTCGCTGTACGGGACTCTCTCCCCTGTCCGCTCCTCGATCCTCTCGTAGTCCTTGAAGTCGTTCGGCGGTCCGTAGAGGGTCGCTTGAACGACGCCGTTTGAGACACGCACGGGGTAGATGTAGCCGCCCGAGATATCATCCGAGCCGGGCCACGGGTCGGTTGTGTAGAACGAGAACGTCCCGTACGTCCCGAGGATGTCTGGTGTGCCCATCCCCGACATGCTCCGCGTCGTACCGGTCTCGCTCGGCACCGGTGGGAAGTTCGATGGAATCTTGAAGATGGTGCACGGAATCCCGGCTGCCTCAAGCACCTGCCAGAACGCAACACCCCGTCTCAGGTTCATCGTGCCGCCCCCGGCCAACGGGAACACGTAGTCTGTGAAGGGCAACGTGAACTCGTTCTTCACGGGGATGAACCCCAGGAGCTTCGCGCGCTCGGGTGCTGGTATGACCTGCGATGTCGAGAGGTACGGCATGTAGGTCGTCCTGTCGCAGTGGACGAAGTCGAAGATGCCGTGCCCACCAGGATCCGCTCCGGTGATGAAGTTCGACCAGGCGACCGGGCTCTGCGGCGGAATGCTCGAGAGGAGCGGACCGAAGCCGCCGCTCTCGGCAAGCTGTCTGAAGTGCGGAAGCTTCCCCTCATCCATGAGCCGCGTGGTCATGACCCAGTCCATGCCGTCGATACCAATGACGAGAACCTTCTTCTCCCCCGACCGGACGGACTCCCTGAGATCGGAATCGATCTCGATGTACCCGAGCGACGCCAGAGCCGCTCTGTCCTCTTCGGTCATACGAGCGTCTTCAGGCTCATCGGCCGTGCAGCCCGCAAGCACGGACGCGAGCGCGATCGCCGCACCGAGCATCAGAACAAGCGGAAGCGTCCACGGCCAGGATCGGTATCCGCGTCTATGCATTCTCGTGCTTCTCAACGTCTTCACTCCCCATCGGCGAAGAGGCGCCCACTCCTGCGTCCTCGTCGCGTCTGAATATCGATCGTCCTTGCATGTACTTCGGAACCTTCACACCGAAGAGCTCGAGTATGGACGGCCCGATGTCGATGAGTCCGGGACGCTCCGCTGCGACCTTACGATTGCTGAAGAGCACGCCCGGAACGAGCTTGTAGTCAATACAGTGGTCACCGCTCCACGACTTCAGGTTGTCCTCGATAGCGGCCGCACTCGACTTGCCTACCGCTCCCTCCCACGACGCGCGGTAACCGACGTTGTACCCGATGATGAGATCGGGACCCTTCCCCACGTACGGTCCGTTCATTATCTCCGCGGTATCGTAGACTGCGGAGATCGCGACTTGGTCCGTCTCGGTGTCGATCATCCCCTCAAGCTTCTCTTTGATCTCACTCTTGAGCGCGCGGTACTCCTCGTTGCTTAAGGTACCCTTTGACTCGCGCCCCTTCTTGTTCAGGTAGATTCCGGAGAGCCCGAGCTGATACGCCTGCGTCTTCGACCAGTCGACGTTGGAGAGATACTCCCCGATAACGGCCTCGCCGTCCGCGCCGTTCCCGTCATCCGTACCGTTCCCGCCGTCCTCAAGCGGAGCCATGTACCCGTTCTCGAGGAACCAGGTATTCAAGTTGACGCCGCGTCTGAACTGCTTGAAGCCGTGATCGGAAATGACGAGAAGCAGGGTCTTGTCATCGACGTACTCCATCGTCCGCGCGAGCAGTCCGTCCATGTGCACGTAGAGGTCCTCTATGGCACGGGCGTGAACCTCCGTGTCCTTGCCGCGGTTCGCGGGGTTCTCTGGATCGAGGTAGCGCATGAACATGTGCTGGATGCGGTCGGTCGCATCGAAGACGCAGACGGTGAAGCCGTTCCTGTTTTTCTTGAGCGAGTTCAGGAACATCTTCTCGCGCTCATCGTTGATAAGCCACGTCTGCTCGAGGAACGCCCGTTCGTCGATCATGCGTTCGTTCAGAGCCCACGTGTCCTCGGCCAGACCCAGAGTCGCGTAGGGTCCCTGGAGCTTGGCGAGGTACTGCGAGAACATCGACGGATACGAGATCGGCATCGCGGGACTTGATGGATCCAGATTGATCGGTGTCACATAGAGTTCGAAGTGCGGCTCAATCTCGTTCACGTAGACCTTGATCAAGCCCTTCACCTTCACACCGAGGCCCGCTGCGAACTCGATCGAGATCCAGTCCGAATACTCACGGCGGCCGACTGTGAACTCGGTGTCGCCGAACGTGAAGTGGATGCGCCCCTCGTCTCTATCTATCTCAGCCACCCAGGCAACCGTCATCTCGGAGCGGTCCTCGACGAAAGGACTGGGCGGCCCAGGAAGCTCGCCGATGACAACATCCGCCTTCCGCTCAACCAGAAGCAGCGTGCCTCCAGTGTACGAGCCGGCCCGTTCCTGGTCGGTCGTGAACATCGTAAAGCTGCCCTGCGTGCCGCGAAGATCGGGAACGCACATGGCCGAGAGCTGGACGCCGTTCTTGAGCTTCTCCGGAGGGAACGTGATGGGAACCCTGAGCACGTGACTCGAGACGTAGCAGTCATCCAGGACGGCCCAGAACGGTCGGCTCTTCCTCATCAGCCGAATCGACGGCTTGCCGAGGGGAATCTGGTATCGACCCAGCTTGAACGAGCGGGTCGGATTCGAGATGCGTGTCGATGAGAGAATAGGGAAATACGTCTTGGTATCGCGGTCGAGGAAGTCGAAGATGTTGTGGCGAGAGGCATCGACGCCTGTTGCGAACGTCGACCACGCCACCGGTGACATCGACGGACAGGCGGTCAGGAGCGGCTTGAAGCTACCGTCAGCCGCCAGCTTCGCGAAGTGTGGAAGCTTGCCCTCATCCATGAACCGCTTCGTAAGGACGGGATCAAGACCGTCGAGACCGAGCACGATAGCGCGCTTGATCTCACCCTTGCCCTTGAGTCGCCGGCTCCGGATGGCGCGCGTCACGGCTCGAAACGGCCATGAGATGAGCGACCCGATGGCGAGGAACACCGTCACGAAGACGATACCAAGCGAACCGACGACGGCGAAGCCCGCGCCGGGACCCACGTACGCGTGGGCCGTCGCAGGATAGACGAGCGCCGCGGCGAGCGCGGCCGTCATGATAAGTCGGGTTCCTGCTCGTTCTGACATAACGCCTCTGTCCAGAGTGGTCGCTGCCTACCGGCCCGCGGCTACTGCCAGTGGCCGGTGCCGCACACTTCCCGCCGGGTGCTTCCCCCATAAGTACATCATCATAGTCGTTCAGCCGAGGTCATTCAAGCACCGAGCGAAGCTCGCCAAGGGTGGACGTGCTGGAGAGCAAGCGCTCAGCACTTGCCGGCTCGGTGGTTCTCACTCGAAAAACCACCGGACCGGCCGTATACTCGTGCAATTCGATCCATCTCCCGACTCATTCATTCTGATTCGTGCAGAAGGGCAGCGATTCATGACCCAGAGGCAAGAGCAGATAGGCTCCGAGATCCTTCTTCTCCTCACCGCGGCCATCTGGGGAATCGCGTTCGTCTTCCAGCGGACCGCGATGGACCACATCGGACCGTTCACGTTCAACGCGCTCAGGTTCGCACTCGGCGCCCTTGTCATGCTCGTGATCATGGGGGTGCGGAGTGGAAACAGCAGGCGGCGTCACGCACGCTCCCCGGAGCCACCTTCCGCTTCATCTGATCCAGGGGCCGCGACCATCGGCAGCGGCCGCGCGAGCCATCATGAGCCGGCCGCGTTCACCGGTCGTCGCGCCACCCTCTCGGGCCTCCTTGGAGGGCTCCTCGTGTTCGCGGGCGCCACCTTCCAGCAGGTCGGCATCGTCTATACGACAGCCGGGAAGGCCGGCTTCATCACCGGCCTCTACATCGTACTCGTTCCCGTGCTCGGCATCTTCTGGCGGCACCGCCCAGGTCGAAACGTGTGGCTGGGCGCCATCGTCGCCGTGGTGGGGCTCTTCCTCCTGAGCGTAACCGACACGCTCACTCTTGGGCTCGGCGACTCGCTCGTGCTCATCGGAGCGTTCTTCTGGGCCGGTCATGTGATCTTCGCGGCGTGGGTTACGAAACGCATGGGCATCCCCATGCTCGCGTTCATCCAATTCGCCACCTGCTCGATTCTGAGTCTCGTCGTCGCGGTGGCAACCGAGCGCATCGCACTTCAATCGATCATGAACGCCATGATACCCGTTCTCTACGGAGGTCTGGTGTCGGTCGGGATCGCCTACACGCTTCAGCTCGTCGGACAGAGAAGGACGCCTCCCTCCCATGCAGCCATCATCATGGGACAGGAGGCGGTCTTCGCGGCACTTGGCGGGTGGTTCTTCCTGAGTGAATTCTTGAGCTCTCGCGCACTTCTCGGGTGTGCGCTGATGCTTGGCGGTGCCATTCTGGCACAGCTCAAAATACGGCGACCATGCAGCGACTGAGCATGACTGGACTCCCCGAACGCGCCATGCTAGCTTGGAGCATCCGGATCATCTCAACAGGAGGAACCGTGCTCAGACATGCAAAACACTTGGTGGATCGTGCGCGCCGCGCACTTCCAACGCCGGCTGGATGCGCCGTGCCGCTCACCACCACCGCGCTCATCATGCTGGTTGGATGCTCGTCAGAGGAAGGCAGTGGCGAAGCGGATACGCAAGGGTCGATAGCGCTGAATGGGGCAGCCGCCAGGAATCAGCGCAGCAGAAGCCGGCATTCCAGGGACCCGAAGACGCGGATGGCCAGCCTGGGCACTGGCGCGTGGCGAAGGGTGAGGGCAGCCAACTGACCGAGGAGCAACGGGCCGAGATCAAACGGCTCGAGTCGATCGGGTACCTCGGCGGCTCGAAGACCGCAACAGGCATCGGAGGCGTCACCATACACGACCGCACCCGCGCCGGCCGTGGGTACAACTTCTTCACATCAGGCCACCGCCCCGGTGCGCTCCTCATGGACATGGACGGCAACACTCTTCACGAGTGGGGCTGCGAGTTCCTCGATGCGTTCCCGGAATGCGAGGACATCGTCTCGGATGAGCGGACCCAACACTGGCGCCGCGGCTACCTCTACGAGAACGGGGACGTCCTCGGCATATTCGAGGGCATTGGTCTCGTCAAACTCGACAAGGACTCGAACATCGTCTGGGCATACGACGGTGGCGCGCACCATGACCTTGAGGTCATGGATGACGGCCGCATCTTCATCCTGACGCGCGAGGCACACCGGGTCCCGCGTGTTGACCGGAACTCCGTCGTACTCGAGGACTTCATCACGATCCTGAACAGCGATGGCGAGGAACTCGATCGCATCTCCATCCTCAGTGCGTTCTGGGACTCCAACTACGACCGGGCACTGCTCGCACTCAAGATGCGGCGGAGCAGCGACATCACCCACACCAACACGCTCGAGGTGCTCGACGGCTCGCTCGCAGACCGTCTGCCCGCGTTCCGCAAGGGCAATGTCCTGATCTCGTTCAGGAAGCTCCACGCCATCGCCGTCGTGGATATCGCGGCGCGGAAAGTAGTGTGGCTCATGGCTGGTCCGTGGATCGGTCAGCATCAGCCAACGGTCCTTCCTAATGATCACATTCTCGTTTTCGACAACGGCGGACGGACGGATATCTCTCGCGTGATCGAGTTCGATCCCGTGACGCAGGAGGAGATCTGGCGCTATGGCGGGAGCTACGAGGATGAGTTCTACACGAAGTCGTGCGGCACGAGCGCGCTTCTTCCGAACGGCAACATCCTCATCACCGAATCGGACAACGGTCGAGCGTTCGAAGTGACGCGCGGTGGAGAGATCGTCTGGGAGTACCGGAATCCGGCTCGCGCAGGCAGCCGCAGCCAGCTCATCGCGACTATCCTCGACATGGTGAGGCTGCCGGAGAGCTTCCCCGTAGAATGGGAGGAACACTGATACGGGACGCGTCTGACCCCGTCGAATCCTCACACTACCGATGCCACCTGTACATCGGACGCCCGGGGTCATGGGGGGGTAGCATTGCACCAGACTCGAGAAGTCGGAGGCAGGTTTCGCTCTATCGTGATGATCGCGCTAGCCGAGCTGGCGGAGGATCCACTTGAGAAGAAGAGCCAGCACGATGGAGTATGAGATATTGACGAGCGTACCAGCGAGATAGAAGAGTGAGTTCCCCGATTTCAGATCCTCTCGCCTTACGATCGCCTTCCCGGTGAAGAGAAGCGTCAGCGCCGTGTACTCCCCCAGCAGCACAAGGATGACCACGAGGACGTTCTCACACTTCCCAACAACCACCCCAGTGTCACGCTCACTCTTGGAGACACCGCTCTCTGTCCACTCCTGTTGGGTCCGTCGCAGCACTAGCTGAAAGACAAGGCCACTCGTCAGCATTAGGACCAGTGTCCCCCCGGCTCTGACCGCGAACTTGAGCCACTCCACCTCCCATGTCATCTCCTCACCCCCCTGTATCGGACGCAAGTCGCTGCACGTAGTCACTCAGCACTTCCATGACTCTCTCCTCAAGAAACTTCGTCTCTCGGTAGCGTGCCGCCATGAGCACGCTTGAAACGGCTTGCTGCGTCACACCTAGGGCCTTCCCGGCTTCCGTCTGATTCCCGTGCTCCTCGAATGCCTGGATGACCCGCATCTGCCTCTCCGACTGCCCTTCCCTCAGCATCCAGACCAGACTTATCTGCACGCTCAGAAGTCCATCGATGAGTACGTCTCCGAACTCCAGCGCAAACGGCACACGTTCCCTCTTGATCCTCCCCATCAGTCTGCTGCCCGCATGGAACGCCGGACCGTCCATATCGGCCACATCCCCACTCAAACCCGCATCTATGATCCCGCGGACGAGCACGAACCGCAGTGCCACCGGCTTCACAGCAGCGCGGATCTCCGTCGCTGCCTGGTATGCCGCTATCGGGTTCGTGAACACACCCCCGATCTCATCTATGCCCTTCAAGACATCGATGCGAGCGCGCATCGCACCTCCGTGACGCCGATTGGCGGCTTCATACGCGGCACGCAGATGATGGCCGAAGCCCTCGCGATCTGCCAGTCGGCGTGAGCCTCTCACATCCCCAAGCAGAACATAGTACATGTTAGACATGACGATCTCCGGCACAATGGTTCACGTTTGTATTCCCCAATACAACCCTAGCAGATTGTGTTCCGATTCGAAATGCCTGTCAAGGGCAAAACAAGGACCAGTGCTTGTATCGGACAATACAAACTGTAGTTATTGTATCTAACTCAACACAACGGATGAATTCCCTCATACCCCCACCCACCGGACGCCCTACGCAAGCGTCTCCATGATGATCCCGGCCAGCTGTGTGATCTCGAGTTCGCTACCGCCGTCCGGCGGCGAGCCGGCGGGTGGAGCGTCTAACGACCAGAAGAAGGCGTCATCCCACGTGTGCATACCAGTGAGATTGGTTCGACCGAAGAGTTCCTTCTCCTTGACCGTATCCTTGAGATCGTAGCCGTGGTGCCCGACCGGGATAAGGTCGGGCGCATTCCGCGTCTCGGGTCCCGTGTAGACCTCATCGCGCTCGAAGACATGCTGGATGACCGGGTCACCGTCGCAGGTGAGTCCGGAGAGCCCCGACTTGATCTCATCCATGATGGAGCGGGCCGACGCATCGTCGACACCCCCCTTCGGGAACCGGCCGGATCGGTTGAGGAAGATGCGTCCGGGAGCTACGGCGAACGCCTTTGAGCCTTCCGCGATGTCCTCGATGTTCGATGGCTCGTCCTTCTCGAATGAGAGGAACCCGTTGCCGGCCAGCCACACGTTCACCCGGACCTCCTGCTTGATCCCGCAGAACCCGTGGTCGGAGAGCATGAAGAACCCCTCCCCTTCGTCCTTGCGGCCCGAGTCGCTCTCGAACTTCGCGTAGAACTCGCCGATGAAATCGTCGATCCTGCGGAAGTACTCCATCGCCTGCCCGTGCCGCTCGTGCGACTCGTCCTCGATCGCCACCCAAAGGTAGTGCATGAGTCGATCGGTTCCGGTCACGACGATCTGCATGAGATCCCAATCCTCATTCTCCCAGAAGTGGAGTGCCGCCGCTCTCCGCGTCTTGAGCGTCGAGTCCAACTCCTCGAACAGGAAGTCATGATCCTGCCGCGCGCGAGCCGTGTCGACGTCGATCTTGTAGTCCAGGCGCTCGAGGTCCGCGAGAATGCGAAGAGGTGAGACGGCCTTCTTGAGAGAGAGAGCCACGAATCCGGAGACGAGCACACCGGGTATCTCACGCGCGGGATAGGTCGACGGCTGATTGATAACGACGCTACGCTTCTTCTTCTCCCCGATCCTGTCCCAGAACGTCGGCGCCTTGAGGTCCCTGAAGTTGGGGAAGCGGATGTCGTAGCTTTCGGGCTTCGGATCGATGAACCCGTAGATACCGTGCGTGCCCGGGTTCGTGCCGGTCATGAAGGAGGGCCAGCTCACGGCCGAGATCTCCGGGAGCGTGACCTTCATCTGGGAGAGGTGACCGAGCGAGTTGAGGCGCGCCACATTCGGCATCGTACCGTTCGCCGTGAGCTTCTGAAGCAGCGTGTACGGCACGCCATCGAGCCCGATGACGAGCGTGCGCTTCTTCTTCCGTCCGAAGAGTCCCACTGTGCCTCCCGCGTATTGAGAATCGAACCGTTGTGCCGATGATACAGGCCGGGAACCCAAGCGACAAGCGCCGAGGCGGTCTGGGCGCGCCTGTTGACCTGCGAGCGCCGACGCACCTGGCGCCCCGCGCATCGGGCGACACCATCCTCGCCACGTGTTTTCCTCTTGCCATAGTGAGACACTCCCAGTAATGTGACCGCGGCATACTCCGATTTGTGATTCGCTTCATAACCCTCATGAGGAGGCGCCCCATGCGTTCGAGTGCTCTCTCCTTCATACTCGCGGCTATTCTCACCCCCGTCTGTATCATCGCCTGCGCAGTCCCGGCTGCCGCATTCAGCGGCGACGTTCTCGACGTCCCGGCAGAGTATGCCACGATCGCGTTGGCGCTTGCCGACGCAGCCTCGGGAGACACCGTGCGCGTCGCGCCAGACACTTACTACGAGAGCGGCCTCGTGTTGTCATCAGGCGTCACCCTCATGAGCGCGACGTGGGACCCGGAGAGCACGATCATCGACGGCGGAGCCACGCGCGGGACCATTCTCAACTGCTATTCGACGACCGGCGCCACCGTCGCCGGAATCGGGTTTGCGCATGGCAATGGGGCCGGCGGGGGCGCCATTTACTGTGATAATGCGTCGGTCCGGTTCGACTACTGCATCTTCGAGAACAACGACTCCACAATCGGCGGAGCGATGTTCTGGACGCGCGGAACTCCTGAGATCTACGGCTGCACCTTCTTGAACAACGTGTCGACTGGTGACGGGGGCGGACTCTACCTCGAGTTCACGGGCGGCTCGGTGATGGGATGCAACTTCCAGCACAACGAGGCGCAGCGCGGCGCCGGCGCGTTCGCGATGTACGTGACGACGACCACGGCGTTCACGGAATGCTCCTTCGACTCGAACACCGCGACCGATGACTCGTACGGCGGCGGCGGGGTCTTTGTCGATCAACAGGCAGCCCCCACATTCACGCAGTGCCGTTTCGATTCGAACACGGCCCCATACGGCGGTGGGGCCTACCTCAACACGGACACGGAGGCGGCGTTCACGGACTGCGAGTTCGAGAGCAATTCGGCCATGTACGATGGCGGGGCCGTCCGCGGTAGCCATGATGACTCCTCGTTCACGGGGTGCGGCTTCCTGTTCAATGATGCAACTGCGTTCTACGGCGGGGCGATCTCCACCGCCCTCGGTTCGGAGGTCGTGATCGGCACATCCTGGTTCTACATGAACGAGGCGCCGGACGGCGGAGGGATATGCGTGGGGCCGAATTCATCGGCGAACATCACCGACTGCACGATCGTCGAGAACATAACCTCCTCCCGGGCCGGCGTAGGCGCCGGCGTCTACGCCAGGGGGGTCACCTCCGTCGCGACGATCGAGAACACGATCATCGCGTTCAACACGAACGGCGAGGCTGTCTACTGCTCGGGTGGTGGAACCGCCACGCTGACGTGCTCCTGCCTCTATGACAACGACGGCGGGGACTGGGTGGGCTGCATTACCGGGCAGGGTTCGATCAGTGGCAACATGACTACCAACCCGCTCTTCTGCGGGCTGGCATTCTATGACCTCTACCTCTGTGCGGACTCGCCTTGCCTGGCCACACTTAACGACTGCGGCGTTCTGATAGGCGCATTCGACGGGGGCTGCGTGGCATGCGGGACGCCCGTTGAACCGGCGAGCTGGGGTTTGATCAAGGCGATGTACAGGTAGGCTACCTCAGAAGAGCCACCTTCCCGGTGGCCGAACGGCCGTTGGCCCTCACACGGCAGACGTAGACTCCCGACGCAACGGGCCTGCCGTCTGCATCACTTCCGTCCCATGTCACCGCGTGGGCGCCACGACCCATACCCGCACACCTGATTCTCCTCACAAGACGTCCCGATGGTGTTGACCTGACCCCCTAGACCGGATCCAGTATTCGAGATAGACTCGAGCTGGACTGC
>CAZFRO010000017.1:0-45489 GCA_964521425.1 uncultured bacterium
AGTTCATGAACGTGTTCCCGCCCGCAACCTCACGCAGAATCGGAATGCTGTCGACTATCACATCGCCAACCTCGCCGGCGACGTAGTTCACCGCAAGCCACTGCGTCACGAAGTCCAACGTCTCGTAGCCGGCCTCCATCAGCTCGAAGCACCAGTCGTTACCGGTGACAAGGTAGTTCCTCTCCTTGCCCTCGCTCGCCTGGTTCAGCCAGTTGATGACGTTCTCCTGGTCCACGTGCCAGAACGTGTACGAGTCGAACGCGTCCGTGAACCAGAGGATGGTGTCATAGTACTTGTACCCCATCGTATCCGGCCCCTCGGAACTCGCGCTTCCTGACGGAACCTCCACGTCGTACGTCTCCCACTCGTAGCCGAGGATTCCCAGGGCCTCGCGGAAGTAGTACTCGGAGCTGTGGCGGTAGTTGCGCTCGGCGCCCGGGGTCCTGCGTCCGTGCTTGTCAACAAGCAGGATGCCGGGGTTCGAGACCGTCGCACTGATCGGCAGGATCGAGAACTCGAAGTAGCCGTCCGGAGCGCTACCCGGGTATGTCGCGATGGTGCCGACACCGTCCATGGCCTCGTAGTAGTAGTGGATCTCGCTGCCGGGGTTCATCTCGGTTATCGGCGGCGGGCTGATCCAGTCGTTGCCCTGAGCGTCGAGGCGGCGAAGAGGATACGCCGACCACGTCTGACCGTCATCATCCGTTGCCATGAGCGTGACAGTCGCAATGTCGTCGGCGTCCTTGACCATGATCTGTGCCGAGTCAAGGAGAGCCTCAGCCATCTGCTCGATATACCAGTCGTTGAAGCGATCCCAGGTGCCGTAGGTGAACGATGTACCGGCATCGCCCGATGGAATCCCCAGCTGGGCCTTGTTGACTATGAACCCGGCCATGTGGGTCCCAGGGGCTGCGGGCTCGACGTTGGTGCACTGGAACTCCATTGCGAACCAGTCGTTTCCGGCAAAGGCGTCCCAGTCATCGTACTTCGTATTCCAGTAGGGACCGCCGTACCAGGCTCCCGGGTTCTCATCCACGAAGCCGTCCAGACTCGTCACGCATTCCTGGAGGTCGTGCGATGCCAACCAGACATCATAGCGGTCGTTCGACTCATTGGGACAGTCGAGCCAGTAGTCCCACATACCGACGAGCCTGTACGCACCGCTGATATCGATCGGTGGGCTGATGAGGTAACTGTCCATCCCATCGATGACCTTGTTCGTGAACGGATCCAGTGACGCATACATCCATCCGGACCGGTTCTCACAGGTGAACGGACGGCCCGTGACGAAGTTCGTGCCGTACAGACCACGGAAGTACTGGACGCCCGTGTGTCCGGTCTGCACTGTGTCATCATGGATCCACCCGTTGTTGCCGGCAGCCTCAACATCATCCGACCAGACAGAGACCGTGTTCACGGTCACGTCGAAGTTGTCAAGCTGCCACGCACCGTCCAGAACTGAGTTCTGGGGAGCGTTGTTGTACTCGTCCTGAGACGAGTACGCCCCGTCAGACTCGAACCGGAAACGGAGTTCGACGTCGATACCTGCCCAAACGTTGAGATCGAGGCTCTGGTGCCCGTGCGGCGCCAGGGCGTCCCAGTCCCTGCTCGGACCCGGCTTACCCGCGAAACCACCGTTGTTCGCGGTGTAGATCGTGGTCCATGTGGACCCACCATCATCCGAGATCTCGACGTAGCCATAGTCGTAGTCGTTCTCCATGGCATACCGCTGGTCGAAGTCCAGAACGACGTCGTCACCGCCGATACTCCAGGTCGAGAGCGGCAGCTCACGGGACATCAGCATCGTCCAGTTGTTGGCGTAGCCACGAGGCTGAAGCCAGCAATCGCTGTACGTTCCGCACCACCAGGTACTGTCGCCCATAGTCGGGTGGCCGCTGATCCTGATGGTGTCCTTGTGCCAGTAGTTCTCCTGGCCAAGAGTTCCGGACATGTCGTACGATGTCCAGCCCGCATTGTCGCCCAGGAGATCCTCGAAATCCGCAGTGAAGATCCACAGGGTCTCAAGACGCGCCCCACGGAACTCATGATCTACAGTCCCTGATGGTTCCAGGGTCAATAGGTCATGGCTGACCCGCTCACCGGCATCCAGCCCAACGTCTCGTGCAGCGACGCCCGTAGCCAGAGCGGTGAGCATAAGACCTACGGCCAAGAAGACCATAGTTCTGCTGTTCATTGATCACTCCCCTCTTATAGAAGGTGACCCTGCTCATCGTTGATTCACAGCTTGTAGTATTGATAGAGACAACAATACGTCTCGCATGGGGGGCGAACACATGCTCGATCGCGATGTGTCCGTGGAGTCCGATACGCTGGAGAGCTTGTCCATTTCCCGACTCGGAGACAATATACCAAAGGTGGGGCTATATGGCAAGTCTTCACTAAGTGTTCGCAGGGGACCCGGGATCCTGGATCAATGAAGAGGGGGCGAGTCGTGAGACCCGCCCCCTCCCTTGTAGAGTTGTTCCGAACTACCTGTACATCGACTTCACCCTGCCCCAGCTCGTGTTCTCAACGGGTGACGTGGGCTCGTCGGAACCGATCTTCACCCACTTGATGTACCAGCCGGGGTAGAAGACGGAACTGTCGGCGCCGAAGTTGAAGCCGATGAGGATGCTCTGGCCGATGAACTGCTCGAGGTTGAAGCAGTCACGCAGGAAGGCCGTGTTGAACTGGTGGCCCGTGAAGATGGGCTGGCCCATGGTGCAGGCTGCGCCGTAGGCGGAGCCGACACCGTCGTAGCCGCGCTGCGGCGTGATGATCTGCCACGTTGCGCCACCGTCCGTCGACACGACGACGTTGCCGCCGTCGTAGTTGGCCTCTGTGTCGTAGAAGTGACACAGCTCCATGCACCAGCAGTACTCATTGATCTCGAACGGTCCGATGATGGCGCGCTCGCCGCACGGCACGTAGTCGCCGCCCAGGAGTGTGCCGAGTACGTTCGTCACTGGAACATCATCACACGCGATTCCAGGAATGCCGACCGGAACGCCCCACTCCCAGATCGGGTCGCCCTCGCAGGGCTCTACCACGAAACCGCCCGGCGACTCGTTGAAGTCGACCACGTAGCAGGTGTAGATCGATGGGCAGCAGGGCTGCTCGGGGCAATCGCACGGCTCGCATGCGACATCAAGCGTGAATGAGTCCGCTGCGCCGTTGTATCCGTCAACGACAATGTAGTACGTGCCGGCTACGAGGCAGCCGGTTGTGGCGTTGCTGTTGCCGTACGCCAGACAGTCATCCTCATCGCAGCTTCCGAGGAGGAACACGTCCAGGTCCGCAATCATGCCGGAGATAGTGGCGGTGACGATGTAGCAGTCGTCCAGAACGAGCTTGTAGACGGCTTCGCCGCCCCCCTCATTCCAGCCGACGCACGAGTAATAGTCAACGTTGTTCGGCAGGCCGACGTTCGAGCCCTGAACCGAGTCCCCGCAATTGATATCAATGGCGGCAGTGCAGTCGAGCAGACCGCGAGATCCCTGGACCGGCTCGGTCCAATCCTTCTTCGCGGTCGCGGCGCCGATGGCGAGCGCGACGATCAGAATGGCGGTCAGTGCGTAACGCATCTTTCCTCCCACGTGCCTGTCCTTGAACGCCCGGCAGTCAGCTCCACCCTGGACGTTCACCAATAGAATACGGGGTTGGATTCTGCAAGAAATGAGCCAAGCCCGACTTTGCAACTCTGGACACTATATCACAATGAAGGCTGTCTGGCAAGAACATATTCACTCGATTCCTACGACTGGTCACTATAGTCGTCAGCGGAGCAGGATCGGCAGTCGTCAATGGAGCAGGATCAGCTTGAGGGTCTCAGAAGTGCCAGCAGACGTTGCTTTCAGGAAGTAGACGCCCGAGGAGACCGGGGAGCCTCGATCATCAGCGCCGTCCCAGGAGAGCGTACCCGTGCCATCATCGGAGGGTGTGGTTGAGAGCCGCGTCACCTCTCTCCCGGCGACATCGACGATCCGGCACGTGATCAGGTGAGCGTGCGGTGCGTGGAAGGCGATCTCGACTCCGTCCCGGAACGGATTCGGGTACGGGGGTGAGAGTCTGAGACTCGTGATCGGAGGTAGCTCCGCGACGTCGACGAATGTTGTGTCGACTATCGCGGTGTACGTGTCCTGATTGCCCTCGCGCGTGTCGGTCCAGACTGGATGAAGGCGCTCCGAGCTTGCGGCCGCGAGTCCGATGTACTCACCGATGAGGCCCGCCCTCACGCTCCCGGCGGTCGGATCGGAGGAGACCGTTGTCACGCGCACGTTGCTCTCAAATGACGCTCCTCCGTCAAAGGACTGGGCAACGTAGACGTCCATCAGGAGATTGCCGGGGTCGTTTCGGCGGTCGTAGAAGACCACGTTGACGACTCCATCTTCGCTCACGACCAGCCACGGGTGGAACTGGTCGGCGCCATTCCCGTAGGCGTCATCGTTGACCCTGAGAGGAGATGACCAGGTCGTTCCTCCGTCGTCCGAGTAGCGTAGGAAGATGTCCTGGTCGCCGTCTCCCCTGTCCATATAGGCGATGTACAGGCGACCGTCGAACAGCCCATCCGTGATGTCGCAGTCCATCGCGGGATACGAGAAGACAAGCACCGGACCATCTACATAGGTCTGCGCCGTGTACGTGGTGGTGACGGTCACATCCGTCCCGAAGGTTGCCCCGCCGTCGTACGAGCGGTCCAGGCGAATGCTCGCCGGTGAGTAATTGGCCCACGCGACATAGACGGTGCCATCAGGCCCGACCGCGGGAACCGGCCACTGCACACCGTCCGTATCGCTCACCTGCGCTGGCGCGTCGAACGACGAGGCTCCGTCCGTCGAGCGTGCAGAGAGGATGTCGGTATCCATCCCGAAACGCGCCCACGTGACGTAGAGGTTGCCATCGTGGGTGCCTCCAGAGCGATCACACGCGATCAGTTCCTTATCCTCGAAGACGCTGGGGACGCCGTCGATGACCTCAACTGCGTCGTCCCACGTCACTCCCCCATCGGTGGACTTCAGCACGAAGAGTCCGTTCGGATCGGACGTGCTTCCTGTGTACGAGAGGATGACGACATAGATGTTCCCCAGACGGTCACACGTGAGTCCGGGGTCGCTGTGCCGAGGGTACGAGGGTTCTTCGAGAAGCGAATCGTGCCACGTGATGCCGCCGTCGAACGAGTACCCGACGCCGACGCGGCGGTGTCCAAGCCTAAAGTCCCGCCAGACCGCGACGAGATTGTCGTGGTCGATCGGGTTCACGATGACCTGCTGTTCGTTCTGGAGTTCAGACGTGGCGTCGGAGTTGATCTTCCAGTTGAGCGGCTCCCAGATCAGTCGATCGGCCAGGAAAGCGTCGCGCTCCTGAGTCTGTGACTCGCTCGCCGCGGAAAGCTTGAGTGAAGCGAGCGGGAACGGCGCGACATCGTCGTTCAGCCAATCGCAGGTCCGCGGCGTGGCGAGAGCAGGAAGTACAGTGAGGATGCACAGGAGTACTGTCGGGATGAATAGACTCATGCTGTTGCCTCCTTGTGTCTGACCGAACGACGGCCCTCAGGCGAAGTGGACGCGCGGAGCCTCTTCCGGAGCTTAAGGAGTTCGAAGGCCGCCAGATAGACTCCTGCTGCTCCCAGAATGTAGAGCCAGTCGACCGGCGACGGTCCCCTGAAGGAGAGGAAGTTCTGGATTCCAACCCCGTACGCGGCGAACGTTGTCAGACCGATTGAGATTACGATCGACCAGAGGATGATCCTGTTGGTCCAGAATGTGCGGCTGAAGATGGAGCGGAGTTCGTAGCGCCGCGAGAGGATGTTCACGAACTGGCAGTATGCCACCGTCATGTAGCCCACGGTCGTCGCCCTCATGTACATCAACGTGCGTCCCGTATCGACAGGAAACACAATGCCCTCGCGCTGCATGAAGAAGGCGTAGTTCGCGAAGGCCAGTGCCCCCATGAGTACGGCAAGAAACGCCACATCGGGCGACGTGCGGCGGTTCAGAATATGGTCGCTGAGGTCGCGAGGGGGAGCGGTCATTATCTCATCTGAAGGAGGGTCGAACGTCAACGACGTAAGTGGCAGGACCTCGGCGAGAAGGTCGATGGCGAGTATCTGTATGGCCAGCATCGCGATGGCCCAGTCCTTGAGTGAGACCGCCGCGAGTGACAAGAGGACGACAATCAGTTCCGCGCCGTTCGTCGTCATCGAGGCGAGAACGGTCTTCCTCAGGTTCTCGTAGATCGTCCTTCCCTCCCGCACCGCCTGTACGAGAGTCGGGAAGCTGTCGTCCAGAAGCACCAGCTCAGATGCTTCCTTCGCCACGTCAGTTCCGATCCTTCCCATCGCGACACCGATATCCGCTCGCTTGAGAGCCGGGGCATCGTTCACACCGTCGCCGGTCACGGCGACGACCTCTCCGGCGTCCTCCAGGAGCGTGACGATCCTGAGTTTGTCCTCCGGGCTCACACGCGAGAATATGAGAGCTTGATTGCCGCCCATCGTGCTCGTGAGGTCGTCGTCGCTCATCTGTCCGAGTTCGCTTCCCGTGATGACGGGCGCATCGCCGCCCGTCTCCGAAAGCGCGATCTCACGACCGACCGCCTGCGCGGTGGTAGCATGGTCGCCCGTCATGATGAAGGTCCGGATCTGCGCCGCGTGACAGTCCTGTATCGCCTCTCGGACCCCCTCCTTGGGAGGGTCCATCATGCCCACGAGCCCCAGGAACGTCACGTCTCGCTCCACCTCCTCGAGAACGTAGTCACGTCCCTTCTGATCGAGTGGACGGAATGCGACCGCAAGCACTCGAAGAGCCAGGCTCGAGAACTCCTCGTTGACTGCCGTGATCCGCTCCCGGTCCTCATCTGTGATTGGAACTGCCCTACCATCGCGGTAGATCGATCTGGAGATCGAGAGAACGCTGTCGGGCGCACCCTTCATCGCCAGCTCCAGCCGATCACCAAACTGCCTGACCGAACTCATGCGCTTCCGGTCCGAATCGAACGGGAACTCGTGAAGCTCCGGGTTCTCCTCGTCCTCAATCGGCGAGCGCGTCCCGAGCTTCGTGGACATCGCGACGAGGGCGGCCTCGGTGGGGTCTCCTACCGCGTACCAGCCATCGTGCTCTTCGTCGGGCCCGTGAATCTCAGCGTTGGATGCCATTGTCGCGGCGTCCATGAGAATCTCTATCTCGTCGATCTGCTCCTGCGTAAGCGCGTTACCGCTCTCGTCCTCTATGCCCCCCTCAGGTTTGTACCCCGTACCTGTCAGCTGGTAGTTCTTTCCGTTGAACCAGACCCGCGTGGCGGTCATCTCGTTCTTCGTCAGCGTGCCGGTCTTGTCGGTGCAGATGACGGTGGTCGATCCCAGGGTCTCAACGGCCGGGAGGCTCTTCACTACCGCGTTTCTCTCGGCCAGGCGCTTGCTTGTCGCGGAGAGAGCGACCGTCACCTGGGCGGGTAGCGCCTGGGGTACCAGCGCGACGGCGATTCCGAGTGCTAAGATCATGCTCGTGAGATAGCTGAACCCCTGCCAGACCGCCACCCCGAAGAGCGCCGCTCCGATCACGACGACGATTATCGTCAGACGCTTTGCGAGTGCGCCGAGTTCCTTCTCGAGAGGAGAGGGCACATCATGCGTCTCCTGAGTCATGTTTGCGATGCGTCCCATCTCTGTCAGCATGCCGGTTCTCACGACCACGGCGGTTGCCGTACCGGACGCCACCGACGTTCCGACGTACGCCATGTTGTCACGGTCCGCCAGAACACAGTCGCTCACGATGGCATCGCTTCCCTTCCCCTGCGGGGTCGATTCACCCGTGAGTGAGAAGTCGCTCGTTCTCAAATTGAACGACTCGATGATCCTGAGGTCGGCCGGAACCTTGTCGCCTTCTTCGATCTGGACGATGTCGCCGGGCACGAGCTTGTCCTGTGAGGCCTCCGTGAGTTCTCCGTCCACCATGACTCTGGCCGGCGAGCGTATCAGGTTCTTCAGGCTCTCAACGATCTTGCTCGCCTTGTACTCCTGGACGAAGCCGATCACGGCATTCACGATGACGATGATGAGCATGACGAAGCCGTCGCTGTAGCTGCCGATGGTGAACGAGATCGCAGCGGCGATAATGAGTACAATGACCAGCACGTCCTTGAACTGGCGGATGAAGGTCACGAACTTCGAGATGTGACGTTCTCCCGACAGCTCGTTCAGACCGAACTTCAAGCGTCTCTCGTCGGATTCCGATCGAGAAAGACCTCTGCCGCTTGTGTCGAGAGCGGCGAAGACATCTTCGACCGTCATTCTGTAGTAGTTATGATCCGCCATGGAGCGGATGCCTCCTTGCTGAGCCCAACCGCCTGCGAGAGACCTCTTGAAGATTCGCCTGCAGAAGAAGGCGGCCGCACCGCGCGATGCAGTCGCCTTCAACTGTTCCTTGTTGCTTCACAGTGTTCCCGGTCGCCGGGCGCCCGATTGCCGGGCGCACGTTCACACTACCAGACGTACTCGACATCCAGCCGTGGCCGCTTCTCCTCATCCGGATGTTCGCGGGAGGCGAATGAGAACCGCGTCGGCGCCTCGCTATAGTCGGTCTTTATGGAGATACCGAGATTGGGGAAAGCGCCAGTCATCCAGTCATCCACGAAACCCGTGAGATCGATACCGTACTGCCTGGAGGCGTAGCTCACGTCCGCATGTGTGGCGCCACTCGTGTGCCCAGGGCGATTACTCCACACGATCTCCATCTCGTTCCAGTGGCTCGAGAGATGACCGATCAGCGTCGGAAGCGGGTCGTCACCGCTTGTCTCCCAGACATTGTACAGCCTGAGCGTGCAGCCCGTGACCGAGGCTGTCTCCTCAAGCCCCTCAACCGGCAGGAGCATGTAGGACGCGAGATTCAGTGAGGGACCGTTGAACAGATCGAGCGTCTCGGATCCCCCGAAGTTGGAGTACGGCAGGTCGGACCGCACACCCGCGTCCGCCGTCGGATAGAAGACCGCGGAGCCCAGCTTCCTGAGGTCCACGTCCAGAACCTCATTGTCCTCGTCGAACTGGAGCTGTCTCGTGGATGTCTGGAAACCGTCCAGTGAGACCGACATCTGCTCTGAGTCCCTCGGCAGATTCGAGAACTCGTACTCGCCGTTCTCGTCGGTGGTCTCGATCAGACCATCCACATCGACGTGCGCTCCCTCGAGTGGACCTAGCACGGAGTGACTCACCGTACCCTGCAGATGGGTCACCTGCGGGATGGCGCTCATGAACACATCGTGCCGTGTTGCGCCGACCACGTGCACCGATTCAGTCAGAGTGTAGTGGTCACTCGCCACGACGTGCAGGGAGCGCCAGCCTTCTCCGAGTCCGAGGAGCATGTAGTACCCGGACGCATCAGTTATGCTGATGACGCCGTCGCACTCTGCGTGTGCACCTTGAAGGGGAGCTCTCGTCCCAGTGCCTGTCACTATTCCGCTGATGGAGCCTGGGTGGGCAGGGGTCATCTCGCAGGCGGGCAGGTACATGCACACACCTGCCAGGAGCAGCGCCACCACGGCGCGATACCGTCGGTTCTCCACGCGCACCTCCAACCAGGGGGCTCCGGTCCTACACGTGAAAGGAGTCTCTTGAGAAGGCGGATCCCGACGCCGGGATCGCACCTCAATCACAGCATACCAGATCTGGAACCCTACCTCCAGCCGATTCCGGGAGTCGCGGTCTCTGATCCAATAGCGCGGGCGCCACTTGACAGAAGCAGCCTGGGTTTCTAGCATCGGTTGTGTGAAGCAAAGGAGCGCGAACGCTCATCACACGCCCAAGAGAGGTGCGCGTTGGGATTCGTCCGGATGAAGGACACTCGAGAAGAGCTGGCCGTCGGGAAGATAGTCGCCGCCGGTTCGAACTACGCCGACCACGCGAAAGAGATGGGGACGCCCCGACCCAAGGAGCCCACCCTCTTCCTAAAGCCATCGACGTCGATCCTGCACGTCGGTGAGCCGATAGTGTTCCCGGAAGTCGGTTCCATGCTTCATCACGAGGTCGAGCTTGGACTGCTCATCGGCCGCACGTGTAAGAACGTCTCCGTCGAGAGGGCGCACGAGCATGTGCTCGGGTACCTGCTCGCTCTTGATCTGACGCTTCGCGATCTGCAGCAGGATGCGAAGAGGCACGGACGTCCGTGGGCGACATCGAAGGGATTCGATTGCGCATGTCCCGTGTCAGAGGTGTTGCCTCTGCGTGACGTGGGTTTGCTCGGGTCTCTCGAACTGACGCTCAGCGTGAACGGCGAGAACAGACAGCACGGCAGCACCGGCGACATGATCTGGAGTCCTTCGGAACTCGTGGCGGTCGCATCACGCTACTTCACGTTGGAGCGCGGTGACATCCTGCTCACGGGGACTCCGGCGGGCGTGGGGCCGCTCGAGCGCGGCGACCGCGTGGAGGCGTGGCTGGGGAACGATCTGAAGATCGGCTTTGACGTCGTCTGAGGCTCTAGTGAGGTTCTAGAGTTCGCGGAACACGAGCGCGCAGCAGTCATCTGAGAAGATGGGCTTCAGATCCAGATCCCGCGCCAGTGATACTATCCCCTCCGCGGGAAACGCGATCCCGTTGATACCGGCCTCAAGGGCCGCGGCATCGATGCCGAACTTCTCCTTACCCTCCGGCCGAGCGCATCCAAGAAGAACAAGTGTTTCCGGAAACCGCATTCTTGCACCAGCGAACAGGTCCTTGAGGTCATCCCCACCGAGAATGGGCGCCCCGTCCATGGGAGTTCCGGGAATCGGAGAGAGCACGACCAGCACCACCGAGGCGACCGGGTACCTGGATATGAGATCAAGCGCCCGCCACTCCCCCAGTATTGTCCCGTAGTGAATCCCGATGACAACGTGTGGGGCGACGGCGATGTTGTGAGAAGTGAGATGCTCAAGCGCCGCCTCGAAATCCTCCACCCGAGCGTCGAGATGGTAGACGTCCTTGATGGTCTCGTTCGAGCCGATGATGTCGAGCATGGCCGCGTCTATGCCGGCGCCCGCCAACGCCTTTGCATCGTCCTCATCGATGAGTCCTGTGTGGACGATGACCGTGAACCCCAGGTCTTCCTTAAGTTCCTGCATCGCATCGGCGAACGGCCTCAGCGGAACGACGCCCATAGGATCCGAACCACCGGTGATCAGAACTCCACGCACACCGCGTTCGGAGAGTCTTCTTCCGATCTCAATCAGCTCCTCCGGTCGCTTCACGTGGTCCATGCTCTCGAGGATCTTTGCATTGCAGTGGTCGCACATCAGACTGCAGTCGGCGCCGGTCACCGAGATAGGCACAAAGTGCGCCGCGGAAGGTGTGGCAAGCTCGTCCGTCTCATAGTGCTTGAGCGACGGAGTGAAAAAGTAGACATCGTTCCCGAATCTGCCTCGTCTGAGTGACATTGCCTCAGTCATCGTGCTCCTCGTCCGGCGCTCAGGTATCCAGCGTTCGAACCTCTAGCGCTCAAGTAGCTCGGCGCGCACCCCGTCCAGGTCCTCGGTCGTGGGCTTGAACGGGAAATTTCGGATCTTCGGTCCGGGCAGCGAATTCGCGTACGGACGGTTGCAGGCGACGCACCCATCAGGACCCGTGCAGCCGGAGGTCATGAACGGGAGGCCAGATTCGATCACCCGGTCCAGCTCGTCATCAGGAATCCGGAAGCTCGTGATCGCCCCGTGCTCGTCGTAGTCGAATCCGTCGGCGCGCGCGATGTTCTCATCGATCAGATGGCGCGCCAGCTGGATCCTGCGGTACTGCCCCATCGATGGCTGGGGAAGCTCGGCGAGTCTCGACTCCGGCTCGGCGAAGAAGGAGAAGAGATGGGTCAGTCCTCCCATGTCGCGGACTCTTTGGATCGCCTCCGCCATCTCCCTCTCGGTCTCTCCCAGCCCCACCATGAAGTGGCTTCCGACCATGCCCTCACCGAACACCTCAAGCGCCTCCGCGAAGAACTCCCAGTAGCGGTCCCACCGATGCGGTCCTCTGGCGCCCTTCCCTCTCAGATCATCGAAGATGTCCTCCCGAGCGGCATCAATGGCGATACCAACCTTGTCGGTCCCAGCCTCTCTGAGCGCGACGAGATCCTCGCGTGAGAGAAGCGTCGGTGTGATGAGGACCGAGGTCGCGATGCGACTCCCTGCTCGGATTCTACTGACCACTTCAACCATGTCGGCAGCGGCGCTGGGATGCGTGACCATAGAGACACAGGCGCGCCCCAGGTCATCCTCCCTCTCGGCCATTCTCGTGATGCACTCGTCGAGCGAATAGACCTCCCATGCGACACGGATGAAGCTCTTCTCCTCGTACTGTCCCACGCGCTCTCTTGCGAGGCCGCAGTACGCGCAGTTCGCGTAGCAGCCATCCGGATACGTGAGCAGGAGGTTGATGCATCCCAGCCGCGCTCTCCTGTAGAACTGCCCGGGGACGAGGTCCAGCGTCATTGCGGCCGCGAGACTAAGTCTCACCTGCTCCGGGCTCGAGTACGTCTCGTTTCCCACGCCCTAGTCTACCTCCTGTAGTATTCCTCGAAAGTAACCCAGCAGTCCCGGACTGCAGCGTCCAGGTCTTCGTCCCATCGCTCAAGAAGCTCGGATCTTCGCTTGCGGGCCGTGCGGAGAACGCCAAGCCAGAGCGCCCGCCACTCCTTCTCGTATCGCCCGAGGTCTTGCTCATCGCCGGATGCCGCGAAGCGAGCCGCGGCCTCTCCAGCCAGCGCTCCACATGAGACGGCCGCGTGGATTCCCGCGCCCGTGACGGGGTGCGTCTGCCCTGCCGCATCCCCGGCAAGAAGGACGTTCCCGACGCGAGCCGAGCCGAGTGGTCCGCCCACCGGAATGGAGCCGGCAGTCTTTCCGATGATGTGCCTTCCGATCACAAGTCCAAGGTCGGATGCGAGTGACATCATACGCTCGAACGTCTCATCGAGGACACTCGCGCTCGCATCAGCCACTCCCACACCGAGGTTGGCCGCCTCACCCTTTGGGAAAATCCAGCCGTATCCACCCCTGAAAATCGGATCGAAGAAGACGTGACACTCCTCAAGCGCATTGGTCAGGAGGACCACTGCCTGCCTTGCGACGACGAAGTTCTCGTTTCTGAGCTTGATGTGCGAGCCGACACCGGAGCGTGGTCCGTCGGCTCCGATGACGGACCGAGCACTCACCAGGGTCTCGCCGGCCTCTCTCTCCACAACGAGCGTTCCGTCCCCCCTCATGCTCGTGAACCTGGCGCTGGTCCAGACTTCCGCTCCCGCAGTGAGCGCAGACTGCGCCAGATCCTGATCGAAGACGGCCCGGTCGAGCATCATTCCGGGAGCCTGGATCCTCTGCTCCTCCCCGCCGGGTAGGTGCGTGACGATTCCCGACGTCCTCTGGACGATCGCCTGACTCGAGACCTCAGTCTCGCGCATGAGGAGTGCGGGAACGAGTTCCGCGCACCGAACGGGGACGCCGATCTCCTGCCGTTTCTCGATCAGGATCACGGTTGCTCCCGCCCGGGCGGCGGCACGGGCAGCGCTCGTTCCTGCCGGCCCCCCACCGACGATCGCAACATCACACCGACGAGTCGTGGCTTGAGGGTGGCTCATGGCGTCTCTCCAATATGCCCGCGATGCGCGCATGCGTGGACGGCTCTCGTCAAGAGGCTCAGTCTGATTGAGGTCTCTCCCTCGAAGGACCCGGCGTAGGCAAGCTCCGTCCTGCCCAGATCGTAGCACGTGTCGCTACCCACATCGACGAGCACACCAGGAACGCCGTGTTGCGCCATCTCATCACGGTGCTTGAGGTAGAAGGCCTCGCAGCACGACCCAACGAAGGCCGGGATGCCGCGCCGCTTGAAATCCGCAAGCACCACCATCAGGTTTTCGAAGCTTGTTATCGTCCTGACCTCAAGCCCGAGTTTCTGGGCGAGCGCATAGGCGTCACCCACGTCGCACTCACCGCACGCCGTGCAGTCGGGCGTGTGTCTGAGTTCGCACGATACCGGCTTCGCACAGTACGGCAGGAGGAGTGCGGTGGCTCCTATTCGCGCCACCTCATCCATCGGCTCCAGAATAGAGAAGAGACCGTTCATCTCCTCCGGCTCGATGCCCAGGTCCCCGTACCCCGTGCGCGCGATCGCATCGTGGACTGCCGACACAAACTCGGCAGCACCCAGCCCGCCGAAATCGACGTTGCCCTCATCGAAGAACCGCTCAATGGCGTCTGCGGCCTCTCAGACAGGCACTCCCTTGAGTGTTGCCTCGAGATCGTAGATGGCTCTCAGAGGAAACGCGAAGAAGTCACCTGAGAAGACCACGTACTCCACTCGCTTGGCGGAGCTGTCGAATACGATGCTTGCCTTGAGCACCCCCGACTCTACCCTCGCGTAGCCCCTCAAGTAGTGCTTGTGACTCGCGGGCAGTCGCGTTCCCTTGATCCACCCCTCCGAACTCATGCGTTCAAGTACGCCCGGAAGCATCTCCTGCTCGACTGCCGTCAGTCCTCCCGGGACGAGGCGGACGTCGAACTCACGTTCGAACTCCTCGACCAGGAGAGCTTTGAGTTCATCGGTTGACGGGAGTTCGTCGAGTTCCCAGCGGAGGCACGTCACACGCTCGCGCAGGGAGTCGATCTCCTTGCGCTTGAGTTTCTCAACAGGCACGCGAAGGGCGCGGAGCATCGTATCGACGTCGAAGTCGGTCAGAAGGGTTCCCTGGAAAAGGAAGGCGTTTCCCTCGGATGTTCCGCCGGTTCCCGAGATCTTCTTCCCTCCGATCTCGATGTCGTTGCGGGGTCGGTAGCTCGCATCGAGTCCAAGGCGTCTGAGAACCGCGATCGTCGGCCTGCACAGCCTCTCGAACATCCCGACCGTTGGCACTCCCCCCACATCATTCAGCGCGCCGATCAGCTCCCATCCGAGCTGCGACTCATCGAAGAAGATCGTTCCTCCCCCTGTGAGGCGGCGATTGATGTCGATTCCCTGGGAGCGGCAGTAGTCGAGGCGGAGTTCCTCTTCGATGGTCTGGTAGACGCCGACCAGTACGGCCGGCGGAGAGAATCGGAGCAGTCGGAGCGTCGTCGGAACTACCCCCTGCGACCTGGCCGTGAGCACGACCTGATCTATGGCCATATTCTCGGCGGCTGGGGCAACGCCGGTATCAAGCAGTCTCCAGGTCTCTCTCATCGCAACCGGTGGGTAGAGGTTCATGGACATGCGGCGACGGCAGGACGGTGCCGAACTCAATCGGTGTCCTGCCGCCGGTCCGATGTCCCGCGGCCGTCATAGGCGCCCAGTCTGAGAACGCCACGACGGCATCGTCTAGCCCTGGTAGTTGTTCCAGCGCTCCTCGAGCTTTGGGTCGTTCACTGTTTCAAGAAGATACTCACCGTACTCACGACTCGTGGCTCCCGTGTCGCGTCCGGTCATGACGAGTTTCTTCTCGAACTGCCCGCATATGTCGAGCGCCATCTCGAGTTTTCTCGCGCGCTCTGTGAAGCCTATGTGTGCGATCATGAGCGCCGCCGCTCTGATCATACTGCAGGGGTCGGCGTACTGGGCTCTGCCTTCCGTCACCATTCGTGGCGCCGAGCCATGGATGGCCTCGAACATCGAGTACTGCATCCCGATGTTGGCGCTCCCGGCCGTCCCGACGCCGCCCTGGAACTCCGCAGCCTCGTCCGTCAGGATGTCGCCGTACAGATTCGGGAGAATGAACACCTTGAACTGCGTGCGCCGCTTCGGATCGACGAGCTTCGCTGTCATTATATCGATGTACCAGTCGTCGCACTCGATGCCCGGATACTCCTTCGCCATCTCGCTGCCGATCTTGAGAAACTTACCATCAGTCGTCTTGACGACGTTCGCCTTCGTGACGATGGTGACACGATCGATCCCGTTCTTCTTCGCGTACTCAAACGCGAGTCGACAGATGCGCTCTGCACCCGGGGATGTGATCACCTTGAAGTCGACCGCAAGATCTTCGCTGACATCCAACCCGTCACTGCCGAGAGCGTACGCTCCCTCGGTGTTCTCGCGGAAGAACATCCAGTCGATGCCGTCCTTGGGAACTCTCACTGGTCTCACATTTGCGAAGAGATCGAGTTCTTTCCTCAGCGCCACGTTTGCACTCTCGATGTTCGGCCAGGGGTCACCCTTTCTGGGCGTGGTCGTCGGTCCTTTCAGGGTCACGTGGTAGGTCTTGATTTCCTCGAGGACATCGTTGGGAATGGCCATGCTCTGGGCGGCCCTATTCTCGATTGTCAGCCCCTCGATCACACCGATCTCAACCTTGCCGGACTGGATCTCATCCGCCAGAAGGACCTCAACGATCCTCTGAGCCTCAGCTGCGATGAACGGACCGATTCCGTCACCACCCAGGATCCCGATGCGGATCGGCGCAAGACTGGCGTAATCCGTCCAATCCTGGCCTCCCTTCATCCGCTCGATGCGTTCGAGCTGGCTCTCCATCAACCGCCCGAAGTGTTCCTTGGCCCTCTCGATTCCCGCCTTGTCCATTTGCCATCCTCCGTTCTGCTTGTTTCCCCCGGCCAACGTCGACGCGTCGTCCACCGATGCGTAAGTCGAGGTGCCGACGTGTCCACGTTGGCCGATCTGCTTGACCCTCGGATTATGCGTGAGGGAAGAGCACTTGTCAACCGATGCGATGAGGTCGCGGAGCCTGAGCGGCAGCACGGACCCACCCCCCGAACTCACGTGTAAAAGCGCTCGCAGAGCGGCAACTTGAGCTTGACTTCGGTTGCGGAACAGCCGACAATCAATGATGCTCATGCGGTGGTGTGAACTCGGTTCGGTCACGCGGATGCGCAGGAAAGGAGCGGCCTGATGTTCGGAGTCCTCAGGGAGAAGCTGGCCCAACAGATCCCAGAGCTTCGCGAAGGAGTTCGTGCTCTAGTCAAGGAGCACGGCGATGAGGTGATCTCTCAGGTCACTGTCGCGCAGGCTTTCGGTGGTATGCGGGGCGTCAAAGCGATGATCTGTGATACCTCTCTTGTCGAGCCCGACAAGGGGCTCATCGTAAGGGGAATACCGGTCGGCGAGCTGACCGGGAGAATGCCGGAGGAGATATTCTGGCTTCTTCTCATCGGCGAACTGCCCGACAAGACAGAACTCCACGCCTTCCAGAGCGACCTTGCCGACCTCGGCGAGGTTCCCCGGTATGTGTGGCAGGTTCTCGGCGCCATGGCCGAGGACTCGCACCCGATGGCGATGTTCAACACCGCCATCCTCGCCATGGAACGCGAGAGTGAGTTCCGCAAGCGCTACAGGGCCGGGATGAAGAAGACCGAGTTCTGGGACGCCGCGCTCGAAGACGCCAAGAAGATCATTGCGGTTCTGCCGCGGATCGCGGCCGGCGTCTACAGGCTTCGTTTCGAGAAGGGCGATAGAATCGCGCCGGATCCGGATCTCGACTGGGGTGCGAACTACGCGCACATGCTTGGCGTCCCCGATCCGACCGGCGAGTTCAAGGAGCTCATGCGTCTCTACCTGACGCTGCACTGTGACCACGAGGGCGGAAACGTCAGCGCGAATACGTGCCACACGGTCGGGTCCGCCATATCGGATCCATACTACGCCGTGTCGGCCGGTCTGAATGGTCTGGCCGGACCGCTTCACGGCCTGGCCAACCAGGAATGTCTCAGTTTCGTCCTCGCCATCCGCAAGCACTTCGGCGGCGTTCCGACCGATGAGGAACTCACAGCGTACGCCTGGGAGCGGCTCAACAGCGGCAGGGTCATACCTGGATACGGCCACGCCGTGCTCAGGTGCCCCGATCCCCGATTCACGGCATTCCACGCATTCGGGCAGAAGCACTGTGCCGACGATGATGTCTTCAAGATCGTTGACCGGCTCTTCGCCATCATCCCAGATGTTCTCCGGGAGCATGGCAAGGCGAAGAACCCATATCCAAACGTCGATGCCGGTTCAGGCGCTCTCCTATACCACTTCGGGGTCAGGGAGTTCGACTACTACACTGTTCTCTTCGGTGTCTCCCGCGCGCTCGGGATGTTGTCACAGCTGATCCTTAACCGCGCGCTCGGCACGCCGATCACGAGACCGAAGTCGGTTCAGACTGCGTGGGTCAAGGAGACCGTGGCGAAGTCGTAGGAAGACCAGGTTGTGCGGTCGCCCTCGCGACGGCATTGAGAACGCCCGGGGCGCCATCGAGACTGCCCCGGGCGTGTCTTTCGAGTGTCCGGTGTGACGGTGAGACCCACGTCATCCTCTACGGAAGCGAGTCGTCGGGACACCGGGAACAGATCACCAGGTAGGTGTCCGCATGCGTGTCGATGTCCCATATGGCAGAAGCCACGTCACCATCGAGATATCTGAGAACAACTTCGCTGGAGCTGTTTACCTCAACGAAACCGGAGTGTGCGACGAGCGCCAGGCGCTTGCCGATGCGCTGTCGAACCCCTGCGGTCCCACGACGTTCGGTGACTTCGTCGCAGACGCCGGCGACATCGTGCTCGTCGTGAACGACCGGACGCGATCGACCCCGACCGCCATGATACTCGAGCACATCTACCCGGACATCAAGAACGTGCCCGTGAAGTTTGTGGTGGCGACAGGCTCGCACAGGGCCCCGACACAGGAGGAATACTGCGAGATCTTCGGCAGTCTCTACGCCATCTGCAAGGAGAACATCCTTGCGCACGACGCACGCAGATCCGAGGACATGATCCACCTCGGGAGGACCACCAGCGGGACCGATGTACGCGTGAACCGCCATGTGGCAGAAGCGGATAGGATCGTTGTCGTCGGCTCAGTGCAGCCGCACTACTTCGCGGGGTTTACGGGGGGGCGCAAGTCGTTCGTACCCGGCGTCGCATCCTACGATACGATAGAGCAGAATCACAGACACGCTCTGTCGCCGAAGGCTCGGGCTCTCGCTCTCGACGGCAACCCTGTGCACGAGGACATGGCGGAGGCCGCCGGATTCATCGATCGAGAGGACATCTTCTGCATACTCACGGTCCCCGACGCTGAGCGACGCGTCAGTGCTATTGCCGCGGGAGACATCGTCGAGTCGTTCAGCGTGGCCACCGATAGGGCTCGCGCTCTCTTCTCGGTTGGGATCGAGGAGAAGGCGGATATCGTGGTCGCCGTAGCGCCCTGTCCACCGATCGACAACCTCTACCAGACTCAGACCGCACTCGACAACGGGGCGCGCGCCGTCAGAGATGGGGGGATCCTGATCCTGGTCGCGGAGTGCGCGGGTGGCGTAGGCAATGCAGCGTTCATCGAGCTCGCGAGGTCGGTGTCGAGTCCGGAGCAGGCTCTCGAGCGGATCGGTCGTGGCTACAGGCTGGGACACCACAAGGTCGCGAGGATAGCGGAGATCAGCGAACGGGCCGAACTCTGGGGCGTGACTGCCCTCGACCCGGACATCCTGAGCAGCATCTTCATGCGACCGTTCGTGTCGGTTCAGCAGGCGATCGACCAGGCTCTCGCCGTCAAGGGGCAGGCGAGAGTCCTTTTCCTCATGGCTGCCAATCTGACCGTGCCGAGTCTCACATAGCCCCGACCGCCATGGATCCCGTGTGCTGAGTGCGGACGATGGTAGCACGGGGGTCAGGTTCCCGACCACGGGTGTCCTGCGTGCGCATGTCCTTCGTCCCCCTCACCCTCTCTCGCGGCGTGCATACCTACACCGAAAACCGCTTGCCCGTCCACACCAGTCCCTGCTACCATGGTTCTCCGTTGCGACTGCTTCGCTTACTAGTGGTCGCGTTCTTCTCCGGTTCAACCCTTTCTCACGGAGGTTCGATGATGAAGACTCCGCTGCGCGTCGCTGTCACCGGTCCGGCCGGAAACATCGGCTACTCTCTTCTCTTTCGCCTGGCGGCGGGCGAGGCCCTCGGTCCCGATCAGCCCGTGATCCTGCAGATGCTCGAGATCCCGTCGGCGATGAAGGCCCTCGAGGGCGTGGCGATGGAGCTGGCTGACTGCGCCTTCCCCCTCCTTCACGACATGGTACTCACGGATGACCCCAGCGTCGCCTTCGACGGCGCCAGCTGGGCGTTTCTGGTCGGAGCCAAGCCTCGCGGAAAGGGGATGGAGCGAAAGGACCTCCTTCTCGATAACGGTCCCATCTTCACAACTCAGGGCAGGGCCATCAATGAGCGCGCAGCCTCTGACATACGGGTCCTCCTCGTCGGGAATCCTGCAAACACAAATTGCCTGATCGCATCGAGCAACGCTCCGGACATTCCGCGTGAGCGCTTCGCGGCCATGACACGTCTTGACCACAATCGTTCGATCAACCAGATCGCGAGGAAGACCGGCGTGCCAGTCTCGGCCGTCAAGAAGGTTATAGTCTGGGGCAACCACTCAAGCACGCAGTTCCCCGACATCCGGCATGCCACGATCAACGGGAAGCCTGCGCCCGGCGTCATCGACGATGAAGCGTGGGTGCACGAGACGTTTCTCCCACTCGTTCAGAAGCGAGGCGGGGCGATAATCGCGGCCAGGGGGCAATCGAGTGCCGCGAGCGCCGCGAGCGCCGCGATCGACTCGGTGCACACCTGGAATGCGTCCACGGAACCCGATGACTGGACGAGCATGGCGATCGCCTCGGAGCTCGGCGACTATGGCGTTCCGGACGGCATCTTCTTCTCCTATCCCATCCGATGCTCGAGCGGCAGCTGCGAGGTCGTCAGCGGACTCGACTTCGACGGTTTCGGGAGGGAGAAACTCCAGCTCACAATCGACGAACTGGTCGATGAACGCTCCATTGTGCGAGAGCTCATCGGCTAGATGTTGCCTCAGTCGCGGACGGGCGACGTGGATCCGCACTCGGGTTCTTCGCGCGATCTTACGCAGGAGGATGAATGGGTAAGACGGTAGCCGAGAAGATACTCGGAGAACATGCGGGACGGGGCGTTAGCGCAGGAGAGATCGCCATCGTCGATGTTGACGTCGCCCTCTTTCAGGATGGAACAGGTCCCCTCGCCGTGAGACAGCTTGAGAGCCTCGGGTTCGACAAGCTCGCGCACCCGGAGCGGTCGGTGCTCTTCCTGGATCATGCGGCGCCGAGTCCGAAGAAGGAGCTTTCGAACGACCACGTGACCCTCCGCCGCTTCGCCGAGAGAACGGGCGCCGTGCTCTCGGAGGTTGGCGACGGTGTATGCCACCAGGTCATCAACGAGTCTTACGTCAACCCCGGCGATGTTCTCATCGGATCCGATTCGCACACATGCACCGGCGGGGCGCTCTGTGCGTTCGCGACGGGAATGGGGTCGACCGATGTCGCCATGGGTATGGCACTCGGGAAGACGTGGATGCTGATCCCCCCCACCTTCCGCATCAACGTCACCGGCGAGTTCCCCGCGGGCGTCTATCCGAAGGACCTGATACTGCATCTCATCGGTATGATCGGCGCAGACGGCGCGACCTACAAGGCTCTCGAGTATGGGGGGCCGACGATTCAGGCGATGTCCATGTCGGAGAGATTCACTCTGTCGAACATGGCGGTTGAGGCCGGCGCCAAGGCGGGGCTCATAGCCTCTGATGAGACGACGCGCAAGTACCTCGAGGCGGACGGGCGCGGGGACAAGTTCAGGGAGATCACGCCGGATGCCGACGCGGAGTACGAGCGCGTGATTGAGATAGATGTCTCAAAGCTCGAACCTACGATCGCCTTCCCGCACGCTGTGGACAACACCCGCACAGTCGGTGAAGCGAAGGGTGTAGCGATCGATCAGGTTGTGATCGGAACGTGCACAAACGGGCGGCTGGCCGATCTCGAGATCGCGGCATCGATTCTTGAGAATCGGCACAGGCACCCGAAGACCAGACTGGTCATCGTGCCCGCGTCGAGACAGGTGTATCTGGATGCGCTCGAGGCAGGGTATCTGGCGACCTTCGTCAAGGCAGGTGCTGCCATCATGAACCCCGGCTGCGGACCCTGTGTCGGTGTACACCAGGGCGTCCTTGCTGACGGAGAGAAGTGTCTCTCGACCCAGAATCGCAACTTCGTTGGCAGGATGGGCAATCCCAATAGCGAGATATACCTAGCGTCTCCCGCCGTGGCAGCGGCGACCGCGATCGCGGGTGAGATAGCAGATCCTCGGGGGTTTCTGACGTAGCCATCCCCCGCGTGCGTACTCTGGAGCGCGCGTGAAGAGGGGCACGATGAGGAGCATACGATGACACTGGACGGCAAGGCGTGGAAGTTCGGTGACGGCATCAGCACGGATCACATAGCACCGGGAAGGTACTTCCACCTGCGGTCGGATCTCCCGGAGCTGGCAAAACACGTTCTGGAGGACGCCGATCCGGAGTTCGCCGGCAAGGTTCAGAAGGGTGATTTCGTTGTCGCGGGGAAGAATTTCGGTCTCGGTTCGAGTAGAGAGCACGCGCCGACAATCATCAAGCTGGCCGGTGTCTCCGCTGTTCTCGCGGAGACGTTTGCGAGGATCTTCTTCAGAAACGCGATCAACGTCGGTCTGCCTGTTCTGATCTGTGACACGAGTGGGATCGATGAAGGTGACGAACTCAGCGTCGATCTGGCGGCAGGCACGATCCTGAACAGCACGAAGGGCACGACGATTTCGTTTACACCTCTCCCGCCGGTCATGGTGAAGATTCTCTCCGACGGTGGGCTTGTGGAGCATGTGCGGAAGCATGGGGGGCTTGATCTGGGCTAGGTTCCCCTAGAACATCGCATCGAGACGTTGCAGGAACAGCGAGCGGTCACGCTTGTCGAACGGCTTGGCCCCTCCGCTTACAATCCCGAGGTCGCGAAGCTCGGACAGGAGTTCGCGGCTCGCCATCGCTTCCCCGATCGAGTCCTTCGTGAACTCGCGGCCACGAAGCCCAAGCACGCGTGCGTCCAACTTGAGACAGCGGTCCGCAAGTGGGATGTCTCCGGTGATCACGATGTCACTCGCGCTCACGTGCTCGACGATCCAGTCGTCCGCGGCGTCGAAGTCACCCTCCACGACGACCATTTCGAACCCATCCTCCTCGGGCATACGCATCCATGCGTTCGCAACCAGTGCGACGCGTACGCCGTAGCGAAGCGCCACGCGATAGACCTCCTGCTTCACAGGACACCCATCGCCATCGATGAAGATCATGGGCACTGCGGCATCACTCCCATTTGAGGAGCGGACTTCTCTACTTGAGGAGCGTCATCTTCCTGACGGCGTTCGCCGTATCCGTATCGAGTCGCGCGAAGTAGATGCCCGATGCGAGCCTCTCAGCATTCCGGTTCGTTCCGTCCCAGACCGCCACGTGAGGCCCGGCTGCGAGCGGCTCATCAACAAGTGTTGCGACCATCCTCCCCGCCACATCGTAGATCGTGAGTGTTGCATGCTCGGCATCCGTCGGGATGGTGAACGCGATCCTTGTCATGGGATTGAACGGGTTCGGGTAGTTCTGTGCAATACCGAATCGGCCGACCTCTCCAGCGTCAGCAACTCCGGTCGATCCCTCGAACCATGCGAGAACGCGAGCCACCAGGCTCCGCTGGTTGTTGGGGATCGTGTTCTCCACCTTGACGGTCTCGAACGGGAACGATAGGAAGGCGATCTTGTGACCGCTCTCCTCAAGCCTTATCCCTCTCGTTGTACCGGATGCCGTGAAGATCGGCTCAGCGGGGCCTGAGGCCGAGATGACATCGCTCAGGCTCGGAGGGAATGGTCCGCTCAGGAGTCCGAGCGACATGCCGTCCGAGATCGGGTCGGCTGCGACGCCCGCGACGATGAAGCACCCGCTGTCGGACGTCCACGAGTCGATGTGGAGGTAGTTCTGGATGAAGTCGTTTGAGGCAGCGCGGCTCGAGAGGTACTCCATGCTCGAGAGCATGAGATTGCCGCCGCCGTCCAGATAGTCGATGAGATTCTGCTCGTCTCCGGCTCCGATGCCGGTCGCATCACCATCGGCCGTTGTCCAGAGGACGGCCCAGTGCGATGAGAGAAGCGTGGCCGTGGGGCGACCGAGTACTGCGGTGTCCCATGTCCGGACCGCATAGCCCGTGTCGGCGAGTGCGGTCTCCATATAGCTCTCGTACGGGGCGCCGTCGTCGTCATCCACGAGGAGGACGGACGGGAGACCGACGAAAGTCGCGAATGCCGTGTTTGCCTCGACGCTACCGTCTCCCAGGCTTGTGGCGGTGAATCCCGTCAGCGCCATGCCGGTGGCCGTACCGACCGTGTCCGTCATACGCACGTCCACGAGCGCCACCTCGGCGGCGGACATCGTGAGGTCGGTGGCGGAAGAGAGCCAGGCGCCGCCGTTCACGCGGTACTCGGCAGTCCAGTCACCCGCCGTGATTCCCGCCGGGAGCTCATCCTGAGATACCGTCAGAGTCGCCGTGTCGGTCACGGTGCCGGAGTTCGTGAGTGTCGCCGCGTAGATGATCGATGCTGCCGGCTCGATCTCGGCTGCGAACGCAGGCGCATCGACATCAAGGTCGAATAGCATCAGTTCGAAGTCGAATGTCATGGTGGAACTCGATCCGCTGATGTTCACGAACGCCGCGTCTGAGTCCTCACCGTCCCACCATTTCGTGTCCGGGTAGCTCGTCGGCGAGCACTCCGGATAGCGTGTGGAGTGGTAGAGATCCTCCCCATCTCCGTTGTTTCTGTTGTTCTCGAGGTCCCAGTCGCCGTCGGCCTGGACGAGCGTGACCAGGTAGTGGTACTCCGGCGTCTGCTGCTGATACTCGTTGTTCCCAGTTGTGTCGATGTGCCAGATGGCGAGACCGGAATCCGTGATGCCCGCATCGCGGCCAGTCGGCTGCCGGTTCTCAAGGAGGAAGTACTCGTTCGGATGGCCGGGCTTCTCAAACCTATACATCACGTTCCCGGCGACAGGGGCTGAGAGCCCGACCGTGGGCGTCCAGAGTTCGGTGACGTCCGCCCAACCTGCGTCGAGTTTCAGATGCCCACACGGTTCGTTCGGGTTCGTGCCGTATGCACCCGCGCACATCAGGCAGTACACGCCGACACCAGCGGAGTCACCGCCGTAGTCGTAGAGGTCGGGCCACCCCATGAGCATGTGCCCGTTCTCGTGGCAGAATGTGCCAAGCGAAAGCTGGCTCCCGACGTTGGTGATCTGGTAGCGCTGCGTGCAGACGCCGTCGGCACACCACTCGTACCACCCGGCGTGCGGCCAGAGGCCCTCCGCCCAGTTGTTCCAGGTGTTCCCTGCATAGAAGCAGTTGACGGCATCGACGATACCGTCGCCGTTGGAGTCGTAGTCACTGAAGTCGAATCCCGCGGCGTCGAGGTCGGCGAGCGCCTCAGCGATGAGTTCCCGCGCGCGCTGGCCGTACGGAATGCTCGGGTTGGTGTAGTAGGCCTTGGTGTTCTGCGCCCGGTAGTACTGCGGCGGCACGTAGTTGGTGTATGTGAGGAGTCCCTCTGAGACATCATAGAAGTAGTCGCGTACCGATCCGTTGTTGCCGTATCCGCCGTAGCCGGGCAGGTTGCAGTAGTCGTCGAAGTTCGCGGCCGGGATGGTCCCGACGTCATCCGAGAAGTCCACGATGAGCGTTATCCCGACGACATCGCCGGTGGTCGTACTGGAGCGTCCCGACAGCAGTGGTGAAGTCAGTGTCGACTGCTGCCGATACTCGAACTCCTCACGGGTGCGGTGGGCCTGCTCGCGTACCGCATCCTTGGAGATGCGGATGTGCTTCTCGATGTCACCTGGAGGTCCATCACTCGCAGGCACTCCGGTAGAGATGAGGCTGCGTCCGCCCGCTGCCAGCCGCGCGTAGCACAGGAATCCCGATTCCTCGTCACGCGTCACCGTGTACCCGTCGAGGGTCTCGCCGTGCGCGAAGTACTCGTCGCCCCACACGCGGACCTCAAGGGCGGAGCCGTCAGGCTGTCCTATGAGGACTGACTCGCCGTTCATGGGAGCCGCCTCTGCAACGACGGTTGGTAGAAGGGCGCATACTGAGACGATGATGGCTAGTCCGGCCATACGGCCAAGCGCCGTCACGAGGTTCCTCATCATGGTGCCTCCCATTCGTGCCTTCAGTGGTGTCGTTTCCGTCCCGATGACGTAGCAGACTGTCGTAAGAAACTGCCATTACACAGTTTACCATATATAGCTCTGATGCGCAAATCGCCGTTGCGTTGCGAGGTTTGATGGGGGGATGGACTGAGTCCGGAGGGTGAGATGTGGCGCGGGCATTCGCATCTCACGAATGCCCAGAGATCCGGGGCGACACGGGCCGTTCCATGTCACCTGTGTAGGTGGATATCAAGCGCGGCGGCCACGCAGAAACGCGGAGATGGCCACCAGTGACACGACCTGAGCGATAACCACTACCACCAGCGTGATCCACACGCTTGCCCACTCGAGCGCCAGATTCGACTCCTGTCCTTGTGCGATGTCGAATAGCGCCAGGACGGCCAGGACGACCATGACGATCGCGAAGAAACCGAGGACGACTGCCGCGAATGCTATGTAGCTGGTCCTCTTCACAGGATTCCTCCCTGCGGGATCCCACACTGGACGGACCCTCCAGCATGGGCCTCGCCACTCAGGGCAGCTGCTAACGATCGCTCGTGTGACCGAGCGCGTTCGCGGCTTCGTTCATTCGCTCCTCAAGTTGTCGTACGCGCTGCTCGATGTCCGCGAGCCCTTCGCCGTCTCCGATGCCCCGACCACCAGGTGATGCCGGGATCGCCTGATGGCGCACGAACCGGACATAGCCGAGCGCCAAGGTGATCACGAGTGCAACGGTCATGACGATGAACCGGGCGACAGATGTGTTGGTGGCAATGATCCACCCGACACCGTAGACCATCGTGAAGACGCCGCCGAGCAACAGGCCATTGCTGATCACCGGCAGCTGATCGGCGCGCAAGAGAGACACGGCCATGGCGAGAGTTGCGAGCAGAATGAGGATGATGCTCGTGCTTCGGCCCCATGCTCTCTGAACCACCTCTGCAGCGTCTCTCAACTCGTCTCGCTCATTGTCGAGTTCCTGGATCCGCTCCCGATCCGCAGTCGTCAGCTCATCCGGATGTCGTGAGTCCCTGATCGCCTCTTCCTGGTGGTGGAGGTCCTGGATCCGGAGATCAGACTCCGTCGGGGCCGGGTGGAACGTATATACACCTACTCCAACAAACGCGGTCACCATCAGACCAAGAAAGAAGGAGAAGATCGTCCGCAGCCCACCGCTTCGTCGCACGTCTGCCATGGTGATCCTCCTGGGTTCGATTATCGATACATGGCTTTGATGGTACCCCAGCTCGCGCTTTCCACGGGGCTGTCACAACCGACGTCCAATGCTCCGATGAGACCACATGAAGGAGGACCGTTGTCCGCCGCACAGGGTGAGAACTCATGCAGCGTGAAGTCGCTGTTGGGCGCATCGCAGAAGAGCGGATCCTCGGAGAAGTTACTGTCAAACGTAAGTTGCCAGGCGATGTGGCCCACCCAGTCGCCACCCACGTTGCCATAGATGTCACAGCAACTCAGTACAGGCACAGTGTCTTCATCGAAGCAGTAGATGGCCTCTCCCGCCTCGCTGAACGCAATGATGCAGTCCGTCAGCGTCGGAGTGGAGATCGACGAGCACAGTATCGCACCGCCGAGCCAGCTGCCCTCGTTGTGGACGAACGTGCAGCCCAAAACCAGGGGTGAGGCGGCAGAGTAGCAGTACAAGCCGCCGCCGCTGACGGACAGGTTCCCCTCAAACGTGCACTCCGTGAGCGTGGGACCGGCGGAGAAGCAGCAGTACAGGCCGCCACCGGACGTGGCCTCGTTTTCCACGAAGGTACAGGACGTAAGCGTGCCGTAGGCATTCCAGAAGCACGCACCTCCCCCATTCTCGGCCTGATTCCCCACGAACGTGCAGGCCGTGATCGCCGGATCGATGGAGAACCCAACATAGAGCCCGCCGCCGTAGTCGGCCTCATTCCCAATAAACACGCACTCCGTGAGCGGCAGAAAGGAGCTCTCGTAGAACATCCCGCCACCAGAGTCGTCCGGGTATGAACCCGCCGTGAGATCTCCAGTGAACGTAAAGCCAGTGATGCTGGCCTGGCTATCCACGTACTGGCAGATGATCACCCGGCCTTCCTGCTGCGCATCAGGCGGATGCGGCGGTTATCCCGGCCTGGATGGTCGACTGCTCACCCGGAACATGGATGGTGGTCGCCACAGCCGAGTGGGCCACGAACAACATGAACGCCAACACCAGTAGCAGCTTGCTCGTAGTTCTCCTCCTGGTTCCGCCATAGTCCCTCTTCCGATGGCCCCACTCTACAAGACCGTGCAGCCAATTGCACACATTGTTGCTCAAACTGGTCCTTGACTCCTGCTCGGTAGTTTGATAGTTTAGTAGTGCTTAAACCAACGGAGGATGCCCTTATGGCTCGCACAATGGAAGAAATCAAACAACGGTTCGCAAACCGCGAGGACGTCTGTCGGAATGTGATCGATATCCTCTCGCTCATGTCCAACAAGACGCGCTTCCGCATCCTCTGCATGCTGGCAGAGGGTGATTTCTGCGTGACCGAGATCGTCGACACGATTCAGATGGGAAAGCTGAGCAACATCTCGCAGCAGCTTCGGATCCTGACCCTGGCCGGCTCGCTCGAGAAGACCAGGGAGAAGCAGCGCGTCATCTATCATCTTCGCGACCGCAGACTGGCCACCCTGATTGAGACTCTCGAGAAGCAATTCACATAGGAGATATACCCCCGTGAAGCAACTCGTAATACTCGGCGCAGGCACTGCCGGCACGATGATGGCCAACCACCTCCACAGAAAACTCGACAAGAAGCAGTGGGCGTTGACGATTGTCGACGAGCACTCCACCCACTACTACCAGCCGGGCCTCCTGTTCATCCCCTTCGGGTCGTACGAGGAGAAGGACATCGCCAAGCCGAAGACCGCCTTCCTTCCTAAGAGCGTCACACACGTTCAGGAGGGGATCGATCGTATCAAGCCGGAGGATCGCGAAGTCCTCCTGAGAAACGGTGACAAGCTGACCTATGACATCCTGATCATCGCCACCGGCGCCAAGACGGTGCCCAGCGAGACCGAGGGAATGCTTGGGGATGCATGGCAGCGCGACATCTTCGACTTCTACACGATCGAAGGCGCGAAGGCGTTGCGTGAGCGGTTCAAGAGTTGGAAGGGCGGCAAGCTGGTCGTGCACCTGAACGAGATGCCGATCAAGTGTCCGGTTGCTCCTCTCGAGTTCACGCTCCTGGCGGAAGCCTTCTGCACCAAACAGGGCGTGCGCGACGAGACGGAGATCCGCTACCTCTCCCCCCTCTCGGAGGCCTTCACCAAGCACAACTGCGCAGTCGTGCTTGGGAGCATGCTGGATGATAAGCGGATCGACTTCGTGGCAGACTTCCAGTGCGAACGCATTGATGCCGAGAGCAAGAAGCTCATCTCATATGACGGCAGGGAAGTCGAATACGACCTCCTGGTCACCGTCCCCACCAACATGGGTGACCCGTGCATCGAGCGCTCCGGACTGGGCGATGACCTCAACTTCGTACCGACCGATATGCACACCCTGCAGTCGAAGGCACATGAGAACATCTTCGTGATCGGTGATGCAACGAACCTGCCGAGTTCCAAGGCCGGATCCGTGGCGCACTTCCAGGCGGAGGTGCTGACCGACAACATCCAGCGCTTCATAGCCGGGCGTCCGCTCGATCCGGGGTTTGACGGACACGCGAACTGCTTCATCGAGTCGGGGTACAAGAAGGCCTTTCTCATCGACTTCAACTACGACGTCGAACCGCTCGAGGGAGCCTTCCCGCTGCCGGTGCTGGGACCATTCAAGCTGCTCAAAGAAACATGGATCAACCACATGGGCAAGCTCGCCTTCCGGTGGATCTACTGGAACATGTTGCTGAAGGGAATCCCCATGCCGGGGATCACCCCGACCATGACGATGGCGGGCAAGAAAGTCGATAAGACGAGAGGAGCATAGACACATGCCAAGTGCCACGATCGCAGGCGTCACCGTAGATGTGAACGAAGAGGGCTACATGACCGACCCCAGTCAGTGGACTCGGGCCATCGGCGAGGCCATTGCGGCTGAGCTTGAGATTACTCCGATGACTGAGTCGCACTGGAAGTTGATCGACTTCCTGCAGAAGGACTACGCCGAGCAGGGCCAGATGCCCAGCATCCGGCGCGTCAAGAACGCGGGAGGCATTCCGACCAAGGAGCTATACACGCTCTATCCGGATGGTCCACTGAAGAAGGCGTCCAGGATCGCGGGGCTGCCCAAGCCCTCCAGCTGCATCTAACACGACAGGAGATTGCGTCATGTCAGAAGCAAACGGCAAGATCAAGAAGGTCTCTATTGTGTGTTCCAAGGGGTCGCTGGAAGGCATCTATCCGGCGCTCATCATGGCCAACGGGGCGCGGATGGAGGGCATTGAAGCTTCGGTCTTCTTCACGTTCTTCGGTCTCTACGCCATCCTCAAGAAGTTCAACACGAAGATCAAGATCGCTACCGTCGGCAATCCCGCCATGCGTGTACCCGACGCCAAGGGCATGCTGCTTCCGACCATCATTGGTGCGATCCCGGGGATGTCCACATTCGCGACACACATGATGCAGAAGGAGATGGAGCAGCTCGACATTCCGCCCGTTCCAGAGTTCCTGGAGATGATCCATGACGCCGGCGGCCGTCTCTATGCCTGCAAGGCCACGGTCGACATGTTCCATCTGAAGCCGGAAGACTTCTGCGACGAGGTCGAGAAGGTCCTGACCGTCGGCGAGTTCTACGAGATGTCAGCCGGCGCGCAGATCATCTTCACGTAAGAGATCAAGATTCGGCTCACCTGGCAGCCGGCGGGACAGACGAACTCGTCGGCTGCACACTCCATCCAATCCACAGCACTACAGGAATCTCTATCTGCGGCTGGTCCAGATGAATACGTGGTCCAGCGGATAAGCTCGCCTCGAGCTGGTCCATGGCGACGCACCTCCGGACGGAGCTGGTGCTGCCGGCGCTGGAGTCGGCGTTGTGGCGGCGGCGTCCCGAAGGGGTGATCCACCACTCGGACCAGGGCTGCCAGTACACGTCGATCGCGTTCGGGCAGCGGTGCCGGGAGGCCGGTGTGCGGCCTTCGACAGGCTCGGTGGGCGACTGCTTCGACAACGCCATGGCCGAGTCGCTCTTCGCGACGCTTGATGGTGACGGCGCCAGCCGCAGTCACCAGGAGTAGAACAGCTGGCACGGCACAGCAGAATCTCAGTGCAGTCACAATGTCCCTCCTAGATGGAACTATTCGTTTGGCCTAGGCCATCAATGCACCCACCCCAGGACAAGGAGCGGCAGCCCGAGCGTCGCTGCCTCCTTCTTTACTGACTCACGTCCATCATGATAGATGGTGGGCCCAGCCCTACCAAGAAGCAAGGACAAAGTCCGGGAAACAGGAAAAGGCCGCGGGGTTCTCCCCGACGGCCTTCTTGAGATCTGGTACCCCCGGCAGGATTCGAACCTGCGGCCCTCGGTTTAGGAAACCGATGCTCTATCCAACTGAGCTACGGGGGCATTCTTGATGATTCTAGCAGCTATTTCGTGACTCCGCCAGAAGTGGCGCGTCTCGCGACCACACGATCGTATACACACGGGCGAACACTGGACCAGAGGAGCCCGCGGGCAACACTACTCCCCGTCGTAATCCACAAGGCTCGTGATCGCTTGCCCTTGGAGTTTCTCCCGACCGTTCAGGAATGTGAGATCGATCAGGAACGCGATGCCGACAAGCTCTCCATTGAGCTTCTGAACAAGCTCCACGCAGGCGGCCGCTGTCCCACCGGTCGCAAGGAGATCGTCCACGATCAGGACGCGCTGCCCCTCGCTGATGGCATCCCGGTGCATCTCGATCGCATCGGTGCCGTACTCCAGCTCGTACTCCGCGCTCACGGTCTCGGCCGGGAGCTTGCCCTGCTTCCTGGCCGGCACGAATCCGGCGTTCAGGAGATAGGCAATGGCCCCACCGAAGATGAACCCCCGCGCCTCTATGCCGACGACGATGTCTATCTTGGCATCCTCGTACTGCTTGACGATCTGGTCGACCGCCTCGCGGAACCCCGCGGTGTCCCTTGTCAGCGTCGTGATGTCCTTGAAGATGATCCCCTTCTTGGGGAAGTCCGGTACGTCGCGGATCATATCCTTGAGGTTCATTGAGTACTCCCTTGTGCGAAAGCCACGGTTGCCCCGTGGCGGATCTGATACTTCCTAAGGTAGGAAACCCAGCGGGTCCACCGCGCGCCCTCTGTGCCGCACCTCGAAATGCAGGTGGGAGCCGGTGCTTGTTCCGCTTGTCCCTACGTAGCCGATAGCTTCTCCAACTATGACCCGGTCCTCGAGCTTCACGGCTGCTCTGCTGAGATGCGCGTAGACCGTGATGAGTCTGTTTCCGTGGTCGATCATGACGACGGTGCCGTAGCCTGTCATCTTCCCGGCGAAGACCACCTCACCCGCCGCAGCCGCGAGGACTCGCTCTTCCCGAGCCCCGTCGATGTCGATTCCCTTGTGGAAATCATCCGTCTTGCGCGTTGGGTGCTTCCTGGGACCGAAGCCGCTCGTCACCGAGCCTCGTCCTCGTCCCGCAAGTGGCCAGGCTAGCTCTGCATCCGGAGCGGGACCAGCGTCAACCACAGCCGCCGGAACACCCCTCTCTTCGGACGCGCCCGGAATCAGCAGTCTCTGCCCGGGCTGTATGATGTAGCTCTCGAGGTCGTTGGCCTCAACGACTTCTGCGACCGAGACTCCGTACGTCTTCGAGATTCGCCAGAGTGTCTCACCCGCCCGAACCGTGTGGTAGATGCCGTTCCCGGAAACAGTCCTGTGAGACGAGGTGACTTCACGTCCATGACTGGACGAAAGAGGCGTACATCCTACCGAGCAGAGAAGCGCTACCAGCACGAATAGCGTGACGATGCCTGCGAACGAACGGAATCGCGAGTGATCTATCCGCATGGCTCTTCCCTGTGCACTCAGAGTCTCATGTCGAATGTCTCGAATTCGCCTGTGGCGCTCTGCCGGACAGCGTGGCAGCCGCGGACGGAGCTTGCGGCGGGTCCGCTTCCGAGCTTCTCCGCGAGCTGGTCAAGCGCTTCGGAGGGACCTTCGGCGAGGACCTCCACGCTTCCGTCAGCCCGATTGGCTACCCATCCAGTCAAGCCTAGCGCCCGGGCTTCCCTGAACACGAAATGGCGGAACCCCACGCCGTGTACGTGTCCCACCATCCATGCGCACATTCTCTCTGTGCTCATGTCTCATGACCCCCGCGCGCATTCGAACGCCAGTCGGACGGCCTCGTCAGGTGTTGCGGCAGACACCACGCCTTCGATCTCGCCCCAAGCCGCAAGTGCCACAACCGGAATGCTGCTCTTGAGCGCTGTGGCTATCTCGGAGAGAGTCCCTTCGAGGCCTGGAAGCGCAATGACTGCATCCCCGGACAGAACATTGATCACGTTCCTGGCCTGTCCCATGTCTGTCACGATCGGAATCGTCACATGCTCGTTTGCGTCGTCCGCGCTTGGTCCCGGCAGTATTCCGACGGTGGTGCCGCCAGCCAGTCTGGCGCCGCGTGAAGCGGCCTCCATTACCCCGCTGAGCCCCCCAGAAATCAGGACACCGCCCCCGCGAGCGATTCCTTCTCCTACTTGCTCAGCCAAAGAGGCGGTATCTGTGTCACAGCGGGCACCACCGACCACCGTGATCCGCACAGGGCGAGATGCCAATCTCGTCCTCCTTCAAAGGATGGTCGGGGCGAGAGGATTTGAACCTCCGACCTCACGGTCCCGAACCGTGCGCGCTAACCGGGCTGCGCTACGCCCCGACATGACCATCCGTATCATTCAAGACCAAACATGCTACACTAGGGACCCAAGAGATGCAAGAATCCTTGTGCCGCCCCGCTCACTATCAGGCCCGCGAGCATGATGCCCAGGAGTATCGCAGGCATCGCGTATCTGCGCCGAATCCCGAAGAGAAACGCTGCCACCGCGCCCGTCCATCCCCCGGTGACCGGCAGTGGAATGGCTACGAAGAGGACGAGCCCGAGCGCCTCATAGCGTTCGATCATCGCCCCCCGCTTCAAGGTCCTGGCGAAGAGCCAGCTGAAGAAGCGGTCAAACAGTCTGAAGCGCCTCAGGTATGTCGCGACAGGGTCGAGGAGAAAGAGGATCGGGATGATCGGCACGAAGTTGCCGGCGACACAGATGAGGTAGGCCTCGCGCCACGGTATTCCCCACTTGAGCGCAAGCGGCAGCCCTCCTCTGAGCTCTGCTATCGGCAGCATGGAGATTATGAAGACCCGCGCCTCCGTTGGCAGTCCTCGCAGCAGTTCCACGATATGTTCGAGCACTCCTGTACTCCTTAGAATCGTCTGCGCCGGCTATCGGCGGCAGTTCGGCTAGCAGCAATGTCTGTCTCGGTTACCGACCTCAGTCGTTGCGGAGTTCCCACCCGTCCTTGCCGACCAAGGGCACGAACGCGCACCCTCCCTCGTCGTACTCCTTGATAACACCGTCTCGCTTCTCAACGATCCTGAGCTGTTGCTTTGCCAAGGATCCGACCGGGATGACGAGGATCCCCGGATCGGCGAGCTGTTCGACCAGGCTCGCAGGAACAGCCGGTGAGCCGGCCGTCACGAGTATCCGGTCGTAGGGCTCGAACTCTTTCCAGCCGATCGTGCCGTCTCCGACTACGATCGATACGTTATGAACCCCAAGCGTATCAAGTGTGCGTCGCGCGCGCGTCGCCAGCGGCTCGATTCTCTCAACGCTGAAGATCCGGTCAGCCAGCCGTGAGAGAATGGCTGTCTGATAGCCCGACCCCGTTCCTATCTCCAAGACCTTCTCATCACCAGTGAGATGGAGGGCCGCCGTCATGATGGCCACCATGTACGGCTGTGAGATGGTCTGTTCTTCCCCGATCGGAAGCGCATGATCCCCGTACGCGGACGCTTCCATCCCGCGTCCCACGAACAGGTGCCGGGGTATTTCGCGCATCGCGTTCAGTACACCCGTGTCGCTTATGCCGCGCGCGGCAATCTGGTGATCCACCATGTTCTGGCGGAGACCTTCCCAATCGGTCACGTCCGCTCCCTCGTCTCTCAAGTCCAGCCGCCCTATGCCCCTCGCCTATGCCCGTGTCCCACCTGTCCTGCGGTTCATTGGCCCTTCCGGGCAGCCTCGGCGATGCTGTCGAGTTCCCATCCCTCGAGGAGCGCGAACGTCCGGTAGTCTGTGAGATCAAGATGAATCGGCGTGATCGACACGAATCCATCCGCCACCGCGGTGTAGTCCGTATTCGGCTCTATCGACCAGGTCTCCTGCTGTCCGCCGATCCAGTAGTACGGCTTTCCTCTTGGATCTGCGTGCTCGATGATCAGATCTTCATACACCTGCTTGCCGAGTCTCGTGATCTTGACTCCCTTGATCTCCTCAGATGGCAGGCTCGGCACATTGATGTTGAGGAGTGTGCCCTCCGGAAGACCTCTCTCGAGCACCATAAGCGACATCTCTCTGGCGATCCGTGCGGACGCGGCGTAGTCGTAGCCACTGTCGTCGCCTCGATCGAGCGATACGGCGATCGCCGGCGTTCCGAGAAGTGTTGCTTCCATTGCAGCCGCAACCGTTCCCGAGTAGGTGATGTCGTCCCCCATGTTGGCGCCCCGGTTGATGCCGGAAACGACGAGGTCGGGTTTCACGTCAAGCAGGTTCTTGAGCGCCAGCATGATGCAGTCGGTCGGTGTCCCGTCCACGCTGATGACGTCTTCGCTCCGTCGATGTGCACGAATGGGAACCTGAAGCGTCAGGGAATGGCTGGCCGCGCTTCGCTCACGGTCCGGAGCCACGACCTTGACATCTCCGATACTCGCGAGTTCGCGATGCAGTGCCTTGATTCCCGGCGCATCGATGCCGTCATCGTTGCTGACAAGAATGCATGGACGTCTACGTTGCATACCTCTATCTCCAGAACAGACTCCGCCAGACGAGCCTCAGGAATCGCAGGGTGTCAACGACGGGGTTGATATGACTGATCCCGTTCGTATAGATCGATTCGATCGGAATACTCCCGATACGGAATCCTCGCCTGCCCGCCCTTATGAGGATCTCCGACTCCGTGTCGTAGCGTTTGGTTATCAGCTCCATGCCCTTGAGCACCGTTGTGCGTATGATGCGATAGCCGCTCTGGCTGTCGGGGATACCCTGTCGTGCCAGTAGTGAGATGACGCGTGATGTCGTCTGGTTGGTCCAGATGCGAATACCGGGCATGTCCTTGACTTCGCTCATCCGGGATCCGACCACTACGTCCCATTCCCCCGACTCAAGCGCTTTCAGGAAGGCCGGGATGGTCGCGGCGTCATGTTGCTCATCCCCGTCCATGGTTATGACTGCTTCGTAATCATGTTCGAGAGCGTAGTCAAAGCCTGTCTTGAGCGCGACGCCCTTCCCCATGTTCACGGCGTGCTCGACTACTGCAGCTCCTGCCGTCCGTGCCGTACTCGTCGTCTCGTCTGTGGAACCGTCATTCACGACGAGGACATCGAGTCCTAACCCCAGAGCATCGATGGCGCGGACGACGTTGCCCACATGGTTCTCGAGGTTCTTACAGGGCACTATGACCAGGGTTCTGATGGTCACCTCCCGGCTCGTGTGGCTTCGTGCTCTGACGCTCCTTGATCCCTTGACTGCCGCGCCCTCGTTCTTCTGGCGTGATGCCGATCGGTCGCGGGCAGGCCGGCACTGTCCCAGGCGGGTCTGAAGACGTACCACTGTTCGGGATAGCGCCGCACCTCGTCCTCGACAAGGCCCATCATCCGAATGACGCAGCTCCTGACATCCGCATCCTCATCGTCGGTCACAGGCGGGGCAAACGGGGGTCCCGTTCTGAAGTCGTACAGTCCATCCGGTTGCATGATGCAGAACGTCGGTACGATCAGAGCGCCGACGCGTCTGGCCAGAGCCGCGTAGCCGTCGGGCGCGAGGTAGTCCTGCCCGAAGTACTGTATTCGGATCCCCTGTCCGGTAACCGCCCGGTCACCAGCGATCGCAACCAGATGATGCCGCTTGAGTTCGCGGAAGAGCCGGTGGAAGGCGGTGATGGGAACGACCGTGCTCCCTGTCTTCCTGCGGATCGAGTTGAAGAGGTCAGTGACTCTGTCATCCGGGTGCTTGTCCACGAATATCGCCACCGGGTGTCCGGTCAGAGCGACCAGTGCTCCACCAAGTTCCCAGTGTCCGAGGTGAGCTGTCACCAGGATGGCCGGTTTCTCGCTCGCCAGCTTCGCGAGCGCACGCGCGGCGATAAAACTCTGGGTCGTGAACACCTCGTGCGCGTTCTCTATCGTCATCCAGGGGAGCTTCATGAAGTTGTAGACGAAATGGGAGAAGTTGCTGTAGACCTTCGAGCGGAGCCTCCGGAGTTCCCCGGCAGACAGCCCCTTGCCGATCGCGGTTCTCAGATTGTCGTACAGAAAACGCCTGTTGCGTCGCTGGAGGATAGATAGCACTCTGCCCGCTGCTTCGGATGTCCTCCGTGCAGCGGGCAAAGAAAGCCGCTTCGTCAAGAACGCTGCGAGCAGGTAGACGTGGTAGATTGCCATCAGCGACGTACCGTTTCAGGCCGAGCTGCTTTGCAGTTCTGTGTGGTCGGGGCGACTGGATTCGAACCAGCGACCCCTAGCCCCCCATGCTAGTGCGCTAACCGGGCTGCGCTACGCCCCGACGAGCTACAATCTAGCACAGAGACTCGGCACGTTCAAGGAGATTGTCTATAGCCGCGCGGTCGCTTCCCGCTTCGGCTTGCGAATCATCAGATCGCGGATGGCTTCATCCGGATGCTTACCCTCGAAGAGCACAAGATTCATCTGCTCCGTGATCGGCAACTCGACCTCGTACTTGAGAGCCAGCTCGTGCGCGCTACGTGTCGTGCGTACACCTTCGGCCACCATGACCATCGCACCGAGCACGTCATCAAGCGACTTGCCGGCCGCGATCTCCTCTCCCACGTGCCTGTTGCGGCTGTGGCGTGAGATGCACGTCGTGATGAGATCGCCCATTCCGGACAGTCCGGCAAACGTCTCCGGTCTTCCGCCCATAACCACGCCCAGGCGGGTTATCTCAGCCAGTCCTCTTGTGAGGAGCGCGCCCTTCGTGTTGTCACCGTATCCGAGCCCATCACAGATGCCGGCCGCGATCGCGATGACGTTCTTGAGAGACCCGCCCAGCTCGACGCCGGCCAGATCGGTGTTCGTGTAGACACGCAGGTAGTCGGTCATGAAAAGGTCCCGCGCCTCGATCGCGTCTTCCTCGTTGAGCGCCCCCGAGACGATGGTCGTCGGAAGCCGACGGCTGACCTCCTCAGCATGGCTCGGTCCTACAAGCGATACTATGCGCTCCGCATCCTTGCGCTCAAGGCTCTCCGAGAGGACCTGGGACATGCGCATCAGAGTGCCGTTCTCTATACCCTTGGCGACGTTCACCACCAGCAGCTCCGGCGGGATCACTGCTCGCGCCCTGGTAGTGACCTCGCGCACGATGTGTGACGGCACGGCGATGACAACGGCCCGGGCGCCCGTCAGTGCATCTCCGATGTTGTCCGTGAAAGGGATGCTGTCTGGAATGGGGATTCCCGGGAGATATTTCTTGTTCTCGTGGTCAGAGAGCACTGCACGGATCTGCTCGGGGTCGAACTCCCACATCGTCACGTCGTGACCGTTGCCGTGGAGCACCAGTCCAAGCGTCATTCCCCAGCTGCCGGCTCCGAGCACCGTGAGTTTCGCCATTGCTATCTCTCTCTCCTCGATGGTTTGCGGAACCTGCTCTCGCTTCCGTCCAGGAGCCGCGCGATGTTCGATCTGTGCGTGACAAGGACGAAGAGACCGATGACTCCAGCGACGACTATGAGCGGAAGCGATTGCTCCGTGCCCCTGCTTCCGGCCTCGACCGCCACGGCGAAGGGCAAGACCACCGCCGCGGACATCGAACCTACGGAAACGTAGCGTGTGCTCAGGAAGACCACTACCCACACGATTATGCCTGCGAGCATGGCAAAGGGCGAGAGGGCCAGGAAGACCCCGGCCGCGGTCGCAACCCCCTTGCCTCCCTTGAAGCCCGTGAAACATGACCAGACGTGTCCGACGATGGCGGCGAGTCCGGCCAGGAGGCGAATCCCGGTCGGGCCGAGCGGTGATGCGCCGCCCAAGAGGGGGGCTATGGCAAGCACCACAGCGGCACCCTTGGCGATGTCTATAACGAGTACCGGCACACCGTACTTCGGCCCAAGAACGCGGAATACGTTGGTCGAACCGAGGTTGCCGCTTCCCTGGGAGCGGATATCCGTTCCAGCGATGCGCCCGGCAATCGCGCTCGTAGGGATCGCCCCGAGCAGGTACGAGAGGACCATCGTGAGAAGGGCGCCCGCCAAGTGCTACCTCCGCTTTCTTACCAGGATACGGATCGGAGTACCAACGAAACCATACTCTCTTCGCAGCTGATTTACAAGATAACGGCGGTAAGAGTTGTCTATCGCCCTAGGGTCGCTTACGAAGACGACAAATGACGGAGGGCGCACACCGACCTGAGTGGCATAGAGGATATTGCCGCGCCTGCCCGCTTTCGGAGGTCGTCTGTCTGCAGCGTCGTGGATCAGCTGGTTCACCTTGGAGGTCTTGAGGCGATTGGACGCGTGAGCGTAGATATCAGCGGCCATTGTCAGTATGCGCGTGGCTCGTTGCCCCGTGAGTGCAGATGTCTGCAGAACCGGGGCGTAGCGTGCAAACGGAAGATCCTCTTCGGCGCGCTTGACGTACTCGCCGGCCGTGCTGTTGTCCTTGTTGATGAGGTCCCACTTGTTGTAGACGATCAGGAGTCCCTTGCCGGCGTCGTCAGCGAAGCCGGCAATGCGCGCGTCCTGCGCGACGATCCCGGTGGTCGCGTCAACCACCAGCACGACAACGTCGGCGCGCTCGATGCTCTTCAAGGCACGCATTGCGCTGTAGAACTCGACGCCCCTCTCGATCTTCGCCTTCTTCCTGAGGCCAGCCGTGTCTATCAGGACGAACCTCTGGTCCTCATGGTTCACGACGGTGTCGATGGAGTCACGCGTCGTTCCCGGGGTTGAATCCACGATCGTAATGTCGCGCCCCGCGATCATGTTGGTGAGCGACGACTTTCCCACGTTCGGACGACCCACGAGAGCAACACGTATGCCCTCCATCCCACCGCATCCGTCGGTCATCGGGATCAGCTCGGCCACCCGGTCCATCAGATCGCCGGTTCCCCTGCCGTGGAGCGCCGAGATCGGATGCGGTTCACCGAGCCCAAGTCTGTGGAAGTCGTGGACGTCCATCTCACCCGCGTCGCCGTCGACCTTATTGACCGCGAGGATGAGTGGCGTCTCAGAAGTTCTCAGGAGAGATGCAATCTCCGTGTCGATCGCCGTTGCTCCCGTCGTCCGATCGACGACGAACACGATCACATCGGCCTCGTCCATCGCGACGCTCGCCTGGATCTTGATGAGCCCGGTCATCCCGTCGTCCACGGTCGGTACGAGGCCGCCCGTGTCGACGAGGACGAAGGTTCGGCCTCCCCAGTCCGTCTCGCGGTAGTGTCGATCCCGCGTCACACCGGGTTGATCGTCGACAACGGCAGCCCTTGTTCGGGTAAGTCGATTGAAGAGCATCGACTTGCCGACATTCGGGCGCCCGACTATGGCCACAATCGGCAGTCCATCTCGCCCGGTCTCCATCATACGCTCGCCTCTCTCTAAGAACTCTGTACGAAGTCCGCGATCGCGTCCACGATATCGTGCGCCCGAACGAGTTGATCGAGTCCAGTGGCCGCCGCGATTTCTCGAAGTGTCATTCCATCTATCGTCACACCATCCGCGTTGAATGCTTCCCCCGGAAGGAGCGTGAGCCCGCAGGGCTGCTCTGTGCTAAGAACCCTGATCATGTCCTCTCCAGAGAGGAGCCCTGCAACCGTCACACTTCGTCCCAGGAAGTGATTCGCCACAGCGATCACTCGGGTCTCGATCGGAGCCACGGACTTGAGCGCGCGGCCGATCATGTCCTGAAGAAACGGAGCAGCAAGCTCCGCCGTGACGATCGTGAGAACCATCGGTTCAGAGACGACGCCTTCAAGCTCTAGAACTCGATTGGAAAGCGCGTGTTCGAAGAGGCGCAGAAGCCCCACTCCATTCTCGAGCTGCGGGAACTCACCGTAGTGGCTGTAGTCCGGGAGTTCAATGCCCGCCAAGAGGTACAGCTCGTCGGCTGCATATACGATTGGGCTCCCTGCCCCATCTCCGGACTCCTTCTGCCGACTCCTGACGACCGCTACGATCTCGCGGGCAGTCCCCTCGGTCACCGGCTCAAGGACGGGCAACCCCTCCCTGTGACGAGTGAGGCCGATCGGGACGACCGCGACGGATTCCATGCGCGCCCCGAGAGAGAGGAGATCGTCCAGCGTCTGCTCGAGCACGGGTCCATCGTTGATACCTGGACAGACCACAATCTGCGTGTTGAGCGGTATGCCGCTCTCAATGAATCGGCCAAGCTGCTCCATGATGGGGGCGGCATCGGGATTGCCCAGCAAGCGCCGTCTCACGTCATCGTCAGTCGCATGCACGGAGACATAGAGAGGCGACAGCTTCTGCTCAGTGATACGGTCGAGATCCTCTTGAGAGAGACTCGCCACGGTCACATAGCAGCCACTCGTGAAGGAGAGCCTGTAGTCGTCATCCTTGATGTAGAGAGACGATCTCAAGCCTCGTGGGAGTTGATCGATGAAGCAGAAGATGCAGCGATTCACACACGTCCGGACCTTGTCGGACGCAAGCTCAATACCGATATCCGCAGGATGCAGAGCGGGAAGCGAGACAGTCACCTCGGCTCCCTCCCGCTCGAACACGAACAGGAGTTCGTCCTTGTCTGACTCCCAGCCCGTGACATATGCAACGTCAATGGCATCACGAATCGGTCTGCCGGCTATCTCGATGAGGTCATCGCCCGGCAGTATCCCGGCTCGTTCTGCGATCGAACCCGTTTCCGTGGATTGCACCTTCATGTATGACCCACTTCCCAGCAGCTTCGTGCCCACGTGGCGGCGCCGAACGTCGCGGCCGGACATAAATATGGAGCGGGCAACGGGATTCGAACCCGCGACTCTCAGCTTGGGAAGCTGATACTCTACCAGACTGAGTTATGCCCGCTCTCAGCGCCTACCCGTGCAGAAGAGCATATGCCGCAGTGAGGGCCATGTCAAGCCGCAACCCCCCGCTGATGGCCGTTTTAGGGGCGAATTCTGATGGCCATCTTGGGGGCAAACACTGATGGCCGTGTTGGGGCTAGGCCCGCCCGGGGCGTTCTCTCCACCGCGAAACGATCAGCCGGGCGGCCTTCTCCTCTCCCATCTCCCCCATATCCAGCCAGTCGACACCATCGATGGAGGAAGACCACGTCATCTGACGCTTCGAGTAGCGTCTTGTGTTCCGCTTGATGAGTTCGATGGCCTCCGTGAAGTCAGATCCACCGTTAGCGAGGACGTCGAGGATCTCACGATATCCAACCGCATCTGCGGCTGGAACTCCCGACAGAAGGACGCCGGATTCGAAGAGGCGCCTCACCTCATCGATCAGCCCGGCGTCGATCATCGAGTCCACCCGGCGGTCGATCCGCGCGTACAGGCGCTCGCGATCCATGGTCAGTCCGAAGTAGACGGGAGTGTACGCCGGCCGGCGCGCCTCTCTCGATTGCCAGCTTGTGAGCGTGGAGCCGGTGGAGATGTAGACCTCAAGTGCCCTCACCACGCGGACGGTGTCGTTAGGGTGGATTCGCGCCGCCGACTCGGGGTCTATTGTCTTGAGTTCCTCATGAAGGGCCTCCGGAGCGCTCTCGCCGGCTCGTCGTTCGAGCTTCTCCCGGATGAGTTCGTCGCGACCCGGCCCTTCGAAGAGCCCCTCGAAGAGCGACCGCACGTAGAAGCCGGTGCCTCCGACAAGGATAGGCTCCACCCCTGCAGAGATGATGGATGCGATCGCGCTCTCTGCGTCGATCGCGAACCGCACGGCATCGTACGCCTCGCCCGGTTCAATGTTGTCGACAAGATGATGGCGGGCAAGCCTGGATTCACCGGGCGTCGGTTTGGCCGTGCCGATATCGAGTCGCCGGTAGATCTGACGCGAGTCAGCCGAGACGATCTCTCCGCCGAGTTCCTGAGCCACACGGACTGCGACGCCTGTCTTCCCGACGGCCGTGGGACCGATTATGGCGAGCACATTGCGCAAGAGTCTGCCCTCCGGGTTCTACGTGCGTCCGAACTTCTTGTGAAGCTCGTCGAGGGTCATGCGCATGAAGGTGGGTCGTCCATGGGGACACGAGTACGGAAGTTCCGTGGCGAACAGCTGATCCAGGAGTGAGCGCATCTCCTCCTGTGCCAGCACGTCACCGGCCTTGATAGCCGTCTTGCATGCCATCGTCGTCGCGATGCTCTCTATGATGTCCCTGTCGGCCGTCCTGCCGGACGGCAACTCGGCCAGGAGATCGTGGAGGATCGCGTCGTGGGCCAGTTTCGGAAACGCTCCGGGGACCGCCTCCATGAGCAGGGTCCTTCCGCTCATTGGCCTGATCGAGAACCCGAGCCGCGTGAGAAGAGGTTCCACATCCGTGAAGGAGGCGAATTCGGCGGGAGACAGCTCGACAGCGATAGGAAAGAGAAGCTGCTGGCTGGATCCGGTCTCCGCAACGCCGGACAGACGTCTCCTTGCCTGCTCGTAGATGATGCGTTCGTGCGCGGCGTGCTGGTCAACGATCAGTACGCCCTCTCGGGTCTGCACGAAGATATACGTGCGATGCAACTGCCAGAACTTGACCTGTTCACCGGCCTCCACCGATGCCGCATGCCCGCTCTCGCCTGTTCGACGAACGCTGGAGTCATCCACGGGCGTCTGAGCGTGCTCTCGCACGGTGGACGGGAAACTGAGTTCGCCGGTCCGAAGCGGAAGATCCGTCGCCAGGACCTCGCCCCCTCTTCTTCCCGACGCGTACGATCCCGCGCCGCCCCGGGGGTGATGCGCTCCGTCTGCCTTCACGGTCAGTGTCGGAGCCACATCGTGCTCCATGAGGGTGTTCCGCACGGCGTGTTCTATCAGGGCGAAGGCACGTCTCTCTTCACCGAAGCGCACCTCCCGCTTCGTCGGATGCACGTTCGCGTCCACGAATCTGCCGTCCACATTGATCACGAGCACGAATATCGGGTGCCGATTGCGCGGAAGGAGTTCCCCATATCCGGTCCGCACCGCCGCCGAGAGAAGACGGCTCTGTACCGGGCGCCCGTTGACGGCAAGAAGCTGGAACGCGCCTCGTGTACGTGCAATGGACGGCTTGCCGACCAGCCCGACGACCGAGTACGGGCCGTCGGTATAGGTGACGGGAAAGACGTCTCCCGTGTGCGCGCCTCCAAGCGTCTCGAGAGCTCGCTCGCTGATTCCGGAAGCGGGCAGAAGCGAGAACACGGACTTGCCGTCGACCACAAGGTCGAAGCGAATGTGAGGATAGAGGATGGCATACTCCGTCACGCAGTTGAGTATCTTCTTCAACTCGACTCGGTCGCTCTTCAGGAACTTGCGCCGGGCCGGAGTGTTGAAGAAGAGAGATGTGACCTCCATCGTCGTGCCGAGTGATCGCCCGGCCGGCTTCACGTTCTCGACCGTTCCTCCGACCAGAGTCACGGCGGTTCCTTCCGACGCATCCCGCTCGCACGTAACGAGTCGCACGCGGGAGACTGAGGATATGCTCGGCAGCGCTTCACCCCGGAAACCGAGAGTCTCGATGGCCTCGAGGTCGTGCTCGTCTGAGATCTTGCTGGTCGCGAATCTGTCGAAGGCGGCAAGCGCATCGTCGGCGTTCAAACCGATCCCGTTGTCAGTCACGCGGATGAGATCGCTTCCGGCTCCCTTGATGTCGATGGATATGACGTCTGCCCCTGCGTCGATCGAGTTCTCGACGAGTTCCTTCACCACCGAATGAGGTCCTTCTACGACCTCCCCGGCAGCGATTCTGTTGGCCAGAGCCTCACTGAGTATCCGGATATTACTGGGCATCTTCCGCCTTCTTCTGCAGCTCCACGAGCTTCGTCAGTGCTTCGAGCGGAGTCATGTCCGCGAGGTCCATCTCGAGCAGCTCTCGCTCGACCTCGGATTCCAGGCGCCCGAAGAGCGGCAGCTGATCACTCGAGTCTGCCAGGAGACCGTGCTCCCCCGCGGCGAGGCGCGGCAGGGCGTCGGGCGTGTACTGTGTCGCCTCGAGGTTCTCGAGAACCTCCCGCGCCCTCGTGATGACATCCCCCGGCATGCCGGCCAGTCTGGCGACCTCTATGCCGTAGCTCTGGTCGGCAGAGCCCGGCGTCACCTTTCTTAGAAATACTATTGAGTCGGCGGTCTCCCTCGCAAGAACGTGGACGTTCTTGAGACGTGTGAGAATATCCTCGAGTTCGGTCAGCTCATGGTAGTGGGT
>CAZFRO010000017.1:45589-48146 GCA_964521425.1 uncultured bacterium
CAGCCGGAACGAACGAGCCCATCTGAGCCATGATGACGATCAGGGCGACCTGACGAAGATAGGTCGACTTGCCGGCCATGTTCGGCCCGGTCATCAGGAGTATCTGCTGATGCTCTGAGTCGAGAGACACGTCGTTCGGTACGAAGACTTCACCCTCAAGGAGACGCTCGACAACCGGGTGCCGTCCCCCCATGATCGTGATGCCGTCGTCGTCTGTCAGAGTCGGTCGCACGTAGTCGTTCTCAACTGCCGCATCCCCGAGCGAGTTCAGTACGTCGATCTCGGCAAGCACTTGAGCTGCATCCTGCACACCGGCCGCGTACCCCGCCACCCACTCCCTGAGTGACTCGAAGATCTCGCGTTCCAGCCTGACCATGTCTTCCTCGGCCGTGAGGACGCGATTCTCGTACTCCTTGAGATCGGGGGTTATGTAGCGCTCTGCATTGACCAGTGTCTGTTTGCGGATGTAGTCGTCCGGAACGCGATCCGCGTGAGCTTTTGTCACCTCTATGTAGTAGCCGAAGACCCTGTTGTAGCCGATCTTGAGCGATGTGATGCCTGTTCTCTCACGCTCGGAGGTCTGGAGTCGCCCTATCCAGTCCTTTCCCTCCCTGGTGATCGATCTCAGAGCGTCCAGTTCCTGACTGTGGCCATCCCTGATGACCCCTCCATCCTTGAGCGTGGCGGGTGGACTCTCCTCGAGCGTCTCGGCGATACGGTCTGTAATGTGAGTCAGATCAGGGAACCGCCCGATGAGGGTGCGCACGGACTCGGTGTCGAGAGCATGGGCGATCGCGATCACAGCGGGTCCCATCTCAAGCGACTGCCTGAGAGAGGCCAGGTCACGTGGACTGGCGTGTCCCGAGGCAATCCGCGACACGACTCGCGGGAGATCGCACATGGACCTGAGTGTTGCTCTTAAATCTTCAGCGGTCTCGCGGTTGGCGAAGAGAGCTTCGACTCCGTCCAGACGGGCATTCGCCATATCTGTGTCGTGGAGTGGGTAGAGAATCCACTGCCTTAAGAGCCTTGCACCCATCGCGCTTGCGGTACGGTCCAGCACGGCAAGCAGAGTCGCGTGTTTGAGGCCATGCTCCAGTGGTTCGACCAGCTCGAGATTCCGCTGAGACGTCTCATCCAGCACGACGTGATTGGATGTTCTGAGGTGACGGATCGTCGTGATCTGCTTGAGGTCACGCTTCTTGAGATCCTTGAGGTAACTGATCGCTGCGCCGGCGGCGCGGATTCCCTCACTCAGGCCGGCCAGACCGAAACCGTCCAGATTGGCGACGCCGAAGTGTGAGGTGAGCGTGCGGCGCGCGGCATCGAGCCCGAACTCCCAGTCGGGAACCGCCGTTACCAGGATGTCTGGGAGATCGCTGAGAAGCGAGGGTGGCGAATCCTGCGTGGTGAGTTCCTCCGGGACTATCAGCTCGGCGGCCTCCGCTCGCAGGATCTCCCGCCTCAACTCAACCGGGGCGAGTTCCGAAACCACAAACTCCCCTGTCGAGAGATCCACACGCGCGAGCCCCACGCACGTATCACCCGGCATGACTGAGATGAGGTAGTTCGAGCGGCGCTCGTCCAGCATGGATGATGAGAGGAGTGTTCCAGGCGTGATCACCTCGGTGATCTCGCGCTTGACGAGGCCCTTCGCCTTCTTGGGGTCCTCGACCTGGTCGCAGATCGCGACCTTGTAGCCGGCCTCGACCAGCCTGACAAGATACGGCTCCACGGCATGATGCGGCACACCGGCGAGCGGAACCGGGTTCTTGCCCCCTTTGTCTCTGGTCGTCAGAGCAAGACCAAGAACACGCGAGGCGATCTTGGCATCGTCGAAGAACATCTCGTAGAAATCACCCATGCGGAAGAGCAGTATCGCGTCGCGCTGCTCCGCCTTGATAGACGTGTACTGCTTCATCATGGGTGTCATGTCGCTCATCGATGCTCTCTGCAGAAGCTAGGGGGTGGTATCGGTCGTGGGCTCGACATCCAGAGCGGTCTCTTGAGAGGCTATCTCTGATGCGCGAAGCAAGACGGTCTCAAGTCTGTCCGCTGCCATCACCGCCTCGAAACTGCCGGGGAATTCCATGGTCACAGCTCGGAGTAGCTCCGCGGTGTGGGAGAACTCCTCCAAGGCCTCATAGCAGGTCGCGGCGCCGATGAGGGCCGGAGCGCGGACACCGTTCTCGGCGTGCGTGATAGCCGTGGCTTCGAACTGCGCGCCGGCCTCCGATGGATTCCCTGTGGCCAGGATCGCCCACCCCAGGCCGATCGAAGCCCAGGCAGCTACGCCTTCCTCACCATCGCTTGAGGCCTGCCTGTAGAGCAGGGTGGCCGCCGTCACATCGCCTGATGCCAGAAGGCTGGCTGCCTGCTTCAGGATCGTACGGCCGTAGCCTTGGCGCCGCACGATGGCCGCCGCGTACTCGATCGCCGCAGCCTCGTAGTGGCCGGACGCGTACAGGAAATCTCCACGCAGAGTGTAGGCAGTCGATCTGAGTTCCTGATCTCGACTCTGAGCCAGCACGGCATCCGCCAGATCGAGCGCCTCGAG